>CAZUJU010000005.1:0-96361 GCA_964620675.1 uncultured Thiotrichales bacterium | reverse complement strand
GTTCTCTCGCGAGTGCTGAGCGCGATACGCGGCGTTAGCTTTCATGGCGAGGGCACTGCCCCGGCGGATGAATGCGGCTCCGGGTTGGGGAGGCGAGACACGCTGTGCACCGATCCCTGGGGGCGCGACGGCCACCTCCCGGCCGGCGCTGCGGCGTAGCCGCGGCCTACTTGTTCACCCGACTGCGACATCGCTTGTTGTCGCGTCCTTGACCACTATGTGTTATGGAACTTTCGATTGTACTGTCGTCGTTTGGTTTGTTGTTTCTGGCCGAAATGGGCGATAAAACCCAGTTGATGGCGATGACGCTTGCCCACCGTTATCGGGTTTGGCCAGTGATTGTCGGAGTATTTCTGGCCTTCGCGGTGTTGAACTTGCTGGCGGTGCTGGTCGGCGCCGTTCTGTTCCGCTACGTGCCGCCGCAACTGGTACTCGGCGCGGCCGGTGTCCTGTTTTTGGTGTTTGCGTACCGGTCGTGGTGCGATGCCAACGAACCCGCGGATGATGAATCTCGGGGTACCCGCGCGCGGAGTGCCTTGCTCGCGAGTTTCGCGTTGATTTTTCTGGCGGAACTGGGCGACAAAACGCAGTTGGCAATGATCGCACTGGCGGCCGGAACGGGAGACCTGGTGGCGGTCTTCGTGGGCGGTACGCTCGCGCTGTGGGCGGTATCGCTGCTCGGGATTGTCCTTGGCGCGACCGTGATGCGGCGCTTGCCGCACCTCTGGATGCACCGCGGCGCCGCCGCCATGTTTCTGATTTTTGGGGTGATTGCGTTGTACGAGGCGTTTAACGGTGCGGTTTTGGCCTGAGCCGAGGTAGATCGGCACCGCGTTGAGAGCGTTCATCGGAACGGTCGTGCATCGCTTCTCGAACCGGCATAAACTATATATACGGTTTATATCGTTAACAGGAGGCCATCATGAGTACTGAAGACAACACGGTCGTGAATCCCGACCAAGATCCATCGCAGCCGGCGCCGGAACCAAACGCGGAGTCCGTGGCCGATGCTTTACCCGAAGGTGACCTTGTGGCAACGGAAGCGCCCACGCAGTCCGCGGACGACACGGTGACCGAATCTGAGCTTGGCGACACGGCGCCGACGCCGACTGCCAAAAAGCCGAAAAAGGTCAAAAAGCCGGCCAAGTTCAAGAAGCCGAAAGTGATCCGCGATAGCTTTACCATGCCGGAGTTCGAATACGCCCAGATCGAAGAGATCAAGCAGGGTTGTTTGCGCGCCGGCTATAGCATCAAAAAGAGCGAAATTCTGCGTATCGGTGTTGCGATGATCGCGCGTATGCAGGCGGATGAACTCCAGCAGCAACTGGCGCGTTTGTTGCCGATCAAGACTGGGCGGCCGAAGAAGGACAAGCGTTGAGCGCGCGCGCGGTCGCTTGACGGTCTCGCGCCGGTGGCGTGAATCGCGCCGTCGATTACACTTGGCTTTAGCCACACCAAATGATGACCAAGCCAGATGTCCGTAGCGCCCGGCGATTTCAGGAATCGTATTACCGACGCACTCGCGAATACGCGGGTGCGGCGAAACTTCCGCAAGGCGATGGACGGGTTGATGACCCGTCGGCTGGACCAGTTTCCCGATCGCGAGGAGCTGGAGCGATTGCGCGCCCAGGGTATGGCGATTCGCGCCCATGCGTTACAACACTTGCCTGAACTGTTGGAGCAACTGGAGGCGAGTTGTCGCGGGAACGGGATCCAGGTGCACTGGGCCGAGACGACGGCCGAGGCTAACCAGATCGTATTTGAGATCATGCAGCGCCATGGCGCGAACAAGATCATCAAAGGCAAGTCGATGGTGTCGGAAGAGATGGGCCTCAATGCCTTTCTCGAAGCGCGCGGGATCGAGGCGCTGGAGTCGGATCTTGGGGAGTTCATCCTGCAACTGGCGAACGAGCCGCCATCGCATATCGTGGCGCCGGCGATTCACAAGGACCGCTATCAGGTCGCCGAGCTTTTTCGGGAAAAGTTTCCGCATATTCCGTATTCCGACGATATCGATCAGCTCACGCAGAACGCGCGCCAGTTGCTGCGCGAGCAGTTCGAGACTGCGCCGGTCGGGTTGTCGGGCGTGAATTTCGCCGTGGCGCAGACCGGCACCCTCTGCCTGGTCGAAAACGAAGGCAACGGGCGCATGAGCACCACAGCGCCCGCGGTGCATATCGCCGTGACCGGGATCGAAAAGGTCGTCGAACGCCTTGAGGATGTTCCGCCGTTGCTGACCTTGTTGACGCGCTCCGCGACCGGTCAACCGATCACGACCTATTTCAATCTGATCTCGGGGCCGCGCAAACCGCACGAAAAGGACGGCCCGCATGAAGTCCATCTGGTGCTGCTCGACAATGGCCGATCCCGCATCTACGGGGACCCCCAGTTGCAGGCCACGCTGCGGTGTATCCGCTGCGGTGCGTGCATGAATCATTGTCCGGTCTACACCCGGATTTCCGGGCACGCCTATGGCACCGTCTATCCTGGCCCGATCGGGATCGTGCTCGAACCGCAGAAGGAAGGGTTGGATACGATCGGCGAATTGACGTCGGCCTCCACCTTATGCGGCGCTTGCAGCGAGGTTTGTCCGGTGCGGATTCCGCTGCCGGATCTGATCAACCGGCTGCGTTTCGACGCGGTGCGTGGCGATGACGCCGGTGCGCGCGGGCACGGCAGTCGGCGCCAATTCGGCGAGGCCGTGATCTGGCGCGCCTGGGCGTTGACGCACGCGCATCCAGCCTTGTATCGGTTCGGGACCTGGGCCGCAGCGAGGGTGAGGAAGCTCCTGCCCCAGCGGTTGGGGGCGTGGACGCGGGCGCGTGCGGCGCCACGGATCGCGGAACATTCCTTGCATCGGCTCGCGCGCGAGGAGGGCTTCGAGCATGAGTAAGTCGCGCGCGCAGATTCTCGCGCGGCTTCGCGCGGGCCAACCGCATGCGCCCGATTCGGCGTTCACGCGTGCCCCGGTGCGTCTGTTCGCCTGGCGCGAGGATGAGCGGATACAGCGCTTTACCGAACGGATGCATGCGGTGCGGGCCGAGGTGGTCGCTACGTCGCGCGCGGGTTGGATCGAGGCCTTAGCCGCGGTTGGCGCGCGGTTGCAGTTGCGCAATCTACTCTACGCGAGCACTACGGCGTGGGGTGAGGCAATCGACGCGGCAGCGGCTGCCGGCGCGGCCTTGCCTCCTGCGGTTCGCTACGAGCAGCCGATCGAGGCCTGGAAGCACCGCTTGTTTGGCGAGGTCGACGCGGCGCTGACCGGAACCCTCGGGGGTATCGCTGAAACCGGCAGTCTGATTCTCTGGCCGACCGCGGACGAGCCGCGCTTGATGTCGCTGGTGCCGCCGGTACACATCGCGGTCCTGGAAGCGAGCGCACTTGTTACAACGTTCGCGGAAGCCGTTGCGCGCCAAGGCTGGGACGCCGCGATGCCAACCAACGCACTCCTGATCTCGGGGCCTTCGAAGTCCGCCGATATCGAGCAGACCTTAGCCTACGGCGTACACGGGCCGAAGGTACTGATCGTTTTAATGATCACAGATTGAGCTTCACCACGCGTTCGTGGGCTTCGCGGAGCCAGGTTTCTCCCATCGCCACCGGAGAATCTAGCCGCCGACGGGGTAACCGGCGGATAATTCGGCGCTGTTTCCGAACCGTTTGGAGTGATGAATGCGACGAATGCGGGCGATGATCAACCTGGGCGCGATCATTGTGATCGGCCTGTTTGGCGTGACCGCGTGTGGCGGCGACCGCGCGGATGAGCGTTTCGTGGCCGGTCCCAAGGCCTACATCGAGTTCTACATTCCCAGCGACGATCCGGTGCAGGCGGTCTACAAGGTCGATGCGTCGGTCTACCGCTTGGACGGCGGCAAACGCGTATTCGATGGCATGACGCGCAAGAACCGCGACAGTGGCGCGTCGAAACACAACCTGGTCGTCACCGTCCCACCTGGAGCGCATCGCTTTGAAATCGATGTGGCGGGCGGGACGACGGCATTCAGCGTCGCGGTCGATGATGGCGTCTACCAGCCGGTTCGCATCTGGTTTTCCGGTGCGACCCGCGACCAGCTGATGGGCATGAGCAACAAGATTCAATTCAAGGTCCATCTGGCCGCTGACCCGCCCGTGATCCCGACCCGACCAGGGCAAACGCAAGCGGGCGCCGAGTCGCCGCGTTGAGGTGGCCAATACCCTTGCCGCGGATGCTTCGGCTATTTCGAGTCGATTCGCTTCGCTTCCCGGTCGTTCGCGCGCGACGTTGGCGCTAGGGTTGCAGGTATTCGCGTTACAATCGACGAGGCCCTTATCATGCACATCGATATTCAAGCAACCTCCCTTACGCTGACCGAAGCGCTGCAGAATCACATCGATCGGCGGATGCGCATGATTCTGGCGCGGGTGGGGCAGCGCATCACGCGCGTCATCGTGCGCCTGTCCGATGTCAACGGTCCCAAAGGCGGTTGCGACAAGGTCTGCAAGATTGAGATCCGGCTGTCCGGCCTGCCCGACGTCGTGATCGAGGATGTTCAGGCCGACCTGTATCTCGCGATCGATCGTGCCGCCGCGCGTGCCGGGCGAACGCTCGCGCGCCGAATCGAAACCCCGCTTGCGCGCCGGCGCACCGGCTTGCTCGAAAGCGGTGGCGAGTTGCGTCGAACCTGACCTCGGATCGATTTCTATCCTCCTTTCGCACGGTCGGCCGTGACGAACGACGCCGGCCGGTGGGGCGCGGCGTTGCGAGTCGAGCGCGCGCAACGCCTCGGCAGCGAGCCGACACGGATTGTCAGAATCAGTCGGAACCACTTGCCGTGCGGCAATGATCAATTTTTCTCGATGTTTTGATGCCCTGATTTCGGGCTAATCCGAGGGTGAATCCGGCTTAGACTGCCTCCATAGTGTGTTGTAGCCGTTAAACTCTCTCGAGAGGATGCCATGCAGAACCCCAACCGAAACGCCATGAGCTGGATTTTCGTCCTTGCCGCGCTGTGGTTCGCGCTCTCAATATTCGGCGGCGCGCGGCAGGACTCCGGCCGGGAGACGATCAGTTACAGCCAATTCATCAGCGATCTTAAGCAGGAGCGGGTGCGCAAGGTCGAAATTCAGGGCGAAGCGATTCGCGGCGAGCGCGGCGATGGGACGCGTTTCGAAACCATTGAGCCGCGGGATCCGGGCTTGGTGAACGACCTGTTGGCGCACAATGTCGAGATCGTGGCGCTGGCGGCGGAGCGACCCAGCTTCCTCAGTCAATTGCTGCTGTCGTTGTTGCCGATCGCGCTGATCATCGGGGTGTGGGTGTGGTTTATGCGCCGGAGTATGCAGGGCGGCGCGGGCGGCGGGATCTTCAGTATTGGCAAGAGTCGGGCGCGGGAGATGATCGAAGGCGAGGTGAAGGTCACGCTCGCCGACGTCGCGGGCGTCGACGAGGCTCGCGAGGAGGTCGGCGAGCTGGTCGATTTCCTGCGTAATCCCGAGAAGTTTCGCAAGGTCGGCGGCAGCATCCCGCGCGGGGTGCTGTTGGTCGGAGCGCCGGGAACGGGTAAGACGCTGTTGGCGAAAGCCATCGCGGGCGAGGCGAAGGTGCCATTTTTCTCGATTTCCGGTTCGGATTTCGTTGAGATGTTCGTCGGCGTCGGTGCGTCACGGGTGCGCGATCTATTCGAGCAGGCGAAGGCTAAGGCGCCCTGCATCATTTTTATCGATGAGATCGACGCGGTCGGACGTCGGCGCGGAGCCGGCTTAGGGGGAGGGCATGACGAGCGCGAACAGACGCTGAATCAGATGCTGGTCGAGATGGATGGTTTCGCGGGCAGTGAGGGCGTGATCGTGATCGCCGCGACGAACCGCCCGGATGTGCTGGATCCGGCGTTACTCCGGCCCGGGCGGTTCGACCGCCAGGTCGTGGTTGGGCTGCCCGACGTGCTTGGGCGCGAACAGATTCTCAAGGTGCATATGCGCAAAATCGCGCTGGGCGATGACGTTGATCCGCGCGCGATCGCCCGGGGCACGCCCGGTTTCTCGGGTGCGGACCTGGCGAATTTGGTCAACGAAGCCGCGTTGTTGACGGCGCGGGCGAGCCAAACGGTCGTCACGATGGCGATGTTCGAGCGCGCCAAGGATAAAATCATGATGGGTGCGGAGCGTCGCAGCATGGTGATGAGTCCGGCCGAGAAGGAACTCACCGCCTATCACGAAGCGGGGCATACCATTGTCGGCCGGTTGGTGCCGGAACATGACCCGGTGCACAAGGTTTCGATCATTCCACGCGGGCGGGCGCTCGGGGTGACGGTGTTTCTGCCGGAAAAGGACCGCTATAGCGCCAGTAAACGGTATCTGGAGAGCCAGATTTCAAGTCTGTTCGGCGGCCGCGTTGCCGAGGAGCTGATTTTCGGCGCCGATGCCGTCACCACCGGGGCGCAGAACGACATCCAGCGCGCGACCGATATCGCCCGCAACATGGTCACCAAATGGGGTTTGTCGGACAACCTTGGCCCGCTCGCCTACGAGGACGAGGAAGGCGAGGTATTCCTCGGTCAGTCGGTCACCCAGCGTAAACACATGGCAGACGATACCGTCAAACAGGTGGACGCCGAGGTCCGCTTGATCATCGAGCGCAACCTCGAGCGCACCCGACGCTTGTTGACCGAGAATCTCGATCGGTTGCACCAGATGGCCGCCGCGTTGGTCGAGTTCGAGACCCTCGATAGTGCCCAAATCGACGCGATCATGAACGGAGAAAACCTCGCGACGGCGCGCGGCGCGGCGACGCCGGATTCGTCTGGTCCGACGGGGGCCGGGCGGAAGCCCCGCATGCCCTCGCCTGGCAGCAATGTCGCGCTGGGTAATGCGGCCGGGCAGCCGTTGTGAGCGGGCCTGGCCTCGCCCGCGCCGCGATGCCCTACGGTAAGCACAGCTAAATACGATGACGAATATCAATCTCAAACATCTACGGTATTTTTGGGCGGTGGCAGCGCATGGCACGATTGCGCGCGCCTCCGAGATCCTGCACCTCACCCCACAAACCATCAGCGGGCAACTGCGCGAACTCGAGGAGCAGGTTGGAAACAAGCTGTTCCAAAAATCGGGCCGCAATCTGGTGCTGACGGATACCGGCCGGGTCGTATTTTCCTACGCCGATGAGATGTTCCGGCTCAGCGGTGAGTTGCAGGATGTGTTGGCGGGACGCACCCCCGGCACGGCGATTACCTTACATGTGGGGATCGCGATGGTGGTGCCCAAACTTCTCGCCTATAAGGTGTTGGAGCCGGTGTTGAAGATGTCGGAACAGGTACGGTTGGTGTGCAACGAGGCGCCGTTCTCCGATTTACTCGCGGATCTGGCGGTGCACAAGCTCGATCTGGTGATCGCCGACAGCCCCGTCAGTCCGGCTTTGAGCGTGCGCGCCTACAACCATCCGCTGGGTGAATCAGGGATCAGCTTTTTCGTGGCGCGCGATTCGGCCGCGCGCTACCGTGAGAACTTTCCGGCCTGTCTCGATGGCGCGCCGATGCTGATGCCGACCACGAGCAGCGCATTGCGACGCGCCTTGGAATCCTGGTTCGAGCACCTCGAAGTCAAGCCCGAGGTGGTTGGCGAGTTCGAGGACCGGGCGTTGATGAAGGTGTTCGGTGAGGCGAACGAGGGCATTTTCACCTCGCCGACGATAGTCGAGAGCGACGTGCTCAAGAAGTACGCGGTCGAAGTCATCGGCCGGACCCGGGAGGTGATGGAGCGCTACTATGTGATCTCGGCCGAACGGCGGATCAAACACCCCGCGGTGGCTGTCATCACCGAGGTGTCGCGCAGTGGTCTGTTTGGTCAGTGACCGCGGCTCGTCACGGCGGCGGTGTGATAAAAGCACGGGAAATTCGAATAGGTTTTCAGGCCAATTCGATTTTCTTTTGCAACGCAACCCTGCATGATTCAAGCAACTCAATCCGTAACGACACGAGGTGTCATCCATGAGTCAAGTGATTACTTCCACCAGCCGCGCCGATCGCGGCGCGCTTGCAACCAACCGGGTCTTGCGCAATACGTATCTCCTGCTGTCGTTGACGCTGGCTTTCAGCGCCGTCACGGCGGGCGTCTCGATGGCGATGGGGTTGCCGCATCCGGGCTTGTTGCTCACGCTGGCGGGTTACTTCGGCTTTCTGTTCCTGACCTACAAGCTGCGCAACAGCGTTTGGGGCTTGGCCTCGGTATTCGGTCTGACCGGATTCATGGGGTTGACCCTTGGTCCGGTCATGAGTGCCTATCTCAGCTTGCCGAACGGTTCGCAGATCGTGATGACGGCGATGGCCGGTACCGCCGCGATCTTCGTCGGTTTGTCGGCGTACGTGTTGGTGTCGAAGCGCGACTTCAGCTTTATGGGCGGCTTTTTGTTTGTCGGCATTCTGGTCGCGTTTCTGGCCGGTCTGGGCGCGTACTTCTTTGAAATGCCGGCGCTTTCGCTGGCGGTTTCGGCGATGTTCGTGCTGCTGATGTCCGGTTTGATTCTGTTCGAGACCAGCAACATCATCCACGGTGGCGAAACCAACTACATCATGGCGACCGTCACCCTGTTCGTTTCGATCTTCAACCTGTTCATGAGCCTGATGCACCTGCTCGGGTTCGCGAGCGGCGACTGACGTAACGCATCGACGGCCCCTGACGCGACCGCCTTCGAAAGAAGGCGGTCGTTTTTTTTGTGTCCGTGAACCCTTCATCGCTTTCGTCTCGGCTTTGGAACCGATTACTCGAACGACGCCACCATTTTTCTGTAATTGGTGCTATGAGTAGTGTTCGCGCAATTCATCTACGGATCGATCGGAATGGGCAAGAAACTGACATCCGGATTTAACGACGACGCGTATCTGACGGTCGAGATTCGCACCACTTCCGCAGTGCTCGCGGCTCAGATCGATGTCCTCCGGGCCAAGCGTCGGCATGGCAGGTGCTGCGATTCGAAGTCACTGGTTTCGCGATCATCGGCTAAGTTGGGGCAGTGCGTGTACTGCCTGGCTGACCGCATTCGTACGCATGCCCCTGAGGCTCGGGAGCGCGCTTACTGCGTCGCGACGCCGACGTTGTTCGGGGTCGTAGAACACCTCGATCCACGGCTGCAAGGCGCCGGACTTGGGTTGACGACCGCGCTCGAACGCTTGTCGGGTGCGTTGGAGCATCTCGAAACCCTCGATGACGAGCAGTTGGTGATCCTGCGGGACTACCTGGTCGATGTTTCGAACCAGAATCGGGGCGCTAACGTCGGCGAATCGCGCTTGATTCCGGGGCGTAGTCCCTGGAACGAGCAACCCACGGCACTCCGGTAGGTAGACGTACTAGTGTAGTGCTGCATACTTAAAGTACTTAAGGGAGCCCTGATTAATTTTCCTTATTTTCAGGTACCCCATTCGTCGACCGATTCGAGGATTACGCGTTTTATGCCAACCGCATTACAACTCGAGTTTAAGCCCTACCAGGATGATGTTGGCGCGGTCCATTTCGCGCACCGTCAGGCGAATTTTACCGAGTTGCACGGCGTCGCCCACGACGGGCGGATTCGCGAGCCGTTGTTTGATCGCTGCATCCAGCGTTAAACCCTTCAGCTCATCCGGTAGCGCGAAGCCATAGGCAAGGGCAACGTCGTCGATGCGGGCGCGCCCTTCGAGCGAGAAATTGCCGAAAAACTGGCGGGTATCGAGCGCGCGTGCGGCGCCGGTGAAAAAATCGTTCAGGTCCGCGATCAGGTCTTCGCTCATCATCAGGCACACGATGTCACCCGGTTGAAACGTGAAGTCCGGTCCCGGCGTGCGCATCGCGCCGTGGCGCAAAACCCCGGCCAGTTGCATGGCGCCAGCGTGCGGCATTGCCTCCGGCGCGCGTCCTACCGCGTCGGCCCGCGCGGTGACATCGAACTGCACCATTTCCAGTAAGGGCTCGATCGGTAGATCGAGCGTGGCGCGATGGCGGGGTTGGCCGATTGGCGGAACTTCGACCCGTAACCAGCGCGCCGCGAGCGGGACCGAGCTGCCCTGAATCAACAACGAGACGATGACCACCACGTAGGCGATCTCGAAATACTGCCGCGCACCGGCAATTCCATACATCAACGGAAACAGCGCGAGTACGATCGGCACCGCGCCGCGCAAGCCGACCCAGGCCAGAAATACCACTTCGCGCCAGTTGAAATGAAACGGTAGCAGACTGAGCCAGACCGCAGCCGGCCGCGCCACCAGCAGCAGGAGCACGGCCAGCGTAAACGCCGGCCACCAGTTCGCGAGCACCGCACTCGGTGTCACCAGCAGGCCCAGAATCAAAAACATGCCCGACTGCGCCAGCCAGGCGAGGCCGTCCATCACGCGCAGCACGTGGTAGGTGCCGCGATTACGCACCGCGCCGATCATGAGGCCGGTCAGATACACACCGAGAAAACCACTGCCGCCGAGCTGATTGGTCAAGGTAAACGAGAGCAAGCCGCCCGAGGCGATCAATAGGGCATACAGGCCCTCGGACAGGGTGATTCGCCGCAACAGTTCGCGGAGCAACCAGCCAAACAGAATACCCAGGGCGGCACCGAGCCCGAATTGCTGAAGCAGAAATCCCAGAATCCCGGGATCGATCGGGCCCTGGCTGTGCCGAATCATTTCCAAAAGCGTCAGCGTGAGGAAGACCGCCATCGGATCGTTGATGCCGGATTCGATCTCCAGCGTGGCGCCGACCCGCTCATTGAGGCGGGTTCCGCTGTTGCGCAGCAGCGCGAAGACCGCCGCGGCATCGGTGGAGCCGACAATCGCGCCGAGCAATAGGCCGTAACGCCAGTCAAAGCCGACGATCGCGACCGCGAACGCGCCGAGAATCGCTGCGGTGAGGGTGACGCCTAGGGTTGCGAGCGACAACGCCGGTCGCAGCGCGACGCGAAAAGTCCGGATATCGGTGCGCAAGCCGCCGTCGAGCAGGATGATCGCCAGCGCAAGATTGCCGATCAGAAACGCGGATTCGAAATCGTCAAACTCGATCCCGCCGGGCCCTTCCTCGCCGGCGAGCATGCCGACACCCAGAAACACCAGCAGCAACGGAAAACCAAACCTGACCGATGCGACGCTGGCGAGAATGCTCGCGAACAGCAGCAGCGCACCGACCAAAATGATGGAGTTGGTAGCGTCCAATGGCATTCCCTTGAAGTGTTACAGGCTGGGTGAATTCTCGCGTAATCGTTCGGTGTTGAACAGTTCCGTGACTCGCGGGCGGGCGAAAGGCGCTGAGGCTTTCAATGAAAGGCATTAGGCACGACTGCGCCCATAAACACGAAAATTGCCCAGTCGACCGCCTCGACCCACACGCTTTTTTTGCAAGAGCGGGATTTCGTGTTCGCAGATTTCTTGCGTGAGAATAAAGGCGTGAGAAAACCGAAGTCAGTACCTTGGTGATAAGGCGGAGTAGGGAAAACATGTCCCTACTCCGCCATTTATTTACCGCGAGAAATATTTCGAAAGCCAATGATCCAGGCTCAGTTTTCCAGGGCCGGTCAAGAGCAGCGGTAAAAACATCACCAGGTATATGAGCGGCAGTTTGAAACCGTTGTCGCAGACGTTATAGCCACTCCCCGCGTGTACGCTGACCCAGGCGACGATGGTCAGGATTATCAAGGCCAGACTCGCGAATCGGGTGCCAAGTCCGAGTACCAGCGCGAGCGGGGCGAGGAGTTCGGTCCAGGTCGCCATTTGCCAGCTCCAGTCGGGCGGCAACAGATTGAAGGGGAAAGGGAACTGATCGCGAATACTTTCGAACCAGTTCTCGCCGCGAAGCTTTTCCACCCCGGCTTCCCAGAACTCGTAGGCCAATACAAATCGAAGTCCGAGTGGCGCGACCCAGGCGCCGATATCGTCGAGGCCGTTGAAGAGATTGCGAATAGGCGTTGCGATGGTTTTGATGTTCATTGATGGTTCCCTGGTTCGTGGTTGAATAAGAGGGACTGCGCGGTCGCGGAATACGCGCGGTGGTGCGGTGTACGCGTAACCGTAATGCTACGCGCAAATTCATGCGCGTTGGCGCCAGTTGTTGCAATGGGAGGCTGTCCCGTCGATAGATACTCGCAACGGTAAAGATTAGATGCGGCGACGGTGACGATGGGACGCGGTGCATGAGTGTCGCGAGTCACGGAATCGCGTGTCGGCGTTGGCGGTACCGCTGGCGACTGGCCTTGTGCATCCAGAATTGAGACGCGACCGTAGGTCGTATTGTCGGGGCCATGGTGCCACCGGCGCGGCTCGGGCGCTGAACATCGCTTGCGGTCGGTAACCTGCGCCGCGCGACAGGCCGAGCTTCGGGCATCGGCGAGGCGGGTACTCGAGCGTGTGAAGGCGACAACGATAATGGGGTGTTAACGATGATTTGGCCGTTGTTTGTGATTGCCGGCGTGGTCGCGTTGGTAGTGGTGATGCAGATCATGGTTCTCAGGCGTGCGCGGGGGAGCGAAGGACGGTCCGCCCCCGACACCACTGCGATCGACGGCGAGGCGGGTAACAGTCGAAGTCGGGTCTATTATTTTCACGCCGCGCACTGCGGGCCTTGCGCGGCGATGACGCGCGTGGTGACCGAGCTGCGGGAGACGCATCGCAATCTGATCACAGTCGACGTCGCCACAGCGCCCGCGCTCGCGCGCGAGTTTGGCGTGGTCGCGACACCGACCTTTGCGCAGGTCGAGGACGGCCTGATTCGCCGCGTGCGCGTCGGCAGTCTGAGCAAGCGGCAGTTGTTGCTGCTATTACAGGAAGACACGCGATGACCGCGGTTGCGTGTCGCGTACCCGTCCACCCGGTGCGATGGGCGTGCGGCCCTTGGGCCTAACGCGTCATTGAGTCACATTACAACGCTTACAACACCAGGAGTCACAGCATGAGTTTTCGTCAATTTTCAGGCCTTGTTCTCGCCGCGAGTCTGTTTGTACCGGCGCTTGGGGTTGCCGACCCGGGGCTGATGCAACGCGCAAGTCCTTACCCGGTTCACGAAACGCTGGATCGCCTCGAAGGCGTCCTGCGCGAAAAGGGGGTCAAGGTATTCGCACGGATTGATCACGGCGGTGAAGCGCAGAGCGCGGGTCTTGCGCTGAAACCTTCGCAACTGTTGATTTTCGGCAACCCGAAGGCAGGCACGCCACTGATGCAGACGGCGCCGCGAATCGGACTTGATCTGCCGATGAAGGTCTTGGCGTGGCAGGGGGATGAAGGCGGTACCTGGGTGACCTGGAACAGCCCCGATTACCTGATTACCCGCCACGGCTTGCCGGGTGATGCCGCCAAGCCGCTGGGGGCGATCTCGGGGTTGCTTGATGCCGCGTTGAAATAAGGGTGGCGCGCGGGGTCCACGGATCTGAGTAGACACCTTCCAGGCGCGGGTGCAGCGCGCTACCCGCGCCCCGATTCGCACCAGAGGCACACCGCCATGTTACCGATTGCTGATGCGCAGTCCTTTCTCTTGAGCGCGGTCGAGTTTTTGGCCGCGCTGTTCATATTCGTAATCGGGCTCGGTGCGTTGCTCGTCGTCGTGTTTTATCTGCTTGACGTCAGTCAGCATCGGCATGCGATTCGGCGAAATTTCCCTGTCATCGGGCGGTTTCGTTACGGCTTTGAGCGGCTGGGCGAGTTTTTTCGGCAGTATTTTTTCGCGATGGATCGCGAGGAACTGCCGTTCAACCGGGCGCAACGCAGCTGGGTCTATCGCGCTGCCAAGAATGTCGACAACACCGTGCCGTTTGGCTCGACTCGTGATCTGCGCGTGCCGGGCACGGTAATGTTCGTCAATCATCCATTTCCAACTCTGGACGAGGATGCGGTGGCGCCGGGGCGTATGACCATCGGTTGCGACTGTGCCTTACCCTATGAAACCGACGCGTTGTTTTGTATTTCCGGAATGAGTTACGGCGCGATCTCCCGGCCGGCCGTGCTGGCGCTGGCGCACGGCGCGCGCAACGCGGGGATCTGGCTGAACACCGGCGAGGGTGGTTTATCGCCCTTCCACCTCGAAGGCGGTTGCGATCTGGTGTTTCAAATGGGTACTGCAAAAAACGGCGTGCGCGATCTCGCCGGTCATCTCGATGACGACAAGTTGCGCGAGGTCGCGGCGCATCCCGCTGTGCGCATGTTCGAGGTTAAACTGAGCCAAGGCGCGAAGCCCGGCAAGGGCGGAATTCTGCCCGCGGCGAAAGTGAGCGCCGAGATCGCGCGAATTCGCAATGTGCCGCCGGGGCGTGACGCGATCAGCCCGAACCGCCATACCGATGTGCGTAACAATCTCGAGCTGTTGCAGTTGATTGCGAGGGTGCGCGCCATTACGGGCAAGCCGGTGGGATTCAAGTCGGTCATCAGCGATGGCGCCTGGCTCGACGCGCTGTTCCACGAGATCAGGCTCCAGGGGTACGCCAGCGCGCCTGATTTCATTACGGTCGACAGCGCTGAGGGCGGCACTGGCGCGGCGCCGCAGGCGTTGATCGACGACGTTGGCTTACCCTTGCGGGAAAGTCTGCCGTTGCTGGTGGATAAACTTTGGGAGCACGGCTTACGCGAGCGCATCAAGGTGATTGCCTCGGGCAAACTCGTCACGCCAGCCGATGTGGCGTGGGCGCTCTGCATGGGTGCGGATATCTGTGTTTCCGCGCGCGGATTCATGTTTGCGCTGGGATGCATTCAGGCGTTGCAGTGCAACCGCAACACCTGTCCCACCGGCATCACGACCCATGATCCGCGCCTGCAAGCGGGGCTGGCACCGGAGGATAAGCAGCTGCGGGTCGCAAACTATGCGCGCAACATGGTGCACGAGGTCGGTGTCATCGCTCACGCCTGCGGCGTGCGCGAACCGCGTGAGCTGCGGCGCCAGCATGCGCGTATCGTCATGCCTGACGGGATGAGCCGGCGCCTCGATTCGATTTATCCGGTGCGGTAGCACGAATGGAGCTTGCGATGGCCACGAGTGTGCTCTCGGTCTTGCTGTTTTTTCTCGCGATGCTGGTCGTTGCCTTGCTGCTCGAACCCGTCGCGACACGCTGGCGTTTGCCGTATCCGGCGCTGCTGGTGCTGGTCGGCTTCGCGGGCTCCGAGGCGTTGGTTGCCGCGGGTATCGATACCGGTTTGCGCTGGGACGGTTTTCGTGATCTGGTCTTTTATGTGCTGTTACCGTTGCTCGTGTTCGAGGCCGCGTTACGGATTGAGATCGAGGATTTATTGGCTGATTGGCTTGCGATTCTATTGCTCGCGTTGCCGTTGCTGCTGGTTGCGGTCGGAATCACGGCTGCGGTGCTATATTTCGGCATCGCGCATCCCACTGGATTTCCGTGGGTCGCAGCTTTGTTGGCAGGCGCGGTACTGTCGGCCACTGACCCCGGCGCGGTGCTCGCGCAACTGCGCCGTTTGCCGCAGCTCGGTCGTCTCGGCAATATTCTGCAAGGCGAGAGTTTATTCAACGATGCGTTAGCGATCGTTTTGTTTGCCGTGTTGGTAGCGATGGCGACGGATGCCGAACGGGTGCCAGGTTTCGGCGCGGCAACGCTCAATATTCTCGTGATATTCAGTGGCGGCGTGTTGCTCGGCGGCGGGCTGGGCTTTATCGCGCGCCGACTCTGGCAATGGCTCGGCGCGGCGCCGCAGCGCGGCGCGCTGATGCTAGCCTGTGCGCTCGGCGGTTACTGGCTGGCCGAGGGCGTATTCAAGGTGTCAGGCGTTATGGCCGTACTGGTGGCAGGTTTGTTGCTCAACGCCCGCGTACGCGAGGCGGCGCAGCCGGAACGGCAGGCATTGCTCGCACTCTGGCGCCATCACGCATTCGTCGCGGATGCGTTGCTATTTGTGCTGCTGGGTATCACCTTGCGTTTGGCATTGCTGACCGAGCAATGGATCGCGGTGCTGCTCGGCATCGGCGCCGTACTCACCGCGCGCGCCGTAGTCATCTATGCCGGTCTCTGGCTGGCGGGTAAACTCGGGCGCGCGCCCGCGTTGCCAATGAACGAGCGGACCCTGGCATTTCTCGGCGGCGCGCGTGGCGCAACCACCGTTGCCCTGATTTTATCGTTGCCGGCCGGGCTCAGTTACGACTACACGTTGCAAGCAATCGTTTACGGCGTGGTGCTGTTCACGCTGTTTGTGCAGGCACCGCTGGTGTTGCGATATTCGGCGAAGTGAAGGTGATTGGTTTTTTGGTGGCCCGAAGAATGAGATGGCATTTCGCGCGATAGACCGAGACGCGGAATACCTGCTCCCATCATCGGTACAGGAGTGGCCACCCAAGGCGCATCTGGCGCGCCACCTCGTGGACGTCGTCGAAGGGCTGGACTTGTCCGAGATGGAACAGGCCTATGGGGGTCGTGGCAGCGATGCCTATCACCCGGCACTCCTGCTGTTGCTGCTGAGCTACGACTACGCCACCGCCACCTTCTCCAGTCGCAAGATAGAGCAAGCAACGCACGCCACGCGGTCAACCTTCCGGCGGCGTTTTTAAGATCAGTTCCAGAATTTCTTCGTCCAGGTATTGCAAGTTGCGCGCGAGAACCCACTCTCGTGGGTTCGCAGGCTCCAGGATCCGCGTCAACGCGAGCCGCCACAGTGCCCTATCCTACGCGGGAGCCGAACGCACCGAAGCGCAGCTCGAGACCGAGGTGAAGCAACTGCTGGTGCTGCGGCCGAAGCGGCCGACCTACGCCCCATGTAAGCAGACGGTGGAGCCGGTGTTTGGGATCATCAAGTCGGTAATGGGATTCCGTCAATTCCTACTGCGCGGGCTTGAAAAGGTTCAGCGTGAATGGACCCGGGTGTGCTTGGCGTGGGATCTCAAGCGCATGCCGTATTGCGCTCACAGTAAGAAAAAGCGGGAGGAGTCGTGCGTCTCTTGATTTAATAAGTCGCGTTTCGAGCCGGTTTTGAAGAGCCTGCTGGCCGGAAAGCTCGATGCCGCCGTGGTTTTTGGACTAACGGCCGCGCATTTCGCGCCGTTCAGTCACGAGGCGAAACATGAGTTGCGGGTGATCGTGCTCGAAACCGAGCTCGGTGTACAATTCGAGTAACGAGTTTCCGCCGCAGTGCACCCAGACGACACCGCGTCGCGCGATGAAGTCGATGGGTTGCTGCAGCAGCAATGCTGGGAAAATTGGCACGTTGCTGACGGGTTTCGGGATCCCGCTGGTCAACGACGCGAGCATGGTGTCGGCGCCTTGACGGCCGACGCATGACGCGGGCCGATGGGGTTCCGATCGTCCATGCATCGTGAAATCTTCAACCGGGAATGGCCCATGCTCGCTTACGATCCAGTTCTGATAACCGGCGTGATTCTGGCGGGCGGCCAGGGCAGCCGGATGGGCGGTGAGGACAAGGGTCTGGTCATGTACCGTGGGCGGCCGCTGATCGAGCCGGTACTCGCGCGCCTGCGGCCGCAGGTCGGAACCGTCTTACTCAGCGCCAACCGCAATCTTGAACGTTATCGTGAATATGGTCTCCCTATCGTCGCCGACCGCCTCGATGGATTTCAGGGGCCGCTGGCCGGTTTCGCCGCGGCGCTCGAAGTCGCGACAACGCCATGGTTGGTTACCGTACCCTGCGACGGCCCCGATCTGGCCGAAGTGCTCGTACAACGCCTATGGCAGGGTGCCCAGGCGGCGTCTGCCGAGATCGCCGTGGCCCATGATGGCGCCCGGATGCATTCCGTTTACGCCCTGATGCGGCGCGACGTTTTGCCCGGGTTACGCGCGTTTCTCGCGCGCGGCGAGCGTAAGATAGGGCTCTGGTTCGAGGAATATCGCACCGAGCGGGTCGATTTTTCGGACATGCCGGAGCGCTTTTTCAACCTCAACACGCCGCAAGACATCCCGCGCGCGTGAGTGTTATGTCAGCGCGCGGCGGGCGTCCAACCAGGAGGCGGTCATGGCAGTGATTTACGTCAGTATCGGAACCTGTATCGAACGCCAACGCAACGTTCGCGCGGCGGTTGCAGCGTTGCGCTGGCAATTCGGCCGCGTGCGTTGTTCGGCCGTCTACGAGACCGAGGCGTTCGGGTTTAGCGGGGATCCGTTTTACAACCTGGTGACACGGTTTGAATCGCGGTTAACTCCGCTCGAAATTAAACAGATCCTACGCGCCATCGAATCCCGCCAGGGGCGGCAGCGCGCGATACCGATGCCGGGGCCGTGTCCGCTCGATCTCGATCTGTTGCTCTACGACGACCGGGTGGTCAACTCGGAGGCCTTGCGCTTACCGCGTCCCGATATTCTGCGCCATGCCTATGTCCTCGAACCGCTCGCCGAACTTGAGCCGGGCGGCGTTCATCCGCTTGCGCTGCGCGCCTATGCGGCCCTATGGTGCGACTATCAGCGCCTGCACCCGACGGCAGGCGGTCTGCGATTGGCTTGGGATCCGCTGACGCGTCCGCGGGAAACGGGCTGGGGCTATCCGGTTTATACCCAGGTGGGCCGAGTGAACCCCGACGCACCGATGTAGTGTCTGACCGAAAACCCAATTTTTCTAAAAAATCGTGGCCTCTAAACCCCAAAATTTCTCGCGGGTTTTCGTTCAGCCAGGGGATTAGCGGCGGTTTTTCCGGAACGTGAGCTGGCGGCATCGATTTTACCGATCGCTGGACGCACCTCTCCCGCAGCCCCCGCGGCTGCTGTTTAATATAGCCGGTCTGTTGCTGGCTATGCCGCCAGCTTGCAGGGTGGATCGGCATGGTGTTGACGGCGGTTCATCCGCTTGATTTTCCGTTCTCGCAGGATGGCGTCGATGCGATGAATGTTGCGCGCCACCACCGCCAGCGCTGCATTTAGCGCGAAGATTTCGACCTCTGACGGCCAGCCGATTGATCAAGAGGCAGCAGCCGGCGTTCCCCGTCGGGGCTTTGACCTTGTCCTTCGTCCGGTCGACCGCGTCCCTGCGGCCGACGTTTCTTCTACACAACTCGGAGCGGCGAAGGCCTCCGGTGAATAGGGCGTTTTACGTTGAGTCTCACGTATCTCGGTCGTGAAACACCGCCGATGATAAAAAGTAGTGGTGCTGCCTTCGCCTTAGGCAGAGGTCACGCTCAGTTGCGATACTGACCTGGGCTAGGCGAGGCATAAACTTGTCCTCGGCTGTACGCATTTCTCCCGATGTAGGTGGAGTTTCAGCAGCCGGGATCGATTTGATTCAGTTGTTCAGTTGTGACGGTGCCGCTCAATCCAGTGCTTGTGACGTAGGTTACCGTCGTGCCGCTGAAGGTGTAGGTCACGCTGGTGCCGTTCTGCTCCAATCGCAGCTGTCCGCTGACAGGAAAGTCGCTGTCCGTAAGGCCGTAGCTGATCGGTTGAGGGGTCGAGATGTCCAGCGTTCCCGTGCACTTGGCTGTCTCGTAGCTCAATCGGCCCGAGAGGGTTTCGGTATCGTTGGCCTCGTTGTAGTCAAAGGCGAATGGTTGGGTTCCGGTTCCGAAATTGATCGTTGTCCGAGGAGACGTTTCGCCATCGATCCTACCCTCCAGGCTGATACTCGCGCGAGCGCGGCTCGATGTGATATTGGCATTGACACGGTCTTCAAAACGCCCGAGTAATTCAAGGGTAAAGTCGTCACCACGACTGCTGTTTTGAAGTTTGGCAACCATGGCTGTCCCAGCGGTGCCTGCACTTAAAAAGCTGAGATCGCCAGTCGCAGTCTCGCCGGATTCGATGAATCCGTTCAGCGTGATGCTGTCGCCCGCCAGGACTTGCTTGCAACTGTTGAACGTGAGTTGCTCGTATTCAACCGTGGCCGCCGTGCCGAAAAAGGTGAACGTCTCGCTGCGGGTACCTTCCGCGGTGTTGACGGAGCCCCCGCCGTCGCAACTCTCCGTTGCCTTCAAGGTGGCCGCGGCGCGTGCCTCGAGACCGCTCCGAGTGTTGGCGTCTGCCTCGTCGTTGAACGAAATCATGCCCAAGGCATCCAGATCGAGAACTCCGCTCGCGATCGCCAATTCACGCCTTACGCCGGTATCGGTGTCCAATCGAGGGGTTTGTTTGGATACCGCGCCTGCGGGCGTGACGACAGCGCTGCCGCTAGAGCCGCCGCCACCGCAGGCTGCGAGCATTGAGCTGACGAGTACGAACGAGATGCTGAATCGATTGAGTTTGTTCATGATAAATACCTTAGCGTAATGAAGTGCGCGAAACTGAATAGGTACGGTGTCGATTACCCAATGGATTGGGTTGCCCAGGACGGCGGTTGATATCCAATCCCGGCGACAAACCTATTGAATGTGACTCAAAGCCCAAGCGGGGAGGCGGCTTGTTTCAGCGATGTTCGATTTATAGGTCGCGACTCAGTCTTCGAACTGGCGATAGAACTATTTTCAGCGACCGCTGCTTATTTGCACTCCCTGTTTCAATGCTCATGCAAGGTGGCTCCATAGTCAACTAGCCAAGTGGCTGGCGTAAGACTCCTGCTCCGGCGCGAGCCTCAATTTCCGTTCAGCCGATGGTAACAACGAACTAATCACCCAACCGCTTACGGTACGATTTCCCGCGCCGCTTTGATCAGCGCGCGGGCTCGGGCTTCGGAAACGCCCATCGCGGCGGCGCCGGCGGCGACGTTGGAGTTGGCGAGGGTGTTGGCGTCGGTGATGCCGGCGCCGGTCAGGCGGGCGTTGCCGGTGGCGTCAGGTCCGCGGATATCGTCGAGTCTGCGCTAGAACGCATGTGCGTCGGTGTCATCGAGCCGTTCACCGGGATCGCCGACGGCGTGCGCTGCCAGGGCGGTATCGATCAACGCTTGTTGTTGGGTCTGATGGAGCCGGGCATAGCCGCACGCGGTTGAGGCGGACGGTGCGCGGCCGGCATAACCCAGTTGTTGCCGGTCGCGCGCCAAGGCGCGCAGGTGATGCTGGATCTGATACCACGCGCCTTGGTTACGGGGTTCCTCCTGACACCAAACCAGTTCGTCGGCGTTGATGTAACCTGCAAGGAGCGGTTGCAGCGCGCGCCGCGGGAACGGATAAAGTTGCTCGACGCGGATAATGGCGATGTCATCGATCCCGCGCGTACGGCGTGCGGCCAGCAGGTCGAAGTAGACCTTGCCGCTGCACAACACGATCCGCCGGATACCTTCCGGTGGCAGTGGATCGAGCTCGGGGAGCACGCGTTCGAGCGTGCCGTCGGTCAGCGCGTTCAGTGGCGATTGCGAGAGCGGATGGCGTAGCAGGCTTTTTGGCATCATGACGATCAGCGGGCGGCGGAAGCTGCGTTTAATCTGATCGCGTAACAAGTGGAACAGCTGCGCCGGGGTGGTCGGCACCCACACCCGCAGGTTCAGCTCGGCGCACAATTGCAGAAAACGCTCCAGACGCGCGGACGAGTGCTCGGGTCCCTGACCTTCGTAGCCATGCGGTAGAAATAAGGTCAGTTGACACAGGCGGCCCCACTTGATGTAGCCGCTGGAGATGAACTGGTCGATCACCATCTGGGCACCATTGGCAAAGTCACCAAACTGTGCTTCCCAGATCACGAGCGTATTGGGACTCGAGGTTGCGTAGCCGTATTCAAAGGCCAGCACCGCCAGTTCCGAGAGCACGGAATTGATCGCCTCGAAGCGTGGTTGGCCGTCGAACAGGTGTTCAAGCGGGGTGTAGGTGGCATCCTCGCGCTGATCGTGCAGCGTGGCGTGGCGATGGGCGAAGGTGCCGCGCTGCGAGTCCTGCCCCGAGAGGCGCACTGCGTAACCTTCGTTCAGCAAGGTGGCGTAGGCGAGCAACTCCGCGGCGCCCCAGTCGAGCGGGCGCTCATCGTCGAACATGCGTTGGCGGTCGCTCAGTACCTTGGCCACCCTTGGATGCAGTTCGAAGCCGCGTGGCACCGCGAGCATGCGGTGCGCGAGTGCCTGTAACGTGGTGCGGGCGACCCGGGTGTCGATCCGTTCGTCCGGTCGGGCGTTGAGGTAGCGCTCCCAGTGTGCTTCGTACCCGGTGTGGGAGCCGTGTAAGAATTCGCGCACCACGACCCGGCCCGCCTCCAGTGTCGCCAGATACCGCTCGCTGATCGCTGTGGCGTCGGCGGCGGCGAGGACGCCGGTGTGCTCGAGGCGCTCAGCGTACAGCGCGCGGGTTGTCGCCAGCGCGCGGATCCGCCGATACATGGGCGGTTGCGTGATCATCGGCTCGTCCGCCTCGTTGTGGCCGTGGCGGCGGTAACAGACGAGGTCGATCACCACATCCTTGTGAAATTGCATCCGGTAGTCGAGCGCGAGCTGGGTGACAAATACCACCGCGTCCGGATCGTTGCCGTTGACGTGAAAAATCGGCGCTTGCACGAGCTTCGCCACCTCAGTGCAGTAGCGCGTCGAGCGCGCTTCGCGCGGATCGCTGGTGGTGAAACCGATCTGATTATTGATGACGACATGAAGCGTGCCGCCGGTGCCGTAGGCGGGGGTCTGCGAGAGATTCAGCGTTTCTGTGACGACGCCCTGACCGATAAACGCAGCGTCGCCGTGGATGATGACTGGCACGATCAGGTCGCGCGCGTCTTCCGCGTGGCGGTCCTGGCGGGCACGCACGCCACCTTCGATCACCGGCGCCACGATCTCCAGGTGCGACGGATTGAACGCGAGCGACAAACGCACCGGGCCACCCGGGGTCTGAATGTGAGAGTAGAATCCTTGGTGGTACTTCACGTCCCCCGAGCCCTCATGGGCCGCATTCGCGTGTATGCCTTCGAATTCCGAGAATAGATCCTGTGGCGCCTTGCCGAGCAGATTCACCAGGACGTTCAAGCGTCCGCGGTGCGCCATGCCGACCACGATGTCGGTCACGCCGTGGCGCCCGCCGCGCTGGACGATCTCGTCGAGCAGTGGGATCAGTGACTCGCCACCTTCGAGCGAAAAGCGCTTTTGCCCTACGAAACGCCGGTGCAGATAGCGTTCGAGCCCCTCGGCCGCGCTCAGGTCCTCGAGGATTTCGCGACGCACCGTAGTGCTGTGCTGCGCCGCCCAATCGCCGTGGGTGGATTCGAGGCGCTGTTCGATCCAGCGCCGCTCCGCGGACGCGGTGATATGGAGGTGCTCGCAGGCAACGCTGCCGCAGTACACCCGCTCCAGAATCGCGACGATCTCATGCGCCGGCCGGGCACGGCTCGGGTCGATCGAAACCACCTCGGTCGGGCGTTCGAGCGCGGCCGCGTCGAGGCCGTAGTACGCCGGGTCCAGTTCGACTGGACGCGACGGCGGATCGACGCGCAACGGATCGATGTCCGCCATCAGATGTCCGAGCAGGCGATAAGCCATGAACAAGTGTTCGAGACCGCGCTGGGCATCGGTATGCGCGCGGGTATCGGCTGCTTCCTGCCACCGAATGGCGCCGGGCCGCGCCGCTTCGCTGGCCATCTCGAAGCCGTAGAAGTAGTTCCGCCATTCCGGGGAAACCCGCTCGGCATCGGCCTTGAAGGCTTCGTACAACTGGTCGATGTATTCGGCGTTGACCGCGGCGAAGCCCGGCGATCGTCGCGTCGTATCAGGAAAATCATTCATCAATCGCGTCGTCCTTTCGGCGCGCGTACGCCAGTCTGTTGGAGGTTATTCGGCGCTAGCGCGTTGTTTTTGTCTGCTAAAGACGCAGTGATCAGGCCGCGGTAGTGTACGGCGATAGGCCGGCGAGTGGTATTGATCTATGGCAATGGCTACGTGGCGGTGAGGCGCCAAGCGCGGCCGAAATATGCCGGTTGGCGGCCAAATACCACCGGCCGGCACGGCCATCTTTTGCCACGCCGAAAATGACGAGCAGGGCGCGGATTCGCGTTCTAACGCATGCTAAAACCAATGTGTCGGCGAACCGTTGCTGACACCTGGATAACAGCAATTACAAACCGGGTCACGTATGAACACAAATCGAGTCTTGAACCTGGCCGCGGGATCGATCCTGGGCGTTTCCATCTGGTTGTCTCTGGTCATTCTGCTCACGATTATCGGGCGGGGCGAGTGGATGCAGCAGCATTGTCATTATTGCCTTGCCATCCTGGTTCCGCTGGGGGCGCTGATCGGGGGGGCGGTGGGGGCCCTCGACTCGCGGCCGAGACCGCACTTCAATTCTTACCTCAACCGGGTTTGAAGGGTTCGCCGCCGTGTAGTGCAGCTTGACGCGACGTATCGAGGTCTCGTCACGCGGGATCACGGGTTAGGCGGAGGCGTGTTGCCGTGGCGTTCAGGGTGCGTCACGGCGCTTGTCTCGCGCGGACGCGCGAATAAGTGATCGGTCGGATGATAAACGTGGGTGTGCTTGATATCGCGGGCGTCAGCTGATAACTTGCGCGACCCGGTCAACGCGGCGCGTGGTGGTCGGTCGAGGGCAGAGGTTTCCAAGCCCTCATGCGTGGCGCCGCGGTACCGCATGAGCGGTTTATGTCATTCGCGCGAATCGCGGCGCGGTCGAGAATTCGGATGTTGAATGCATGGCCTGTTGTAGGGGTCATTAACGGAGCGGCAACATGCCTGACGTCACACTTCCTGATGGTTCCATTAAGCATTTCGAGCAGCCGGCTACGGTGCTGGAGGTTGCCGCATCGATTGGCGCCGGGCTTGCGAAGGCGACGCTGGCTGGCAGGGTCGATGGGCGTCTGGTCGACGCGAGCCATTTGATCGACCGCGATGTCGCGTTGAATATCATCACCGCCAAAGATGCCGACGGCCTCGACATCCTTCGCCACTCGGCTGCGCATTTGATGGCGCAGGCGGTCAAGCAGCTCTACCCGGAAGTGCAGGTCACGATCGGGCCAACGGTCGAAAACGGCTTTTACTACGATTTCGCCTCGCCACGCCCGTTCACGCCCGAGGATCTGGCGGCGATTGACGCGCAGATGCAGGCGTTGATCAAGCAGGATATCCCGGTCGAGCGCAGCGTGATGGGGCGCGACGAAGCGGTGCGGTTTTTCAGCGAAATGGGCGAGGCCTACAAGGCGGAGATCATCGCGAGCATTCCGGCGGACGAAACCCTGTCGCTCTACCGTCAGGGCGATTTCATCGATCTCTGCCGTGGTCCGCATGTGCCGAGCACCGGTCGGATTCCGGCGGTCAAGGTCATGAAAGTGGCGGGCGCGTTTTGGCGTGGCGATTCGCGTAACGAAATGCTGCAGCGTATCTATGGCACTGCGTGGCCAAGCAAGAAGGAATTACAAGCCTACCTCACCTTTCTGGAGGAGGCCGAAAAGCGCGATCACCGCAAGATCGGTAAGCAACTCGATCTGTTCCACCTCCAGGAAGAGGCGCCCGGACAGGTGTTCTGGCACGACAAGGGGTGGACGCTGTATCAGGCGATCGAGCAGTACATGCGCCAGCAACAACGCGCGCGCGGTTATCAGGAGGTGCGCACACCGCAATTGGTGGATTTTTCGCTGTGGGAACGCTCCGGGCACGCGGCGAAGTATCGCAAGGACATGTTTGCGCTGGAATCGGAAGAGCGCTTGTTTGCAATCAAGCCGATGAACTGCCCCTGCCACGTGCAGATCTACAATCACGGGTTGAAGAGCTACCGCGACCTGCCATTGCGTCTGGCCGAGTTTGGTTCCTGTCACCGCAACGAGATGTCAGGCGCGCTGCATGGATTGATGCGAGTGCGGGGCTTCGTTCAGGACGATGCTCACATTTTTTGCACCGAGGATCAGATTCATGGTGAGGTGAATGATTTCATAGATTTTCTGCATGATGTCTATCAAGACTTCGGCTTCACCGAGGTGATCTACAAGCTTTCGACGCGCCCAGAAAACCGGGTTGGCAGCGACGAGGTATGGGATAAGGCGGAGAAATCGCTCGCCGACGCGCTTGATGCCAAAAGACTCACATGGGTGCTGCAACCGGGCGAGGGTGCGTTTTACGGTCCGAAGATCGAATTCACGCTGAAGGACTGCATCGGTCGGATGTGGCAGCTAGGCACGATCCAGGTGGATTTCTCGATGCCCGAGCGGCTCGGCGCGCAGTATGTCGGGGAAGACGGCTCGCGGCGGGTCCCGGTCATGTTGCATCGGGCCATTCTCGGGTCGTTCGAACGCTTTATCGGAATTTTGATCGAACATCACGAGGGACGTTTCCCGCTGTGGCTGGCGCCGTTGCAGGTGGTGGTGATGAATATCACCGATCGCCAGGCCGTTTATGCGCAGGATGTGGCAAACACTTTGAAAAAACACGGGTTCCGTGTACATGCCGACTTGAGAAATGAAAAAATTGGATTTAAAATCCGCGAGCACACCTTAGACCGGGTGCCTTATCTCCTTGTCGTTGGTGACAAGGAGCTCGATTTACTGACTGTGGCCGTACGTACGCGCGCCGGAGACGACCTAGGATCGATGCCGCTTGATGCGCTCATCGACCGTCTCTCTGGTGAGATTGCGAACCGCGGCCGCATTGTTTTGGAGGATTAGCGTATCTCTATCGCGAAGAGCCACCGCATCAATAACGAAATTAGGGTGCCTCAGGTACGACTCATCGGGCGGGACGGTGAAAACGTAGGAGTCGTTTCGATCGACGAAGCGAACCGCATCGCGGAAGATGCCGCGCTTGATCTGGTTGAGATCGTGCCGAATGCGAGTCCGCCGGTGTGTCGAATCATGGACTTCGGCAAGTTCAAGTTCGAGGAAGGCAAGAAAGCGAGCCAGGCACGCAAGCGTCAGAAGCAGATCGAGATCAAGGAGGTCAAGTTTCGTCCGACGACCGACGAGGCCGACTATCAGGTCAAGATGCGCAATCTCACCCGCTTCTTGAACGAGGGCAATAAAGGTAAGGTGACGATTCGCTACCGCGGGCGCGAGATGTCGCACAAGGAGCTTGGTATGGACGTGCTCCAACGCGTGGAGAACGAACTGGTCGAGATCGCGGTGGTAGAGCAGAAGCCGAAGCTCGAAGGGCGCCAAATGGTCATGGTCCTGGCGCCGAAGAAACAGAAATAGCGTACCGCGAGAATCGCGTGGCGCCGATGATGGGTTGAGTGTGAACGGCGGAAGGTAACGTTTCCGCCGAATTTTTTTTGGAGTGTAAGATGCCGAAACTTAAGACCAACCGTGGCGCCGCAAAGCGCTTTCGCCGCACTGCCTCAGGGGCATTCAAGCGGCGTCAGGGCTTTCGTA
Source organism: uncultured Thiotrichales bacterium (assembly GCA_964620675.1). GTDB lineage: Bacteria > Pseudomonadota > Gammaproteobacteria > UWMA-0217 > UWMA-0217 > CAYSFW01. Next base: position 69,306 of record CAZUJU010000005.1, on the reverse strand, counting down.
ACCACATTTTGACGAAGAAGAGTACCAAGCGTAAACGTCATCTGCGTTCGCAGTTGCACGTGAACCCGAGTGATGCGGGTGCTGTCGCGCGCTTGTTGCCCTACAGCTGATAGCAAACAGGATTTACTACTATGGCACGAGTTAAAAGAGGCGTTATCGCCCGCGCCCGACACAAGAAGATATTAGACAAGGCCAAGGGTTACTATGGAGCCCGTAGCCGTGTGTTCCGGGTTGCCAAACAAGCCGTTACCAAAGCTGGCCAGTATGCCTATCGCGATCGCCGTCAGCGTAAGCGCCAGTTTCGGGCGCTGTGGATCGTCCGTATCAATGCGGCTGCGCGGATGTGCGGCATGTCTTACAGTCGCCTGATCGATGGCCTCAACAAGGCCGCGGTTGCGATCGATCGCAAGGTCCTCGCGGATCTCGCGGTGCACGATCTGCACGCGTTCGAGCAAGTCGCCAACAAGGCCAAGGCGGCCCTGGCTGCCTGAACGGCTTGCGCGCGACGTCGCGTTATGCGGCGAATCACACGGATTCCGCAAATCGATCGCAAGTACGAAATATCTACCGCCCGCGGGTTTCTGACCCAACGGCGGACTGCGGGGAAAGGCGCGCACCTTTCCCTTTTTCGTTTTAGTCTCGTAGGGAGCCCATCATCGTGAGCGCTACCGACCTAATCGCTTCACTCTTGACCGAAGCGCGCGAGTTGATCGCGACGAGTCAGGATCTGCGCCAGCTAGATGATCTTCGGGTGCGATTTCTAGGCAAGAAGGGCCAGTTGACCGATCTGCTCAAAGCTTTAGGGACGTTACCCGCAGCTGAGCGTCCGCTGGCGGGCGCAGCGATCAACGAAGCCAAGCAGCAGGTCGCCGACCTACTCGCCGCGCGCAAGACCGAGTTGGCTGCGGTAGCGTTGTCCTCACAGTTGGCGGCCGAGCGTATCGACGTGACCTTACCCGGACGTGCCCAGAGCGTGGGCGGTCTTCATCCCGTTTCGCGCACGATCGAACGTATCGTGAATTTGTTGGGGCAGGTGGGTTTCGATGTCGCCGAGGGGCCCGAGATCGAGGACGACTACCATAATTTCGAGGCGCTCAATATCCCGTCGCATCACCCGGCTCGGGCGATGCACGATACCTTCTACTTTCCGACCGGGCAGGTGTTGCGTACCCACACCTCACCGGTGCAGGTTCGGGTGATGTCCAGTCAACCGCCGCCGTTACGCATTATTGCGCCGGGGCGGGTCTATCGTTGTGATTCGGATTTGACCCACACGCCGATGTTTCACCAGGTCGAAGGATTGCTGGTGGAAGAGGATGTAACATTTGCCGATCTCAAGGGTTTGCTTGATCAGTTTTTGCGCGCGTTCTTCGAGAACGATTCCCTCCAGACCCGCTTTCGCCCTTCGTACTTCCCGTTCACCGAGCCGTCCGCCGAGGTCGACATTCAATGTGTCATGTGCGCCGGCGCGGGCTGTCGCGTTTGTAAGCAGAGCGGCTGGTTGGAGGTGATGGGCTGCGGCATGGTGCACCCCGAGGTCTTTCGTCACGTCGCGATCGACAGCGACCGCTTCTCCGGCTACGCGTTTGGCCTCGGCGTCGAGCGGATGGCGATGCTGCGCTATGGGGTTAACGACCTAAGGCTGTTCTTTGAGAACGATCTGCGTTTCCTCGCGGAGTTCGCCTAGTGTGCGACGCGTCGAGGCGAAGCAAAAATTTGACCTCGCCCGACGGCGACACGTGCTGATGACCCCTATAAGCAAACTTGAATAAGAACCCCGAGACATGAAATTCAGCGAATCGTGGCTGCGAAGCCATATCAATCCCGCGCTGGACGCGGCTGAAATCGGGCATTTGCTGACCATGTCGGGCCTTGAGCTTGACGGGTTGTCGCCAGTGGCGCCCGCTTTCAGCGAGGTGGTGGTTGCTCGGATCAACGCGGTCGCGCCGCATCCCGATGCCGAGAAACTCCAGGTTTGCACGGTCGACGACGGACAGGGCGAATCACGGCAGGTCGTGTGTGGAGCGCCCAATGCGCGCGCTGGACTGGTGACCGCGCTGGCGCGCGTGGGCGCAGAACTTCCGAATGGACTTAAAATCAAACGGGCGAAGTTGCGCGGTGTCGAGTCGGCGGGAATGTTGTGCTCCGCGGCTGAGCTCGGTGTCGAGGGTGGCGCAGCGGGGATCCTCGAGTTGCCTGCCGAGCTGACGCCGGGGGTTTCTTTGCGCACCGCGCTCGCGCTCGACGAGCAGATCTTTGAAATTGACCTGACCCCAAACCGCTCGGATTGTCTGTCGGTGTGGGGGATCGCGCGCGAACTCGGTGCGCTCACCGGGCACACGCCTCAGGCGCCCGAGGTCGAGCCGGTGGCGCCCTCGCTGGACGACACGTTTCCGGTTGCGGTGCTCGCGTCCGAGGCTTGCCCGCGCTACGTTGGCCGGGTCATTCGCGGGATTCGACCGGATGCCGTAACCCCGGACTGGATTCGGCGACGGATCGAACGCGGCGGGGTGCGGTCGATTTCCGCGGTCGTCGATATCACCAACTACATCATGCTGGAGTTGGGGCAACCGATGCACGCTTTCGACCTGGCGCGCCTGGATCGCGAAATCCGGGTGCGCCGCGGCAAACCGGGCGAGCGTTTGACGTTATTGGACGGGCGCGAGATTGCGCTTGGCGCGCAGGACCTGGTGATTGCCGATGCCTCGCGGGTGTTGGCGCTCGCGGGTGTGATGGGCGGCGAGGGTTGTGGCGTGAGCGACGCCACCGTGGATATTTTCCTCGAATCGGCGTTCTTTGCGCCGGCTGCGCTCGCCGGGCGGGCGCGTGCGCATGGCCTGCATACTGAGTCGTCGCACCGCTTCGAACGGGGTGTCGATTTCGCCTTGCAGCGTCAGGCGGTGGAGCGCGCGACGCGGCTGATCCTGGCGGTCTGCGGCGGCGCGGTCGGACCCGTTGTCGAGCATGTCGTCGACGAGGCCTTACCGCAATTGCCGGCGATTGCGCTGCACCGCGAGCGGATCCCCAAGCGCCTCGGCATCGCGTTGGCGGATGGCGAGGTCGAGCGGATCCTGACCGCACTTGGCTGTCGTCTGAGCGCCGCCGCAACCGGCTGGTGGGTGTCGCCGCCGTCGTACCGGTTCGACCTGCGAATCGAAATGGACCTGATCGAGGAGCTTGCGCGGGTTTACGGGTATGACCGCATCCCGGCCAATACCCGCCTCTGGGCGGCGGCGATCCAGCCCAAGCCCGAGACACAATTGCCACTGCGCGAACTCAAGCAACGTTTGGGTGATCGCGGCTATCAGGAGGTGATCAGCTACAGCTTTGTCGACCCCAAGGTTCAAGCCGTGCTTGATCCGGACGCCGAGGGTCTTGCGCTGGCGAACCCGATTTCGAGCGAGTTGGCGATGATGCGAACCTCGTTGTGGCCGGGGTTGGTGCAAGTTGTGGCCCACAATCTGCGCCGGCAGCAGAGCCGCATTCGCGTATATGAACACGGCCTGGTATTCCGTCAAGGAGAGGGCGAGCTGACGCAGGCTCCGCGTATCGGCGGAGCGCTGGTAGGTGCCGTGCAACCCCAGCAATGGGGTATCGCAACGAGGGAGGTGGATTTTCACGATGCCAAGGGCGATGTCGAAGCTCTACTGACCGCGGCGGGTATAGTCGGGCGTGTTGCGTGGCAGGTGGCCGAGCATCCAGCGTTGCACCCCGGGCAGACTGCGCGATTGTTACTCGACGGCAACGACCTTGGCTGGGTCGGGGCGTTGCATCCCGCGGTGCAGCGCATGCTCGAACTCGATACGCGCGTATTTATGTTCGAACTGGACGCGCGAGCGCTGAGCGAGCGACCGTTGCCGCGATACCGTCCCTTGAGCCGGTTTCCATCCGTGCGGCGTGACATCGCGATCGTGGTGGATGAGTCCTTGCCGTATCAACGTATTGAACTGGCCATGCGCGAGCTGTCGCATCCGTTGATTAGCGAATTCACCGTTTTTGATGTATATAGTGGAAAGGGTGTAGCAAACGGTCGAAAAAGTTATGCTTTAGGATTGATTTTACAAGATATATCGCGCACTCTAGAGGACGAAGATGTGGAGCGCGCCGTGGCTGCGGTGCTCGCCAAACTTAAAACCGATCTGGGCGCTTCATTGCGAAACTCATAATGGCATTAACAAAAGCGGATATGGCCGAAAAGCTCTTCGAGGAGCTCGGTCTCAACAAGCGCGAAGCCAAAGAACTCGTCGAACTGTTCTTCGAGGAGATTCGGGTTGCACTCCAGGATGGCTCGAATGTAAAGCTCTCCGGGTTCGGCAACTTTATCCTCCGCGATAAGTCACAACGCCCTGGGCGTAATCCCAAGACGGGAGAAGAGATCCCGATCACCGCACGACGGGTGGTCACCTTCAGGCCGGGGCAAAAACTCAAGACGCGAGTAGAAGGGTATGCTGGAAGCAGGTAACAATAGCGAACTTCCGGTCATCCCCGGAAAACGGTACTTCACCATCGGCGAGGTCAGTGAGCTATGCGGCGTCAAGCCGCACGTGCTGCGCTATTGGGAGCAAGAGTTTCCGACGCTCAAGCCAGTCAAGCGGCGCGGTAACCGGCGTTATTATCAGCGTCAGGATGTGCTTCTGATCCGCCAGATCCGTAGTCTCCTTTACGAACACGGCTACACGATCGGGGGCGCGCGGCAGAAGCTCTCCGGCAGCGAGTCCAAGGACGATCAGTCACAGAGCCACCAGATCGTGCGTCAGATCTGTACCGAGCTGGAAGATCTGTTGAAATTGCTGAAGTAGTTCTCTATAGTCCGCCACTCGCTTTCTCGGGGCGTAGCGCAGTCTGGTAGCGCACCACAATGGGGTTGTGGGGGTCGAAGGTTCAAATCCTTCCGTCCCGACCAAATCAATCAGTCGGCTACGCCGGTATACACGCGCCGCAGTGTCGCGTTGCCGGCGTTAAACCCGACGGTTGATTTCATCACGCCGGTCAATCCATTCATGTTCTAACCGCCGTTCGCCATTGATTGACGCGAGATGGCCTACTCGCTCGATCACCGTTCGCCGCGCACCTCGGGTCGAAATGTCGCACCCGTTGAGCCGTTCGGCATAATCCCGACTTGCCGCTCAGGAATTCGCTTTCCGCACGAAGTATCGTTAAAAACGCGAGGTCACAGCGAGAAAAATCAGGTATCCCTCCCATGAGCGACAAGAAACTGCCTTTCGCGGTCACCGGGCGCTATGCGACCAGCCTCGACGCCGAAAAGGGCGAAACCTACGATGCGGAATTCGAAAGCCTGGTGCGCGAGATGCTCGTGCGCTTCGGTGAGGACCCGGAGCGTGACGGTTTAAAGCGTACCCCCATGCGCGTGGCCAAGGCGTTTGACTTCCTGACCAGCGGGTACAACAGCACGGTGGAGGATGTCGTGCGCGACGCGGTGTTCGATGAGGTCTGCGAGGAGATGGTGTTGGTGCGGGATATCGAGTTTTATTCGATGTGCGAACACCACGTCCTGCCGTTTTTCGGCAAGGCCCATGTCGCGTATTTGCCGAACAATCGGGTGATTGGGCTCAGCAAGATCGCGCGCATCGTCGATCTCTTCGCGCGGCGACTGCAAGTGCAGGAGCGACTGACAAATCAAGTCGCCGATGCCTTGATGGCGGCGCTTCAGCCGCATGGGGTTGCGGTTATTCTGGAGGCGAGCCACTTTTGCATGATGATGCGGGGCGTGCAGAAGCAGAACAGCTCGACCGTCACCAGCGCGATGCGCGGCACGTTCGCGGATAGCGATCGCACCCGCGCTGAGGTGATGAGTCTAATCAAGATCTAATGCGGGCGCGGCCTCGCGGGTGTTCCCGTGCCGGGCAGGGTGGTTATACACCACCCCATCCGATGCACGGAGCGCCTAGCTCTTGTTGGTGCGCAAGCCAATCAGGCTGTAGGCGGGGCAAAAGCCAACCAGCGCAGTGATCAGCGGCACCACACCGATCCAACCCCAAGCCGTTTGCGGTCCCACGAATACCAGCGCGATCAAGGCCAGACCTACAATGATGCGCAAGACTTTGTCGATGCCGCCGACGTTTTGCTTCATGATAAAACTCCACTAAGTTAAATTGTGGCGCTGATTGTGATGTCATTGGTCAATGTTTTCAGTGACTGAGTCACCGATCGTTGACGGTCGCAGCGCCTCCCTGCACGTCCGGAACCCAGCGAACACGCGGTATGGCACTTTTCGACAAGCGCTTCCATCCGCCGGGGACAACGCCCGGCACCCTGCATCAGCACGAAGTCCCTCAGGCGTCGGCAACGATTCGCTTGATCGAGTATGACTTGGCGCATTTCGAGGAACGCCTTGGTCTGCCGCCTGACGTATACAGCGCTTACCTCGAGTCGCCTAAGATTACCTGGATTCACGTGCAAGGACCGATGTCGGTGGCGGCGCTGGATGCACTCGGGACGGGTTTCGGATTGCATCCGCTGGCGCTTGAGGATATCTCCAACAGCGGGCAACGCCCCAAGCTCGATCTTTATCCTGATCATCTGTTTTTGGTTCTGACCCATCCGCGGATGATCGACGGTGGGTTCGCTTTCGACCAGGTGAGTCTCTTTTTCGGCCAGAGCTACGTCGTGAGTTTTCACGACGGTGCCGAAGATCTATTCGAGGCGGTCCGCGAGCGGTTGCGCCATGGCCGCGGCAAGATCCGCGCGCGCGGTGCGGACTATCTGCTGTATGCGCTGATTGACACGGTCGTGGATGGTGGCTTCCCGGTACTGGAGGCATTCGGCGCTGAACTCGAAGCGCTGGAGGAAAGCCTGCTCGAAGCACCGACGCATGCGACCCTGCAACGCCTGCACCTGCTACGGCGCGACGCGTTGCTTCTGCGTCGCGCGCTGTGGCCGCAGCGCGAGACCGTGAGTGAGCTCCTGCGCGACGAGGCATCGCTGCTCGATGAGACCAACCGGATCTACTTTCGGGATTGCCACGATCATGCGATCCAGATCCTTGACCTTCTCGAAAGTTACCGCGAAATGACTACGAGCATGCTCGATCTCTACCTCTCCAGCGTCAGCTTTCGCCTTAACGAAATCATGCGCGTGCTGACCGTGATCGCGACGATATTCATACCGCTCACTTTCATCGCGGGCGTTTACGGCATGAACTTCGGCGACCGCAGCGGCAGCCCCTGGGCGATGCCGGAGCTCGACTGGTACTACGGATATCCCGCGCTGTGGGGGATCATGATTGCGATTGCGTTCGGCATGATTTTTTACTTCAAGCGCAAACACTGGTTTTAGCCAACCGCGAGCATTCGGCGTCGCAAAAGGTCCGCGGCGGGAACATTGATCTTGAGCGCGCCGGGGCTTGCTGCACGCGGGCAAGCGACCTGAAAACCGGGCACTGGCGTAGCCGCTCAAACCCCCAACAGTATTGGAGCAAACCCCCATGGCAGATACTTTGATCGTAGGCTGCGGCGATATCGGTCTGCGGCTCGCAGAACTCGAACTTCGTGACGGTCGAACGGTGCGCGGCTTGGTACGGTCGCCCGCCGGCGTCGCGGCACTGACCGCGACGGGCATCATTCCCGAGCAACGCGATCTCGATGATGCGCGCCAACTCGCTGACCTCGATCTGCGTGAGCGCGACGTCTACTACTTCGCGCCACCGCCTGACCACGGGACCACCGATCCACGCATGGTGCATTTTCTCGCCTGCGCCGACGGCGATAATCTGCCGCGCAAGCTGGTCTACATCAGTACCACGGGCGTCTATGGCGATTGCGCCGGGGCCTGGATCACCGAGGCGCAACCGGTCAATCCGCGTACCGACCGCGGCAAGCGCCGGCTGGCCGCCGAAACCACGTTGCGCGCTTGGAGCGCCGCCACAGGGGTGCCAGTCGTCGTATTACGCGTGCCTGGTATTTACGGCCCGGGGCGGCTGCCCGAGCGACGTCTCCGGCAAGGGTTGCCGGTATTGATCGAGGCCGAGGCGCCTTACAGCAACCGGATCCATGCCGATGACCTCGCCGAGATCTGTCGGGTCGCGATGCTGCGCGCACCGGCCGGCGAACTCTACAACGTCGCCGATGACAACCCCACGACCATGAGTCACTACTTCAATTGTGTCGCCGACCACCTCGGCATTCCGCGACCGCCCGCGGTCAGCCTGGCCGAAGCGCGCGAGCGACTAACCCCGGCGATGCTCTCGTTCATCGAGGAGTCGCGCCGGGTCGATAATCGCAAGTTGCGCGACGCGCTGGGCATTGAGCTGCGGTATCCGACGCTCGAAGCGGGGCTGTCGGGCTTGATTCACAAGCCTGAGTGATTCCCGCGTCGATCGGGAACGCTGCCAGATTTGAGAGGTTCGTCCCGGTGCCGCGTAGGGTGCTCAGCTATCATCCGGCCAAATCCCAACCGATGCCGGAATTCGATTGTGACAGGTTCTCGATTTCATTGGATTGCCACCACCGCCCTGGTCGTCACGTTAGCGGCTTGCGGTGGCGCCGCCGAACGCAAGGACGCCTACCTCGGCAAGGCGCACGAGCTGTTCAAAGCGGCCCACTATGACAAGGCGCGCCTCGAATTCAGGAACGCGATCTACATCGATCCCAAGGATAAGAGCGCGCACTTCTGGCTCGGGCAGACCCACGAGAAGCTCGGCGATATCGGATCCGCGGTCGGTGAGTACCGCAACGTTTTGAAACTGGATGAGAATGACATCCAGGCTCGGACCCGGCTCGGATATCTTTACGCCTTCGCCAACGCGGTCGATCTGGCCGACGCCGAGGTCCGCGCGTTGCTCAAGCTGGCCCCGGACAATCCCGACGCGTTGGCGATTCGCGCCCATCTCGCGGCGCGCGCCGGCGATCTTCCGACGGCGTTAAAAGATGCGACCGCTGCGCACCAGCACGCGCCGGAGAGCACCGACGTGATCTCGGTACTTGCCAATACCCACACCCAACTGCGCGATTACCCGAAAGCCGTGCAGCTGCTCGGCGAGGCCTTGCGCAACCGACCGGAAGACTCCGCGCTTTTGCTCCAACTCAGTCAGACCCACGTACTGCGCGAGGATTACCCGGCCGCGATCGAGCCGCTACGGCACGCGGTCCGCCTTCAGCCGGAAAACCTCAAACTGCGGTTTCTGCTCGCCGGGATCCAGCTGCAGCAGAAGGACACCGTGGCCGCCGAGCAGACCCTACGCCAAGCGATCCTTGATCTGCCGGAAAGCGACCAGGCCAAGACGACCCTGATTGATCTGGTCTACCGCGCTCGCGGGCAAGCGGCCGCGGAGGAACAGATTCAGGCCTTTATTCGCGAATCCAGCGCTCCGCTGCGGATGAAGGTGATGCTGGCGTCGTTTCATGAGGCCTTGAAGCAACCCGAAAAGGCGCGCGCGGTGTACGAAGAGATCATCGGCGATCGTCATGCCACCGCGGATGACCAAGCGGTCATTACCGCTCGGGTCGGGATCGCCAACCTGCTGGTTCGCGAACGCAAGATCGATGATGCCCGACAGGTGCTCGAAGCCGTGCTCAAGGCCAGCCCGCGTAACGAGCCAGCGCTTCTGCTCCGCGGCCGGCTTTCGCTGTTCGCCGGCGACACCCAAAGCGCGATCGCCGATTTTCGCGCTGTCTTGCAGGGCAATGCCAACGCCTCCGAGGGACGCCGCATGCTGGCGCAGGCGCACCTGCAGAACAACGAGCCGGAACTCGCGCGCGACAACCTGCTCAAGGCGGTCACCATGAATCCGGCCGATTCGGATGCGCGCTACGAACTTGCCGTGATGCAGGCGCGAGCCGGCGAGCACGGTCAGGCCGAAGAGAATCTGGAAATGATCCTGAAGGCGAAACCTGGCAACGCGGTCGCCCTGGATGCCTTGTTCAAGCTGCAACTGGCGCAAAAGGACGACGCCGGCGTACGCAAGACGGTCGAACTGGCGCGCGAACTCAACCCCGATTCCCCGATCGGCGACTATATGGCCGGCTTGATGCACCGCAGCCGCAACGACCTTGCCGCCAGTACGGAGCAGTTCGAACTGGCCTTGCAAAAGAGCCCGGCAGCCGTCGAGCCACTCACGATGCTGGTGAGTAACTTCCTCGCCAAGGGCCAGGTCGAGGCCGCGATCGCGCGGGTCGAAAAAGTCTTGCGAGCGAAACCCGAGCATTTTGTCGCCCACAATTTGCTGGGAGAGGTGCGGCTGGCGCAAAAGTCCTATCCCGCAGCGATTCAGTCCTTCAATCAAGCCATCGCACTGCGGCCGAACTGGTGGGTGCCGTACCGCAATCTCGGGCTCGCCCACCGCAACGCGGGCGATATCGCGCAGGCGATTGGCGCCTACGAAAAGGGGCTTGCGGCTACCGATCAGGCCGACTCGCTGGCGCTCGACCTGGCGCTGCTCTACGAACAGCAACAGCAGCGCGATCGCGCCGCGGAACTCTACGAGCGCGTATTGCAACGCAACCCCAATCACGCCGTCGCCGCGAATAACCTGGCCATGGTGCTGGCGAGTGACAACGGTAACGCGAAAGGCATCGAGCGTGCGCTGCAACTGGTAGAAAAACTGAAACAAAGCGAAGACCCGGCGCAACTCGATACGGTCGGTTGGGTGAAGCTCCAGGCCGGCGACCCGAAGGCCGCACTCGATCACTTGCAACGTGCCGCGCAAAAGGCACCGAAGGTCGCGGTCATCCAGTATCACCTGGGTAAGGCCTATCTTGCGCAGGGTGAGGCCGTTAAGGCGCGCGAGCACCTGCAAACGGCGCTGAATCTCGGCCAGACGTTTTACGCCGAGGACGACGCCAAGGCGGAGTTGTTGCGCCTCACACCGTAGCGGGCGGCCCCGACCGCACCGGTTGGGGCATTCGCCTCAGGTTCTGCCGCGATGCCTTACCGCGCTCCGCGTCGGTGCGCTGTCGTTGCATGCCGACGTTTGGCGCCGCCAGCGTAGCGAGCGACGCCTTATCTGGGCTCAGTTCGCCAACCGCTCGAACGCCGCTTGCAGGCGCGTCAGGTCGGTACGCTTGCGAAAGGGCACATTGATTTCGTTGACGCGCCGCGGGTACTCCGACTCAATTTCCGCGCGCGCGTAGCGATTCAGCCGATCCAGCCCCTCGAAGCTGCGCGTGATGTCGCCAGTCACGATGAATTGCCCCTCACGTACCAGAAGGATCGGTGCGCGTACCGCCGTAACCTTAAGATCTTTGCGTGCGATCGACACTGTCGTCGCCAGGCAGGTGCGGTCGCGCAGCCCGACGTGGTTCTCGGTGCCGTGGAATAAGCATTCCTCGTTCAGGGTGTAGACGATCGCCTCCGGCGTCACCTGGACATCGCTCGCCTCGATCGAGGCTTTGAGTGTCAGCAGATCGTCTGCGCCCTGATCGGTGACGACTGGGGGTGGCGCCGACAGCGGGGCGGGGCGGCCCCCCGCGTCGGGTGTCGTGGCGGGGACTTGCATCGGCGTTGAGGTTGTCGGCGTCGTTGCCTCGGCCGGGGCGTTGCCGCACAGCCGGGTGACCTGGTCGTGCGTGAAACCGCGTTGGAGGTAGTGTTCGATGTCCTCGCGCGAGCAGGTTTGCGCCAGCGCCCAGCCGGGGGCGCAGAGCAGGACGAACAATGGCAACAGGCGGCGAGTTTGCTGATTTGGGTACATAGGTAATTTGGATGTGCTGTGTGATCGTGATGAGGAATCCGTCGCGCGATGTCGATGACGAAAGCGTCGACTGACGCGCTACTGTGGCGGACGCCGGATCGGCTCCACCGAGAGCCCGATTCCGTCCGCGATGACCTGGATCAGCTGATCGATGTTCGGGTGCTTGCCCGGGTGGGCGTGCGCATCTGCGGTGTGTTCCGCGTACAGCTCCAACCCCTCGCGCGCGGCAAGGACGGTGATAACGCCGTGCTTACGCATCAGATGCAGATAAACGGCGACCGATCCGGCACTACCGGGTTTGTTTTCGATGATCGCAACGGAGCCCGCGTCGGCGCGGTAGAGTTCGAGCCGCTGGATTTGACTCACGTCCGGCAGCCGGGCCAGGTTGTCGGCAAAGCTAGGCATGTGACTCCTCTTGATTATCGATGGCGGAATGTTCGCAGTCAGTGTAAGACCGCGATTGCAGAGCGGCAACCGCTGACACAGTCCCCATCCCGGACGCGGCGACGTGGCAGCGCGCGGACGGTGGCGGATTTCGTGACGGATTCCATATCCCGCGCCCAGCGATTCGCTATGCTATTCGGCTAGTCACCTGTTTGCTGCGGATTCCCCGTTGCAAATCGCGGTGGATGCCCCGTACTTGGAGCCCGGCTTATGTCTATTGAACTCTACAACGACGGACGCCACATCTGCGTGTCGTTTTCGGACCTCGTTACCGGCGACGCGGTGCAGGCCAACCAGTTTCTGATCATCGACCACGAGCACGCGGCATTGATCGATCCGGGCGGCGAGCTGACTTACACCCGTCTGTTCATGGGCGTGAGCCACTATGTCAGCGTCAAGGGGCTTGATTACGTGGTCGCATCGCACCAGGACCCGGATATCGTCGCCTCGATCAACCGCTGGTTGGTTGGCACCCAATGCAAGGTGGTCGTGCCCGAACTGTGGCAGCGATTTATCCCGCACTTTACCCGCACCGACAAATTGAGCGGTCGCCTGATTACGATTCCAGACCAAGGTGGCCACCTCGCGCTCGGCAAAGTGCGCCTGATGGCACTGCCCGCACATTTCCTGCACGCCGAAGGCAATTTCCAGTTCTACGACCCGATCAGCAAGATCCTGTTTTCCGGCGACATGGGCGCCAACCTCGGCGCGGGCGACCTCGACACCCCATTCAAGCGTTTCGAAGATGCGATACCCGCGATGGAAGGCTTCCATCGGCGGTACATGAACTCCAACAAGGTCTGCCGTTTCTGGGCCAACATGGTCAAGGATCTCGACGTCGAGAGCATGGTGCCGCAACACGGCCGCCCCTTCCGTGGCAAGAAAATGGTCCGTCAGTTCCTGGAATGGATCTCGGGACTCGAGTGCGGCATTGATCTGATGACGCAGCAGAATTACCGCTTGCCCAACCTGTAGCGCGTTACTTCCACCTTGCTGCGCGCTTGCCGCAGTGTGGCAAGCGGTGTTTCAGCCGAGCGGTTTGAACAAATCCAGCAGTTCGTCGGCGGTGAAGGTCGGCGCGCCCGCTGCGGCCGGTTTGCCGTGGACGGCGTCGGCGAGCGCCTGCTTTTTTTGTTGGAGGACGAGCATCCGGTCTTCGACGGTATTTTCCGTGATCAGCTTGTAGACGAATACGGTCTTGTCCTGGCCGATGCGGTGGGCGCGATCGGTGGCTTGTTGCTCGACCGCCGGATTCCACCACGGGTCGTAGTGAATCACGGTGTCGGCCGCGGTGAGGTTGAGGCCGACACCGCCGGCCTTGAGGCTGATCAGGAACACCTTGGCGTCGCCGTGTTGGAACGCGTCGACCGCGCGGTCGCGGTCGCGGGTCTGGCCGGTGAGCTTGCTGTAGCGAATCCGCAGCCGTTCGAGTTCCGCTTCGATCAGGCTGAGCATGCTGGTGAACTGCGAGAACAGCAGGATTTTGCGGCCTTCCTCGACCATTTCCGGCAGGATTTCGAGCAGCATTTCAAGCTTGGCCGAGGTCGTCACCTGGCGTGCGCGGTCGAGTTTCACCAAGCGCGGGTCGCAGCAGATCTGGCGCAGCTTGAGCAGGGCGTCGAGGATCATGATGTGGCTGCGTGCCAGGCCTTGTTTGCCGATGACTTCGCGGATCTTCTTGTCCATCGCCAGACGCACGCTCTCGTAGAGGTCGCGCTGACGGCCTTCGAGCGCGATCGAGCGGATCATTTCGACCTTTTCCGGCAGTTCGCTCGCTACCTGTCGCTTGGTGCGGCGGAGCAGGAAGGGCTGGATGCGCTTGCGCAACTGGGTTCCGCGGTCGCCGTCGCCGAGCTGTTCGATCGGGCGCCGGAACAGGCGCTGGAAGCGGTCCTGGGTGCCCAGCAGGCCGGGCATCAAGAACTCAAAGATCGACCACAATTCACCGAGGTGATTTTCCATCGGGGTGCCGGTGAGGCAGAGTTTGTGCTTGGCCTTCAAACCGCTGATGGCTTGGGTGGTAAAGGCCTTGGGGTTTTTGATCGCCTGCGCTTCGTCGAGGATCAGGTAGTGCCACGGTTGGTCGCGCAGGGTATCCCAATCGCGCCGGGCGAGGGCGTAGCTGGTGAGCACCAGGTCATGCTCGCCGATGGCGGTAAAGCGTTGTTTGCGCTCCGCGCCGTGCAGCACCAGCACCTTGAGATCGGGGGTGAAGTTTGCGGCCTCACGCCGCCAGTTGCCGATCAGACTGGTCGGCGCGACGATCAGGCTGGCATGGCTGGCGCGTCCGAGCTCCTTTTCGCGCAGCAGCAGGGCGAGGGTCTGAACCGTCTTGCCGAGGCCCATGTCGTCGGCAAGGATGCCGTTGAAGCCGAATTCGCGCAGAAAGTCGAGCCAGTCGAGGCCGTGCTGTTGGTAGCCGCGCAGCGTGGCGCGGAGTCCTTGCGGTGGGGCGACGCTGGCGACGCCGGCGAAGTCCTGCAATCGCGCGCTGAGTGCGGCAAGATCGCCGCCGCCGTGCCAGGCGACGCTGTCGTCGAGCAACAGATCGCCGAGCTGTAAGGCTTGGGTGCGGCTGAAGCGCAGCCGGCCGTCGTCGTCGAGCGGCGCTTGGTCATAGAGTTCAACCAGGGTGTCGAAGATCGCGAGCACGCGCGGCGTCGGCAGTTTGAGCCAGCGGTATTCGTCCACCGGGGCGAGGATGTAGGGCTGTTCGGTGAGCCAGGCGCGCAGCGCCACCGGATCGCTGCCAACCTTGAGCAACTCGACCAGCGCCGGCAGCAGATTGACGCGTTCGCCATCCACCTCGACCCCAAGGCTCAGCGCAAACCAGCCGTCTTCCTCGGTTTCCGCCCAGTCACCCTGCCACTCGTCCACTGTGTCAAAGCGCAGCCGGAAAGCGGCATCGCGTTCGATTTGCCAACCGAGCGCCTCCAGCCGCGGCAGGTCGTGCGCCAGAAAGCGTTCCCATTGCTGGGCGTTGCGCAGCGCGCCGGACCACTGAAACGCGAAGCCGCCCGGCGTTCTGGGTACACCGGGCCGGTC
Source organism: uncultured Thiotrichales bacterium (assembly GCA_964620675.1). GTDB lineage: Bacteria > Pseudomonadota > Gammaproteobacteria > UWMA-0217 > UWMA-0217 > CAYSFW01. The sequence continues at coordinate 54,170 of CAZUJU010000005.1, read as the reverse complement.
AGGCAGTGCTTGCAAGGCGCACTCGCGCAGGTGTTGCACCGCGTCGCGCTCGGCGTCGAGATTGCGCTCGATGCGGTATTGATGATTGCCTTCAACCTCGCAGGTCAAGGTCTCCTGATCGGTCGGCGGCAGTACGAAGCGGTCGTACAGGAACCCGAGTTCGACCGCGTGGCCACCGTAATCGGCCAACTGCTCCGGGTCGGCGCGCAGCTGCAGCCGCGGGGTGGGGGTGAGGCCGGCGAGGGTTTCGACCTCAACATCGATTGGCACCGGCGGGGTCAGGGCGTATTCGGGCACCTCTAGCAGCAGCCGCCGGCTCACGTCTTCTAGCCGGTCGCGCGGAATCGTCGGTGCGTCGAGCAGTTGGTCGATCTGTGCCGGCGCAAGGTGGGTGCGCAACGCACCTCCCTCGCGGGACTCCAGGTCGACGTAATGAAGCTGATCGATCAACAGGAGATGGCTCGCCGGTGGCGTGACCGCCGGGTGCAGGCGTTTGCCGTGGTCGTGGTCCTTCCAGATAAAGGTCAGCGCACGAGGCTCACCGGCCTGGAGTGCGGGGCCGTCGATACCGAGCCAGTGCAATCGCCCGGTCTTGAGCATTTTGCGAAACGCCAACGCGCCGAGATCGCCGTTGAGCGGGTGCCCGTAGTGGTAAAGGTAGCGCTGGCCGCGGGTGAGTAGGGTTGCGATCTCACGATCAGCGTCGGTTGCGAAACTCAGGCTGCTGTAAGTCTCCAGCACGCGCTCCAGCGCCACTTGCTGGGCCTTGCCGTAGCCGCCTTTCTTCAGCATACGGGTGGAAACAGTCGCAATGCGATAGCGGTAGGCGGCGTTCTGGTCGGGTTGCAACAGGTACAGAATGACTCGGGTCTCTTCAACCTCGACGCGTCCGGCCTTGCCGTTTGGATCGTGAAGGCGTTTCAGCCATTGTTCGACCGGATCGGCGCGGGCCGCGATATCGAGCCCCGGCGTGATGAACTGCTGAATGTAGGCCAGGCACACCGCCGCGACATGCTTGCAATTGGCCCGCATCGGACAGGTGCACTCACCGAGCGGAATCATACGATTGCGCTGATTGATCACCGCTATGTTGACCGAGTACGGATCGAAATCGCTGCCCTGAACCTCCGCCTGAATCAGCATATGGCCTGATGCGGAGGAGATCGACAACTTGCCCACCCGCCCTTCGCGAAAATAGGCACGCCCGCGAATGAACGCTTGCCGACCGCACAGTGCGATGATGCTTTCCTGAGAGAGCGGAGTGAGCGCGGGCTTCAAACGATCGATCCGGGTAGACTAAACCCCCAATCTTAACCCTGTTCAGAGGCGATTCGTAACTGCGCTGGCCTGCGAGGTCGCGACGAGATTGCTGCCCGGCGCGCTCCCGGCCATTCCCCAGACCGGCCCGCAGCGCGGGGAAGGGTTGCGCGGTGAGGTCCGTCCGCGTGGGGCCTTGTAAATTCATTGAAGAGAATTGTTGGCCTTGCCTGCGATGGTGGCGTGCCGCGAAGCGGTTAGTTTTGGTGTCTTGCCGGCCGATTCGCCATCGAGCGTTTCCGCAACGGTGCCGCTACACGCCGAACGGGTCGCCATTGAATCAATGCTTTCCGACCGTGGGAGTCAATTTACGCGTTGCGATGTAGCTACTCTTAACGTACCAAGTGTAAACGCCGGTAAAATAACACCATGCTCAGATTCGCCGCGATTCACCTTCGCACGGTACTTCTACGCCTCGCATTTTTCACCACGCTGTGGTGGGTATTGGTCGAGGGCGGCGGGCGCGACTGGGCGGTGGGAGCGATCACGATTTTGGCGGCGTTTGGCGTCAGCCTCTGGTTGTGGCCGGCGGTGCCGAGGCGCGTGTCCCTAAACGGGTTGGTGGCGTTCGTCGGGTTTTTTCTGGTGCAGTCGATACGCGGCGGTGTCGCGGTGGCTGTGTTGGCGCTGCGCCCAAGGTTGAACTTACAGCCGGAAGTTCGCTACCTGACGCTGCGGCTACCGGTCGGTACGGGTCGGATTTTGCTCGCAGATACCCTCAGTCTATTGCCGGGCACGGTCAGCGCGGACCTGAACGGGGATCAGTTGTGTTTGCATGTACTCGACCGTGGTTTGATCGATGAGGCCGCGTTGCGCGCGGCCGAAACCCGTGTCGCACGATTGTTCGGATTGGAGTTGCCAAGTGCCTGACCTGTTATGGTATCTCGCGATATTCTTGCTGGCGAACCTGCTGGTGGCGCTGTACTGGGTGATGCGCGGTCCGACCCAAGCCGACCGGATGCTCGCGGCCCTTTTGTTCGGGACCACCGGCGTCGCGGTGCTGTTGCTGTTGGCGCAAGCCGGGCTCGCGCGCGCCTTGCTGGATGTGGCGCTGGTGTTCGCGTTGCTCGCGGCCATCACCGGCGCGGCCTTTGCCGAGCGTGCCTGGCGCGCGGATCGATCGGGCGATCGCGATGAGTCCGATTGAATTTCTTTCCGACCTGCTTTTACTCGCCGGGGGCGGATTTTTTCTCGCCGGAACGATCGGTTTGCTGCGCTTTCCGGACGTCTACTCGCGTCTGCATGCGCTCGCCAAGGTCGACAATCTGGGCTTGGGCCTGATCGTGCTCGGTCTGTTATTGCGCGCCGAGAGTGTCGGCGCCGCCCTTAAACTGGTGTTGATCTGGGTGCTGGCGTTGTTTGCCAGCGCCACGGTGAGTTACCTCATTGCCCATCGTGCGACCCGGCGCGGGATCGCTCCGTGGACCGGAGCGCCGCGCGAATGACCCCGTTCGACGGATTGCTCGCGCTGGCCCTGATCGTCACCGCGTGGCGTTCGTTGGCGGCGTCGGATTTGTTCCGGGCGGCGGTATTATTCATCGTGTTTGGCTTATTGATGGCTTTGGCCTGGGCGCGTCTCGACGCCCCCGATATTGCGCTCGCCGAGGCCGCAATCGGTGCCGGTCTGACCGGCGCGCTGCTGCTGGATGCGGTCGGACACCTGCGCGCGCGCCGCCGTCGTCGCGGCGTAAACAGCGACGGTGAAGCATGAAACACTGGCGTCTATGGTTGGTCGCCGGATTGTGTGCTGCCTTGGGCATAGCCCTACTCGGGGCGATGTGGACACTCCCGGAGGCACCGCTGCGGTTGGCGGACCAGGTGATGCAACAATTGGACGCAAGCGGGGTGGCGCACCCGGTGACGGCGGTGCTGCTGAACTTTCGCGGTTATGACACCTTTCTCGAAATTGCGGTACTGATGCTGGCGCTGCTCGGAATGCTGGCGGCGGGCGTGACGCCGTTGCATCCGCGATCGATCACGGCTGATCCGGTACTGGGGACGCTTGCACGGGCCTTGGCGCCGCTGATGGTGATGGTGGCCGGCTACCTGCTCTGGGCCGGAGCCGACCGCCCGGGCGGCGCGTTTCAGGCCGGCGCGGTGTTGGCTGCGGCGGGCGTGATGCTGCGTTTGGCCGGGATCCTGCCGGCATGGACCCTGCCTGGCCTTGGTCTGCGCGCGGCTTTGAGCGCGGGATTCGTCATATTTCTGCTGGTTGCGGCGGGTGGCTTAGCAGCGGGGGCGCTGCTGCAATATCCCCCGCGCTGGGCTGGTGGTTTGATTCTGTTGATCGAGGCCGGGCTCACACTGTCGCTCGGATTGATTCTGGCGGGCTTGTTCTTGGCCGGGCCGGAGGCGCCGCGCAAGGGGTCGGGCGCGTGACTGCGGGACTGTTCTATGCCCTGGTCGGTGGGGTGTTGTTCGTGCTCGGATTGGGCGGATTGATCCTGCGCCCACATCTGCTGAGCAAGATTATCGCGTTCAATGTTCTCGGCAGTGGCGCCTTTTTGGTCCTACTCGGGCTCGGTCAGCGCAGCGGGGTGCCGGATCCGGTACCGCAAGCGATGGTGCTGACGGGTATCGTGGTGGCGGTGGCTGCGACCGCTCTGGCCTTGGCGCTGGCGCGGCGTTTGCTGGATTTGTCCGGCGATATGCTGCTGCCGGGGGAACGGGAGGCGGATACCCCCGCGGGCGGCGACGCCAAGGAGCCGCCGCATGCCCCGTGAATGGCTGGATCCGGTCGCGTGGCTGATTCTGCTGCCGTTGGCCTGGGCGAGCGTAGCCTTCGTGATGGGGCCACGGCGCGGCGCGCGTCTGGCGTTGCTCGGGCTGGTGCTGCAGGTCGGGTTGGCGTTGCGTTTGGCGTTCGATGTCGTGAATCTGGGGCCGCGGACCTACGCAGTGGGGGGCTGGGGGGCACCGCTCGGGATCGATTTGATGGCGGACGGTCTGGCGGCGCTCATGCTGTTGATGACCGCGGCGGTCGCGCTGCCGCTTGGCGTTTATGCGCGCGCCTATTATCGGACGAAACCACGCGGCGGTGAGTGGTTCTGGCCGCTGTTGGGATTCTTGCTCGCAGGGTTGAACGCGCTGTTCCTGGCAGCGGATCTGTTCAATCTATATGTCTCGCTGGAAATCCTGGGGCTGGCCGCGGTCGCCCTGACTGCGGCCTCGCGCGAACGCCACGCCGTGGCGGCGGGGCTGCGCTACCTGCTGGCGACGCTGCTCGGTTCGGGGGCTTACCTGATGGGCGTCGCGCTGATCTACGGGACTTACGGCAGCGTCGCGCTGGAAACCCTGACCCCATTGTTACAACCGCTGCCGATCACGGTGCTGGCGTTTGCCTTGATGACGCTCGGGATGCTGTTGAAGACCGCATTGTTTCCGCTGCACTTCTGGCTTCCACCTGCGCACGGCGGCGCGGCCAGCCCGGTTTCGGCGTTGTTGTCGGCGCTGGTGATCAAGGCGTCGTTCTACCTGTTATTGCGGTTGTGGTTTGGGTTGTTCGCACCGCTCACCACGGTGGCTGCGGCGCAGTTGCTCGGCGTGCTCGGGGCGGCCGCGATTTTGTGGGGTTCGGTGCTGGCCTTGCGTCAATCCCGGCTCAAGATGCTGGTCGCCTACTCGACCGTTGCCCAGGTTGGGTACCTGTTCCTGGTGTTTCCGTTGGCGACCGGGGTCGCGCCGGAGACGGCGACCACGGCGTTGCAGGGCGGAGTGATGCAGATATTGGCGCATGCATTGGCGAAGGCGGCGATGTTTGCCGCCGCCGGTGCGATGATCGTTGCGGTGGGGCGCGATGACATCGCCGGGTTGTATGGGGTTGGTGCACGATTGCCCGTTACGTTGTTTAGTTTTGCGCTGGCGGCGGTGACTCTGATGGGCTTGCCGCCGTCCGGCGGATTTTCGGCAAAATGGCTGTTGTTGATGGCCGCACTCGACAGTGGCCAGTGGTGGTGGGTGGTGGTAATGATTGTGGGCGGATTGCTGGCCGCGGCTTATGTGTTCAAAGTGCTGCGCCAAGCGTTTATCCCCGCGCGCTCCGGTGCGGCGGTGAAGGGGGTTCCGCGTGCGCTTGAGCTGAGTGCCCTGGCGTTGGCGCTGGCCGCGATTCTGTTGGGGCTGTTTGGCGCCGAGCCGCTCCTGCTGCTGAATACGGGCGTCGCGCCGTGATCGACAACACCTGGTTGCCGTTGCTGGTGGTCGCCAGTTCGTTTGTGCCGGGGTTGGTGATCTTTGCATTGGCGGAATCCCGCCATCGTCTGCGCACCGGGTTGAACCTGTTCGGCGCGGTCGCCAAGCTTGCCCTGATCGGCTGGATGCTGTGGGGGGTGGTGAATGAGCGCGAGTATGTATTCACCCATACCGTGCTGCCCGGCCTCGACCTGGTGTTGAAGGCCGATGCGATGGCGATGTTGTTCATCACGCTCTCGGCGGTGTTGTGGTTATTCACTACGCTGTATGCGATCGGTTATCTCGAAGGATCGCCGCATCGGAGCCGGTTTTTCGGGTTCTTCAGCCTCTGCGTGACCGCGACCGTCGGCGTTGCGATGGCGGGCAACCTGTTCACCTTCTTTATCTTTTACGAGCTGCTGACGCTCTCGACCTACCCGCTGGTGGTGCATCGCGGCACCGAGCAGGCGCTGCGCGCGGGCCATGTGTATCTCGGTTATACCCTCGCCGGTGGGGCGGTATTGCTCCTCGGTACGATTTGGCTCTACGGCATCGCCGGGCAGGTCGATTTCGTTCCCGGCGGGAGCCTCGGTGGCGTCGGCCCAGAGTATGCCGGCCAGTTGCAAATCGCGTTCCTGCTGCTGATCGTGGGCCTGGGCGTCAAGGCCGCGCTGGTGCCGTTGCATGGCTGGTTGCCGCAAGCGATGGTCGCGCCAGCGCCGGTCTCTTCGCTGTTACACGCGGTGGCGGTGGTCAAGGCAGGCGCGTTTGGCATCGTGCGTGTGGTGTACGAAGTCTATGGGGTGGAGTTTGCCCAGTCGCTGACGTTGCTCGTTCCGCTCGCGGTGGCGGCTTCGATCACGATCATCTGGGGCAGCCTGCGCGCGGTGTTTCAAAACGATCTCAAGAAACGCCTCGCGTATTCCACGGTCAGCCAAGTGTCGTACATCGTACTCGGTACCGCGCTGTTCGGCCCGATCGGTACGATTGGCGGCATTGTGCACTTGGTCCACCAGGGAATTATGAAAATCACCCTGTTCTTCTGCGCCGGAAATCTCGCCGAGACGCTCGGCATTCACAAAGTCACGGAACTCGATGGCGTCGGTCGCCGTATGCCATGGACGGCGGCGGCGTTCAGCACGGCCGGTTTAGGCATGATCGGGGTACCACCGCTGGCGGGGTTTATCAGCAAATGGTACCTCGGCCTCGGGGCGATCGCGGCGGGTATGCCGTGGGTGCTGGCGGTGTTGGCGATCTCGAGTCTGCTCAACGCAGCGTACTTTCTGCCGATTTTGTACCGGATGTGGTTCAAGCCGGCGGCAGGCGATTGGCCGGATGAGCACATTCCGCAGCGCGGCCGCTGGGAAACCGCGCCCCTGTTGCTGATCCCACCGGTGGTGACCGCCACCGCTACCTTGCTGGTCGGGCTATTTGCCGCGTCGGCGCTTAGCCCGCTGGATTGGGCCAAGCTGATTGCCGCGCGCGAGTACCTGACGGGGGCGCCGTGATGCTGCTGGTGATCGTGCTGACACCGTTGTTGTTGCTGGCTTTATTGGTGCCGCGCGTAACCCGGGCGCATGCCTTGCGGCTGGCGCCGTGGGCGCCGTTGCCGGCGTTGTTACTCGCGGTACTTGCGCCGACCGAGGCCGTGGCCGAGTGGCCCGCGCTGTTACTGGGCATACGTTTGGGGCTGGATCCGATCGGGCGCGTGTTTCTGCTTTTAACCGCGGTGATTTGGCTCGCGTCCGGATGGTACGCGTGGGAATGGTTCGCCAATCGCACCCGACCGGCGCGCTTCTGCGCGTTCTTTTTGGCCGCTCAAGCCGGCAATCTCGGCGTTTGCGTCGCGCAGGGCGCGGTGGATTTTTATGTCTTTTTTGCGTTGATGAGCTTCGCGGCCTACGGCCTGATCATCCACGACGGTACCCCCGTATCGCGCCGCGCTGGCCGCGTCTACCTCGCGCTGACCGTGGTTGGCGAGATGTTGATATTGGCGGGTTTGATGTTGCTCGTCGCCGGATTCGACACGTCGCTGTTCGCCGCATTCACGATACAGGGCGATCCGCCCGCTTATCTCGCGATCGCGACCGGGTGCGTGGTTCTCGGTTTTGGTGTCAAGGTCGGGTTGCCGCTGCTGCATTACTCGTTGCCGCTGGCGTACGCGGTGACCCCGATCCCGGCCGCCGCGGTATTGGCGGGCGCGATGATCAAAGCCGGCGTCTTGGGGTGGATGCGCTTTTTGCCTTTGGGCGAGGTGAGCTGGCCGGGATTTGGCGCGGTGATGATCGGTGTCGGCCTGATCGGGATCTTCTATGGCGCGATCGTCGGATTGACGCAACGCGATCCCGGCGCCTTGCTCGGCTACTCCAGCATGAGTCAGATGGGGTATATCGTCATTGCGTTCGGGGCCGGCTTGAGCGCCCCGACACTCTGGCCGTGGCTGGCGGTGGCTGTGACCTTGTACGCCACTCACCACGCGTTCGCCAAGGCCGCGCTGTTCCTCGGGCTTGGGCTGGTCGAGCGGCGCGGGCTGACGCCATGGATCGCGGCCGGTCTCGCCTTGCCGGTGCTGGCACTCGCGGGCGCACCGTTCACCAGCGGACTGCTGGCGAAGACCACCCTCAAGAGCGCCGTCGCAACGCTCCCCGCGCCTTGGGGCCAAGGGTTGCCAGTGCTGATGGCGGTCGGCGCCGTGGTGACCGCGCTGCTCATGCTGCGCTGGCTATGGCTGCTGCACCAGCGGCCCGCGGCGCCGAAGTCTGAGGTCGGAGCGCTACTCCCGGGATGGGCGTTGACGCTCGTCGCCAGCGCCGGACTGACCTTTATTCTCGCGCCGCTGGAGGCGTGGCGGTCGAGTTTCGAGGCAGCCACGCTGTTGGAGGCGATCTGGCCGCTTGCGCTCGCGGTCGCGCTTGCCGGGCTCTTCGCGTGGCGCCGAATCGACTTGCCGCTCCTACCACCCGGTGATCTCGTGCTCGCGATCGAGCGTGCGGCTGGCGCCATAAACCGCGCGTTCGCGGCCTGGCCCCCGCGATTGCGCAAGCCGAGTGTGCCACGCGCTGCTCTGCGTTCTCCCTGGCTCGAAACGCGACTGCGAACCTGGCCGTTGGCGGCGACGCTCTGGTTGCTGTTGTTGGTGACGATGATCCTGAGTCTGAGTCTCTAACGTAGGCGAGCCGCAGCATGTACGCGCTGCTCCTACCACTGCTCGCCCCCTGGTTGGTGATTGTGCTGCTGGGACTGCCGCGACTGCGCGCGGTGGCGGAGCGACTGGCTCCGACGGCGCCGATCCCGGCGTTGATCCTTGCCCTTGGCGCTCCGCCCGATGCGCGCCTTGAGTTGCCTGGGGTGTTGCTCGGTACGACCCTGGGGCTGGATTCGACCGGACGCACATTTCTCTTGTTCACGGCCTTCGTCTGGTGGTTGGCAGGCTGGTTCGCGCGCGGTTGGTTGCGTTCTGATCGGGCGCGGGTCCGGTTTTGGGTCTACTTTCTTGGCGCTGAGGCCGGGAGTCTTGGTCTTTGCCTGGCCCAGGACGTTGTGAGTTTTTACCTATTGTTTGCCCTGATGACCTTCGCCGCCTACGGGTTGGTGGTTCACCGCGGTGACGACGCGGCGCGGCGCGCGGGGCGTGTTTACCTCAGCATGGCGATGGTCGGGGAGGTGATGCTGTTCGCTGGAATTGCGATCAGGGCCGGGGCGATCGACAGCGCGCGGTTCGACGACCTCGTGTCGACGCCGATTTCCGCCATGGCGGCGGGGTTGCTGATCGTCGGATTCGGTATCAAGACCGGGCTGCCCTTGTTGCACCTGTGGTTGCCATTGGCCCATCCGGTTGCCCCAGTGCCCGCCAGTGCCGTGTTGTCCGGCGTGATGCTGAAGGCCGGTGTCCTCGGTTGGCTGCGCTTTCTGCCAATCGGTGAGGTCGTCATGCCCGCGGGGGGCAGCGCATTGATGGTTCTCGGGATCGCAGCGATGTTTTTCGGTGTTGCGCTGGGTGTGGTGCAACGCGATCTCAAGGTGCTGTTGGCGTACTCCAGCGTGAGTCAAATGGGTTTTCTCAGCCTGGGAGTCGGTGCCGGTTTGGTGGCGCCGGAGCTTTGGCCGTGGTTAGGACCGGCGATTCTTGCTTACGCTTTCCATCATGCATTGGCCAAGAGCGCGCTGTTTCTCGGCGCCGGACTGGTTCGAATGCATGGCGGGCGCCCCTGGATTCTCGCCGGGCTGGCGCTGCCGGCGCTCGCGTTGGCTGGCGCGCCGCTTACCAGTGGTATGTTCGCCAAGATGGGCCTCAAGGCGGCGTTGGTTCAGCTGTCACCGCCCTGGCCCGCTGTTCTGGCGTGGTTGCTGCCACTCGCCGCCACCGGCACGGCGCTGTTGATGGCGCGCTTGCTATGGTTGGCCGCCCACAAGACGGGCGAGGGTACTGTCGCTGGCGTCAACATACCTTGGCTCTTGCTACTGACGGGGGTTCTCTTGGTTGCCGAATGGGGCCGGCCAGCGTGGCCAGAAACTGCGGCTTACGCATCCGCGTTACTCCCGTTGTTATTGGCCGTGCCGGCGGGGATGTTCGCGGCGAAATTCAACCGCCGTCTACCCGTGATCCCGCCTGGCGACCTGATCGTGCCCATCGAACGCCTCGCGATATCGTTACACACCCAGGTTCAGCGACTGCGCTACCCAGGGTTCAGTTCTCTGCCGACGGACCGGCGGCGATACCCGTTTCGTATTGAACGCCGGTTGCGACATTGGACGACCGCGACTGTGCTGTGGCTTTTAGTGCTGGCCTTGGTGTTGATCGCGCTGGTTCCGGGCCTCCTGGAGTGATCGGGGCGGGCCTGATAGCGCGATATGAACCAGGTGAATAGCTGGCGGTGGCCGTGCCCGGTTGCGGGCCGCTACGGTGTAACAGCTCCCGGTCCCGGTGTCGGGCGCTATCTTGCTGAACGGGCCTCAAACACACCTTACCTGTGCTCGGATTGGCGAAGGGGCGGCGACTCAGCTGCGTTCAGGTCGGCTGTGCCACGGCGGGCCGCTGGAAAATGAACCTCGGCATATCGATCCGCTAAAACGCCCCAAAAGCACTCCCCAGCAGCACAAGGACGACTAAGGCGATGATCGGGAACAGCACCGCGACCATGAATATGTCTTTGTAGGCCTCACGGTGAGTGAGCCCGCAGATCGCGAGCAAGGTCACCACCGCACCGTTGTGCGGCAAGCTGTCGAGACCGCCGGTGGCCACTGTGGTCACGCGATGCATCAACTCGGGTGCAATGCCCGCCGTCTCGGCCATGGCGAGGTATTCCGCCCCCAGCGTCTGTAGCGCGATGCTCATGCCGCCCGATGCCGAGCCGGTGATCCCGGCCAGCACATTCACCGATAACGCCAGTGATACCAGCGGATTGCCGCTGCCGATGGATTCGACCAAGGTCTTTATCAGCTCGAAGGCCGGCAGTGCCGCGATCACCGCGCCGAAGCCGACCAAGCTTGCGGTGTTAAAGATCGGTAGTACCGAGGCATTGGCACCATCGTCCAGCGAACGCGTCGGCGCGGCCAGGCGGCGCCAGGTCATTGCCAGCAGCCATACGCAAGCGATGGTCAGCGAGCAGATGATCGCCCAGACGCCACGCACCGAATCGACGTTCGTCGCGCCATAGCGGGCCTCCGCGAGATAAGCGGTGTCCATCGCTGGAATGACGATTGCGCTGAACACGTAGTTGAGCACGATCACCAGCACCACCGGTGAAATCGCCACCGCGAACGAAGGCAAGGCGCGCGGCGGCGCCTCTGGCGACACCATCAAAACATCGAAACCTTCTCCGGATGAGCGTTCGCGCTGTGTCCTGTCGAAGGCGGGTTGGGCGTCTTCATGCCTACCATAGCCCTCGCCAGCCATCCTTGCCCGGGCGGCTTGGCGCGACAACCACCACTGGCCGAGTCCGAACATCACCAGCGCCGAGATGACGCCGAGCATCGGTGCGGCAAACGGCGTAGTGCTGAAGTACGGCATCGGGATGGCGTTCTGGATCGCCGGAGTACCCGGCAAGGCGGTCATTGTGAAGGTGAAGGCGCCCAGCGCGATGGTCGCCGGAATCAAGCGCTTCGGAATGTCCGCCTGACGAAACAACGCGGCCGCGATCGGATAGACCGCGAAGGCGACGACGAACAGCGACACGCCGCCGTAGGTCAGCACCGCGCACGCGAGCACGACTGCCAGAATCGCTCGTGCCTGCCCGAGCTTGGCAACGATCCCTTGAGCGATGGACTCTGCCGCACCGCTGTCGTCCATCAACTTGCCGAAAACCGCCCCGAGCAGAAACAGCGGGAAGAACTGCACGATGAAGCCGCCGGCTGAGCTCATGAAGATTTGGGTGTAGGTCGCCAGCAAAGGCGTGCCGGCGGCGAACAGCCCGGCGATGAGCGCCATCGCCGGGCCGAGCAGAAGCACGCTGACGCCCCGATAGGCCAGATAGATCAGCAGGCCGAGTGCAAGCAGAACACCGAGCATGCCAATCATGATTGCTTTTCTCCGAGCGCGCCCGCGGGTTTGACGCTGTCGTCTAGCAACCAGTCGAAGCTGACGCTGGAGCGCTCGCCAAGATCATTCCAGTGCGTTTCCAGCCAGCGCGAGGCCCGCGCTCGACCAAGATCACGCAAGTGACATAGATACGGCCACTCGGCGTTGAACTTGCTGGATGCCTGTAACTCGAGCAAATCCTCGTCGGCGTGGATGCGGTGCAGACGCATGTCGCGGTAGCGCTCCTGCTCCAGTCCTTCGGCCTCGATCAACTGCTTGAGCAGCATGATTGCCCGCAGCTCCTTGACCAGGCTCGCGTTGAAGGTGATTTCGTTCATGCGGTTGATGATCTCGCGCGCGGTGCGCGGCAGCTCCGGCCGGTAGAAGGGATTGATCTGCACCAGCACCAGGTCGCGCGCGTCACACTCGTCAACCAGCGGAAAGAGCGCCGGGTTACCCATGTAACCGCCGTCCCAGTAGGCTTCGCCGTCGATTTCCACCGCCTGAAACATGAACGGCAATGCCGCCGACGCCATTACCGCATCGACACTCAGCTCGGGGCAGCGAAAGATCTTTGGCCGCCCGGTGCGCACGTTGGTGGCGGTAACGAAAACCTTGAGCGCGGAGCAGCGGCGCACCCGCTCGAAATCGACGTTGACCTTGACCAGATCGCGCAACGGGTTGAGGTTGAACGGATTAAGCTCGTAAGGCGAGAAAACCCGCGACAGGTGATCAAAAAACAGATAGCTCGGAGAGTTATCCAGGCTCCAGTCACCGCTGATACGAGACCACAGATCGCGCTGGATTGGGCTGGTGGTGGCGGCCAGGCTGACCGCCTCCCAGAACCGTGCAAGATGTTCGCGCGCGGCTTCGGGGCCACCGGCTTCGAGTCCATCGGCCATCACCACCGCATTCATGGCACCCGCGCTGGTACCGCTGACGCCTTCGATCTGCAAGTCCGGCTCCTCGAGCAGCCGGTCGATCACACCCCAGGTCAGCGCGCCGTGCGCGCCACCGCCCTGTAAGGCCAGCTCAACAGTCTTGATAATTTTGCTCATTCGCCATTCTCGACTCTGAAGCCATGTCGCGGTGCACCATAAATCATGCGCAACGGAACCTGCAAGTCACACTGCGTTGTCAAGCCGGGCAGGTGGGTTAACCGCGGACGACCGCCTACGCGAATTCAGAGACACGCATCGCGTCTTGCAACGCCAATGAAGAATCCCTAGGGTCATTGGCATTGCGCCAGCCACAACGCCATTGGAATATGCTCCGCTCACGGGGCAAGCTCGGGCGCCGGTTGGGAGAACGAGACCTCGACTTAACCAATGCAAAACACGGCCACTGGTTGTCGCTGCGGGTAACTGCTGGCACCTTGAGCCGTCGCGCCTGAACTGCATAACTTCGACCTCACGCGCACCCAGGGCCCGGACGGTCCTCCATGCGTATTTCTTCGCTCAAGGCATGCGCGGCGCTACGCGGCGGCGCTCTCATGCCTCGAATCGAGCGGCCGGATTGCGGGTAGTCACATGAGTCGCACGAAACACCACCGTAAGCAGGCGCCGCGGCTGCGCCGGTTTTGCCGGGTCACGCCGAAAATGGTGCATCTCTCGGCGTTTGGCGATTGCACGGTGCGTGGGGGTCTGGCCCATTTAGTTGCATTTACGAAGAATAGGGCGAGCACATAGACGATCGTCACCGAGGCGCGAGCCCACTGAAGTCCGTGTACCGCATCGGATTACTCAACGCATACGCATAGGTATTCCAACCACCGGCGAGCCCGATCGGGTCGCTCTGGAGGTCGCGGCCGGATCTGGGATCGTAGTAGCGATGCCCGTTGTCGTGCAAGCCGGTCTCGGCGTCAAAATATTGTCCGGCGAAGCGCAGGTTGAAGGCGACCGGCGTTCCGGAGACGGGGGCCTCGGAGCCGTTGGTGAGGGAGGCGATGTTATCGGCGCCGTCGTAGGCGCAGGCGCGATCGGGCACGCTGCCGTCCTGGATGCTGTGACGCCGGTGACCTGTGACCGGCGGTATCGCGGGCGTAGGCGACGGTGATCCCGGAGGGGTATTTCTTGGAGGTGACGAATAACGCGGGCCTGACTGACATAAAAGGCGCGCCCGATAGAAGGCGCCCACGGTCAGAAACGGCTCAGTACGAATCTGGCGTGACACAGTGGGTTTGACTGCGCGGCGCCAATTGCGATTCTCGCACGCGCGATTCCACGCGTCAGTGCCCGGCGGGCGAAACGAATCCGCGCCCGCCGGATCCTTGCATTCAATTCAAGGTGCGCGTGACCGTCGCAAGTTCTTCGACCAAGGGCGGCCGTTGTGCTGCCATTGCGCGAAACCGAGTGACCCGCTCGCCCTTGCCGTGCAGCGCGGCGATGAAGCTGGGCCGAACGCTTTGGTACAACAAGCGTACCGTGACCTGGAATGGCCCGCGGGCAGCGCCGAGCGGAATTCGATAATGCACGCGATCAGATCCGCTGCCACCCTGCGCGTCCTCGGCATTGAAATCGGCATCGGTGACCTCACCAAGCACGATTTCGGTCCCCGCGATCGCGTTGGCGGCGTGGAAACCGCGTGGCGGAATCCGGTTGTCCTTCAAATAGCGATCGGCATACAGCAGCGTGTGGGTGATCGTTCCGTTGGTATCGCCCAGCACCGCTTCATAAACGGCCACCTGAGCGGGATCGGTGATCCAGTCGCGGTGTGGTTCAAAGCACATACGATGATCGAAACCCGTCGGTTTGATCTTGGCGAAGCATTGGAGTCGGGTTGCCGCTGAATCGATCGAGAGTTCGCCCCGCGCGTTCGGCGCGCCGGATTCGAAAATAATGCGCCCGTCGCCGTCGCTCGCCCTGAGGTGGAGCCAAACGCGTCGACTGGGGTAGGCACTCGGTAACTTATGCCCGGTACGATTCAAGATCTCGACATCGATTTCGAGCTCGCTGGCGACCACCGCGATGTGCGGCAACGTGAGCGCCGCCGCCTCATCGCGCAGGAACGCGCGGGTCGCCGCACCCTTGGCCGCGAAACCCGCCGCCGAGGAACTGGCTTGAATCCCCAGCACGCCCCGGTAGTGCTCAAGCAACTCCAGCGCGTAGGTATTCCCGCCGATAAAGCGATGTCTGAAGAATGGCGTGCGTTCAACCTGGTCGGGCGGCCGCGCGACGATCGCCGTGGCGTAGTTTTCCGGCGTTGGCATGTGACAGTTCTGGCAGGATTGCGGTTGAGCGTTGTCCGTGCCGCGACCGTACACGCTGTTTTCCCATTCCTGGTAGGGTGCCTGCTCCAGGAATTCCCGCGGCGGCAGCACAGGCCCGCCGGTGTTCACATCCATGACTGGGGTGTGCACGGTGTGACAACTCGCGCAGTGACTGGATACCGTCACCTGATGTCCATAACGCGGCGTGTTATTGACCTGGGCCTGCATCGGACGCTGATTGACGCCGTCATAGGGGCCGTAGACCAAGCGCGCAGCGCCAATTTTATACTGCCCGCTGAACGATTGTTCGCCAACCACGGCGTTGCCTTGAGGATTCAACTCGGTTGCCGCGATCTGGTGACACAAGGTGCAACTGACCCCTTCGCGCCCTGATGGATCGAGCAGCGCCTGCGCATGGCGATAAAAACCATCGCCATCCAGCCTGGTATTAGACTTGAACGCGTTCTCTCGGCCCATCGGTGCGTGGCAGGTCAAACAGCGGTCTTCGATCAGGCCTGCCAGGGTTGGAAACTCATCCATCGACTCGGTTTCGAGTACGGCCTGAAAGTAAGGATCATTGAAACTGTGCGCCATCATCCCGTGGCGCCACTCGGTGAACGGACTGATATCCTCGCCATCGACCGCTCCGGACGGCAGGCGCAGTGCCGCCTCGCCGGGGCGCGCCTAGTGGCATTGCGCGCATTGCGTCGCCGCCGTGAACACCCCAACGGAGCCCCAATCGTGATTAAACGCAGTTAAATCGACGAGCGGTGTGACACTGGGCAGCGTGGCTTCGGCCGGCGGAGTACTCGCATCGCCACCCACCGCACTGGCGCTTCCGCCGTTCACGGGGGCGCCCCCGTCACCGCATCCAGTGACCCACAACAGCGCGAAAATTGAGTAAAATACGCGGGTCATGTATCGCATCTCAGCCTCCCTCCCTGTTTGGGAACGCTCAATTGCCTTTGCCGATCCGCGACGAGCGCAAATCGGCGCTCTCGGAGAAACGCTACACCTGCTTCGCCACGATGAAAATGCGATCGCGCAAATTCTCAGCGTTCGCGTCGATGCGTTGGAAAGCGAAAGCCGCGAGGCGCTGAAACAGCCGGCTTTCGTCCTGGGTGGAAATTGAGCCAGGACAGAGCAAGCGCCGTATTATTTAAGCTGTGGGGTCGCCCTGAAGGGGCCGCAAATCCCATTCAACTGAGCCGGGCGACCCAAGCGACTTCGATGCGGCCTAGTGGATAGCGGATTGGCTCGACCGGCTGCTCCCGGTGCTGGGTGGGCGGCGCGCGGGCGAATACATGGCCCCTCAAGGGTTAAGCGACTCAACTTAGGTCACCGGGCATCTGTGCTGACAGAGGGGCAGACGTTCGATGCCGAGGCGCGGGCGGTGATTGTCACCTTGCGCGAGTACAACGAGGCGATGCAGGGCGAGATGAACAAGCTCGTTGCCGGTGGCGGTGGGACTTCGCCCGCGGTGCGGTGCGCGGCGCCGCCGGGAGAGGTTGGGGTTCTCGAGGTGGAAGGCTGGTTCGCTCAACTGGAGCGGCGTGCGTTATATCGGGTGTATACACCAGCATTCCGAAGTTAAAGGTAGAGCGGGGAAACTTCATATAGCCCCATTATTCTGAAAGCGCAAAGCCCTTCAAATCGACGTAGCTGGCGGGTCATACTATGGCATCGGTTGCCCGCGAAAAGCATGCGTTTCAGAACAAATCGCGTCGACCACTACGCGGAGCGAGGCAGCGCCGGATCTAAGCTGGCGTGTTTGAACCGCGGGAAACGTGCGACAGACCTGGAAGGAATTTCGGCGACTCTACCGGAGGGCAGCCGTACGCATACTGCCACGGGCTGCGTATCGTCATTGATAGGTAGGGAACTAATGACTACCTGGGTTACCTGCGGTGTTTCATCCGCTTGCGAGTCAATGATGGAGGAAGCGTACGCTTCGAGATCTGTGTTCCGCCTTGTAAATTGGCTCAAGCCGATTGACGCAACCACCCCGGCCGCCATCAACCAGATAAAGACAGCTGGTTTGATCGTCTCGCCGGATACCTGATGCGGAATTTGTGTAACTTGCGACGATGTCATTCGCACATTCCAGCTAGCATCGCTATAGCGGAGCGAAATAATTCCAGAAGGGGCGACAACGAGCGTAACCAACGATTGATCAAGATTGTGTGCTCGACCTTCCTGGGTCAGGAACCCCAGGGTCCAATCTGGCGTTGCTTGAATAGCGGGTAGTACGCTCTCGGCGCTTGGGCCTGCGAGGTAAAGATCCCGGAACGCCAGCGCCTCATCAAGCCCTGCCATCGGGTGCGCAAGGGATTCGGCAGCCTGACGCTGAGCAGTTCCGGCTGTGGGCATCGTTGCAGGATGATCAATGCTGAATGCGTAAACGCCGCCGGTTAATAGCGAGATCACCAACGCCGTCATGATGGCGATGAGCGAAAGAAAAATAGGCCGTCTTCCAGATCTATTTCGGTTGATACCAGGCCTGTTCACGTACACCTCACCTATTGCGGTAAGCGCCTTTTAGCTTGATCCTTGTTCAGTTGTTTTACGCGGATCTCCGAATCGCGTCGCAGTTTATGGGACTCTTGCTTTGAGCTTATATGAATGCGGTGGGGTATTATGTGAACCACCTCTCGTTCCCTTGTAATCCGAACGGCGCACAGCGGAGAACTAAACGAAGTTAAGGATACTGGGGGGCAATCGCCAACGCTTTTTCGGCTGATTTGGCGTTACACTCGAGGTGGTTGCGATGGTGCTTGACGCACGGGATCACGAGCTCACACTTGCTAACCGGTCTCGCTCGTCGCGAATGTTGCGGAAACCGAACGAGACCGACTTATCTTCGTCAACCTAACGCAGCGAGATGTGCTCTTGATTTACCATATTCAACTCAACTCGTCTGCGTAATTGCTCAATTGGAAGAATGCTGATTCGCTTTTTATCGACAATCATTTCTTCTACGATCTTACCGGTGATGGTTTCGGCGCTTTGGGCGTAACCATAGACCATCGCGGTGTCCGATAGGATGTTGATTATCCGTGGTATACCGCCGCTGTAACGGTAGATTTTGGCAATGGCATCAGCCATGAATATTTCCGGATCTCCGCCCGCGTTGCGAAGTCGATAGCGAATATACTCAAAAACTTCCTTCGGGCTCAGCGGTTCGAGGAAATAATCAACCGAAACGCGTTGGGTGAGTTGGCGTAGCTCATGCTTGAGCAGTTTGTCCCGAAGCTCCGGTTGCCCAACAAAAATTAGTTGGAGCATCTGGTTTTTATCGACATTCATGTTCGAGAGCATCCGCACTTCTTCCAGCGCGTCTTCGTCGAGGTTTTGCGCCTCGTCGATCACGAGCGCTACATGCTTTCCATCGCGATGCGACGCTTCAAGGAAATCAATAAGATTCTTGTATAACGAAACCTTGTCGTTTTCGTTGTGATTTAGCCCAAACGCGAGATTAACCCATTTCAGGAGCTCGCCGAAGGACTTGTGAGTATTATTAATTGTACCCACGATTACGTCCTGATCGTGGTTTTTTAGCATGTGGCGAACCAGGGTAGTCTTTCCGCACCCAATCTCGCCGGTGATCAGTATGATGCCGGAGCGATTCGACATGCCGTACTCAAGCAAGGACAGCGCCTCGTCGTGGCGACGGCTTAAATATAGGAATGCCGGGTCCGGGAGTAACGTGAACGGCTTTTCGCGCAGTTTATAAAAGTTCTCGTACATAGTGATCGTTTCTTATCGTTGACGCTGAAAGTGTAGAATCAAAGTTGTATCAAACATTGCGGCTGTGGCTCGCTGAGAGGGCGCATCGGCTTGCACGCGATGGCCGGCTTGGATCGCTCATCGAAAGCCCACGATCGGTTCTCTGTGATCTCATTGTGGCGTCGCTCATGGTTTGATCGGAAAGACTAATGAAGTAAGCGTTTCCCTAAAACGGTTGGAGTACCACGGCGCCATTCAGTTCCCGAACTGGATGACTGGAGGTGAGCTCCAATTTCGCGCTTAAGCGCGTTGATATCTTCATGAATCGCTTCGAGTTGCCTGAGATGCCTCTTCAGCGGCATTTTGCTTTGTTCGACTTTGAATCGCGCACTTTCAATGGTCAACCGGTACTCTAAGAGAAATGATGACCGATGTTCGCTACTATCTCGGTATAAGCCGACCAAGTGACTTTCGCTGAGTTTGTTGATCTCGCAATCCAGCTGTCCGACGTAGTTCCCTTGAGCTTCGGTCATGTTACGTTGACTGGATGCGTCCGAATGTCCGATCACGCGTGGGAGCGCTATCATTATTCCACTTAGTGATGCGAATTGTTTTTCGTGTAATATATGAAGTTCAGGATAGGATGCTCGCGAAGCGGTATTTGTATTATCGCGAGGCGCGATCGAAGTCGTCATAAGGATACTCCGTTGTATCGAGTCAACGCTGCTAGCCTTTGCGCATGTCGTCATGTTCATTTATCACACGGAAGATTCACACGCGCTTTGCCGGATCCACCTGTGCGGTTGCCGAGCCTAATCATCACTTTATGGGTACCTTACCTGTTCGTCTGCTGAAACAGTACGTTAGTCTTACACGAGAAGACGTGAAGCACATCCCATTAATGAGTATCCGCAGTGATTTTTCACCCGCCTCAACCATGATGCGTGAACGATCTTGCGTTTCCGCACGCGTGCGTTCGCGCCCAGTCTGGCCAACCGCGGTAGGAAGGCCCCTTACCGAAGGCCTCCGCGCAGATCCGTGCGAGCTGAAGTCCCGCCTACGGGGCCTATCCCAGGCGTTCCATAAACCAACGACCCAACCCTCCCCCGACGCACAGTCTGGCTATTTTTTTTAGCAACTCGACCTGTGGAGATGACCCGTCGAGACGGGGGTGAGTCGCCTTTTCGGTGACCGAAAATGGCGGATTTCCGGGCTCTGGACACGGCTGGACCTCTGGACGGAGCCAGCGTCACGAAATAGCTTGTTGCTTCGACTTCAAGCCGGTGCGGGCGGTCTGGCGAGGTACAGATCACTCGGCGATCTACTGCAGCAGGCCCTGCACCCGACAAGCGCTCGGCAGGTGCAACTTGATCCGGTCCTTGGACTGCACGACGCACACTGCCAGTTTGAACAGCTTCAGGACGAGAGTCGTGGGCTGGGCCTTCGCCAACTCGGTATGGCACAAGGTGTTCTGCCGCAGGTTATAGATCAGGCTGTAAGCCGCGCAGGCAAAAGCGAGACGTTGGCGATTGGCGAGAAAGGCGTGGTCGGAGGTGCGGTCTCTGGCTAGGTCGTGCTTCGCCGCCTTGATGGACTCCTTATACTGGCCGCGGGCGCAATACAAATCCCGGTAGAACGCCTCGGGCGTCGGATCGGCGCGCGAGGTCACGATACGGCATGGGTTGTCGCCCAGGCGCATGATCTCGGCCTTGAGCCGGGAGCCGGCCTGGTAGTCCACCTCGTCATGCAGACGGGTGGCCGCTGGTTCGTCCTCGCCGGGTTTAGCCGTGGCTGCCTAGGAGGCCAGTTCCTGCTGCCCGCGGGTAGGATCTTCGGAATGGGTCCATGTCCAGCGCGATCACCGAGCGCGCTGGCATAGCTTGCGACGAAGGCAACGAAGAAGACTGGGGCCAGGCGGTAGATGTCTTTGCGCGACCTCCCGTTCTCCAGACGCGAGAAGGTGGGTCCGGAGGCCAGGGCATTGTCGGCCTCCAGCGATGCGCGCTCGGTGGCTGAGCTTGAACATCGGATCGTGGCGCAGGCTGTTGGCGTCATTGCCGTTGGCACAGCCGCAGGCGATCCTGAGGATGCGCTGGCGCAACCGCTCGACAAGGCTGTGGTCGATGTAGGAAGGATGCCGGCGATCCTGAATGGCCGCGGCCATACGTTCGATCAAGCCGGTTTGCGGATCCACCCCGCGCAGGATCAGGGCGTAAAAGTCACTGGAAACCGAGCCGCCTGCGAAGTCGGCGCGGACCGTAAAACGGGCGATGGTGGGAAATCGCAGCTAAGTCGGGATAGGAGCGTTCATAGGCGGTCTCGTTTGAGCTTCGGAGGAGGAGTATTTTAATAAACTATAAATATATCAAATAGGTAAATGAGATTCGTCCAATTTTTCGAAATTTCCGGGTTAGGATCGGCCAAAGTGTGTTTCATAATTTGGAGTGCAGATTGGTCCGCTATATGAAAGTTAACTTTGGCCAACGAATTCCTTTTAATCGGCCCGACATGTTCTGCGGGCCGCTGCGTCGCGCGGATCGGTATCACACCCAGCGTGGCACACTCGCGGTGTAGATGGCGTATAGCTCGCCGAACAGCAGATGCAGCGCGCGCTCCTCGGGCAGAATCTGGAAGCGCGTGACGTACAGCGCGTAGACGATCGGCCCCGCAAGGGAGAGCAGCGCGGAGAGATACGCGGCCCATGCCAGCAGCAGGCAGAACAGGCCGACGTACATCGGATTTCGGGTGACCCGGTACACGCCGCTGGTGACCAACGCCGACGCACGCTCGGGCGTGAGCGGGTTGACGGTGGTGCGAGAGGCGCGAAAGGCGAGCAAGCCAAGCAGGTCGAACGCCAAGCCAACCGCGACGAATACGGCGACCGCGGCGAATCTCGCCTCTACCCCCACCGACAGCGTTGGGCTGAGCGGTGCGACCCACCACATGCCCAGACCCACCAGCGCCCCGATGATCGGAGGTGGGACTTTGTGCTCAAGCCATTGCATCGGACGAATTTTGCGAAACTCCACTTTGAAGGTGGGGGACCGCGATGTTAGGCCTCGACGCGGTGAAACGTTAGGCCGGCCGCGGCCAAGCGTCTTGGTCGTCCGTGCGGGTTGCGGCGCCTATCGGTGTGCGCAACGGCGAGGTGATACAGTTCGCCGCATGACATTCGATCTCGTTGCCCACCGCGGTTATGCCCTGCGCTATCCCGAAAATACGCTGCCGGCGATTGAGGCTGCGCTCGCGGCGGGCGCGCGCTACGTGGAAATCGACGTGCAACTGTCCGCGGATCAAGTGCCAGTGTTGTTTCACGATCGGAGCTTGATGCGGATGTGTGAGGTTACCGGCGCGCTGCAGGACTTTCCGTTGGCCGCGCTGCAAACACTGCGTGCCGGCGAACCGAGTCGCTTCGGGACGCGTTTTGGCACCACGCGGCTGGCCACCCTGGCGGAGGTCGTGGCGCGGTTCGAACACTGGCCGGAGGCGACCTTGTTCGTGGAGGTCAAGCGGGTTGCACTGGAGCGCTTCGGCGCGGACGCGGTATACCGCGCGCTCGAACACGACCTCGCGCCGATACGCGAGCGTGCGCCGTTGATCTCGTTTGATCTTGAGTTTCTGCAAGCTGCGCGCGACCGCGGTTGGCCGGCGCTGGGTGTAGTTGCGGGGCAATGGGCCGATCTGGCGGATCCGCGGGTTGCGGCGATCGCGCCTGAATATGTATTTTGCGATGCCGACGGCTTGCCGGCGGCGGGGGCGTTGGCTTGGGGCGAGGCCCGCGTGGCGGTGTTCGAGGTCGATGACCCGGACGTGGCGCTGGCGCTGGCGGCGCGCGGGGTCGCGCTGATCGAGACGTTCGCATTCGCGGAAATGGCGGCGGCAGTGGGAGGCAGGGCCGATGGCTGAGATGGAGCTCTACGACATCATTGTGATTGGCGCCGGCATTCAGGGTGCGGGGGTGGCGCAGACGGCCGCGGCGGCGGGGTATCGTGTCCTCGTGCTGGAGCGCTCCGCCCCGGCGGCGGCGACGTCGAGTCGGTCGAGCAAGCTGATCCACGGCGGTTTGCGTTACCTCGAATCCGGACAGCTACGCCTGGTGCGCGAGGCCTTGCGGGAACAGCGTTTGCTGTTGAACAACGCGCCGGAGCTGGTGCGGCCGCTGCGCTTTTACCTGCCGATTTATCGCGATACCCGGCGTCGCCCGGCGCAGATTCGGCTGGGATTGCTGCTCTACACGGTGCTTGGAAATTACGCCGGCTTTCGTCGGATTCCGCTACGGCGATGGGAAAATCCCGATGGGCTCGACACCGTCGACCTCGAAGCGGTCTTCACCTACCGCGACGCGCAGGTCGACGATGCCGCGCTGACCCGAGCGGTACTTGGCTCGGCGACCGGTCTCGGCGCCAAGCTGGAGTGTCCGGCCGAGGTCGAGGCGATCAAGCACATGCCGCGCGGTTACATCGTTGAGTATCGCAAGGCCGGCGTGCTGCACAGCCGTTACGCCTCGACCGTGGTCAACGCCGCCGGACCGTGGGTCAACGCGGTGCTGGCGCGGATACGGCCACCGGCCGCGCCGCTCAAGGTGGATCTGGTACAAGGCGCGCATCTGATCATGCCGGGCAGTCTGGACGCGGGCGGTTATTATCTCGAAGCGCCGCAGGATCGGCGTGGGGTGTTCGCGCTGCCTTGGTCCAACGCCACGACCCTGGTCGGCACGACTGAGACGCCCTACGCCGGCGATCCCGCGGAGGTCAGCGCTTTGCCGGCGGAGATTGAGTATTTGCGCGCAGCCTATCGGCGCTTTTTTCCCGACCGGGATAGCACGGTCGCCGCGGCCTTCGCCGGCCTGCGGGTGCTGCCGTACAGCGACGAACTTGCATTCGGCCGCAGCCGCGAGACCGTGCTGAGTTGTGATGAGCAACGCCCGCCGCGGATGGTGACGGTTTGTGGCGGCAAGCTCACGACCTATCGTGCGACGGCGCAAAAGGTGCTGCGACGGTTGCTCGAAGCGTTGCCGGAACCGCGACCGAAGCCCAAGGCCGATACCCGTAACATTTGGCTCATGCCGGTGGATTGAGTCCGGCTGCGCGGTACATCAGCTCGCGCCAGTGGCGGTATCGCATCGTAAGTGCCGGGGTGTGGTTGGGCAGAAAGGGTTCCACCGGGCGCGGTCGCCAACCCGCGGTGGGGTTGAGAGCCTGTGAAAATATCCCGCGATCTACTGCGGCCGCCCCTGGGCGCGGTGTCCTGCGTTGCAAGAGGCCCGAAATCGGGTCATGTAGGCCCGCTACACTCCCCAATTTCGGACCCCTTGCGCCTTGTTCACCACGCCCAGGGTCGCCCTCGCGACGATCGGGGATGTTTTCACAGGCTCTGAGCAAATAACCGAGCCCGCGCGCGGTCGCCTCGTGGTCGCTGCTGCGCTGGACCTCGATGCCACTCAAATCCGCGAGACGTTGGCAGAGGCCGTCGAGGTGGCTGAGCCCACCGCTCACCAGAGTCCGAGCCGGGTCGCGCGAAAGCGCCGGGCGCATCGCGTCGAGATTCAGTTGCAGCAAGAACACGATGCTTTCGACCACCGCCACGGCGCAGGCCGCGGGCGTCTCGTTGGCGCTGAAGCCGCTCGGAAAGCGAGCCTGCCACAGCGGCGAGCCGAGCCCGCCGACGCCGTTCAGGAATAGCGGTGGCGCGGTGATCGTGCCGAGCCACTCCGGCAAGTGATGTTCCAGATCGTGGAGTCGGTGCTCGGTAGCAAAGTCCTGGAGCGCGCGGCCGGCGCCGTTGACCGTGCCTTCGAGCGCCAGTTGTAGGGTCGTGGCATCGGCATATACCGTCGTGGTGAGCAGGCCCGGCGCGGTCGTGGCCGCACTGCCCGGGGGCAACGGGTGGAGCAGGAACGCGCCGGTCCCGAGGTTGACGAACAGGGTGTCGGCCGCGAGTGGCCCTTGGGCAAACAATGCCGCCGGCTGGTCGCCCATGACCAGATCCAGCGGGATCCGCCGCCGGCCCAGCCTGAGGCTGCCGTAGTCGGCGCGACTGGCTCGGGCGGCGGGCAGGATCGACGCCGGAATCCCGAACAGCGCGAGCAGGGCGGGGTCCCAATCTTGGCCGCGCAGGTTCCAGAGCAGGGTGCGCGAGGCGTTTCCGGGGTCGCACAGATGCGGTTGTTCCGCGAGGATCTGGCGCAGCAGGTAGCTCACCCACGGTCCGGCGGCGAGGCGATTTTCGCGGCGTGCCGCTTGCACCGCGGCGACGTGGTTCAGACACCAGTGCAGCTTACTCACACCGTAGTGGGGCGAGAGGCGCAGGCCGGTCCGCGCGGCGATTTCATCCTGGTGGGGCGCGAAGCCGTCAAGCCACCTGCTGGCGCGGGTGTCCTGCCACGAGAGTAGCGGCGTCAACGCGGTGCCGGTGGTGCGGTCCCAGCACACGATCGAGGCGCGTTGGGTGGCGAGTCCGGCGTGGCGGATGAGGCGTTGTTGGTCTGCGTCGAGCTGGGTCGCGATCGACGCCAGCACTGCGTGTACCGACGCCACCAGTTCCTGCGGATCCTGCTCCACCCAGCCTGCGGTGGGCGTGCTGAGGGCGATGGGTTGGAGTGCTTGCGCGCGGATTTCACCGGTGGGATCGAATACCACCGCGCGGGTCGCGTGGGTGCCTTGGTCGAGCGCGAGGACGAGTGGGGCGGTGTTCTTCATATCTCCCCGAAGTTTAGCCGTTTGCCGAGGCTAGCCGCGGCAAACGGCGGTAGACTGAGACGTTTTGGTTCGTGTAAGACGAGGATGGGTAGATTCAAGTCGCGCAGGTTTCCATTCCGCCGGGTTGTGATCGCGGTGATGGTGGTGGGATTGGTGCTGCCGTTGGCGTTGGTGTTGCCGCTGCGCTGGTTTGATCCGTTCACTTCGTCGGTGATCCTGCAGCACCGCTTTGGCTTGATTTTCGAGCGCGAGTCGCCGTTTCAAGTGCGGCACGTGTGGGTACCGCTCGCCGCGCTCGGAGCAGAACTGCCGCTGGCGGTGGTGGCCGGGGAGGATCAACGCTTTCCCGAACATCGTGGCTTCGACTTGCATTCGATTCGGCAGGCGCTGGCGGCAAGCGGGGACGGTGGGCGTCTACGCGGTGCCAGCACGCTGTCGCAGCAGGTGGCGAAAAATCTCTTTTTGTGGCAAGGACGCAGTTGGTTGCGCAAGGGGCTGGAGGCGTATTTCACGGTGTTGATCGAGGCCCTCTGGCCGAAGTGGCGGATTCTTGAGGTCTATCTCAACATCGCCCAATGGGGCGAACATCGCTACGGTGCCGGCGCGGCGAGTCAAACCTATTTCGGCAAGCCGCCGGAGCAACTGAGTCGGCGCGAGGCGGCGCTGCTGGCGGCGGTGTTGCCGAATCCGGCGCGGTTGCGGGTCGATGCGCCTTCGTCCCAGGTACTCGCGCGGGCGGAGTGGATTCGTGGCCAAATGGGTCAGCTGGGATCCGCCTGGTTGCGCGATGTCCTTCCGCCAACGCCCTGAGGCCCCATGCCCGAATCACGATCCCTGCAGCGGACCCTGACCACCACGACCGTGGTGTTTTCGGGCGTCGGTGTCATTCTCGGCGCGGGAATCTTCGCCCTGATCGGCGAGGCGGCGGTCACCGCGGGCAATGCATTGTGGCTTGCTTTTGTGTTCGCGGCCTTGATCGCGGCCTTTACCGGACTGAGTTACGCCGAACTGGCGTCGATGTTTCCGCGCGCGGGCGCGGAGTATGAATATACCCGCCACGCCTTCGGCCGCGCGCTGGCGTTGGTGGTCGGGGCGCTGGTGTTGCTCTCGGCGATCATCGGGGCGGCGACGGTGGCACTTGGCTTTGCCGGGTATCTGCACGCCTACGTCGCGTTGCCGCTGCCGGTGATCGCCGCACTGTTGTTGCTCGCGCTGGCGCTGGTGATTTTCTCCGGCATCCGCAAATCCGCCGCGGTCATTGTCGTGCTCAGCGTGATTCAGGTGGCGGGCCTGATCGGGATCATCGTGATTGGATTACCGTATCTCGGCTCCGTGGACTATTTCGCGATGCCGCAGGGGTGGGGTGGCGTGATGCAGGCCGCGGCCCTGATATTTTTCGCGTATCAGGGCTTCGAAGATGTCGTCAAGCTCGCGGACGAAACCGTCGAACCGGAGCGGGCGATCCCGCGCGGATTGATCCTGGCCTTGCTCGTGACTACGGTGCTGTATGTGCTGGTGGCGCTGGCCGCGGTCAGTATCGGCGGCGCGGAGCTGATCGCCGGCTCGGGCGCACCGTTCGCGATCATCGTCGAACAGGCCGTCGGCGCGCGTACCGGTATGATTTTCTCACTGATTGCACTGGTCGCAACGGCCAGCACGGTGTTGGTGATGCTGCTCGCCGCGTCTCGGTTGATCTATGGCATGGCGCGCGCCGGATCGTTACCGGCGCGCCTGGCCCGGGTATCGGCGCGCACTCGAACGCCGGGCTACGCGATCGTGCTGGTTACCCTGGCCGCGGTGCTCTGTCTGCTGGTTGGGTCGCTGCGCGAGGTTGCGATGCTGGCCAACTTCACGCTGTACGTCACCTTCATCTTCATCAACGCGGCGGTGATCTGGTTGCGGTTCCAACTGCCGCGGCAGCCGCGGCCATTCCGAATCCGAGGCGCGATCGTGGGCGTACCCGTCATCCCCGTGCTGGGGCTCGCGACTTGCTTGCTCTTCATGTGGCAGGTCGACTGGATCGCTTGGATCATCGGCGGTGCCTTGATCGCGCTGGCATATTTGCTGTTCCGGCTGCTCGCTCGGGCGAGTGCCTGACCGGCTGGGTCGAGGCGAGTCGATCCACTGGCGGGAACTGTCATGAAAGTCAGGGGACGCTCCGGGTTGGGTCGGCGGCGGTCGAGTCCCAAGAATCGGAACGGTGTCTCCCGCGGATCCGCCGGGGTCTCCTCACCACGAGAGGTTGTCTTCAATATTGTGAAACAACGTGAAATGGTGTTGCTATTCACGATGGAGAGCCGTGTCTGTCGATACGCTGTAATAAAAGCGCGTTGGGCGATGTGACCTTGCCGGAGATCGGGATTTCGAGGGTGGCACCGAGTCCAATTCGCAGTGGCGATTCGCTCGATTGCGATGGGTGTCCAAATGCGAGGAGCCCGCCGGATCGCGATTCAAATTGGCCTTAAATCAGGTATTCATCATGGCACGCGAATTTGGTGTTGAACGGTACAACGACATTTTGCCCACCGCGAAGCTCAAGGCGATCGCGACCGAACAGGCGGCAAGCTACCAAACGGCCGCGCCGTTTCCGCATATCTATCTCGATAACCTGTTCCCCGAGGCCATGCTGGATGCCGTCGCGGCGGAATTTCCGGAGCCCGATGACCCGAGCTGGTTTCGCTTCCACAACCCGCGTGAGATAAAGCTTGCCTCGCAGGGCGACGAGCGCTTGGGTCCGAATGCGCGCGCCTTGATCAATAACCTCAACTCGGGAACCTTTATCGCGTTTCTCGAACAACTGACCGGCATCGAGGGCCCGATCCCGGATCCGCATCTCGAAGGCGGTGGCATGCACCAGATCCTGCCCGGGGGAAAGCTCTCGGTGCATATCGACTTCAACCGGCATACCCGATTAAACCTCGAACGCCGGCTCAACGTGCTGATCTACCTGAATCGCGACTGGGACGAATCCTACGGCGGTCACTTCGAGCTTTGGAATCGCGAAATGACCCGATCAGAGGTCAAGATTCTGCCCCTGTTCAATCGGATGGCACTGTTTTCCACCAGCGAGATCTCGTGGCACGGGCACCCCAATCCACTCACCTGCCCGCCGGGACGTTCGCGGCGCTCGATCGCGCTGTACTACTACACCGTTGGGCGCCCGGAGGCTGAACGCGCCGCGGAACACAGCACCGTATTCCATGACCGTCCGGGCGAGTCGTTATTCACCGACCAACCGCCACTCGCGGAACGGCTGCGCGCTGTGGCCAAGGACTGGGTCCCACCGGCCATCGCCCGGCGCATCGGTCGGTCGGGTTGACGCCTGATCGGGCAGTGAGCGCAGGTGTGGTTGCGCGTCTTCAGGCGCCTGATCGCTTTGAGGCGATCATCTCGAACAAGCGGGCGAGTAAGGGCATTGTTGTGATCGTTTGAGGCGTATGGCCGCGGTGCGTAGAGAAAAGTTCGCAAAAAATGCGCCGCGACCCCACTTCGCAATCGTTTCATCGCCAAGCCGAGGATCCCTCGGACCCGACCAAAGCGGTAGCGGAAGGCTGCGGCGTCTCAACGCTCCGCGAGCAACTCGATCCAATGTACGACTGGCACGTCTGTTTTGGCCGCGAGGTGTTCCAAACAGCCGATATTGGCCGACGCGATCAATTCCGGCGCCGGGCGGAGCAGGTGGCCGAGTTTGCGACTGCGAAGTTGGTTGGATAAGGCAGGTTGGAGCAGGGAATAGGTGCCAGCGGAGCCGCAACAGAGGTGCGTCTCGTTGAACGGCAGCAGGGTGTGTCCGGTTTGCTGCAAGATCGCTTCGACCACGCCTTTGATGCGCTGTCCGTGCTGGAGCGTGCACGGGGGGTGGAAGACGAGGCGGCGTGCGCGGGCGGTACGCAGCCGGGTGAGGTCGGCGGCGGCGACGAGTTCGGCGATGTCGCGGGTCAGCGCCGAAATACGGGCGGCTTTGGCGGCGTAGGCAGGATCGTTGCGCAGCAGGTCGCCGTATTCTTTGAGCTGTAAACCACAGGCGCTGGCGTTGGCCACGATCGCCTCGGCGCCGGCTTCGAGCGCGGGCCACCAGGCGTCGATGTTGCGCCGCATCTGGACTTCGGCTTCGTCATGGGCGTTCAGATGCAGACTGACCGCGCCGCAACAGCCGGCCGCAGGGATCCGCACGGCCTCGATTCCGAGGCGATCGAGCACTTGCGCGGTGGCCTGGTTGATGTTCGGGCGCAACGCCGGTTGGACGCAGCCCTCCAGCAAGACCACCTTGCGCGGATGGGCCGCGGTGGGCCAAGTGCCCAGGGCCGTACGCCGTTCTGGGACCGCCTCGCGCAACGGCGCGGGCAACAGCGGTCGCGCCAGTTGCCCCACCCGCAGCAGCGGCGCAAAGCGCGCGCGGTAGGGCAGCACCAGCCGAAAGGCGCGCCGTTGCAGGCGATCGAGCCACGGCCGAGGTACCTGTTGTTCTACCGTCGCGCGTCCGATCTCGACCAATTGCCCGTAGCGCACCCCGGACGGGCAAGTGGTTTCGCAATTGCGGCAAGTCAGGCAGCGGTCCAGGTGTTGGAGCGTGCGCGCGGTTGGGGGCGTGCCTTCGAGCACCTGCTTGATCAGGTAGATACGCCCGCGCGGGCCGTCCAGTTCGTCGCCGAGGAGTTGGTAGGTCGGGCAGGTGGCATTGCAGAAGCCGCAGTGCACGCAGGCGCGCAGGATTTGCTCGGCACGTTGCCCGCCGGCGCTGCGCCGCGCGGCCTCGGTCAGTTGGGTTTGCATCGTTACAGTTCGGGATAGAGTCGGCCGGGGTTCAGAATGCAGTGGGGGTCAAACGCGCGTTTCAGGCGTTGGTGGAGCGCTAGGGATCCGGGCGTCAGCGGCTGAAAGGGACCACTCGGCGACGGTTGGGCCCGAAACTGCGTGGCGTGGCCGCCGAGACGCTGAGCGATTGCGTGCAGCGCGGTCGGTGCGGCGTCGGTATACAACCAGCGCAGGGTGCCGTTCCACTCGTGAAACTCGGGGCCTTCGTGTTCGAGCGACGGCGCCCCGGGGGGTAGCGATACCCGCCACAGCGGCGTGCTGTCGGCAAAAAATGGGAGCTGGTGGTTTTTCAGCTGGCGCCAGAATTCCGCCGCGTCGGGCAGCGCTTCACCGCCCAGCGCCGCCCGCGCGGCGCCGACCGCATTGTCAACCCCGGCGAGCCGGACGTAAGCGCGTTCGCCATCGTGCGCGGTCGCGGTGATGCTCCACGGCCGACGACTCCATTCGGTGAAGCGTTCCCGTGCCTGGGTGCGAGTGAGGTCGAAGGTCAGCGTCAGTTCGGCGGGCGGCTTGGGTTGAAGTTTTAGTGAGACATACAACAGCACTCCCAGGGTGCCCAGCGCGCCGCATTGGAGGCGTGCGACGTCATAGCCGGCAACGTTTTTCATGACTTGGCCGCCGAATTTGAGGATCTGACCCTGGCCGTTCAGCAGGGTAACGCCGAGCACCGCATCGCGCACCGCGCCGCCGAATGGTCGCCGCGGTCCCGACAGGCCCGCGGCGACCATGCCGCCGACCGTCGCGGTGCCGCTGAAGTCCGGTGGCTCGAACGCGAGCTGCTGGCGCTCGCGGTCGAGCAGGGCCTCGATTTCGGCGAGCGGGGTACCGGCGCGCGCGGTGATCACGAGTTCGGTCGGCTCGTAGGCAACTACGCCACGATGCGGGGCGAGATCGAGCACGGTGTGGGCGGGGTCGACGGCGCGGCCGTAAAACGCCTTGCTGTCGCCGCCGCCGATCCGCAGCGGGTGGTGTTTGTCCGCCGCGGCGCGTACCTGCTGCTGCAACGACTCGCTGAGATCTTGGTCGGTCATGTTAGAAGCGCGGTAGTTCCGGATGCGGGAGCTGGCCGTGATGCACGCGCATCGCGCCGAACTCCGCGCAACGGTGCAGGCTTGGCACCGCCTTGCCGGGGTTGAGCAGTCCGTCCGGATCGAAGGCGGCGCGCAGCGCGTGTAGCTGCTCGAGTTCGTCGGGTGCGAACTGCACGCACATCTGGTCGAGCTTTTCGATGCCGACGCCGTGTTCGCCGGTGATGGTGCCGCCGACTTCGACGCAGAGCTCAAGAATATCGGCACCAAACCGTTCGGCGCGTTCGAGTTCGCCGGGGGCGTTGGCGTCGAACAGAATCAACGGGTGGAGATTGCCGTCGCCGGCGTGGAAGACGTTCGCCACGCGCAGCTCGTAGCGTTGCGAAAGTTCGCCGATGCGGCGCAGCACCGCGGCGAGGTGCTTGCGCGGGATGGTGCCGTCCATGCAGTAGTAGTCGGGCGAGAGCCGCCCGACCGCCGGAAATGCGGCCTTGCGTCCGGCCCACAGCCGGGCCCGTTCGCCGGCATCGACCGCGGTGCGGACTTCGCGCGCGCCTTGGTCGAGCAGCAGCTGGCGCACGGCGGCGACCTGTTCCGAAACCTCGGCGTTGGTGCCGTCGATCTCGCACAGCAATAGCGCGGCGGCGTCGGTGGGATAACCCGCATGCACAAAGGCCTCGGCAGCGGCGATCGCGGGTCCATCCATCATCTCCAATCCGGCCGGCAGGAATCCCGCGCCGATGATCCGCGCGACCGCGTCGCCGGCTTGCTCGATCGAATCGAACGAGGCGAGCAAGACTTGAACCCGCTCCGGCCGTGGCAGCAGGGCGACCGTGATTTCGACGATGACGCCGAGCAGACCCTCGGAGCCGTGGATCAGCGCGAGCAGGTCGTAGCCGGGCGCGTCGTAACCGGCGCCGCCGAGCGTCAGCAGTTCGCCGTCGATGGTGACGATCTTGACCTCGCGTACGTTGTGCACCGTCAACCCGTACTTCAGGCAGTGCACGCCGCCGGAGTTCTCGGCGACGTTGCCGCCAATGGAGCACGCGATCTGGGACGACGGGTCCGGTGCGTAATACAGGCCGTGCGGTTCGGCCGCCTCGGAGATCGCCAGGTTGCGCACCCCGGGCTGAACCCGCGCCAGCCGCTGGTCGGGGTTCAGCGAGAGGATCCGGTTGAAGCGGGCGAGGCTCAGCAACAGGCCATCGGCCAACGGAAAGGCACCCCCTGACAACCCGGTCCCTGCGCCGCGCGCAACCACTGGTACGCCCTCGCGATGGCAATAGCGCAACAGTGCCTGAACTTGCACGACCGTATCCGGCAACGCGACCGCGAGCGGAATCTGACGATAGGCGGACAGTCCATCACATTCGTAGGGGCGCAGGTCCTCGGTCACGCTCAGCAGTTGGCCGGCAGGAACCAACGCGGCCAGTCCGGCAATGAGTTGCGCGCGGCGAGCAGGGTCGAGCGCTTGCGGCGCATGATCGGGCAGAATGGACATAAAGCGCGGCGGTTCACGGGTTGACGGGTTCAGACGCCAGTTTAGTCACTGTGCCAGGACCCGACCAGAGGCCGATTTTTCGTACGGGCAATGCGTGCCGCTCCCGCGACGGGGCGGCGAGGTGAGAACTGGGTAACCGGCGGTTCACGGTGTCCGCGACGGCGCGGGAGCGAGTTCTGGCGTAGCCGTGCTGGCGTGCTCCAACGCCGGTGGCGCCCGGTATGCACTCAGGCGTAACGAGTTGCTCACCACCAGCAGCGAACTGAGCGACATGCCGAGGGCGGCGAGCCATGGGTTCAGCAGTCCGACCGCGGCGATCGGGAGCGCCAAGGCGTTATAGCCGATCGCCCAGACGATATTTTGGCGCACGATGCGCAACGTCTGGCGGGCGAGCCGGATCGCTTGCGGGAGCGTCGCGAGACGGTCGGTCATTAGGATCAGATCGGCCTGGGTCTGCGCGATGCGGGTGCCGCTGCCCATGGCGAGGGAGACGTCCGCGCCCGCCAGCACCGGGGCGTCGTTGATCCCTTCGCCCACCATCAGGACCACCGCGCCGGCGGCTTGGCGTTCGCGAACGTAGCGCAATTTGTCCTCGGGCGACAAGCCACCGTGGGCGGTGGCAATGCCCATCGCCAGGGCGAATCGCTCGGTGGCGGTGGGCTGATCGCCGGAGAGCAGGACGACCTCACAACCGAGCGAGCGCAGTTCCGCGACGGTCTCGCGCACCTGCGGTCGCGGCTGGTCGGCCAGCCAGCAAACCCCGAGCAAGCGCTCGCCCGCCGCGATATAAACCGGCGTGGCGTGGATTTGGCCGGGGGGCTGGTGTAGCGCTTCCGGCAGTGCGTCGAGCGCGACGAATTCGGCGCTGCCGATCCGCAACGCCTGCCCGTCGACCACCCCTTGTAACCCGCGCCCCGGCAGATTGCGCACCTCGGTTGCGACGAGGGGTTCTCCGCTCGCAGCACGCACCAGCGCCTTGGCCATCGGGTGTTCGGAGTGGCGTTCCAGGGCCGCGATCTGGCGCAGAAGTTCGACCTCGCTCATGTCGGGCGCGAACACCTGGGTCGCGATCAGCATCGGTTGCCCGAGGGTCAGGGTGCCGGTTTTGTCAACGCAGATGACGGAGGCTTTGGCGATATTCTCGATCGCTTGGCCGCGAGTCACCAGCAGACCCATGCGCGACAACACTCCGGTGGTGGCGGTGATCGCGACCGGGGTGGCGAGCGCCAGCGCGCACGGGCAAGTCGCCACCAGCATCGCGACCATGATCCAGAGCGCACGGTCGGGCGCGACCATGAAGTACCAGACCAGCCCGACCAGCGCAGTGAGGATCAACACCGCGGCGACGAACAGCCCAGTGCCTTGCTCGGCCATTTTGGCCAGACGCGGCTTCTCGGTCTGAGCCCGATCGAGCAGGCGCTGAATCGCCGCGAGCGTGGTCTCGGTGCCGACCTTGGTCACCGTTACGTGCAACGGGCTGTCGACATTGACCGTACCGCCGACCACGGCATCGCCGCGCCGCCGCAGGCAGGGTTCCGGCTCGCCGGTCAACAGGGCCTGATTGACCGTCGACTCGCCGGCATCGACCGTACCGTCGGTGGGGATCGTCTCGCCGGGCTTGACCCGCACCCGGTCGCCCGGCACCAGTTCGACCACCGGCACCTGCTGCTCGTTACCGTCGGCGGCAATCCGAGTCGCCAGGGCGGGGATCAACCGATCGAGGCGGTCGATCGCGTGGCTGGCGCGCTGGCGCGCCATCGATTCGAGGTAGCGACTGGTCAGGAGAAAAAACACGAACATCGCGACCGATTCGAAATACACGTGCTCGCCGTGACCGAGCGCCACCGCGTAGAGACTGGCGACATAGGTGCTGGCAATGGCCAGACTCACCGGCACATCCATCCCCAGTTGGCGATGCTTGAGGTCGCGCCAGGCACTGCGGAAGAACGGCAGCGCGGCGTAGAACACCACCGGCGTGGTCAGCCCCGCGGCGACCCAGCGGATAAACTGCATCAGATCGGATTGCGTAACGTCGTCGGCACCGAGCCACAACGCCAGCCCGAGCATCATGACCTGCATCATGCCGATCCCCGCGACCGCGAGCCGGCGCAACGCCTGGCGGTGTTCGCGGCGCATCGCCTGATCGCGCGTGCCGGGATCGTAAGGATGGGCGTGGTAGCCGATCGAGCGGATCGCGAGCAGGATTTGCGACAAAGCGAGCTGCGCCGGATCCCACACCACGCGGGCGCGATGGGTCGAATAATTCACACTGAATTCGACGACGCCCGGCAAGGCCTGCACATGGCGTTCGTTCAACCACACGCAGGCGGCGCAGGTGATGCCTTCGAGGATCAGTGCCGCCTCGCGTAAGTCCTTGCCGCTCGCGGTGTCCGCCGCGGGGTTGACGAACTGGCGTTGCAGCTCTGGCTGGTCGAACAGTTCGAGGCTGCGCAGTTCATTCGGGATCAGCGACTCGCCGGGCGCGCCGGCCGGTTGGGTGCGATGGTGGTAGTAGTTGCCGAGCCCATTGTCGATGATGGTGCGGGCCACGGCCTGACAACCCGGGCAGCAGGACGGCCGCGGCTCGCCTTCGAAACTCACCGGGTAATGCGCCCCGGTGGGGACTGGTAGGCCGCAATGAAAGCAGGATTCCGCGTCCGCGACCGTGGGCGATTCAGAGGGGCTCATGGCGACTATCGCGGGTTACTCGTGGTTTGATTCCGGTCGGTTATGCCGGAGATCGCAGGTTGCAGGGGGCACGGTCGCGGTCGCGAACGCTTGCGCGCGACGCGATGGTAACCGATTCGCGGGTTGGGTACGCCATGCCCGCTCTGTCGTAACGCCTTGGCGCGGGTTCGTAAGCCGTGATGGGCTCGGATTCAGGTGGCCTCCGAACCACGCCAGCGCCGGCGCATTCCGGCGCTCGGACACGCCCGTCAGGCCGCGCAACCGCACGCTGGTCGGCGTCGGATCCTATGCTAAGATTTCGCGCCATTTCGCACGGATTTCCGGACATCAGTCATGCTCGATCCCAAACTGCTACGAACCGATCTGCAACCGACCGCCGACGCGCTCGCGCGGCGTAACTTTACCCTGGATGTCGGCGCGTTCGAAGCCCTGGAGACGCGGCGCAAGGCGCTACAAACGCGCACTCAGGCGTTGCAGAACACGCGCAACACCCGTTCCCGGGCGATCGGTCAGGCCAAGGCGGCGGGCCAGCCGATCGAGCCGCTGATGGCTGAGGTCGGTCAACTCGGTGACGAGCTCAAGGCCGCCGAGGCGGAGCTCGACGGGTTGCAGAACGAGCTGCTGGACCTGGCGCTGCGGATTCCCAACCTGTTGCACGAGTCGGTTCCCGATGGCGCCAGCGAAGAGGCCAATCAGGCGGCCGGCTACTGGGGCGAGCCGCGCGCGTTTACCTTTGTCCCGCGCGATCACGTCGATCTGGGTGAGGCACTCGCCGGGATGGATTTCGCGGCGGCTTCCAAGATCTCGGGCGCGCGCTTCGCGGTGCTACGCGGCGCGTTGGCGCGGCTGCAACGCGCCTTGACCCAGTTCATGCTGGATACCCATACCACCGAGCACGGCTACCAAGAGGTTTACGCACCTTACTTGGTCAATGCCGAGAGTTTGCGCGGCACCGGGCAGTTGCCAAAATTCGAGCAGGATCTGTTTCGTACCACGGCGGGAGACAGCGTGCTCTACCTGATCCCGACCGCCGAGGTTCCGGTCACCAATCTGGTGCGCGACACCATCATCGAGGCGGAGCAGTTGCCGCTGAAACTGGTGTGTCATACCCCGTGCTTTCGCTCCGAGGCCGGCGCCTACGGCAAGGACACGCGTGGCCTGATTCGCCAGCATCAGTTCGAGAAGGTCGAGCTGGTGCAGATGG
Organism: uncultured Thiotrichales bacterium; assembly: GCA_964620675.1. Classification (GTDB taxonomy): domain Bacteria; phylum Pseudomonadota; class Gammaproteobacteria; order UWMA-0217; family UWMA-0217; genus CAYSFW01. Next base: position 17,298 of record CAZUJU010000005.1, on the reverse strand, counting down.
TCGCGCCGCAGGATTCCTGGCGCGCGCACGAGGAACTGACCGGGCATGCCGAGACCATCTTGAAGCGGCTCGAGCTGCCGTTTCGGCGGATGGTGCTGTGTGCCGGCGATACCGGATTCTCCTCGGCCAAGACCTACGACCTTGAAGTCTGGCTACCGGGGCAGGGCAACTATCGCGAGATTTCGTCGTGTTCCAACTTTCTTGATTTCCAGGCGCGGCGGATGTTGGCGCGCTGGCGTAATCCGCAGACTGGCAAACCGGAACTCTTGCACACCTTGAACGGATCCGGGCTCGCGGTCGGGCGCACACTCGTCGCGGTGCTTGAGAACTACCAACAGGCCGATGGCAGCATCGCCGTGCCGAACGTTTTGCAACCCTACCTGGGGGGAAGGTCGGTGATCGAAATGCCGCGTTGAATCGCGATGAATCCGATCGTTGCGACGATCCTGTTGCTCACGCTGAGCAACGTGTTCATGACCTTCGCGTGGTATGCCCACCTGCGCAACCTCAACGACCGGATCTGGATCGTCGCCGCGTTCGCGAGCTGGGGGATCGCGTTGTTCGAGTACCTGTTGCAGGTACCGGCCAACCGCATTGGCTATCAGGTGCTTTCGCTCGGGCAGCTCAAGATTCTGCAGGAGGTCATTACGCTGACGGTGTTTGTGCCGTTCGCGTGGCTGTACATGAAAGAGCCGCTCAAGCTCGATTACCTTTGGGCCGCATTGTGCATACTCGGCGCGGTCTATTTCATGTTTCGCGATCGGCTACCGGGCGCCTGATTCGCGCCCGGCGCCCACCAGCTATTGTTGCGGATCTCGCTGCCTTTTTAACTTGCCCGTTCCGCGTGGCGTGGCCAGTCGTCGGCGACGATCGTTTCCTTGTAGGCATGCCAAGTGGCGTGGCCAATCAACGGGATTAGGACGATGAATGCCAGGTAGGCGGTGAGTACGCCGGCGGCGACGCTCGCGGCGATGATCGCAGCCCATAACAGCATTGGAACTTTGTTGCGCAGAACCGCGTTGGCGCTGGTGATGATTGCGGTAACTACGTCCACCTTGCGGTCCATGATCATCGGGAGCGAAAACGCGCTAGCGATGAAGATCACCGCGGCGAAGATCGAGCCGATCAGGGACCCGATCCCGAGGAACGCCAGCAGCGGCCGCCAACCGGTCTCGCCTTCGGTGGGGAAGAAAATATGCACCATCGATGCGGCGCGCGCCCAAATCAAAAATACGACGGTCAGAATCATCGCAAAAATCAATACGTTGCCGAGATGGCGACGGCCCTCGCGCAGGCAGTAACCCAGTTGTGGGGCGCGTCCGAGCTGGAGTTGGCAACTGATGGAATACAGGCCAATCGCAAGCACCGGGCCGAGAAACACAAACCCGGACACCACGCCGAGGAGCAGTGCCAGGGTGCCGAGCTGCCAGGCGAGCACGGTGATCAGGTAGCTCAGAATGACGATCACCACGCCATAGGTCAGGCTTTGCCGTGGCGCACGTTTCAAATCCGCCCAACCCTTGCCGAGCCAGCGAAACGGCGCTTGTGGATCAAGGCGGTGACAGGGTGCGACGAAGGGCATCGCGGCGGGTTCGGTCACAGTGGCCGGGGTTTCGCGCTCGGTGGCAGCCATGAATCATTAGTCCTGGTTAGGGGGTGAGGGCGTGGTGTTGTCGACATACACAGAGGTATTTAGACCGTGTAACCGGATTGAGCAAGGGCGGCGGGTGCGGGCGGTGGCGAGGCGGGCGCCTCGCCACTCGGTGGACTATTCGGCAGCGAGGATTCGGGTGCCGCGCCAGGCGTAGTCGCATCCGTTGGCGGTGGCCATGGATCCGGCGGCGGTGCGGGCGTCGAAACGGCCGGTGAGGTTTCCGTTTCTGCCTGCCTCAATGAGGAGCGCGGCGGCGTCGCCGACCGGCGTGAGGTGTCCTGCGGTGCTGATGGTTTGTCCCCAGGGATCTGCGAGTTGTCCGGAGAGCGCACCCTCAACGATCGTCATTTCTCCGTGCCAGCGGCCGCAGGCTCCACCGTCGTCGGCATGCGCTCCGGTCGGGTAGGCTTCGAGCACCCAGGCGCTGGCCTGGAACACGTCGCTCACGGCGGATGTCGCTGCGGAGCGGGCGCGGTTGACCGTCCAGGTGCCTTGGCAGCCGGTCTGGGAGCGCCAACGCCGTAGCAGGGGGTCGGCATCGACATATCCGTCGAGATAGCCCGAGGTCGCGGCGTCGGCGCCAGCGAAAGTGCCAACGAGAAACCCGTCCGCGACCCGAATCGAGGCGGCAACATCGAACACCTGGCCGAAACCGGTCTGGGCGTTGCCGGCGAGGTGGTAGAAGTCCGCCGCCGTTAGCGTATTCGAGAGCACGCCAGTCGCTGGCAGGCACGCGCGACCGTTGAGGTCGATCGGGCCGCCGGCATCAACGGCGAAGCCGATGCGCACGACCAGGCTGCCCGCCGCGGGCGCGACAATTCCGAAATAGCCGCTCGCATCGGCGGTGGACTCGGCCGTTGCGGTCGAGGTTTGTGTGTTCGCAGTCTCGTTTACGCGGACATCGCTGCCGCAAGCGGCCAGCCACGTGCACAGCACCGCGAGGGAAATAACGGGATTTGGATGACGTAACATCGATCGATTCGGTCTAATCTAGTGGGAACGGGTCGCTGGAATTGCCGCAACGCACGCATGCACGGGTCAACATTCTTTAATGCAGTTTGGATCGCGACGCGGCGCGATAGTTCAACCGGTCGCCGCAGTGGCCCGCGTGCGGAGGAGGGGTGCATCCTCCGCTTTGGCAGTGGTTCGGGTGGGTGGCGGCGCTGGGGTTGGACGCTGGTCGCGTGGCTCGGCGTGCTATCGCCGTTGGCAGCCGCTCCGGCGTTCGACCAAGCCAAGGTGCAAACCTGGATCGAAAAGGTGCGTCAAGGCGAACTTGCGTCGGCGCGCGAGGCGTTGCGAAAAGACCGCGATGCCGCGTTTCCCGGAATGAGTTTTTCCGGTGCGACCTGCCGCGAAGCGCCGGAATTCGCCCTCATGGTGGCGGCCGAGCGTCAGCTCGCCGCGCGTAACCCGGACACCGCCGAGCACTATCTGCGGCAGCTTCACTGCTTGACCGTTGCGCGCGACGAGCGGTTGACGGCGCGTGAGCGCGCGGACGCGATCGCCCGGCTCGGTCTCGCGCGGGTGCAACGGGTGCACCAGTGTCCGGCGCCGCTCGGGCAACCGGGGTTGGAACGTGCCGCCCGCGCCTTCGAGCAGGCGCGATTCGGTCGCGCCTGGCGCGAGTGGTTGCAAGCGGCGTGTCTGCTCGGAACCGAGGCGCGCGAGGTGGCGCGGCTGCGGAAGCAACTTGCGGACGCACCGGACGATGACGAGGTGCACGCCGCTGCCGAGGCGCCAGAGCCGGTCGGTGCGGCGCCGTCGCCGCCGGGGATCGTGCGCCCGGTTGAACCCAGGCCGGCTCCGGTTGCACCGGCGCCCGCGCCAGCGATCGTCCGCCCCGAGCCGAAACCGGCCCCCGAGCGTGGCCCGGCGGCGATGCGATCCGAGCCCGATACCACGGCGCTGTACGAACGCATCGCGGGTCAAACCACGCCGGGCGAGATTGCGTTCAATCCGCCCCAGACGATGCGTTTAAACCGCACCGAGCGCATCGAAGTGCGGATTCAGCCCGGCGCGGTTGAGACTACAGGGATGGTCGGAGCCGGTGAGGTTCAGGTCGAATCGATTCGAGTCACCTCCAGCATGTCGGTCAGACTTTGCTGCGGCCCCCCGGCCGAGGAGCATCCGTTTGATATCATTGCGCAGAGCAGCGAGCGTCAAGTGGTCGACGCCGGTGGCTTTACCCAGTGGGTGTTCGAGGTCACGCCGCGCGAGCCTGGCGTGCAGAGACTTACGTTGACCGTTGCGGCGCGGTTTGAGTTCTCGAACGGTGAGGTGATCCCCAAGGACTACCCGGTCAAGATCAAGGAGATCCGCGTTGAGGTCGAGCCGCGGTCGAATCTCGTTCCGGTAGTGGCCGCGATCGCGGCGGTGTTGGCCGGATTGGCTTTGGCGCGCTGGCGTCAAACACGTCGTCGTGCGACCGGCACGCGGATTTTCGTGAGCTACCGTCGCGACGACTCGGGCGGGTGGGTGCAAACCCTGCACGACCGCCTCGCGGCGCGGTTCGGCGATCGCAATGTGTTCATGGACTTGCACGATATCGCGCCCGGCAGTGACTTCGTCACCACCCTTGACGCATCACTCAAGGATGCGCGCGTGATGTTGGTGGTGATCGGCAAGCGTTGGCTCGATGCGTCCGATGGCGCCGGTCAACGTCGCCTCGATCACCCCGAAGACTGGGTGCGGCTGGAGATCAAGGCGGGGCTCGCGAGCCGACGGCAGGTGATCCCGGTGCTGGTGAATGATGCGACCATGCCGGCCGCCACGCAGTTGCCGGCGGATATTCGCGCGCTCGCCCGGCACCAGGCGGTCAATCTCTATCCCGATCAGTTTGCTGAGGGGGTCGAGCGCCTGATTCGCGCGATCGAAGCAGGGCATTGAGTCGCGCGTCGGCATGATTGATGCTGTCCGGCGCTTATCGCGCTCGGGTTGCAGCTTTTTGCGGGGCACGGTCGGGCTGCGGTAGGCGCGACCGACCGGCCGAGCCGAGTAGGCGCCGTGTTTGCCCTTTGGTCGCAATATTTAGTTGGGGATTGTGGCTGCCGTCACAGGGCATGATCTTGCGATTGCGATACAATTCCAGCTGTCAATCATGGACTGACAATCCCCTGGCGTCGGCGCTTATGCCGAAAGCTAAGAGCGCGCGATCTACAAGGGAGGGTTCTGGCTAGCGCGACAGGTGCGATATAGTGGCCACAGACAACCAACAAGCATCACGAGGGGAATGCATGAGGCAGGGTTTTAGACGGCTGATCGAGTCGTTGCGCCAGTGTTTGTAAAAGATACCTGAACGCTGCCGGTTGCAAGGATGGTTTCCTTTTCCGCATTCATCGTGTCGTTGTTGCTGTCGATGGCCCTGGTGCCACCGGTGATCTGGTTCGCGTACCGCTACAACTTCGTCGATCAGCCCAATCAGCGCAAGGTCCACAAAAAGCCGGTGCCGCGCGTCGGCGGGCTGGCGATGTTCATAGCCGCGCTGGCTGCGTTTCTTTTGTTGCACCCTTTCACGCCGTTGCTGACGGGCTACTGGATAGGCGTCATCATCATTGTCGTGGTTGGCGTGCTGGATGATCGCTTCGACCTCAATTACCGCATCAAGTTCGCCGCCCAGATCAGCGCGATCGTGCTGGCGATTGGAATCGGTGACGTCCGCGTGGAGACCTTCCCGTTCGTCCTGACGGACGTTGGCGTGCCGGCGCCGCTGGGCTACGCCTTGGCATTGTTTTTCATTCTCACGGTCACCAACGCGGTCAATCTGAGCGATGGCCTGGATGGCCTCGCGGGTGGCGTCGCATTGTTGTCGCTGCTGGTGATGGTGCTGATGGCGTTTCAGTCGGGTTCGAGTCCGATCGCATTTCTCGGTCTGGCGCTCGCCGGGAGCATTTTCGGCTTCCTGATGTTCAATAGCCATCCGGCACGCCTGTTCATGGGCGATACCGGTAGCCAGTTCATTGGGTTCAGTCTCGGCTTCATGGCGCTTCATCTCACCCACCATGCCTCGGAGATCTATGCCCCGGCATTGCCGTTGCTGTTGGTGGGGTTGCCGTTGATCGATCTGTTGCTGGTGATGGCGCGCCGGGTGCTCAAGGGGCGACCGTTGTTTGCGCCGGACCGCAACCATCTCCATCATCGCTTGATGAACGTGGGCCTGAATCACTACGTCGCGGTGTTCTTTATCTACGCGATGCAGGTGATCATCGTCGCGTCGGCGTATTTGTCGCGGTTTTCGCTGGATTACCGCGTGGTGGCGCTCTTCGTGGCATTTCTGTTTATGGTCCACGCCGTGCCGTGGGTTTTGTATCGCTTGCCTCCCGGGTTGTTTCCGATGAACTGGGTCGACGGTATTAATCGCTACTTTGCCCAAGCGCACCTGCTCGGACGCTGGAGCACGGTCGCATTGGTGGTCCTGATTCCGTTGTTTCTGATTGCCGTGCCGGCGTTGGTGACCGAGATCGAGAGCGCTTACGCGGTGGTTGCGGGCATCGTCCTGGTCAACTTCTTTTTATGGGATCTGGTCATGACCAGTCGCGAGGTGCGCGGTTGGGTGCTGCGGATCTCGCTGGTCGCGATGGTCACGCTCGACCTTTACCTGTTACAGCTGGCCATCGCGCCGGTCCCGATACTGGGGCGGGTGACCGATATCGCACTGCTCGGCCTGACGGCGCTGGTCATCGTCGCGATGCATTACGCCAAGGGGCGTGATCTGTCCTTGCGTCCGCTCGATATCCTGATCGTCGCGGTAGTGGTCGTTTTGCCTCAGTTGGCGCGCGGCGACCACAGTTCCTTGCTGCTCGCCAAGCTCGCGATCTATATGGTGGTACTGGTGTACGGCATCGAGGTGATCATGCAACTCGACATGCGGCGTTACGAGCGCTGGTATCGAATCGGACTCATTCTGCTGTTGCCACTGTCGATCGTGGTCGTGCGTGGCCTGACCGGGTGGTAAGCTCGCATCTACCACTGCCAACTTCGTCGATCTCGGGCCATGGCCGTCTTATTGTTTTCGCTCAAGCAGGTTCCCGATGACGAGGCCGACGAGGTCCGGGCCTTGCTTGAGGCCAACAGGATCGAGTTCTACGAGACCGCGGCCGGCCGCTGGGGTATCTCATCAGCCGCGATCTGGTTGCGCGATGAGGTGCAAACGGAACGCGCAAAGGCGCTGTTGGCGGACTATCAAGCTGAACGTTACCAGCGTGCCCGGGCGGCATTCGAGGCCGGCGAGCGCGCCGGCGCTAACCCGACCGTGGTTGGCGAGCTGTTGGCACATCCGGTCCGCTTCGCGGTGTATTTGCTCGCGATCATTCTGATTCTTTACTTGTCGGTGGCGCCGTTCTTTCTCTGAAGGATGTGGCTTGGCGCTGGGCGTTGGGCGATCAGCTGCGCATAGGATCGTTGCCCGTTGCTTCGACTCCGGCGTCCAGACAGAGTTGCACGGTCGGGTGCACTGCGTCCGGGTCGACCTCGCTGCGTAACGGCACGCTCCAGAGTCGCGGGGTGCGGCGGGTGGCGAGGCCGAATTGATCGGTCTGAACCTCGGGGCGACCTTCGGTTTCCTGCAACACCAGCAATCCTTCCTCGGCGAGGACCTCCACAATCACCACCCTGCGGTGTTCGATGCGCAAGTGCTGCCCGCGGAGCGTGTTCAGGCTTGCGATGAGTGCGGCGTTCGATGGCGTGGTCACGGCGGCTCAGGGCTCCAGAAATCGGCTGACGAACGCCTCCCGCGCCAGCGTTGTCGCGCCGAGCGAGGTGAGGTGCGGGTTGGGCAATTGGCAATCGATCAGGGTGATGTGGCGCTGCAAGAGCCAGCCCGCGAGATGTACGAGCGCAATCTTCGAGGTATCGGGTTCCAGGCTAAACATCGATTCGCCTGAGAATACCCGTTCCAGCAACACGCCGTAGAGTCCGCCGACCAGCGCTCCGGCGCTGTTCCAGACTTCGACCGAGTGGGCGTGTCCGAGTCGATTCAGCGTGGCGTAGGCGCTGACCATCTGGGAGGTGATCCAGGTGCCGCGGGCGCCCTTGCGTGGCGCGGCGCACCCTTGCATCACCCGCTCGAACGCGGTGTCGAGGGTCACTCGGTAGGTGCCGCGTTTGATCGTCTTGCGCAAGCTGCGCGAGATCCGCAGCTGGTCGCAGTGGATGACCGCGCGCGGATCGGGGGACCACCAAAGGATCGGTTGACCGTCTTCGAACCATGGAAAAATGCCGTGGCGATAAGCGTTCAGCAGTCGCTGCGGCTGCAGATCGCCGCCCACCGCGAGGAGGCCATCCGGGTCCTTCAAGGCTTTTTCGACCGGTGGGAATGGGTCGTTCGGGTCGTGCGGATCGAGCCAGGCGAGGGCGGTCATGCGGGATCTATACGTTGGGTCGGCGGCGTGGCCGCGAGTTTGTAGGGCGAATGGGCATCGACGCTGAGGCGGTAGTCCTCCATGGCGCGTTGCTCGCGCCGGCAATAATCCGCCACCGCGGCTCGGAACCGCCGGTCGGCGATCCAGTGGGCGGACCAGGTGTGGGTCGGGAGAAACCCGCGCGGTACTTTGTGCTCGCCCTGCACGCCGGGTTCGAAGCGCGCCAGACGGTGTTCGATCGCAATCTCGTGGCCCTGGTAATAGCAGGTCTCAAAATGCAGGCTATGAAAGTCGCGGTCGCAACCCCAGTAGCGTCCGAACAGGGTTTCTCGATCCTTGAAGAACAGCGCACCGGCGACCATACGTCCGGCGTGCCAGGCGCTGACCAGGATCAGATCGTCACCGAGCGTGGCGCGGGCAGCGAGAAAGAACTCCAGGGTCAAGGTCGCGAGGCCGTGGTGTTTGTCAAAGGTGGCGACGTAAAAGCGATGGAATGCCGCTAGGTCGGCGTCGCGGATGGCGGCGCCCGCGTCCCGTCGCATCGCGATGCCTTGTTCCCGTACCCGCCGCCGCTCGCGGTTGACCTTTTTGCGCTTTTCCGCGGTAAAGGTGGCGAGGAAGGCGTCGAAATCCGCGTAATTCTGATTGTGCCAGTGGAAGTTGACCCCCATCCGCAAGATCAAACCGGCATCGCGCAGCGTTTCGAGATTTGCGGTGTTGGGAAACAACCAGTGCACGCTGCTATGGCGGCCGTCCTCGGTGAGCTGGAGTGCGGCCGCGATCAAGGCGCGCTGGACCGCGGTCCGGTCGCAATCGGGGCGACACAGCAGGCGTTCGCCGGTCGCTGGCGTGTAGGGCACCGCGACCACGAGCTTGGGGTAGTAGTTCAGCCCGGCGCGCTGGTAGGCCTCGTCCCAGGACCAGTCGAAGACAAATTCGCCATAGTAATTTTGTTTGACGTAGAGTGGCATGGCGCCAAGCAACCGTTCCGCTGCGTCGTAAACGCCGATGTGCAGGGGCATCCAACCGAGGCGCGGCCCGACGCAATCGCAGGCCTCGAAGGCCTGCAACACGCCGTGACGTAGAAACGGATTGTCGGCGCCGGCGAGCGCATCCCACGCCGCCGCCGGGAAGTCGCTGAAGGCGGTGTGGTAGCGGATCTTCAACCGCGCCTGCCCGCGGCGCTACTTCGCGCCGCCGAGCGCGTCGAGGTATTTTTCGGCATCGAGGGCAGCCATACAGCCGGTACCGGCCGAGGTGATCGCCTGGCGATACACGTGGTCCATCACGTCGCCGGCGGCGAATACGCCGGCCAGACTGGTGGCGGTTGCATCGCCGCTGGCACCGCCTTTAACGATGAGATAACCCTTCTCCATTTCGAGTTGTCCGACGAACAGGTCGGTATTGGGGCGATGACCGATCGCCACGAACACGCCACTGAGATCGATATCGGTGGTCGCCGCGGTGTCCACGTGTTTGATCCGCATCCCGGTGACGCCGCTGTTGTCGCCAAGGACTTCGTCGAGGACGTGGTTCCAGTGGATCGTGACGTTGCCATCGCGCTCGCGTTCGAACAAGTGGTTGCGCAGGATCTTCTCGCCGCGCAGGGTGTCGCGGCGATGCACGAGGTGCACTTCGGCGGCGATGTTCGAGAGATACAGAGCCTCTTCGATCGCGGTATTGCCGCCGCCGATCACAGCGACCTTCTGGCCGCGATAGAAAAAGCCGTCGCAGGTCGCGCAGGCGGAGACCCCGCGGCCGCGAAACTTCTCCTCCGACTCGATCCCGAGATACATCGCCGAGGCCCCGGTAGCAATGATCAGCGCGTCGCAGGTGTAGATGCCGGCATCGCCGGTGAGCTTGAACGGGCGTTCGCCCAGCTGGACCTGATTGATATGGTCGAAGATGATTTCGGTGGCGAAGCGTTCGGCGTGAAGGCGCATCCGCTCCATCAGGTCAGGCCCCTGCACGCCAGCATTGTCGCCGGGCCAGTTATCGACGTCGGTCGTGGTCATGAGCTGACCGCCTTGCTCAAGTCCAGTGACGAGAACCGGATTGAGATTGGCGCGCGCGGCGTAGACCGCGGCGGTGTAGCCCGCCGGCCCTGAGCCGAGGATCAGAAGCCGGCAGTGTTTCGAGTCGCTCATGTATAATCCACTCCTGTTTGACGCGGGAAACCGCCCGCCGATTGAAAGCTCGCGCAATACTAAGCAAAGCCCGAACACCGCTCAAGAACACCGGAAACTCACCACCATGCGCATCGGCATCCCCCGCGAGATCAAACCATTCGAAAACCGCGTTGCGCTGACGCCGCTGGCCTGCGCCGAGCTGGCGGGGCTCGGGCACCAGGTCTGGATCGAGACCGGTGCGGGTGTTGGCAGCGGCTATCCCGATGCTGACTATACCCGGTACGGCCTCGGCATCGCGCCGGATGCGAGGTCGCTCTACGCCACCAGTGACGTCATCGTCAAGGTCAAGGAGCCGGTGTCCGGCGACCTGGAATTGCTGGAGGCCCGCCATCTACTGTTCAGTTTTCTGCATCTGGCACCCAATCGGGCGCTGGGCGAGCGCCTGCGGCAAATCGGACTGACCGCGTTCGCCTACGAGACCCTGGAACTCAAGGGGCGCACCCCGGTCCTGGCGCCGATGAGCCTGATCGCGGGTCGTCTCGCGGCGCAGATCGGCGCGACGCTGTTATATCAACCGAACGGTGGCAAGGGGCTGCTACTGGGCGGGATCGAGGCGCTCGAACGCGGCCGGGTGCTCGTGCTGGGCGCCGGATCGGCGGGTACGGCAGCCTGTCAGACGGCGGTCGGCCTGGGCGCTCAGGTTTGCGTGCTGGACCTCGATGCCAAACGGCTCAAGCAGTTGGCCAAGGTGGTTCCGGGACTCGAAACGGCGCTGTCGACGTCGGAGCGAATCGCGGCGGAGGTCGCACGTGCTGACTTGCTGATCGGGGCGGTGATGCGCACTGGCCACAGTGCGCCACATTTGGTCTCGCGAGCTCAGGTGGGCTCGATGCAAGCCGGCGGAGCGATCGTCGATATTGCGATCGACCAGGGCGGGTGTGTGGAGACCTCGCGCGCCACCAGCTACGAGGCGCCAACTTACATTGAGGCCGGTGTGGTGCATTTCTGTGTCACCAACATGCCGGGCGCGGTGCCGCGGACGGCCTCACAGGCCTTGTCCGCGGCGATCATGCCGCATCTGAAACGCTTTTTGCACGGGCGCTGGCAGGGCGACAAGGCCTTGCTCAGCGCACTCAACGTGGCGGCGGGGCAGTATCGTCACCCGGCGCTGATCGAGGAGTTCGGGGGCGCGTGACGGCAGGCGCGGGTTCGTGTTCGTTGATCGCTTGGGTTATGCTGATCAATAAATTGCAATTCTAAACTGAGTGACTACATTAAGCCTTGAAGCAAGCCGTCAAGAAATCCGAGGTTCCCAGGCCATTGAGCGTTCAGCTTGGACGCGGCGCCCGCGAGGCACTCCTGATCGTATTGATCGCGATCGGCGTGTTCATGATGCTGGCGCTCGGGACTTATTCGATTAATGATCCCGGCTGGTTTTCGACCGGCTTCGAAAAGCAGGTGCAAAACCTCGGCGGCGTAGCGGGCGCGTGGTTTGGCGATATCCTGTTCTACCTCTTCGGGTACCTCGCGTTTCTTGCGCCGGTGTTCGTCATTTACAGCGGTTGGTTGGTTTATCGCGGTGATCGCGACACCCATCAGCTCGATTTGAACACGCTGGGCTGGCGGGCTTTGGGGTTTCTGATCACGCTGTTTTCCGGGTGTGGCCTGGCGTTTCTCCATTTTAACGGTGTAGGCCTGCCGCAGAGCGCGGGGGGCTTGTTCGGGGAAATGGTCGGTGGCGGGCTCGCGAACACCTTCAACATGGTCGGCGCGACGCTGCTGTTGCTGGCGGCCTTTTTCAGTGGTGTCACGGTGTTTACCGGACTTTCCTGGGTTGCGGTGGCCGACAAGACGGGCGCGGTGACGCTCGATCTGAGCGCCAAGGCCTGGAACTGGTTCCAGATGATGCGCCAACGTCAGGCGGTCGAGGAGGTGCGCGAACAACGGCTCGCCGCGCTGGAGCCGGAACTCAAGCGGAACAAGGAGCGCAAACGGCCGCGGATCGAGCCGCCGCCAAAAAAGGTCGAGCCGAGTGCGCGGCCGGAGCGTGAGAAGCAGATGCCGCTGTTCAAGTCACCTGCTGAGGGACCGCTCCCGGCGCTCGAACTGCTCGACGCGCCGCGCGCGCGCACCGGCGGCTATTCGGCCTCTGCGCTGGAGGCGATCTCGCGTCAGGTCGAGCTTAAGTTGCGCGATTTCGGCGTCGATGCCGAGGTCGAGTCGGTGCATCCGGGGCCGGTCGTCACGCGGTTCGAGTTGATGCTCGCGCCAGGGGTTAAGGTCAGCAAGATCTCCGGCCTGGCGAAGGATCTGGCGCGGGCGCTGTCGGTCGTGAGCGTGCGGGTGGTCGAGGTGATTCCGGGGCGACCGACGATCGGTCTCGAAATTCCGAACGAGCAGCGCGAGGTGGTGACGCTCAGCGAGATCGTCGCGTCCAAGGTCTACGATGCGGCGCATTCGGCGTTGACACTGGCCTTGGGCAAGAACGTGAGCGGCGATCCGATGGTGGCGGATCTGGCCCGCATGCCGCACTTGTTGGTGGCGGGTACCACCGGGTCGGGCAAGTCGGTCGCGGTCAACGCGATGTTGCTCAGCATTTTGTTCAAGGCGACCCCGAACGAGGTGCGCTTGATCCTGATCGACCCGAAAATGCTCGAACTGAATGTGTATGAGGGCATTCCGCATCTTTTGACGCCGGTGGTCACCGACATGAAGGATGCCGCCAACGCGCTGCGCTGGGCGGTGGCCGAGATGGAGCGACGTTACAAGCTGATGTCGGCGTTGGGCGTACGTAATCTTGCCGGCTTCAACCGCAAGGTCGCGGATGCGAAGGAGCGTGGCGAGGCGGTGAGCGACCCGCTGTGGCGTCCGAGCGGTCTGGTCGAGGACGAGGCTGCGCCGGCGCTGGAGGAATTACCGCAAATCGTGATCATCGTCGACGAGTTCGCCGACATGATCATGATGGTCGGCAAGAAAGTCGAGGAGCTGATCGTGCGGCTGGCGCAAAAGGCCCGCGCCGCGGGTCTGCACCTCGTGCTAGCGACGCAGCGGCCGTCAGTCGACGTCATCACCGGACTGATCAAGGCCAACGTACCGTCGCGGGTGGCGTTCCAGGTCTCGTCCAAGATCGATTCGCGCACCATTCTCGATCAATCCGGCGCCGAGCAATTGCTTGGCCACGGCGATATGTTGTTCATGCCGGTCGGGACGACCGTGCCGACGCGGATACACGGCGCGTTCGTGGGTGACCATGAGGTTCATCAGGTGGTTGCGTTTCTGCGCGAACAGGGTGAGCCGAACTATCTGCTGGATGTCATCGCCGATTCCGAAGAGATTGAAAACGATGGCAACGGCGCCAGTGGGGGTGGAGATATCGAATCCGACCCGTTGTATGATCAAGCCGTTGCGATCGTGACGGAGTCGGGCAAGGCCTCGATTTCGTATGTGCAGCGTCGCCTCAAGGTCGGCTATAACCGCGCGGCGCGAATGATCGAACAGATGGAAGCCTCCGGCGTGGTCAGCGCGGTGCAGTCGAATGGCATCCGCGAAGTGCTTGCGCCACCGCCGCCGGAGCGCTGAATATAAATGACAAATTTTGTCCGAGCCCCAGGAGGCGAGTGTGCAAGTCATGAAATGGTTGGGCGTCACGTGCGTCGCGATGGCGCTGAGTCTGAGCGCGCAGGCCGAGGGCGATTCCGGAACTGATCGTTTGAACCGCTATCTCGGTTCGATCAAGAGTTTGGAGGCGTTGTTCACCCAGGAGGTAGTTTCCGAGAAAGGCGAGATCCTGCAGACCGCGACTGGGCGCCTGCAATTGGCGCAGCCCGGCAAGTTCCACTGGGAATACGTCTTGCCCGCGCCGCAGCAGATCATTTCCGACGGCAAAACGGTGTGGTTCTATGACACCCAGTTGAGCCAGGTCACGGTAAAGAAGCTCGACGACGCGATCGGCAACACCCCGGCGGCGATCCTCACGCAGGGGCAGCAGATCGGCGCGCACTTCGAGGCGCACGAGCGGCCCGAACGCGAGGGGCTAAAATGGGTGGAGCTGGTGCCAAGACGGACCGATACCGATTTTCGCCGGGTGCTGATCGGGTTGGACGATGAAAACGTCCAGGGCATGGACTTGTACGACCAGTTCGGCCAGATCACCGTGATCCGGTTCATGGACACGGTCAATAACCCCAACCTGCCGGACGCGAACTTCAGCTTCACCCCGCCGCCTGGCGTCGACGTCGTTGGCTCTCCGCTCTGATGCGCCCGTGTCAATCAACCCGGTTCGGCCGCTGGCCGACCGGGTGCGTCCGCAGCGTCTTGAGGACATCGCCGGACAAGCCCATCTGCTTGCCCCAGGGCGCCCACTCTACGAGGCGCTGAAGCAGGGGCACCTGCATTCCATGGTGTTCTGGGGGCCACCTGGGTGCGGCAAGACCACGCTGGCGCAATTGCTGGCCGACCTCGGTCACGCCCACTTCGAACAACTTTCGGCCGTATTGGCGGGGGTCAAAGAGATCCGCGCCGTGGTCGAGGCCGCGCGTCAGCGGTTGCAGGTTTCCGGCAAGCCGACCTTGCTCTTCGTCGACGAGGTGCACCGCTTCAACAAGGCGCAACAGGATGCGTTTCTCCCCCATATCGAGGACGGTTCGATCGTGTTCGTCGGTGCGACCACCGAAAACCCGTCGTTCGAATTGAACAACGCCCTCCTGTCGCGGGTGCGCACCTATGTGCTGAAACCGCTCGCGAACGACGCGCTCGCCGGTTTGATTCAGAGCACGCTGAGTGACCCCCGCGCTGGATGGTCGCACCCGGTTCAACTCGAACCCGCCGCACTCGAGGCCTTGGTGGAACTCGCTGACGGTGATGCCCGCCGTGCCCTCAACCTGCTGGAGCTCGCGGTCGATCTCGGTGAGACGCGCGCTGAGGTGGTCGTGGTGACCATCACGATCGTCGCGAACCTTGCTGGCGAACGTCTGCGCCGTTTCGACAAGGGCGGCGAGGCGTTTTATGACCAGATCTCGGCGTTGCACAAGGCGGTGCGCGGCAGCAATCCCGATGGGGCGTTGTACTGGTTGTGTCGGATGCTCGACGGCGGTGCCGATCCGCGTTATTTGGCGCGCCGGATCATTCGCATGGCCTCGGAGGATATCGGTAATGCCGACCCCCGCGCGCTGCGACTCGCGCTCGACGCCACCGAGGTGTACGAACGGCTGGGCAGCCCCGAAGGGGAGCTGACGCTGGCGCAGGCGGTGATCTATCTCGCCTGCGCCGCGAAGAGCAACGCCGTCTATACCGCCTACAACGCTGCCCGCGAAACCGTTGCCCGCAGCGGCAGTCTGGAGGTGCCGGTGCACCTGCGCAATGCGCCGACTCGGCTGATGCGCGAACTGGGTTACGGCAAAGCCTACCGTTACGCGCACGACGAGCCGGACGCCTACGCCGCTGGCGAGCACTACCTGCCAGAGGCGCTCGGCGACCTTGCGTTTTATCATCCGGCCGCGCGCGGCCTGGAGCTGCGCATCGGCGAGAAACTCGCCGAACTCAAGGCGCGTGATCAAGCCGCAAGGTCGCGGTCCAAGCCGGACTAGAGGGTCGCCTCTAGACTTCTGACGGCGGGCGCACTTTGTTAGTATCCACGGCCCTGATCCATCCCGTTTAGAGCGTCCGCATGACCGTCCGTACCCGATTTGCCCCAAGCCCCACCGGCTACCTACACATCGGCGGCGCGCGTACCGCGTTGTTCTCGTGGCTCTACGCGCGTAAACACGGCGGTACCTTTATCCTGCGGATCGAAGACACCGACCGCGAGCGCTCGACAGACGAGTCGGTGCAGGCGATCTTCGACGGCATGCGCTGGCTCGGTCTCGATCACGACGAGGGGCCGTACTTTCAGACTCGGCGTATGGACCGCTACACCGAGGTTTTGCGCCGCTTACTCGATCAGGGCGATGCGTATTACTGCTACTGCTCCAAGGATGAACTTGAACAGATGCGCGCGGATCAGGTCGAACGCAAGGAGAAGCCGCGCTACGATGGTCGCTGCCTGCATCGCACCACTGCGGCGCCGGATGGCGTTGCGCCGGTCATCCGGTTTCGCAATCCGCGGGCGGGCGAAGTTGTGATCGATGATCTGATCAAGGGCCGGGTGGTCATCCGCAATGCCGAGCTGGATGACCTCATCATCGCCCGGGGCGATGGCACGCCGACGTACAATTTCACCGTGGTCGTGGACGATTTCGACATGGGGATTACGCACGTCATTCGCGGCGACGATCACCTCAACAATACCCCGCGCCAGATCAATATCTTGAACGCTTTGGGCGCGACGCTGCCGCGCTACGCGCATGTACCGATGATTTTGGGCGAGGACGGTGCGCGCCTGTCGAAGCGTCACGGCGCGGTCAGCGTCATGCAGTACGCCGAGGAGGGTTACTTGCCCGAAGCGCTGTTGAACTACCTCGTCCGGCTCGGCTGGTCGCACGGCGATCAGGAGCTGTTCACGCGCGACGAGATGATCGGGCTGTTCGACCTCGATGCGGTGAACAAGGCCGCGTCGATGTTCAATCCGAAAAAGCTGCTCTGGATCAACGAACAATATCTCAAACAGCTTGACCCGCAACGGGGTGGGGCACTGCTCGCGGAGCGCCTGGGTGCGCTTGGCGTCATGATGGAAGCTGGCCCCGAACCACTCGCGGTCTACGCCGCGCTAAGGGAGCGCGCAAAGACGCTCGTCGCGATGGCCGAAACCGCGCGTTATTTCTATGCCGACCCGGAGCGATACGATCCGACCGCGGCGGGAAAACACCTCGGGGTGGCCTCGATTGGGATGTTCGAACACTTGCGGAGTGCACTGGAGGCCTGCATCGACTGGACGGATTCGACGTGCCTACATCACCTGGTCGCGGAATTCGCGCAAGGGCAGGGGCTTAAGATGGGGCAGGTTGGCATGCCCCTGCGCGTCGCGCTCTCCGGCGCCGGTGATACCCCTGATATCGGTGTCACGCTCGGTTTGATCGGCAAGGAAGCGACGCTGCGGCGGATCGATCACGTCCTGAATTTCATCAAATCGCAATAATCATCGCTTGACACCTCGGTGGTGTTTCTTTAGATTACGCGCTTCCTTTTTCGGGGCTATAGCTCAGCTGGGAGAGCGCTTGCA
>CAZUJU010000004.1:0-104129 GCA_964620675.1 uncultured Thiotrichales bacterium | reverse complement strand
CCGCGTGCTGGTTGGTGTAGCGCAGATTGCACGGGTCCTTGAACGCGACCCACGGGTGGCCGGTCTCGAACAGCATCTGCAGCATCTTGCGCCACAGGTCGACCGCCTTGAGCTTCTTGAACACCTTGATCTCGCCGCGCGCGGCCTTGGCTTCGTAGCCCTCGTAGCGCTCGCGGAACGCCTGGCCGGTGAGGTCGTGCAGGTCGGCGGTCTCGTCGGGCGAAAACAGCGTCCATTCCTGATCCTCGATCACCCGCGTCATGAACAGGTCCGGAATCCAGTTCGCCGTGTTCATGTCGTGCGTGCGGCGGCGGTCGTCGCCGGTGTTCTTGCGCAGGTCGATGAACTCCTCGACGTCGATGTGCCAGGTTTCGAGGTAGGCGCAGACGGCGCCCTTGCGCTTGCCGCCGTTGTGCGCCAGCGCGGCGGTGGTCATGTACGACTCGTCGCCTTCGACCTTCAGGTCGAACACGAACGGCACGGGCTGCATCGGCTTCACCGAGCGGACGCGGGTGAACAGCCAGCCCTTCCAGGTGATCCAGTTGCGCTTGGTGAGCGGCTTGCAGCCTACGCGCTCCGCGATCTCCGGCACGGCCGGGATGCGCAGGTCGTAGGCCTTGGTGACGCCGTCGAAGCGCACGCTCGAACCGTCGGAGCGCGTTCCGGTGTGGGCGTTGTCGCGCTCGCGGTATTGGCCCGCGCAGGGCACGCCGAGGCGCAGCAACTGGTAGCGCACGCCCTCGATCAGCGCGCGCGAGGTGTTGGTGAAGTAGATTTCCTTGCCGCGGCTCACGCCGCCGTCGGTTTCGAGCAGGCTTTGCAGCAGCGCCAGCGTCTGCGGACGCGGCAGGTGAGCGAAGCGGCGCGCGATGCGCTTCTCGCCGTTGGCGTCGTAGAGGTCATCCGGGCTGAAGGGTAGGGTCGGCGCGCCGGCACCGGTGATGCGCCCGGTCGTGCCGTCGCGAACCACGCCGCGTCCACTGGCCCAGTGGATCTGGCCATAGGTCTCGCCGCGTCCGTTTTCCCAGTAATGGATGCCGCGCGCTTCCAGGTATTCGCGCACGAACGGCATGTGGGCGTCGCGCTGGGGATGACCGGACACCCCCCATTGCAGGCCGTTTTTCGACGCGTGGCCGTCGCCGAGCAGGATGCCGTAGAGCCGGGCATCGTCCGCGGTGAATCCCGCGACCGCGACGGTCTCGCTGGGGATGACCTGAGCCAGGTAGTCGCCTTTGCGCAGCTCACCGGCCTCGATCCAGTCCGGCACCGACCGGCCTTTTTCAAGCGACGCCAAGGTACGGTCGATCGATTGCTCCATCGGCACGCCGCGCAGCGCCCAGAACGGGTGGCCGGCGGTGACCCTGACCGGCTCGATCGCGTGCTTGACGTCGATCGCCACCATCGGGTCGTGCTGGTTGTAGAGCATGGTCTTGGTGACTTCGCGATAGGCGCCGCTGATGCCGAGCACGAGGTCGCCGGCCTTCACGTCGCGGATCGCCTTCACGCCGTCGGCCGTGTGCAACAGGGTGTCCGGCGCGAAACATTGATTGACCGCGACCGCCGTGTCGTTCGCAACCTTGAGAAACGGCACCACGCCGAGCGACTTGCCGTTGGTGCCCTTGATGTGGGCGCCCATGCCGCGGACGCGGGTCCAGTCGTTGCCGAGGCCACCGGCGTACTTGGAGAGCAGGGCGTTGTCCTTGACCGCGCCGAAGATGCCGTCGAGGTCGTCTGGCACGGTGGTCAGATAGCACGAGGAGAGCTGCGAGCGCAGCGTGCCGGCGTTGAACAGCGTCGGCGTCGAGCTCATGAAGTCGAAGCTGGAGAGCAGGTTGTAGAACTCGATGGCGCGCGCCTCGCGGTCGATCTCCTGCAGCGCGAGGCCCATCGCGACGCGCATGAAGAACGCCTGCGGCAGCTCGAAGCGGGTGCCGCCGTGATGCAGAAAGTAGCGGTCGTAGAGCGTTTGCAGGCCGAGGTAGGTGAACTGCAGGTCGCGCTCGGGCTTCAGCGCCGCGCCGAGGCGGTCGAGATCGAATAGCGCGAGGTCGGGCGAGAGGCGCTCCAGTTCCACCCCGCGGCGGATGTAGGCTGGGAAGTACTCGGCGTACTCGCTCGCCATCTGCGACTGGGTGGCTTCGGTCGCGTGACCGTAGACGCAGGTCAGCGCCTCGCGGCGCAGGTTGTCGAGCAGCAGACGGGCGGAGACGAAGCCGTAGTTGGGCTCGCGCTCGATCAGGGTGCGCGCGCTCATCACCAGCGCGCTGCGCAGATCCTTTTCCTGAATGCCGTCGAAGATCCCCCGCAGGGTTTCGTTCAGCACCAGCTCGCCGTTCACGTCCGACAGTCCGGTCACCGCTTCGGCGATGACTTGCTCCAGGCGATCGCGATCGAGCGGCCGGACTTCGCCGTCGGCATGCACGACGGTGAGCGCCGGCGCGGCCGGTTCCTGGCGGGCGGCGGCCTCGGCGGCGCGCTTCTCCGCCTGCTTGGCCCGGTAGAGCACGTAGGCACGGGCGACTTTGTGTTCGCCGCCGCGCATCAAGGCGAGTTCGACCTGATCCTGGATGTCCTCGATGTGCACCGTGCCGCCGTCCGGATTGCGCCGGAACAGAGCGTCCAGAATTTGCGCCGTGAGGGCATTCACGGTCTCGTGGATACGCGCTGAGGCCGCGGCCTGGCCGCCTTCGACGGCCAGAAACGCCTTGGTCATCGCGACCTTGATCTTGGAGTCGTCAAAGTTGGTGACCTTGCCATTGCGGCGGATCACCTTGTAGCGGCCGGGCGCGGTGGCCCCGACTTCGACGCCGACGCCGGGGGCCGGCGGCAGTACGATCGGTTGGGTCTGGGCTTCGGCTGAGTTGAGTTCGGCTTGCATCAAGGACACTCCCGGCGGTGAGCTATAGTGGTGGACAGGTGGCGTAGATACTATAGGATGTGCTTTTCTGGGTGGTCAAGCACAATATGATGTGTAAAAAGTGGGTGATTGCCTGTGTGCAGGCTGTGGATAAACTGCCTGCAACCGGCTCCGGGCGAGCTGGCATCCGGCGTCGCAGGGCTCGCGGTGCGGCTTGCGCGCTCGTCGGGAATTTGTGACCGTCAGGAAACTGCAACGCCAACGCGGGCGAACCCGGTCGACGGTCGTTTCGCCGCCGTGGCGCGCGATCTTGCGGGTGGAACGCGTGTGTCACGAAGTGTGAACGGCGCGCTTTCCGGCTTTCGATTCATTGTAGAATCGCGTGCGACTTGGGGCTTACGAATTAAAATCTTTCAGAATCATTCACTCATGCACGCCATGCAAAGCGACTTCACGGGTAATCCGTTCCGGTCCGTCCGGGCACAAGGATGTCGCGTTTTCTTTCAACCGATTCGACACAGGTTCAGTCATGAACTTGTTGGCTACCAGGCCAGTCTGGGTGCGGGGCAGGGCCACCCCGTGGGTGACGAGGCGAGCGTTAACGATGCAGGTGTCGGCCCGCACGAGACGGATCTCGCCGCGATCCTGCGGTGGGTAGTATCCCGCCACGCCGCGCTGAAACTGCCAGGACGTTTGTTTTTGCCCGCCTGGCTGGTGCGGCCGGATCTTGCCGTGGTCATCGGCCGTCACGCTGAATCGGCGGGCGTACGCTGGAACAATGTCGTGGCGGTGGTGTCGCCGCTGGACTTGGAACCTGGCAGCGCGGTGGATCTTGCGCTGTTGGGCCGACAAGAAATCGCATTGGCGCTGGTGCTCGATGCCGATCCGATCGGCAGCAGGGACGTCTGGCGCCTTGCGCGGCCGGAATTCCTGATGCTGAGCGCCGCGGCCGACACCGCTGAGCAGGCGCTGGGCGGCTGGGCCGACGCGCTGGCGGCGGAGCTGGGAGCGGTGTCACTGGTGACGCACTGCGGCGATGCCGAGCTGAGCTTCGAACTCCCGGGTATCGATGGGGTCGTGCCGCTGGCTGAGGCGTTCCGTTACCCGCCGCTCGCTTTCCGCGCGGACTCATCCACTCGGGAAGAGCCGCTGAGTCCGGCAACGCCGATCTTGCAGCTGGCGTTAGATCGCGCGTTTCTTGGCGTGGATACTCCGATCGCCCAGGTCGTGGAGCAGTTGCAGGCGACCAATCTCCATGCGCTGCCGGTGGTCGACGCTGGCCGGTTGCTCGGGCTGGTGCGTGGCATCAACGTGCTGGCGCGTTTCGTCAACGGCGGTTGCGACCTCGCGACCCGCGCCGCCGAGGTGCTTGAACTCGATTTCGAACCGGTCGCGGCGGACGCCTCGCTCGAATCCCTGAAGACGCGCCTTGACGAGGCGGCGTTCGCGGTTTCCGGCGATCCAATCATCGTCGTCGACGCGCGTGAGCAGTATCTAGGCTTACTACGGCCGGAGCAACTCGCGCGCCAGATTGCGGAACTGGAGGTCCACGGCGCGCGGTATATGAATCCCCTCACGCGGCTGCCGGGGGCCGTGCCCCTGAACGAGCACATTCGCAGGTTGTTACAAGCGGGCGGGCTGTTCGTGGTTGCGCACTTCGATATCGAGGGGATCACGACGTTCAACGACCACTTCGGCTATGCCCGCGGCGATACGGTGATCCGCTTTGTCGCCGAATTGCTGGCGCGCAACGTCGAGCGAGGGGCGGATTACCTCGCCCACATCGGCGGAGACGATTTCGTCGTTGTCTTTCGCAGCCCGGACTGGTTCGATTGCTGCGAGGCGATTCTGCGCGAATGCGAGGCCGCGGCGCCGGGATTTTATGGCGACGGTGAGCGCGAGGCGCACGGGGTGTATCGCGTCAATCACCTCGGTGCGCGCGAGTTTCATCCCTATTTTTCCCTCTCGGTTGGGGCCGTGCCGGTGGAACCTGGCAAGTTCCTTAATCACCACGCCATCGTGACGGCCAGCGCCGAGGTCAAGCTCCGCGCCAAATCCACTCGCGGCGGCGCGATCTACCTGGATGAGCGCGCGCACCTGGATCAGTGGGGCGCCTCGTCGAAGCGCCACAACTGAAGCAGCGCTTGATTTCGGTGTTTCGGCCACGGATTGTGGACACTCGTACCTCGTCGCTGGTATAGCTTTCGCGGTCGAGCTTGCGAGAATGACTGCTGTGTTTGATTGCTTTCCGCTGTTATCCGCCGCGATCGCTTTGCCGATCGCGTACGCCACCCGCGAGCCGCTCAGCGTCGGTCGGGCGCCGCCGCAATTCGTGCTACCGGACGAAACTGGCACCGAACATCGATTGACGGACTACCGTGGGCAATGGGTTCTGCTCTATTTCTACCCAAAGGACGATACGCCTGGCTGTACCCGTGAGGCGTGCCAGTTTCGCGACCACATGGTCGATCTCAAGCACGCCGGTTTGGTCGTATTCGGCGTGAGTCTGGATGATCGCGCGCGGCATGCGCGCTTTTCGCGCAAGCTGGCGCTCCCGTTTCCGCTCCTGTCGGATATCGGCGGCGAGGTTGCGCGCGCCTACGGCGCCTTGGCGGGCTTCGGCCCGGTGCGCTTCGCGCGGCGTCAGTCGTTTCTCATTGCGCCCGACGGCACGCTGGCGAAGATCTACCGCAAGGTCAATCCCGACCGCCACACAGACGAAGTGCTCCAGGACCTCACGCAGCTGATCTCCGCTGAGCAGAGCCGATCATCGCAATCCGACACCAGCGAGGCACGCAATGGGCAATCGACTGACTAAGATCTACACCCGCACCGGCGACGATGGCTCGACCGGGCTTGCCGGCGGCGAACGGGTGCCAAAGGACCACCCGCGAATCGAGGCGATGGGCGAGGTCGATGAGCTCAATTGCACGCTTGGGGTTCTGCTCACGCGGGATTTGCCCGTGCCGATGCGGGTCGCTCTGGACGAGATCCAGCATGACCTGTTCGATATTGGCGGCGAGTTGGCGATGCCCGGTTACGCATTGTTGCCGGCGGCGCGGGTTGCCGCGATCGAGGCATCGCTGGATGAGATGAATGCGCAACTGCCACCGCTCAAGGAGTTTGTCCTACCGGGGGGCGGCGTGGCGGGCGCGCAGTGTCATGTCTGCCGGGCGGTCTGTCGCCGCGCCGAACGCCGGCTGCGTACGCTCGTCGGTACCGAGCCGGACACCGTCACGCCAGACAGTTTGCGCTACCTCAATCGACTCTCCGACTGGTTGTTCGTCGCGGCACGCTTGTTGGTTCGTGCCGAGCCGGGCGGCGAGGTGCTCTGGCGCGGTCGGGCCAAACCATGAAGCCGCGCTTCGGGATCGACCTCGGGGGGACCAAGATTGAGATCATCGCGCTCGCGGCCGACGGGGCAGTGCTGCTGCGACAACGTGTGCCGACCCCTGCGGGCGACTACCGCGCGACGCTGGCGACGGTCGCGCGGCTGGTACGCGCTGCGGAGGCCGAATTGGGCGCCGAAGGCAGCGTAGGAATCGGAATTCCGGGATCGGTGTCGCCAACGACGGGACTCATACGCAACGCCAATTCAGTTTGTCTCAATGGCCAGTCGCTTCAGGCGGACCTCGAGGCCTTGCTTGAGCGGCCGGTTGCCCTGAGCAACGACGCCAACTGTTTCGCGTTGTCGGAGGCGACCGACGGTGCGGCGAAAGGCGCCGCGAGTGTGTTCGGCGTCATCCTCGGGACGGGGACCGGTGCCGGTGTCGTGATCGGCGAACGGTTGTACCCTGGCGGGAGCGGCAATGCCGGCGAGTGGGGCCACAACCCGTTACCCTGGCCGTCACGCGACGAAGTCCCGGGGCCGAGCTGCTGGTGTGGCCAGCACGGTTGTCTCGAAACCTATCTGAGCGGGCCGGGACTCGCTCGCGACCACCTCGCGCATACCGGCCAGGCGCTCGATGCGGCGGAAATCGTGCGCCGCGCGATGGCCGGCGAGGCGGCAGCGGAGCTGACTCTGCGGCGGTACGAAAACCGCTTGGCGCGCGGACTCGCGCAGGTGATCAACGTGCTCGATCCCGCCGTGATCGTGCTGGGGGGTGGGCTTTCCAACGTGCAACGCCTTTACCGCCAGGTGCCGATGATCTGGCCGGGTTATGTGTTCTCGGATTGCGTCACCACGGACCTAAGAGCGCCCCGGTTCGGCGACTCCAGCGGGGTGCGCGGCGCGGCCTGGCTCGGCGCGCAACCGGCGGGTGCGGGCGACGCGCTCCAGGTGCGTAACGGTTCGGATTTATGACGCGCACGGCACGCGACCGGAGAAGAATTTGCGTTTTCGCAATGCCTGGCACAGACAATTTCATTATCGTTCCCGTTAACCTCTCATGCGCGGCCTTGTGTGTTTCGTAGCGGATCGTAGTGACTCTCCCTCACTGGCGGTTCCGCTGAGCAACGATAGTCCGAATTGACGTTGCATGAGGGCCGATCGCCGCAAAGCGATTGGCGCGAGCGTTTCCTCCTCTCTCGTTACTTGGCCCGCGTTGCTGGTTGCCGCCTATGGCGACTCGCGCGGGCCTTTTTGTTGGCATTGGCAGCGATTGGCGCCCGCCGTCGTGCGGGTACGCGGCGGTCCGGCAAATCGCTGCTAGACTCACGGTGGCCGCTGGCGTGATCGTTCGCTCGTTTGCGATTACCGCTGCGCGCCGCGATGCCGAATTCACACACGGAATCAAAGCTGTTGAACTGGAAACTCTTTCCGTCGCCCCGGCTCATCGCGCTACTGGTTCTCGCGGCGCCGTGCGGTGCGCTCAACGCGGATGCGACCGGGGCTGGGTATCTCGAACGTGCCTACTTGCTCGATGCCGACGCACTCGCGTTGCACGCGAAGCTGGACACCGGCGCCGATTCCTCCTCGCTCGATGTTGCGGACCTCCAGATCGAAACCCGTGGCAACGCGCGGTGGGTGGTGTTCGCGGTGCGCGACCGTGGCGGTCATGCGGTAACGCTTGAGCGGCCTTTGCTGCGCACCGCCCGGATTAAGCGCAGCGTGTTCGGGGTCGAGGAGCGCCCGGTCGTCGAGTTGACTTTGTGCCTCGGTGGTGTCAGCAAGGTGACGCCGGTCAATTTGGCCGATCGTTCCAACATGAAGTATCCGCTGTTGCTCGGACGTGACTTTCTCGCCGGCGCTTTCATCGTCGACGCGGCGCGTACCTATCGGCTCGCCGAATCCTGCCGCGCCGCCGCGGCCGAACCCGTCGCGGTCGGCGTCGATGCGCCGCCCCAGCCGATGGTCGCGCCACGGCGCGAAGCAATCGAGCCGGTGCCGGCGCGTGGAGCGGTCAAGGGGAATTCCGCCCCCGGCTTCACGCCGGCATGGCAACCGGCGTCTGCCGCAGAAGACCCTCCGGTGCCGCGCGCCACACGCGGAATCGACGAATTGTTGGAGCTTGGTCGCTGAAGCGCGGTCAGCGAATCCGGGGTTCCCGCAGCGGTAACAGTTCGGGGTCGGTGTCGGGCAGGGCGGCGATCAGCGACCATGCTTCGAGGGCGTCACCGGGGTTGTCGTTTTGATTGAACCTGGCAATGTGATAAAGCGCGTCGCCCTCGTTTATTAACGGCAGGGTACAGCGGCCAATGATGATCCCCGCGGTGCCGGCGCGAAGCGCGAGTTCCTGCTCGCCAAACGGATCGGCGATCACACCCAGCACGGTATCGCTCTCGACTTGATCTCCCAGTTGCGCATGGGCGCGAAATATCCCCCCCTGTCCGGCGCGAACCCAGGTCGAAGAGCGCGCGACGACGGGCGGCGGGCGGCTGGCAGGTTCGGCGCGCCGTTGGCGACGCAGCATGCCAAGCGCGCGCATGACGTTGACCACCCCGATCACCCCGGCGCGGATCGAAATCTCGTCGAAACGCAGCGCCTCTCCCGCCTCGTAAAGCAGGGTGCGGATGCCGCGATCCTGCGCCGCCTGGCGCAGCGAACCGTCGCGGAGATTCGCGTTGAGCATGACCGGGGTGCCGAACGCCTTGGCCAGCGCGTAGGTCTCGGGGTCGTCGAGGTCGGCGCGAATATGGGGCAAATTGTTGCGATGTTGGGCCGCGGTATGGATATCGATGCCGTAGTTGCAGTGGCCAACGATCTCGCGCATGAACAGATCGGCGAGACGGCTGGCGAGCGAGCCCTTTTCGGATCCCGGAAAACTGCGATTGAGATCGCGCCGGTCCGGCAGGTAACGCGAGTGATTGAGCACGCCGTAGACGTTGACGATCGGCACCAGCACCAGCGAACCGCGCAGCCGCCCGAGCGATGGCAGCTTGACCAGGCGGCGGATGACTTCAATCCCGTTCAGTTCGTCGCCGTGGATGGCCGCGCAGACGAACAAATTGGGGCCGTCCGCCCGTCCGTTGATCACGTCGATCGGCATCTCGACGCGGGTATGCGTATAGAGCATCGCGACCGGCAGTGACAGCCGGGCGCGTTCGCCGGGGTGGATGCGCGTGCCGGCGATCTCGATGATGTGTTGGCGCGCAGGTTTACCCTTTGCCACGGGTCCGGGTCCGATGCGGCTTAGCGTGCTTTTCGACGAATTCGATCATCATGCCGGCGATATTCTTGCCGGTGACGTTTTCGATCCCCTCCAGCCCCGGCGAGGAGTTGACCTCCAGTACCATCGGCCCGGAGTGGCTGCGAATGATGTCGACCCCGGCGACGTTAAGACCCATCGCGCGGGCCGCGTCGGTGGCCATCTGGCGTTCATCGGCGGAGAGTTTCACCGGGCTGCCGATTCCGCCGCGATGCAGGTTCGAGCGGAACTCGCCGCCTTGCGCCTGACGTTTCATCGCCGCCACGACTCGGTCGCCGATCACGAAACAGCGGATATCGGCACCGCCGGCTTCCTTGATAAAGGCCTGCACCAGGAAGTTGGCGTCCAGCTCACGAAAGGCATCGATGACGCTCTCCGCTGCCTTGCGGGTCTCCGCCAGCACCACGCCGCGACCCTGGGTGCTTTCGAGCAGTTTGATCACCATCGGCGCGCCGCCAACCAGATCAATCAATGTATTCGTATCATCCGGGTAATGCGCGAACGCGGTGACGGGTAAACCGATCCCCTTGCGCGCCAGCAATTGCAGCGAGCGCAACTTGTCGCGCGAACGCCCGATCGCCACCGATTCGTTGACCGGGTAGACCCCCATCATTTCGAACTGCCGCAGCACCGCGAGGCCGTAGAAAGTGATCGACGCGCCAATCCGCGGGATCACTGCTTCAAAACCCTCCAGCGGACTGCCGCGGTAAATGATCTGCGGCTTGGCCGAGGCTACGTCGATTACGCAGCGTAACGCGTCGATGACCTGTACCTCATGTCCCCGCTGCTCCGCGGCGGCAACCAGACGCTGGGTCGAGTGAATGCGTTTACTGCGCGAGAGTAGGGCGATCTTCACTGGCATCCTCGGAAGTTATTACGGATCGTGGTGGACGCCGGCGGTCACCGCCGAGCACGAATGACGCCTGGGGGTCGATCAGAAATCTTCCCCGCAGGGCGCTGCGCCCGAGCAGCATGCGAAACAGCATCGTATCGCGCGAGGTCAGCGTGATCTCGATCTTCCAGGTGTGTCCACCCAGCGTGATCGGGGCCTCGATCACGTAGCGTTTCGAGCGGTGGCCGCCGGAATCGGCGACCCAGCGCCGATCCACGACCGGCGCCTCGCAGACAATGCTCGTCGCGGTATCGTGCTGCAATGGGTGGACATGAAACCGAACCCAGCGCACCCCGCGGCGCTTGAAGCCGCGCATTCGGTAGGCATGTAGGCACGAGGTGCGGGCGCCGGTATCGACCTTGGCCTTGATCGGCGGGAGATCGAGTCCGTGTACGGCGACCCATTCGCGCCAGCCGATGACGTCGCGGGGAGGTTCCATTCAAGGCGGTTGGGGGTGAGGCTAAAGGGGGACGGCAGGCAGCAGTATATCGCAATGCGCGTGGTGCCAGTCACTCCAGACTTCCTGATCCCGTGCTCATTGGCATTGGCACCAATTTCGTAGGTTGGGCTGACGAAGGAAGCCCAACGTGAGCCACATGCCCGCTTGTTGGGCTTCCTTCGTCAGCCCAACCTACATGTATGATGCCACCACCAATTCCGAATATCGGTGCCAGAAGCCGGAAGGGATCAGGAAATCTGAACTCGCGCGGACACTGCGGAGGGCGTCGATGGACGCGCCTCGAATAGCGTTTGCGAGGTGAGCGTGAGCGGTGGCTTTGGTCAAGGATGCCGCGGCACAGAACGGCGCACCCGCCAATTCGAGACGCGCGCGACGACGGCAAACCCGCCGGCGCGAGTTCGCTGTGTTGGAAACGGGATTCACGCGCCGCCGTGACCGGCGTTCGTGCGTCGGGTGGCGGTCTTTCGGTCAATTCCAGCCGCGCCGACGAAGCGGGCGCGGCTGTCGCCGGACCTTAGGCCGATTGCCGTCCGAGAATCTCGATGCCTTTGACGAACGGCTTTGCCAGACCCTCCACCGTATGTCGCAACAGCGTGATGTCGCTGTGATCGGGATGGAAGTTCAGGGTGAAGGCGCAGGTGCCGTGGACCCCGCCGAGGAACGCGGTGGCGGAGTTTTGGACTTCGGCCTCGCTCATTCGGTTCGAGGTTAGGTGCAGTATCTCCGCCAAGATCTGCTGAATGCGGTCAAGGCAGCCCTGCAGTTCGATCCCGACCTCGGTTTCGGTGCTGGGCGGGTGCTCGAACGCCAGGCGCCACAGGTGGTATTCGCGCTGGGCGAAACCGGCGTAGGCCACGCTGAAGGCCAGCAAGTGGTCGGAGGGGGAGTCCTGGTTTTGTACAGCCGTACTGAGTTCTTCGGTGAGGCGGGTGAGCGTGCGTAGATTGACGTGGTGAACCACATCCTCCAGCCCTTCGAAGACTTGATACAGGGTGCCGGCGGTGTAACCGATTTCGGCCATTAGATGGCGCGCGGTCAATACTTGGCGGCCTTCGCGGCGCACCAGATCCTCGGCTTTATCGATCGTCATTTCGCGGATTTCACCCCGCGAGTGTTCATTACGTCGTCCCATCGCTACCTTCCTTGTGGCGATTGATTTTGAGTGCGAAACGAGCGTAACGATGTGTTTAACGCGGTGCAAATGCGCTACGGATTAAATTGAACCTGAATCAACACGCCCTACGCCAAAACGCGAAGCGGCGCGCGCGTGTGCGGCCAAGCCGGCCCTCAGGGCGCGCGTGACAAGGTCTCGACGATGCGTGCCGCGATGGCTTCGAACCGCGGCGCTTGGGCTTCGGCGTCCATCAACGCGACCGCGCCGACTCCGCAGTACTCGCTGACCAGGCGCTGCAACTCGCCTGCGCGATCGCGCACCGGCCCGGCTCCCAGCGTGGCCGCGAGGCGTTCGACCTGGCGCTCCATACGCTGGGCGGCGAACGTTGCGGGAGATTCGATGTGTAACAGGATTTCGAGATCGAGCAGCAGTTGATTGCGCCGTTGGAGATGGTCCGCGAGCGGGCTGCTCGGCGCCGCCTGTGCGTACCGACGTTCGAGCATTGCCTGCCAGTCGGCGCGATCGCAGGCCGGGAGTGTCTGCCAGGCCGCTTCGAGCGCGCTGATTTCGGCGCCGTCGGCGCCGCCGAGTTGCGCCTGTTCGATACGTTCGAGGGCGCGGTGGTGATCCAGCAACCGCAGAAAAGTGGCCGCGGCGCGATTACGGTGGGCTTGCTGTTGCGCCTCGGCGGCGGCCTTGAGGGCGCGCTCGAAGCGGCGCTCCAGCGGAACCGCGAGTTTGCTCGGTAATTCACCGGCGTTGGCCCAGCCGATCTTGAGCTCGGGCAGGGCGCCGGAGATCGCATCGGGTTGCGACGGCAGCGCTTCGAGCGTTGCGCAAAGTTGGGTGCGGCGGTCGAGAATCTGGCGTTCGGCGGCGCTGTTGGCGTTGTGGTGAGCGCGGACGCGCTCGTAAACGGCATCCTGCGCCGCGCGGAAACGTTTCCAGAGCCGTTGTTCATCGTTGCGGCGCCCGGTGACGGTCGGGTGCCAGGCTTGCTGGGCGTCGCGGGCAAGGGTGACGAGCGCGCCCGGTTCCACGGCGTCGGCTTCCAGCGCCTGTTCGAGCCTGACAATCAGGGCTTCGCGGCGGGCGCGGTCGGCTTTGCGTTCAGGCTCAAGGTGTTGCTCCAGCGCGGCGATGGCGTTTTCGTACCGCGTGAGCAACAGCTCCCAATCGTGTCGATTGACCGGCCCTGCGCTCTTCCAGCGGTTCTGCATCTGATGTAGGAATTTGTCGAGCGTGCGCCAATCGGGGTTCTCCCAGGCGGTTTCGTGCGCCATGGTTTCGAGTTCGAAACAGATCAGCGCGCGTGCTTCGCGATGGCGCTCGCGCGCCTCGGCCTCAAGCTGAAACTGTGCCTGACAGGGTTGGTAGGCATCGGTGCAGGCGGCATCGAAGCGCGCCCACAGCCGCCGGGCGGCAGCCGGATCGATCTCGCCGAGCTTCTTCCAGCGCTCGCGCAGGTCGCGGATGGCCTTGGCGCGCGCGGGCACTTCCATTTCGGCGCCTACCAACGCCTGCGCTTCGTCAATCAGTTCCTCGCGGGCGCGGTCGGTGCCCCAGTGCCGCCAGCCACTCAGCTCGCGCAGACGCGGGGCGAGGTGGCGCAGGCGGTGTTCGATCGCCTGACGTTGCCGCGGCGGCACGTCCACCAGCGCGTCGAGCCGGGTGTGAACCGTTTTCTGCAGCTCGACGGAATTCCCGAGCTGATCCGCCGCGAGTGTGGCTTCGATCGTCGCGAGGAGTTGCTCGATCTCGGCGAGGCCTTGCTGCCGCGCCGCGTTCTGTTCGGTGACGCGTTGCCGCGCGCGGTGGATCAAGCGGTTGAATTGTTCGCGATACTCGGTCGCGAGCGCGGGGTCGCTCGGCGGACGCTGGGCCTGCCAGGCGGCTTCGAGTTTGGCGACGGCCTGCTCGTGCGGGGTAACTTGAGCGCTCAATTGTTCGGCTTGCTGAATCAGGTGTTCGAGTTGGTCACCCCGCTCGGCGTGGCGGCGCAGGGTTTCGATCTGATGGCGACACTGCGCGAGTGCGGCGTGGAAGCGGTTGGCAAGCGGCGCTTCCTGTGTCTCCGGCAGGATCGGCAGGTCAAGCCAGTCCAGCTGGAAGGTGTCGAGGGTGGCTTTCAGCTCCACCGCGTCGTGGAGCGAGATGCGGTGGCGTTTGCCAAGCTCGCTGGCGAAGGCCTCGACCAGCGCGCAATGATCCTCTTTGGCGACGCGGGTCGGCGCCAGCGCCTCAGCTGCCTGGCGTTGCTGGTCGATACGGTGTTGGGTGTGTTCGCGGGCGGTGCGGAACGCGGCGATCTCGGCGTCAGTCGCGTGGGTTTCAAGTTCCGACCACTCGGTTTGGAAGGTTAGAAAGCGCCCTTGATCGCGTTGCCAGTATTGATTATGGCCAAGGGTGTCGAGTTCGCGTGTGAGGTCGGCGATCCGTGCGTGCCGGTCGCGCTCATGCTGGAGCTGTTCGATCCGTTCGCGCAGGGTTTGCGCGGTGCGCTTGTCTTTCTTGCCGATCTGCTTGAGCGCGCCGCGAATCAAGGTTTCGTCGTGCAGGCGCTGGGCCGCGAGGTAGCGGATCTCGGCGCTGTCGTCCTGGGCCGCGCAGCGCGCGAGTACGGCCTGGTCGTCGATCAGCGTGATCGCGATGTGGCGCAACTTCGGGTCGTGGGCGCGGGTGGCGAGTTGGGTGTTCAATGCGGGGTCGTCGATGCGTGGCAGGCGCTCGCCGAGCTGTGGTTGAAACGGTGTTTCCGGGTGGCGCGCCAGCAACTCGGCGAGGCGGGCGTTGATGCTGCCGTCGACCGCGGGGGTGGCGTGGAGCTTGAGCAGTGAATCGACCCGTGTGATTCGCGCGATCGCGGCCTGACGCACCCGGGGATCGGCGTCGTCGTTGGCGAGCGCGAATACGATCGCCGGATCGGTGGCCTCGGCCACGGCGGCGAGCCGAACCGCGGGGTTCTTGTGTTGCCATTTGGGCTTGAACAGGCGCGATAACATCGACGCTATTTCACTCGCATACCGGGTTGGGCACCGTCATCGGGGGCCAGAATGTACAGGCCGCTTGCGGTCGAACTTGCGGCGAGCACCATGCCTTCGGAGACGCCGAAGCGCATCTTGCGCGGCGCGAGATTGGCGACCATGACGGTGAGCCGGCCCCGCAGTTGGTCGGGGGCATAAGCGGATTTGATGCCGGCGAAGACGTTGCGGGTTTCGCCGCCGAGATCGAGCGTCAGACGCACCAGTTTGTCGGCACCTTCGACCGGGGCGGCGTCGACGATCCGGGCGACCCGTAGGTCGACCTTGGCGAAGTCGTCGAGCGCGATTTCCGGTGCAATCGGTTCGCGCGGTGGCGTCGCGGGCGAGGCGGCTGGTGTCGGCGTTAGATTGTCTTGCGACGCAGTGACGATCGCCGCGAGTTTCTCCGGTTCGATCCGGGTCAGCAACGGATTGAAGGGGTGGATCGCATGGCCACGCAACGGCTCGCGGATATCCTCCCAGTATTGCGGCGCAAGCCCGAGAAACTGCTCCGATTTCGCCGCGGTGACTGGTAGTACCGGCTTGAGGTAAGTGATCAGTACCCGAAACAGATTGAGCCCCATGCTGCACGCAGCGTGCGCTGCGTTGGCGCCGTCCGGCGTTTTGATCAGCGCCCAGGGCTTGCGTTCGTCGATGTACTGGTTGGCGCGATCGGCGAGCGCCATGATTTCGCGCATCGCTTGGGAGAACTCGCGTGCCTCATAGTGAGCGGCGATGCGCTCGCCAGCGGCGACGAATTCACCGTACAGCGCTGGTTCGGCCAGATCGTCGGTCAATCGGGCATCGAACCGCTTATTGATGAACCCGGCACAGCGCGAGGCAATGTTCACGACTTTGCCGACCAGATCGCTGTTGACCCGGGCCTGGAAGTCATCGAGGTTGAGGTCGAGATCCTCCACGCCAGCGCCGAGTTTGGCGGCGAAGTAGTAACGCAGGTATTCCGGGTCGAGGTGATCGAGATAGGTGCGAGCCTTGATAAAGGTGCCCCGCGATTTCGACATTTTCTGTCCGTTGACGGTGAGAAAGCCGTGGCAATACACCGCGGTCGGGGTGCGGAATCCGCCCGCGTGAAGCATTGCCGGCCAGAACAGGGTATGGAAGTAGGCAATGTCCTTCCCGATGAAGTGATAGATCTCGGCGGTGCTGCCGGGCTTCCAGTACGCGTCGAAGTCGAGCCCGGTGCGGTCGCACAGGTTTTTAAAGCTCGCCATGTACCCGATCGGCGCATCCAGCCAGACGTAGAAATATTTGCCCGGCGCGTCCGGGATCTCAAAACCCCAATACGGGGCATCGCGCGAGATGTCCCAGTCGCTGAGCCCGGCGTTGAACCACTCGTCGAGCTTGTTGGCGATTTCCGGCTGGACGTGACCGCTGCGGGTCCAGTCGCGCAGCATGGCCTCGAAGTCGCCGAGTTTGAAAAAATAGTGCTCCGATTCGCGCTGGATTGGTGTGGCACCGGAAATGACCGAGACCGCGTTTTTGAGTTCGGTCGGGGCGTAGGTCGCGCCGCACACCTCGCAGGAGTCGCCGTATTGCGCCTTGGCGCCGCACTTCGGGCAATCGCCCTTGATGAAACGGTCCGGCAGAAACATGCCGGCTTCGGGGTCGTAGGCCTGCATGATCGCGCGCCGCGCGATGTGGCCTTGGTCGCGGGCGCGGGTGTAGATCAGTTCCGCGAAGTGGCGGTTTTCCGCCGAGTGGGTGCTGTGATAGTTGTCAAACTGGATCTCGAAGTCGGCGAAATCCGCGCGGTGTTCGCCGCCGATGCGTTCGATCAGCTGTTCCGGGGTGATGCCCTCCTGTTGCGCGCGCAACATGATCGGGGTGCCATGCGCGTCGTCGGCGCAGACGTAGAGGCAGTTGTGCCCACGCAGACGCTGAAAGCGCGCCCAGATGTCGGTCTGGAGATACTCCACCATGTGGCCGAGGTGGATAGGGCCATTGGCATAGGGGAGTGCGCTGGTGACGAGAAGGGTCCGTGAAGCCATTGGGGCCTGCGTTTTGCTCGCTTGGAATGGACCTACGTTAGCAGATTTGGCCCGGACCGGCATTAGCGGCGAGGGGGCTAAATCAGTCCAACGCGTTCGCGTTCGCGTTCGATTCGATCGTGAAGAATTGGGGTGACCATCAGGCGCGCTTCCAGGATTGTTGCCGTGGCGCTTGCGCGTGCCCGGATTTCCGCGTCTTCGGGCGCCGAGGCGGTGGGTGGCGCGATCAGTCGCTCGGTGGCGCGGGCGATCACCGCGGGGAACGCGCTGTGCGCCGGCCGTTCGGTCGCCCGCTTGAAGTCGACCAGGGTGCGAATAGGATCGAGTCCAGACCCAGGGACGCGGCGTCAGGCGGTCGCGTCGAAGGCGTTACGCAGCCAGTCGAGTTGGCCATCGGGTCCGATTGCGACGACATCGAAGCGGCAGGGCGTGCTGATCCGTCGCGCTTGCAGGTAGATCAGGCCGGTGCGGGTCAGACGCTGCTGTTTGGTGCGGTTGACGCTGGCCGCGGAGCCGCCAAAGGTGCTGTGCTTGCGATATCGCACTTCGACAAATACCAGGCTGTCGCCGTCGCGCATAATGAGATCGATCTCGCCGAAGCGGCTGCGGAAGTTGGTTTCGATCAGATCCAGGCCGGCGGCGCGCAAGTGCGACAACGCCGTCTTTTCGGCGGCGTCGCCGCGTTGCCGGGTCGAGGTCATGGGGATGGCGGTTGCGCTGGCACGCCGTGATAGGCGACCGGCGTGCCGCCGCGGAACTGCGCGTAGCTCACCTGTCGGTGGAGACGCTGCCGATCTTTAAGGAGAATCGCGCCAGACAGGCCGTAGTGCAGGATCGTGTCGCCGGGTTGCGGTCGTTGCTGCAGTTGCAGGGCCAACAGGACACTGTCGAAACCAAAGGCGAACAGGCGCGGTTGCTGGCGGGCGTTCGTGCTCAAGTCGTGCGGTTTGGGCAGGCGTAGGTTGGGATCCGCGGCTTGCGCCTGGCCGATCAGCCATGGAATCTCGGTGAAAATGGTGCCGTCGAGGTAGCTGTCCTCGGCCGGTTGCGGCAGGCCGGAGTAGAGATGGGAGGTCGCGAATACCGGCGTTTGCCCCAGGTTGTAGTGCTTGAGTTGCGATTTCAATTGCCGAGCCTGACGCGGTGTCGCGGCCATGAATACCGCGAGTTCGTCATTGATATTGTCCGGGTCGGAACCGAGGTCGCGCAGGAACGCCGAAAAGTCGCTGACGCTGTCACTGTAGGTATTGGCAGTGACCAGGGTGCCACCCAGCTGCCGGAACGACTGCGCAAAAGCGCTCGCGATGCGTTCCCCCCACTCGCTTTCCGGGGTCAGTATGTGGGCGCGTCGGCGGCCGCTCACAATGATGAGTTCGGCGGCTTGCTCGGCCTCGTCTTCCGGTAACAGTGCGAATTGATACAGGTTGTGATTGGTGGCCCCGGTTTCACGACCGAAGTTGAGGGCGAGGACTGGAGTCGACAGTTGCTGCCCGGCGAGGGCGTCGACTTGTGCTTTGTCGAGCGGGCCGATGATCCACTCCGCACCGTCGTTTACGGCTTGTTGATAGGTGCTCTGGATGTCGCGCCCGCCGGCGCTGTCGTAGAAGCGTAAGGTGGACGCGCTGAGCGCCGGATGACGATCGATCGCCGCTTCAATCCCTTCGCGGATGACTTGTCCGACGCCTTGCAGTGCGCCGCTTAGAGGCACGAGGACGCCGATCTTGCCAATCTTGCCGCTGATCGGCGCGACATTGGCCTCGCGTAACGCACGGATTCGATCGCCGGCGGCGGCGGGATGGTGCGCAAAGTCGGCCTGCCAGCGATCCAAGGCCGCAGCACGGGATTGCGGCGAGGCGGCCGTGGTTTTGGTGAGGTAAGCGAGTTCTACCCAGCCACGGGTGAGTGGGTTGGGTTGTTCCCCGAGCCAGGTCGAGAGATCCTGCGTCGACAAGACCAAAAGCTGTTGCCAAACCTCGTCGCCGTCGTTGGTCGTGCGGGCGCCGCCGTAGCGCTGAATCAGGAGTTCGGCCTGAGCGCGCAAATTGCCACGTTTGTGCTGGGCCTCGGTCAGCAGTGCCACGATTTCCTTGTCGAGCGCCGCGGGCAACTGGTTGCGCGGAAAGTCGAGCAAGCGGATGACCTCGGCGTAGTCTTGGCGGGTTCGGGCAATGCGCGCCGAGAGCATGCGGGTGCGGGCCCGGGTGGTGGGATCGAGCTGGCCTTCGTTGACTTCACGGATGCTGCGCTCGGCGTCGCCCGCATTACCGCTGAGCCATGCCATCTCCGCCGCCTTGGCATGGAGGACACTGGCGTTGGCCGGACGCCCCTCACGCGCGGCGCGCGCGTAGGTATCGGCCGCGCGGGCGAAGTCGCGTTGCTTTTCAAATGCGATTGCCTGGCGTTCGAGATCGGAACCCGCGCGGGTGCCGGGGGCGCTTTGGCAGGCCGCGAGCAGGAAAAGCACTGCTGTACACCACAGGGCGTGTTGAATACGCTTCATCAGGCTACGATCGCACCAAGGTTGAACACGGGTTCATTGTAAAGGAGCGGGAACTGACTGTCTTGAACCGAGAAATTTTCACTCAACGTCGATCCGGTCAGCGTTCATTCGGCTGGGTGCGACCCGTGTGGCAATCCGTCGGAGGCGGCCGCGGTGCCAGTCGGAGCGAGGCGTGCAGTACCGTAGTTCGACTTTTCGGTGCGTTGCCGAGCGAGCTGTTCGTCTGCGCCAGCACGCGCTCCGAACGGTGGACGCTGAGGGATAGTGGTGTCCGGGCCGCGGTGCGTACGCCGCAATTGGGCGAGCGCACCCCACTGTCGCGGTGCTTGGGTTTGGTTGCGGTTCACGCCACGCCGGGTGAGCCGGTGGGTCTGGTCGGGTGACGGGGGAAGGTGGAATGGAGGCGCCGGGCTTGTTGTCGGTGGTGGCGACCCCGATCGGCAATTTGGGTGATGTCACCGCGCGGGCCGTTGAAACCTTGCGCGCGGCGGATTTGATCGTCGCCGAAGACACCCGTCAAACGGCTAAGCTCCTCGCCCATCTTGGCATGCGCAAAGAGCTGATGAGCTTACATGGCTTTAACGAAGCGCATCAGGTGGATGCGGTGTTGCTGCGACTCCGAGCGGGGGCCCGGATCGCGCTGGTGTCCGACGCGGGGACGCCGCTGATCAGCGATCCCGGCTTCGAGCTGATCCGTGCGGCGCACCGGGCGGGTCTGCGGGTGTCGCCGGTGCCGGGGGCCAGTGCGCTCACGGCGGCGCTGTCGGTTGCGGGCATTCCCTGCAACCGATTTGCCTTCGAGGGGTTTTTGCCATCGCGCGGTGCCGCCCGCCGCGCGATGCTGGAGGGCTTGCGGAAGGAGGCGCGGTCTTTGATCTTCTATGAGGCGCCGCATCGGATCGTCGACTCGGTGCGCGATCTGTGCGAGATCTTCGGCCCCGCGCGCGAGGCGGCGCTGGGGCGGGAGTTGACCAAGCTGTTCGAAGAGGTGCACCGCGATACGCTCGCGGGCCTGGTCAGCTGGGTCGAGGCGGACCCCAATCGGCAACGTGGCGAATACGTGGTCGTGGTGAATGGCTGTGGTGAGGCCGCGCAAGCCGCTGCCGGCCCGGATGCCGATACCCTGTTGCGGGTGTTGCTGGACGAGCTGCCGCTGAAGCAGGCGGTCAAACTCGCGGCGCGACTGAGCGACGTGCCGCGTAATGAGTTGTATCAGCGCGCGCTGGCGCTGCGTCCGGGGTGAAATTGCGCTGGCGATCGCTCGACAATGATGCGAGTATCCCGCGCCAGGGAGTCGGCTAGGCAATCGCGCCCACAAGGGCGAGGAAAGTCCGGGCTCCACAGGGCGGGGTGCCAGGTAACGCCTGGGCGGCGCGAGCCGACGGAAAGTGCAACAGAAAGTAAACCGCCGATGGCCTTCGGGCACAGGTAAGGGTGAAACGGTGCGGTAAGAGCGCACCGCGCACGTGGCAACACGCGGCGGCACGGCAAACCCCACCCGGAGCAAGGCCAAATAGGGGCGCATCAAGCGCGGCTCGCGCGCGCGCCCGGGTAGGCTGCTACAGGGGTCTGGTGACAGATCTCGCAGATGAATGATTGCCCTCGACAGAACCCGGCTTATCGGCCGACTCCCTCCTCTCTTGCGCTGCCGTGTTGGGCGGAAACGCCTCCGCGGCCACGCTCCGTTGCAGACTGTTCGATGGCGTGGCGCGCGAGTGTCGGCTCGAATGTCGAGCAAGCACCGACGCTCGCATCACTTAATGTGAATTATCACACACTCTCTCTAACCTATGGAATTCATTGAACTGAGAACCAGTTCGCATCCCGCGTGCCCAGCGCTCGCCCGAAATTTCGTAAGTCATTGTGGCAACTCGTAAAAATCCGCCGTTGAGGACGCGGTTTCCCTTGACAGTGTGACGTGGTGCTTCCTATAGTGTATGAAAGTGGGATGAAGTGGCGAATTGTAGGTTCAAGTGGGTTAAATGGTGTAGCAGGTGTTCCGCGGTGTTTCCAATCTCGTGCTGGACGATAAGAATCGTCTCTCGGTGCCTGCGCGGTATCGCGACGAGATCATGGCCGCTTGCGAGGGCAATCTGATCGTGACGGTGGATCCCGATAGATGTAGATGCCTGCTCATCTACCCATTTCCGGAATGGCAGCGTATCGAGCAGCAATTGATGTCGCGCCCGAATATGGATCCTGGCGTACGCAAGTTGCAGCGTTTGATGGTGGGCCACGCAACCGATTGTGAGTTGAGCGCGCAAAGCCGAATCCTGATCCCGGAGCCCCTGCGAAATTTCGTCCAGCTCGACAAGCGCGTGGTGTTGGTCGGGCAGGGCAAGCGGTTCGAGTTATGGAACGAGCAGCGTTGGACCGCGGAGTGCGACGACTACCTGCGCGAGGCGGCCCAAGATGAGGTCATGAGCGAGGCGATTGCCTCGCTGTCCATCTGAGCGGTGGTGGGGTGAGCCATATCCCGGTACTGGCGGCGGAGGCGGTCGCGGCGCTGAATCCGCGTCACGATGGCCGTTACCTCGACGCGACGTTCGGGCGCGGCGGCCATACCCGGGAAATTCTCGCGCAACTGGGCCCGCAGGGGCGGGTTTACGCGATGGACCGGGACGTCGACGCCGCGCAGGCGGCGCAAACGCAATTCGGTTGCGATGGACGATTCATTTTTTGTAGGGACAGCTTTGCAAGGATGGCGGAGTTTTTACGCACGCAGGACGTGTTGGGTTCGCTCTCGGGGGTACTGATGGATCTCGGGGTGTCGTCACCACAGCTGGATCATCCGCAGCGCGGATTCAGCTTTCGCGCGGACGGTCCGCTCGACATGCGGATGGACACCTCGGTCGGAATCACCGCCGCGCAATGGTTAACGCAGGCGGAGGAGCAGCACATCGTGCGGGTGTTGTTCGAATACGGTGAGGAGCGTTACGCGCGGCGAATCGCACGCGCAGTGGTCGCGGCCCGGGCCGAAGCGCCGATCGCGACCACGAAGCAGTTGGCGGAGTTGATCGCGCGCGCGGTTCCGCGGCGCGAACGGAACAAGGATCCGGCGACGCGCAGTTTTCAGGCACTGCGGATTGAAATCAATAATGAACTCGGTGAATTGAAACAGGGATTGACGGCGGCACTGGAAGCTTTGGCTTTGGGAGGTAGATTGGTTGTGATCAGCTTTCACTCGTTGGAAGACCGCTTGGTCAAGCATTTCATGCGCGGGCATGCCCGCGAACAGCAGGTGTTCACCGGCTCCGGCGAGTTATTGCCGGCGATGGGCGGCGCGGTGCGGCTAAAACTGATCGGCAAGGCCGTCAAGCCTTCGGCTGCTGAGCTCGCGCGCAACCCCCGTGCCCGCAGCGCGGTGATGCGGGTGGCGGAGAAGCTTGCATGAAGTGGCAAATCGGATTGATTGGCGCGCTGGGTCTACTGATGTTGTTGAGCGCAATGGGGGTCGTGACCGCCAAGCACGAGCATCGCAAGCAATTTCAATTGATGGCCCAACAGGAGCGTCTGCGCGACCAGCTTGAAATCGAGTGGCGCCAGCTGCTGCTCGAACAACGCACCCACGCCAAACATGACCAGATCGAAAGCGAAGCGGCGCGCAAGCTCTCGATGAAAATTCCTCGGATGGGCGATACCGTGATGGTGCTGCGATGAGTGAGCCGGCAAACCAGATCCCAAGTTATCCCGTTCGCCGACTGATCGTATTCGGCGCATTCATAGTCGGCGTGGGCGCGCTGGCGTTGCGGGCGTTCGAGCTCCAGGTATTGCAGCACGACTTCTTACAGGAGATGGGCGATGCGCGCCATTTGCG
The DNA here is from genome assembly GCA_964620675.1 of uncultured Thiotrichales bacterium. Taxonomy (GTDB): domain Bacteria; phylum Pseudomonadota; class Gammaproteobacteria; order UWMA-0217; family UWMA-0217; genus CAYSFW01. The sequence continues at coordinate 80,873 of CAZUJU010000004.1, read as the reverse complement.
CGTGGTCCATACCCCGGCCCTGCGCGGGATGATTACCGATCGCCATGGGGAGCCGTTGGCGGTGTCGGCGCCGGTCGATTCCATCTGGGTAAATCCGCTGGAGTACAGCGCCACCCCCGACCAAGTTGAGCGCTTGGGGGCGTTGCTTGACCTCAAGGTCGTTGATCTTAACGCGCGCATTCGCGAACGCGGCGAGCGTGAGTTTGTTTACCTTAGGCGCCATATCTCCCCAGAGCTTGCGGAACGGATCAAGCGTCTCGGAATCGCCGGGCTTAACGTACAGCGTGAGTATCGGCGCTACTACCCCATGCTGGACATCGCCTCGCATGTGGTCGGATTCACGGATATCGACGATGTCGGGCAAGAAGGCATGGAGCGCACCTACAACGATTGGCTGACGGGTCAGCCGGGCGCCAAGCGGGTCATCAAGGATCGGCGGGGGTTAATCATTGGCGATGTGGAGCTGATTCGCCAGGCGCGTCCGGGCAACGATCTGCGGCTGAGTATCGATGGGTATCTGCAGTACCTCGCGTACAGCGAACTGCGCAACGCGGTTAGGAAGTTCAACGCCGTATCCGGCTCGGTGGTGGTGCTCGATCCGCACAGCGGCGAGATACTCGCGATGGTGAATCAACCCGGCTACAACCCCAATAATCGTGCGGAACTCAAGCCGGAGCTTTACCTCAATCGCGCGGTCAAGGATCTGTTCGAGCCGGGCTCGACGGCTAAACCGTTCACCGTCGCGGCGGCCATCGAGAGCGGCATTTTTCAAGCCAACAGCAAGCTGAACACCAATCCGGGTTCGTTCGCCGTGCCGGGCCATGTCATCAAGGACAAGAACAATCTTGGCGTGATTGACATGACCACGGTCATCAGCAAGTCGAGCAACGTCGGCGCCAGCATGGTCGCGATGAAGATGCCGTCGGAGCAGCTCTGGCATGCGTTTCACGATTTCGGGTTCGGGCAACGCACGACCAGTCATTTTCCATACGAGGAAGGGGGGTTCCTGCGCGACTTCTCCGGCTGGTATCCGGCGGACAAGGCAACCCTTTCCTACGGCTACGGGTTTTCGGTGACCTCGTTGCAGCTGGCACAGGCCTACGCGGTACTCGCCGCCGACGGCGTATTTCGTCCCGTGACCTTCATTGCCGGAATGCCGTCGCGCGAGGAACGCCGGGTGGTGAGCGCGGAGACCGCGCAGGCGGTGCGGCGGATGATGCAGAAAGTCGTTTCCCCGGAAGGGACCGGTTACCGGGCCTCGGTCGAAGGCTATCGGGTGGCGGGTAAGACCGGAACGGCGAAAAAGGCCGCGGCCGGCGGTTACGGCGATGAATATCAGGCCGTTTTCGCTGGCATGGTGCCGGCGGATCGGCCGCGTTTGGTCGCGGTGGTCATGATCAACGAACCTAAAGGGGGGCAATATTACGGCGGTGATGTCGCCGCGCCGGTGTTTGCCAACATCATGGCGGGCGCGCTACGTCAATTTAACATACCTCCGAACGACCTGCCCGGCCAGCGCATCGATAGCTTACGGCTGGTGGCAAAGGGGGACAGCCAATGAACTCGCAGGCGGGGCCCAAGTCCCAGATGCGTTTGAGCGAGCTGCTTCGAGGCATCGTCGAGGTGCCGGTGAGTGTCGACCGGCCAGTGCATGGGCTCGCGATCGACAGCCGTGACGTGCGACCCGGGACCCTGTTTTTTGCGACCCGCGGTACGCAGCGGCACGGCATCGAATTCGCCCATGCCGCAGTCGCCGCGGGCGCCACGGCCGTGCTGTGGGAGCCCGATCCCGAACTGGCGCCTTTACTGGACGCGTTGGCCGTGCCGGTGATCGCGGTGGCCGATCTCGGGCAGCGCGTCGGCGCGATCGCCGAGTGCTTTCATGGCAGTCCATCGCGGCATCTTCAGGTGCTGGGGGTGACCGGAACCAATGGCAAGACCTCGGTCGCGCACTTTCTGGCGCAGATGCTCGATCAACCACCTTTACGTTGTGGTTTTATTGGAACACTTGGGAGCGGCCTTTTCGGCGAACTCGCGCCGGGGACGCACACCACCCCCGACGCGATTCAGGTACATCGCATTCTGGCCGACTTTGTTACGCGAGGCGCCGCGTGCGCGGCGATGGAGGTGTCGTCGCACGCGCTCGATCAAGGTCGGGTCAACGGGGTGCGCTTCGAGATTGGCATCTTCACCAATCTCAGCCGTGACCACCTCGACTACCACGGCGATATGGCGCGATACGCCGCGGCCAAGCGGCGCTTTTTCCTTCACCACCGGCCGCGGTTTGCGGTGCTCAACGCGGACGATGAGGTCGGTCGGCAGTGGCTCGAAGCGTTGCCATCGGTCGTCGAACCTTTGGCCTATTCGTTGCATCGCCCCGCGGCCGGAGTACCCACCTTGGTTGCGAGCGATTTGCGTTTGACGGGCCAGGGGATGCAGTTCGAGGTCGAATCCCCCTGGGGCCAGGCGCACATCGCCGCGCCTTTGCTGGGCGCATTCAATGCGTCGAATTTGTTGGCTTCCCTCGGCGCTTTGTTGCTTCTCGGCGTGACCCTGCCCGAGGCCGTAACGCGGTTGTCGCATCTGCGTCCGCCGCCGGGCCGGATGGAATGCCTCGGCGGAGGGGAATTGCCGTTGGTGGCGATCGACTACGCGCATACCCCAGATGCATTGGAGAAGACCCTCCAGACGCTGCGCGCCCACACTTCCGGCCGTTTGACCTGCGTGTTCGGTTGCGGCGGAGATCGCGATGCGGGTAAGCGGCCGTTGATGGGGCAGGCGGTGGAGCAGTACGCCGATCACGGCATCATCACTGATGACAATCCTCGCAGCGAGGATCCGGCGGCGATCGTCGCGGCCATCCGGCAGGGGCAGCACGCGGCGCGACGCATGCCGGTGATCCATGACCGGCGCAGCGCGATCCGCAGCGCATTGGGCGCGGCGACGGTAGGCGATGTCGTCCTGATCGCGGGGAAAGGGAACGAGGATTACCAGATTGTTGGTCGAGAGCGGCGCGTGTTTTCCGATCGCGCGGTGGTGTTGGAGTGGCTTGCGGAGGTATCCCAATGAGCTGGTTACGCCTGAGTGAGATCGCCGCGATGCTGGGGCAACCCCTGGTCGGCGAGGATGCGTGGGTCGATTCGGTCTCCACGGATACCCGCGCACGGGCCGGTAACGAGCTGTTCTTCGCCTTGGAGGGGCCGCGTTTCGACGCCCACGCGGTGCTCGAGCAGTCTGGCGCGCCAGATTATGCGGGCTTGGTGGTCACGCGTTCGGTCAATCATCGCGCGCCGCAGATTATTGTCGCCGACACCAGGGTCGCACTCGGGCAATTTGGGGCGGCGTGGCGCAAACAGTTTTCGGGCCGTGTGGTTGGATTGACCGGCAGCAACGGCAAGACCACGGTCAAGGAAATGATCGCGTCTATTCTGGCGGTGGAGCACGACGTGCTGTACACCCAGGGCAATCTCAACAATGAGATCGGGGTGCCGTTGACGCTGTTGCGATTGCGTCCCCGGCACGAGATCGCGGTGATCGAAATGGGCGCCAATCACCCGGGCGAGATCGGCTATCTCACGCAGCTCGTGCGCCCCGATGTCGCCTTGGTCAACAATGCCGGACCCGCGCATCTTGAAGGCTTTGGCGACCTCGATGGCGTGGCGCGCGCGAAAGGCGAGATCTATGCCGGGTTGGGGTCGGATGGAGTTGCGGTGATCAACGCGGACGACCCGTATGCCGCGTATTGGGCATCGCTCAACGAAAACCGCCGCGTAGTGCGCTTCGGCGCGACCTCCGCCGCAGAGGTGTGCCTGGTTGACCTCGATCCACTACGGCTTCGGCTCGGCGATTCCGAAATCGAATTGGCGCTACAGCTCGAAGGTCGCCACAACGCGTTGAATGCGACCGCGGCCGCCGCGGTGGCTTACGCGCTCGGCGTGGCGAACGCCACGGTGCGCGAAGGACTGGCACGGATGACCGCGTTCAAGGGTCGCTTGCGGGCGGTGCGGGGACTCAATGGCGTGCGGGTCATCGATGACAGCTACAACGCCAATCCAGCGTCGGCGAAAGCGGCGGTGGATGTGCTGGCGCAACGCCCCGGGGTCCGGATCCTGGTGCTGGGCGATATGGGGGAGTTGGGGATAGCGGCCGAAGCGCTGCACGGCGAGGTCGGGCGGTACGCGAAGGCGCGCGGTCTCGAGCGATTCTTCGGTTTTGGGCCGCTCAGCAAGGCGGCGGTGGACGCCTTTGGCGCGGGCGGGGCGCACTTCGCCGAGCTCGACCTTCTGCTCGATGTGCTTAAGTCGCTCGCTTCGCCCGAGGTGGTGGCGCTGGTGAAGGGTTCGCGCTCGATGCGGATGGATCGCGTGGTCGAGGCCTTGAAGGCGCGGGTGAATATCGATGCAACCGATGGCAATGGAGGCCGCGAAAATGTTGCTTGAACTCACGCGATGGCTCACACAGTACTTAGGCGCCTTTCGCGCGTTCGAATTCATTACGATGCGGGTCATCATGGCGACCCTCACGGCGCTGGTGATCTCGCTATGGCTCGGCCCGCTGTTGATTCGCAAGCTGACCGAATACAAGGTGGGCCAGCAGGTGCGTAAGGATGGCCCGCAGAGCCACCTTGGCAAGGCGGGTACGCCGACGATGGGCGGATTGCTGATCTTGCTCGCGGTCGGGTTAACGACCGTGCTGTGGAGCGATTTGAGTAACCGCTTTGTCTGGGTCGTGCTACTGGTAACGCTCGGGTTCGGTCTGGTCGGCGGCGTCGATGACTTCCTCAAGTTGCGTTACGGCAACTCCAAGGGCTTGGCGCCGCGCGCGAAGATGTTGGGTCAATCGTTGGTGGCCTTGCTGGCAGCGATATTTCTTTACGTGTCCGCGGCGAGCCCGCAGGAAACCACGCTCCTGATCCCGATCTTCAAGGATTTCGGGTGGCAAATGGGCTTGCTTTTCATCCCCTGGGCCTACTTCATCATTGTCGGCTCGAGCAATGCGGTCAATCTGACCGACGGGTTGGACGGGCTCGCGATATTGCCCTCGGTGCTGGTCGGCGGCGCCTTGGGGTTGATCGCGTACTTCACCGGGCATGTCAAGTTTGCCGAGTATCTCTCGATCCCTTACATCGCCGGGGTCGGGGAGATCACCGTCTTTACCGCGGCACTGGTCGGTGCCGGGTTGGGCTTTCTCTGGTTTAACACCTATCCCGCCCAAGTGTTTATGGGCGATATCGGCGCGCTCGCACTCGGCGCCGCGCTCGGATCGATTGCGATCGTTACCCATCAGGAATTCGTGCTGATGATCATGGGTGGCGTTTTCGTCCTCGAAACCATCTCGGTCATCCTGCAGGTGGCGTCGTTCAAACTAACCGGCAAACGCATCTTTCGCATGGCGCCGATCCACCATCACTTTGAGCTGAAGGGCTGGCCTGAACCGCGGGTCATCGTGCGATTCTGGATTATCACCGTGGTCCTGGTGCTGATCGGATTAGCGACCTTAAAGGTACGTTGATGAACCGAATCGCGCTGTCAACCCTGCCGTTGCTCGATCGAAACCACCCCTGGCTGGTGTGGGGCATGGGCGATACCGGCTGCTCCGTGGCGCGTTACCTGCGCCAAAGCGGTATTCCCTGCGTGCTTGCCGACAGTCGCGACACACCTGAACTGAACGCCCAATTGCAGGCCCAGTTCCCGGGTGCCGAGCTGCGGCTAGGCAACTGCAACGACTTGCGCTGGAGCGACTACGGTCGCGTGATTCTGAGTCCTGGCGTGCCGCGCGCGTTGCCCTGCGTGCAGCAGGCAATCGCGAGCGGGGTCGAGGTTGTCGGGGATGTTGAGTTGTTCGCCCGGATAGCCACCGCGCCGATCGTCGCGGTTACCGGTTCGAACGGAAAGAGCACCGTGGTGCACCTGTTATGGTCCATGACGCAAGTCGCCGGTTGGAACGGCGCGCTCGGAGGCAACTTTGGCACCCCGGCACTCGATCTGCTGCGGACGCCCGAGGCTGAGTTATACGTGCTCGAACTATCGAGCTTTCAACTTGAATCGACCTTTTCGTTGCGACCGGCCGCCGCGGCGATCCTCAATATCAGCGAGGATCACCTCGATCGGTACCCGGACATCGCTTATTACGCCGCGGCCAAGGCGCGTATTTTCGGCGGCGCCGAGATCTGCGTTGTTAATCGCGACGATCCGCGTGTGATGAGTCTGGTGCCGCGCGGGCAGACCCGCGTGAGCTTCGGTCTGGATCCGCCCGCGGCGGGACAGTTTGGGCTACGCGGCACCGATCCGGGGCCGTACTGGTTGGCGAAGGGCGATGAGCTGCTGATGCCGGTTGCGGAGATGCGACTTTATGGTCGCCACAATATCGCTAACGCCTTGGCCGCGCTGGCGTTAGGCGCTGCCGTGGGTTTGCCGCTTGCGGCGATGCTCGAAGCGCTGCGCCAATACTCCGGCTTACCCCATCGCACGCAATGGGTGCGCGAGCTCGATGGCGTGACCTGGTTGAACGATTCCAAAGCCACCAACGTCGGCGCCGCGGTCGCGGCCCTCAATGGGTTGCGTGATCCGGTCATTCTGCTCGCGGGTGGCCAGGGCAAGGGGCAGGATTTCTCGCTTTTGCGTACCGCAGTCGCGGCGCGGGCGCGGGCCGTATTGCTCTTCGGTGAGGACGCGCCAAAGCTTGCGGCGGCCCTCGAAGGCGCTTGCGAAGTGCGTCAGGTGCCCACGCTGGAAGAAGCGGTTGCGCTCGCTCAGACCCTCGCCGAACCCGGCGACTACGTGTTGTTATCGCCGGCTTGCGCGAGTTTCGACATGTTCATGGGCTATGCCCATCGCGGTGAGCGGTTCGCCGAACAGGTGTGCGCGCTGCAAGGGAGAAACAACTGATGCAAGCGACGCGACAACTCAGCGATGCCTTGACGATTCAATTACGCCAGCGACTGGATATCGGTTTGATGCTGGTCGTCGCGGCGTTGCTGGCGTTCGGACTGATCATGGTCGGTTCATCGGCGATCGGCATCTCGGACCAAAATTTCAACAACCCCTACCACTACCTGACGCGCCAGCTGGTCTACGTGGCGATCGGTCTATTCGCGGCCTACATCGTCTATGAGCTGCCATTGCAGCTCTGGGACGTCGCTGGCGTGATCCTGCTCGGGCTCATATTCGTGCTGCTGATCGTGGTGCTCGTGCCCGGTGTCGGGCGCACGGTGAACGGGGCGACCCGCTGGATCAATCTCGGTCCCGCCGTGTTGCAGGTCTCCGAGTTGGCCAAGCTGTTGATGATTCTTTACATGGCCGGTTACATCGTGCGCCATGGCCACGACGTGCGCGGGAGTTTCGTCGGCTTCTTTAAGCCGATGCTGGTCGCTGCGCTGGTCTCGGCGCTGTTGTTGGCGCAGCCGGATTACGGCGCGGCGGCGGTGATCGTCGCCGTGATCATGGGGCTGCTGTTTCTCGGTGGGGTGCGAATTACCCATTTTTTGATTTTGATCGCGATCGCGGGGGGTGCCTTCGCCGTACTCGCAGTGACCTCGTCCTACCGCCTGCAGCGCTTGATGACGTTCGCCGATCCCTGGGCCGATCCTTTCAATACCGGATTTCAGCTGACCCAGTCGCTCATCGCGATCGGCAGTGGTGGGTGGACCGGTGTCGGTCTTGGCGCCAGCATCCAGAAGCTGTTCTATCTCCCGGAGGCGCACAATGACTTCGTCTTCGCAATCCTCGCCGAGGAGCTGGGATTCATCGGCGTCAGCGTGGTGTTGTTTTTGTTCACCTACACCGTGTGGCGCGCGTTCGCGATTGGTACCGCGGCCGAGCGCGCCGGTCATCTGTACGGGGCATTCGTCGCTTACGGCGTCGGGTTGTGGATCGCGCTCCAGGTGTTTGTCAATATCGGTGTAAATATGGGGGTGCTGCCGACCAAGGGATTGACGTTGCCGTTGATGAGCGCAGGCGGCAGTAGCGTGGTCGCGATGTGCATCGGGCTGGGCCTGGTGTTACGGGTTCATCGTGAGGTACATGATCTCGCGCTTCGAAGCGGTGGCGGTTCGTCCTGGGTTGATCGTGGAGGGCGGACATGAATCAAAGCGGGTCGCGACCGGTGCTGATCATGGCGGGCGGAACGGGCGGACACATTTTCCCGGCGCTCGCGGTCGCTGACGCGCTGCGGCGGCGGGGCGTTCCGGTGCTGTGGCTGGGGTCGAAGGACAAGATGGAAACCAGGATCGTGCCGCAGCACGGTTACGAGTTGTTCGAACTGCCGATTGCCGGAGTACGGGGAACGGATTTGCGTACGCGATTACTCGCGCCGTTCGCGCTGATACGAGCGGTCGGGCGGGCCTTGGGGGTGATGCGCCGAATTCGGCCGCGAGCCGTCCTCGGCATGGGCGGATTCGCCGCCGGTCCGGGTGGATTGGCGGCGGCCATGTTGCGAATTCCACTCTACATTCACGAACAAAATGCGATTCCCGGCTTGACCAATCGGTGGCTTGCGCGGCTCGCAACCGAAGTGTTCGAGGGCTTTCCGCAGAGCTTTGAAGCGCTCGGCTTCCGTCGCACGGTGCATTACACCGGCAATCCGTTACGCCACGAACTGTTGACGGTCGCGCCGGCGCGCGCGCGGTTGGCCGAAGGACGCGGCGCGTTACGGGTGTTCGTCGTGGGCGGCAGCCTGGGAGCGTTGAAGTTGAACCAAACCGTCCCGCGTGCGCTCGCATTGCTGCCGCAGGAGGCGCGTCCGCAAATCTGGCACCAGTGCGGCGATCGTCACCTCGATCTTACCCGCGCGGAATATGCCCAGGCGGGCGTCGCGGCCAGGATCGACGCCTTTGTCACACAAATGGCGGAACCCTATGGCTGGGCCGATCTGGTCGTGGCGCGGGCGGGTGCACTCACGGTCGCAGAGCTCGCGCAATGCGGGTTGCCGGCGGTCCTGGTCCCTTATCCCCATGCGGTTGACGATCATCAAACCGCGAATGCGCGCTCGCTTGTCGCGCGCGGCGCGGCGGTGTTGATTCCTGACATTGAATTAACCCCGGAACGGCTCGCTGCGGTGTTGTTCGATCTCAATCGCGACCGTGCCGATCTAATGCGCATGAGCGAGGCCAGCCACGGTTTGAGTCGGCCGGACGCGGCCGAAGTCATCGCCGCCACGCTCGCGGGCGGTTCCCACAACCTTGCAGTCGCGCTGCGGGAGGTTACCCTGTGAGACCCTACTCGGATATCGGCTTGGCGCACCGGATCGGACGCCTGCATTTTGTCGGGATCGGCGGCTCGGGCATGGGCGGCATTGCCGAGGTGTTTCTCAATCTGGGCTACCAGGTCAGCGGATCGGATCTCGCGGAGAACTCGGTGACCCGGCGGTTGCAGGAGCTCGGTGCCACGGTCGTGCAAACCCACGCGGCCGACCACGTCGACGGCGCCAGTGTGGTTGTCGTTTCCAGCGCGATTGACGAACGCAACCCCGAGATTCGCGCCGCGCGCGCGGCGCGCATTCCGGTCATCCCGCGCGCAGAAATGCTCGCTGAACTGATGCGTTTCCGTGAAGGGATCGCGATCGCCGGGACCCACGGCAAAACCACGACCACCAGCTTGGTCGCAAGCATCCTCGCCGAAGGCGGACTCGACCCGACGTTTGTGATCGGCGGGCGGTTGAATAGTACCGCCAGTCACTCGCGCCTCGGTAACGGCCGCTATCTGGTCGCGGAGGCGGATGAGAGCGACGCCTCGTTCCTCTATCTCCAGCCGATCCTGGCCGTGGTAACCAACATTGATGCCGATCACCTCGCGACCTACGACGGTGACATGGGGCGGTTGAAACAGGTGTTTGTGGATTTTCTGCATCACCTGCCGTTCTATGGGCTGGCGATACTGTGTGTGGACGATCCCGGCGTGCGCGAGATTCTGCCTCAGGTAACGCGGCCGGTGATCACCTATGCGATCGATTATCCCGCCGATGTGCGCGCCGAGGGGATCGAATACGCCGGACTAGGATCGAAGTTTCGCGTTGCGATCGCCGAGCGCGAGAGTGTGCTCGAGGTCGAACTCAACATTCCCGGCCGCCACAACGTTTTGAATGCACTCGCGGCGATCGCGATCGCGGTCCAGGTTGGGCTGTCGGATCTGGTTATCCAGCGCGCGTTGCGCCAGTTCGGTGGCGTGGGTCGGCGCTTTCAGGTGTACGGCGACTTCGCGCTTGCAGTGGGGACGATCACCCTCGTCGACGACTACGGACACCATCCGACCGAGGTTGCCGCGACCCTCGCCGCATTGCGGCAGGTTTGGCCGACCCGTCGCTGCGTGATGGTCTTTCAGCCGCATCGTTACACCCGCACTCGCGACCTCTTTGATGAGTTCGTCGAGGTGCTAGTGGCCGCCGACGTTCTGGTATTGCTGGATGTCTACGCCGCGAGCGAGCAACCGATCGCAGGGATCGATAGCCAGGCGCTCGCGGCGGCGATCGCGGCAAGGGGGTCTATCGAGCCAATCAACGTGGCGGATCCGCGTGCGTTGTTGGCCGTGTTAACGCGGTTGTTGCACGACGGCGACGTGGTGCTGACGCAAGGCGCCGGGAACGTCGGCGCCCTCGCGGCCGAACTCGCGCAACAGCTTGCAACCCAGGGAGGCGCTTGAGCATGTGGACGGCGGAACAGTTCGGTAGAGTCGCGGTGTTGATGGGCGGCTGGTCGGCGGAACGCGAGGTCTCGCTGGTCAGTGGCGATGCGGTGTTGCGGGGTCTGCAAGCGGCGGGAATCGATGCTCATGGCGTGGATGTCGGGCGCGACATCGATCAACGCCTGCGCGCGGGTGGTTTCGCCCGCGCGTTCAACGTCGTACACGGCACCGGTGGCGAAGATGGTGTGCTGCAGGGCGTGCTCGAACTGCTGCAACTGCCCTACACCGGCAGCGGCGTAACCGCATCGGCGGTGAGCATGGACAAGTTGCTGACCAAGCGCATCTGGCGTTCGGCGGGCTTGCCGACACCGAATTTTATACGCTTGAGCGCGGAATCCGATTGGGACGCGGTGGTCAAGACGCTCGGTCTGCCGGTCGTGGTCAAGCCCGCGGCCGAGGGTTCTAGCATCGGCGTGACGATCGTCACGCGTCGGGAAGATCTGGCCGCGGCCTACGCGAACGCTGCGGCGGGCGGCGGGGTGGCGATGGCGGAGCAATTTATCGACGGTGACGAACTGACTTGCGGCATTCTCGATGGGAAAGCGCTGCCGCTGATTCGGGTGGTCGCGACGCAACAGTTTTACGACTTTCACGCGAAGTATGTCGCCGAGGATACCGAATACCGATGTCCGGCCGGCCTCGACGACGTGGACGAGCAGGCAATCCGGCAACTCTGCGCGCAAGCATTCCAGGTGCTCGGTGCCAGCGGTTGGGGGCGGGTGGATTGCTTTCGCGATCGCGCTGGCAAGGTCTGGTTGATTGAGCTCAATACCGTACCGGGCATGACCAGTCACAGCCTGGTGCCCAAGGCCGCCGCCGTCGCCGGGATCGATTTCAATGATTTGGTGCTGCGCATTCTCGCGACCAGCCTGAACCGCAATGGGAGGACGGTATGACGCGCCGCCCGCGGGCCGCCCGCCGCCGCGCGAGCAACGGGCTGCGTCAGCGTTCGCTGCAGCGCTGGCAGCAGCTGCGTCAGCTCTGGAGTGACATTCGGCCCTTGCTCTCGAAGCTCGGTGTAGTCGCGGTCGCGGGCGTGATCGGCCTCGCCGGGTTGCGGTTTTATCAATGGACCCAGTTGCCGACTACGCTGCCATTCCGCCACGTTCAGGTGCGCGGCGAGATCAACGTGATCGATCCGGAGCGCCTGCGCGCGACGTTGGCGGAGAGCGTTAACGCCGGCTTTTTCAGCCAGAATCTTGGCGTACTCCAACGCAAACTCGAAGCGGTGCCGTGGGTGCATCGGGTCGCGCTGCGGCGGGTTTGGCCGAATCGCTTGTTGGTCGTGCTCGAAGAGCAACAACCGATCGCGCGCTGGGGCGAGAGTGCCTTGCTCAATCGGCACGGTGAGGTGTTCACCGTCGCGGTGGCGGAGATCCCTGCGAACCTACCGAAAATCACCGGCCGCGTCGGTCGCGAACATGAGTTGATTCAGGCATTCATCGTGGCCGATCAGGTGCTCCAGGAACTTGGCCTGAATCTGGTTGAACTTCAAGAAGATGCGCGCCTCGATCAGCGTCTGGTTCTACGCGATGGGGTATCGCTCGCCTTGGGCCGCCGAAACCGCGAGGAGCGTTTGCAGCGCTTCGCCGAAGTCTTTAGATCAACCCTTTCGCCGTTCATCGCGCGTATCGACGGACTTGACCTGCGTTACGCCAACGGTTTCGCGGTGCGCTGGCGGGAGCAGGACGCCGCCCTGCGGACGACGGGACAGCAACACGGATCGCGCAAAAATGTCTAAGAAGCAGCAGCAAAACGAAATGATCGTCGGTCTCGATATCGGGACTTCGAAGGTCGTGGCGATCGTCGGCGAGATCAATCCCGAAGGCGAAGTCGAGATCATCGGCCTCGGTTCGCACCCATCACGGGGACTGAAAAAGGGGGTCGTCGTCAATATCGAGTCGACCGTCGAATCGATCAAGCGAGCGGTCGAAGAGGCCGAATTGATGGCCGACTGTCAGGTCCACAGCGTTTACGCGGGGATCGCCGGCAACCACATCCGCAGCCTCAACTCGCACGGAATGGTCGCGATCAAGGACAAGCGCGAGGTCTCGATGAATGACGTCGAGCGTGTGATCGACGCGGCCCGCGCGGTGGCCATTCCCGCCGAACAGAAAATTCTGCATATCCTGCCGCAGGAATTCGTCATCGATCAGCAGGAGGGCATCCGCGAACCGGTCGGTATGTCGGGCATTCGCCTTGATGCCAAGGTTCATCTCGTCACCGCCGCCGAAAGCGCGGTGCAGAACATTGAGAAATGCGTGCGGCGGTGTGGGCTGGAGGTCGATGACATCATTCTTGAACAACTCGCGTCGAGCTACTCGGTATTGACCGACGATGAAAAGGAGCTAGGCGTCTGCTTGATCGACATCGGCGGCGGCACTACCGACATTGCGGTATTCACCGATGGCGCGATTCGCTACACCTCGGTGATTCCGATTGCCGGCGATCAGGTCACTAACGATATCGCGGTTGCGATGCGGACGCCGACGCAGTCGGCCGAAGACATCAAGATCAAGTACGCGTGCGCGCTGAAGCAATTGGCGCACCCCGACGAGAGTATCGAGGTCCCGAGCGTGGGCGACCGCGCCAGTAGACGCTTGTCGCGGCAAACTCTCGCGAGCGTGGTGGAACCGCGATACGAAGAGTTGTTGAGCCTGGTACATACCGAGCTTAAGCAAAGTGGGTTTTTGGAGTTGCTGGGCGCCGGGGTCGTTTTGACCGGCGGATCGGCGCGGATGGATGGTGCCATCGAATTGGCCGAGGAGGTCTTTCACATGCCGGTGCGGCTGGGGCTTCCGCAGCATGTGAAAGGGCTGGTCGAGGTGGTGCGGAATCCGATTTACGCGACTGGGGTTGGATTGCTGCTGTACGGGATGCAAAGCCGTCGCAGCGCGCGCCACGACGCACCTCATCGCGAGACTTGGCTGGCGCGATTGAAACGGTGGTTGAGTGGTTTGTAAGGTTTTCGACAGGTAATTCAGAGGGTAACAAAATGTTTGAATTGGTTGAGTCTTATCAGCATGGTGCGGTGATCAAGGTCATCGGACTCGGCGGCGGCGGCGGCAACGCGGTACAGCACATGGTGCAAAGTAATCTGGAAGGGGTCGAATTCATCTGCGCTAATACGGATGCTCAGGCGTTGAAAAAAACCAACGCCAAGACCACGATCCAGTTGGGTTCGAATATGACCAAGGGTTTAGGTGCGGGCGCCAATCCCGATATTGGTCGACAATCGGCTCTGGACGATCGAGAGCGCATTGAGGATGTCATCAAAGGCGCCGACATGCTGTTCATCACCGCCGGAATGGGCGGCGGAACCGGGACCGGCGCGGCGCCGGTGGTAGCGGAAATCGCCCGCGATATGGGGATACTCACCGTCGCGGTCGTCACCCGGCCATTTCCGTTCGAGGGCGGCAAGCGCTCGATGGTCGCGGAGAAGGGGATCCAGGAGCTGTCGAAAGGGGTCGATTCGTTGATCACCATCCCTAACGAGAAGCTATTGTCAGTGTACGGTAAGAATATTTCGCTGTTGGAGGCGTTCAACAAAGCGAACGACGTGCTCTTGGGCGCGGTGCAGGGGATTTCCGAGTTGATTACCCGGCCGGGCCTGATCAACGTCGATTTCGCGGACGTCCGCACCGTCATGTCGGAAATGGGCATGGCGATGATGGGTACCGGCTCGGCGCACGGGCCCGAGCGTGCGCGAGAGGCGGCCGAGGCGGCTATTTCCTCGCCGTTGCTGGAGGACATCGATATTCGCGGCGCGCGTGGCATTCTGGTGAACGTCACCGCTGGGATGGATATGTCAATCGGCGAGTTCGACGAGGTTGGTCAGGTCGTGCGGGACTTCGCTTCCGACGATGCAACGATCGTGGTGGGGACCGTTATCGATCCAGATATGTCCGGCGAGTTACGGGTCACGGTGGTCGCGACGGGTTTGAACCAGTTTACTTCCGCGCAACAACCGGCCACTCAGGCAGCCGAGCAAACCGACGCACGCCTGGTCCGCCTGGTGGCGGGGCAACCGCGCGCGGCGGCGTCAACCACCGGATTCGAGTCGGGACGATCGGCTGTTACACGGTCGAGGATGCCCGCGGCGGCGGGCGAGGGTGCGCGTGGCTCCAAGCGGACCGACCCCAGGGAGATCGATCTCGATGTGCTTGATATTCCGGCTTTTTTGAGGCGGCAAGCAGACTAGGTGTTGTATTAATGTAACAGGCCATTGCCGCGAAAGTGGCAATTTGGCCACAGATGTGCAAATATACGACCGATGTAAGGGTTGCCCCGAAGAGCGCTCGCATGGAGAATTCCGGGGTTTAGTCACAATCGACCGCGATAGCAGGCTTGCATGTTCAGACAGCGCACACTTAGAAACAGTATCAAGGCCACCGGAATTGGTTTGCATACCGGCGACAAGATTGTCTTAACCCTGCGCCCGGCGCCGACAGATACTGGGATTGTGTTTCGCCGCGTCGATCTCGACGAGCCGGTCGAAATCCCGGCTAAAGCGGAATACGTCGGCGATACGGTGCTGTCGTCCACGCTGATTAAGGATGGCGTTCGCATCTCTACCGTTGAGCACTTGTTATCGGCGCTCGCTGGTCTTGGTATCGACAACCTCTATGTCGATGTCAGCGCCGCTGAGGTGCCGATCATGGACGGGAGCGCCGGGCCGTTTGTGTTCTTGTTGCAGTCGGCGGGCATTCAGGAGCAATCCGCGCTCAAGCGATTCATCCGCATCAAGCGCAGCGTTGAGGTGCGTGACGGTGACAAGTGGGCGAGATTCGATCCGTTCAGCGGCTTCAAGGTTGGTTTTTGTATCGACTTTGAGCATCCGGCCTTTGGTCCGCCTAATCAGAATGCCGAGTTCGATTTTTCGACCACCTCGTTCGTTAAAGAGGTGAGTCGTGCGCGAACTTTTGGCTTTATGCGCGATATCGAGATGCTCCGTGGCCGCCGTCTGGCGCTGGGCGGAAGTCTCGATAACGCGGTTGTGCTGGATGACTACCGTATTCTCAATGAGGACGGTTTGCGCTACGAGAATGAGTTTGTCAAGCACAAGATCCTAGATGCGATTGGCGATCTTTACCTCTTGGGGCACGGTTTAATAGGGGCGTTCCGTGGCTATAAGTCGGGACATGCGCTAAATAACCGGTTGCTGCGAACCTTGGTTGCGGATAAATCGGCATGGGAAGAAGTGACCTTCAAGGACAGCAAAAGCGTGCCGATCTCCTACGCGGCTGGTTTCGAGGTTGGGGTGTAGCGCACTTTTCATCTCGCCGTTGTGGGGGGGCGTCGCAGGTCGAGTCAACGGCGCGATTACTCATTGGCTTGCGTCAGCCGTTTGGAAAGTGCGCGTAGGCGTTCGCACGTCAAGCGACGATCCGCAATCGTTCGAGAGTCCCGCGGCGGACCGGTTCGGTTCGGCGGTGTCATCTCGTTGTGCGTGGCTACGCGAACTTGCTTGACCTCGACGGCAAATCTTAGCTCCATTTTGCGAACCAGTTCGCGCTGATGAAATACCAGGTTGCTGCTCCAATTGTGATCCGTTACCAGAATTGTCAGGCAACCGTCGCTATAGTTTACATATTGAACCTGATTCCCGAGTAAGGGCGGAAGGCACTCGACGACCTGTTCGCGGAGAACCGCGGCGCGCTTGATCAACTGTAGGAGCTGCGGCGAAAGCCAGTCGGCCGAACGTTGCATTTTGGTCAGAGAAAACTCGGTTTTGTGTTGGCATTATGCCATGAGTTCGTTATCATCCGGGCGATAGCGGGCCAGGTGTAGTGTTATGCAGTTACCTTATTTCAAGAATCGAGGCCATTCCTCGCGCTTTTGCAGTGCGCGAGGCGGTTGGTGGTTCATGCCGCTCGCGGGACTGAGCGTCGTTTCATTGCTCGCCGGGACCGCGGTCACGGGATACTTCATAGGCTCTTCGGCCATCCCTCAGCAATATCTCGCAAGTTTTCAGCAAAGTGTCGTAGAGCAGCGGCTCCTGTTCGAAGATACCGAGCGTGATGTTCAGGCGAATCTGGATGCGCTGACGCAGCGAATCGGCCTACTGCAGGCGCACGTCAACCGTTTGAATGCGTTGGGATCAAAATTGGTCAGCGTCAGTAAGATCAGCGCCAAAGAGTTCGATTTCGTCACCCAACCAGCAATGGGTGGTCCGTCGGGCGAGCTATCCGCATTGGGGTTCGGCAGTGATGATATCGCGACTGCGATGGAAAAGTTGGAGTTGGCGCTGCTTGAAAAGGAGCAGCAGTTGCGGGTGCTCGACCAAATGATGTTGAGCGCCAAGGTCGAGCGCGCGATCATGCCTCGGAGCATGCCGGTCGCGGAAGGCTACGTGTCGTCGTCCTACGGCTATCGCAGCGACCCCTTCTCGGGTCGGCGCGAGTTTCACAAGGGCGTGGATTTTGCGGGTGCGTTAGGTACCCCGATCCTGGCGGCGGCGGGTGGCAAGGTAACGCGCTCCGAAGTCCATTCGGACTACGGTAAATTGATCGAATTGGATCATAGCAACGGCTACACCACGCGTTACGCCCATGCTTCGGAACTGCTCGTTAAAGTCGGCGATGTGGTGAAAAAGGGGCAGGAAATCGCGAAAATGGGCAGTACGGGACGCTCAACCGGGGTGCACTTGCACTTCGAAGTCTATAAGCAAGGTGAGCCGGTCAATCCGATGGCTGTTCTGAACGATAAGGACGAGTAGACGCCGTTTCGGCGATTCCGTTGATCCTGACAAGGGCCGTATGGCCCTTTTTGCGTTTAGGCGCCTGGGTTCCGGGCGCGCGATCGGCGCCTCGCGTTAGTCGCTCCCTTCGTTTTAGGCTATGATGACCGACCTTTGTCAGGGGCCTTCGCATTAGCTATGTTCGGAAAAGTCGCAAAGATGTTGTTCGGTAGCCGCAACGAACGTTTGTTGCGCCAGTACCGCAAAGCCGTGGAGAGCGTCAATCGGCTGGAGGCCGAGTATGCGAAACTCTCCGAAGAGGCGCTCAAGGGGAAAACCCAAGCCCTAAGTGCGCGCGCAGTTCAGGGTGAAAGCCTGGAGTCGTTGTTGCCGGAGGCCTTCGCGACGGTGCGCGAAGCGAGTCGGCGGGTGCTCGGCATGCGTCACTTCGATGTGCAGTTGATCGGCGCGATGGTCTTGAACAATGGCAAAATCGCCGAGATGCGGACCGGCGAGGGCAAGACCCTGATGGCGACCCTCGCGGTCTATCTCAACGCGCTCGAGCGTAAAGGTGTACACGTCATTACGGTCAACGACTACTTGGCGCGGCGCGACTCCGAATGGATGGGGCGCTTATACCGTTACCTTGGGCTGAGTGTTGGCGTAATCGTCAACGGATTGAGTCACGAGGAGCGGCAGCAGGCCTATCAGGCCGATATCACCTACGGCACCAACAACGAGTTTGGTTTCGACTACTTACGCGACAACATGGCATTTTCGCTGGAGAGCCGGGTTCAGCGCAGCCTTAATTTCGCGATCGTCGACGAGGTTGACTCGATTCTCATCGACGAGGCGCGGACGCCGTTGATCATTTCCGGGCCGACCAACGAAACCTCCGAGCTATATATTGCGGTCAACAAGATCGTACCGCGCCTGATCCGTCAGGAAAGCGAGGACGGTCCGGGTGACTACAGCGTCGATGAGAAGGCCAAGCAGGCCTACCTGACCGAGGAGGGCAACGATCACGTGGAGCAGCTTCTGCTCGAAGACGGC
The DNA here is from genome assembly GCA_964620675.1 of uncultured Thiotrichales bacterium. Taxonomy (GTDB): domain Bacteria; phylum Pseudomonadota; class Gammaproteobacteria; order UWMA-0217; family UWMA-0217; genus CAYSFW01. The sequence continues at coordinate 62,465 of CAZUJU010000004.1, read as the reverse complement.
CTGCTTAAGCCCGGTGAGAGCCTCTACGATCCGTCCTACTTGACGGTATTGCACCACCTGGGCGCGGCGCTCCGGGCGCACGCGTTGTTCCACCGCGACGTCGAGTACATCGTACGCAACCGCGAGGTTGTGATCGTGGACGAGTTCACCGGCCGTACAATGCCGGGCCGTCGTTGGTCGGATGGTTTACATCAGGCGATCGAGGCCAAGGAAGGCGTTACGATCCAGCCGGAGAACCACACGCTCGCATCGATTACCTTTCAGAACTATTTCCGCCTGTACAAAAAGCTCTCCGGGATGACCGGAACCGCGGACACTGAGGCCTACGAGTTTCAACAGATCTACAAACTCGAAGTCGTCGTCATCCCGACCCACCGTCCGATGGTGCGGCAGGACTTCAACGACCTGATTTACCTGAACAAGAACGGCAAGTTCAACGCGATTATCGCGGACATCAAGCACTGTGCGGCGCACGATCAGCCGGTTCTGGTCGGTACCACCTCGATCGAAACCTCGGAACACCTATCCGGTATCCTTAAACAGGAGGGCATCGCGCACGAGGTGTTGAACGCCAAACAGCACGAGCGCGAGGCGCAGATCGTGGCCCAGGCCGGTCGTCCCGCCGCAGTGATGATCGCCACCAACATGGCGGGTCGCGGAACCGATATCGTGCTCGGGGGCAGTCTCGATTCGGATCTCGCGACGCTTGGTGACGATCCAACCGCCGACGCCATCGCCGCCACGAAGGCGGCTTGGCAGAGTCGCCACGACGCTGTGGTCGCGGCTGGAGGCTTGCATATTATCGGCACCGAGCGCCACGAGTCGCGCCGGATCGATAACCAGCTCCGGGGGCGCTCGGGGCGTCAGGGGGACCCAGGATCGACCCGATTTTATCTTTCGCTCGAAGATAATCTGATGCGGATCTTCGCGTCCGACCGGATGCGCACTCTGATGCAGAAGTTCGGCATGCAGGAAGACGAGGCGATCGAGAACTCGCTGGTGACCCGCTCGATCGAAAATGCCCAACGCAAGGTTGAGGCGTATAACTTTGATATCCGGAAAAATCTGCTTGAGTACGACGATGTTGCCAATGATCAGCGCAAGGTCGTCTACCAGCAGCGTGACGAGTTGCTGTCTGCCGAGAATATCGCCGAGACGATTCAGGACATCCGCGCCGATGTCGTATCCGGGGTCTGCGGTACGTTTATTCCGCCCGGCAGCATGGAAGAGCAATGGAACGTCTCAGGGCTGGAACAGGCGCTTGCCGACGAATTCGGGCTGGAATTACCCATCCAGAAATGGCTCGACGAGGACCATTCCCTCCACGAAGAGACCCTGGTTCAGCGCGTGGTGGCCGCCGCGGATGCCGTAGCAGAGAAAAAGGACGCGCTGTTTGGGGCCGACCTGATGCGCCGGGTCGAGAAGGATCTGATGCTGCAGGTGCTCGATAATCACTGGAAGGAGCACCTCGCGGCGATGGATTATCTGCGCCAAGGTATCGGTCTGCGCGGTTATGCAGCGAAAAATCCGAAGCAGGAATACAAACGCGAGGCCTTTGAGATGTTTGAAGCCCTGCTGGGGCGGATCAAGCATGACGTGGTCGGCTACCTGCTCAGAATGCAACCCACCAGCGTTGAAACCCTACCGCAGCGCCCGGTCGAGGAGCCGGCGCAACTCAATATGCAGTATCAACATCCAGAGGCAGAGAGTCCCCTCGCCTCCACGCCGCAGGCCGATCCGGGCGCGGGACTCGCCGCCGAGGCGCCGTTTCGGCGCGAAGGCGACAAGGTCGGGCGCAATGATCCATGCCCCTGCAGGTCTGGAAAGAAATATAAACATTGTCACGGCAAACTAACCTGAGGTACCACGCGCATGGCGGTAGGACTTCTCGAGCCGGAATCTCTGTTACCCATTCCCGGGATCAGACTCGCCGTCGCCGCGGCGGGGATCCGCTATCGCAATCGCAACGACGTTGTTCTGATTGAGCTTGCGCCAGGCAGCGAAACCGCTGCGGTTTTCACCCGCAACAAGTTTTGCGCTGCGCCGGTGCAGGTGGCAAAGGCGCATTTGACCCAAGCCGCACCGCGCTATTTGCTGATCAATGCGGGCAACGCCAACGCCGGCACCGGCGCCGCCGGGATCGCGGACGCGCAGTCGAGTTGCGCGCTGGTAGCAGGCCTGACGGGTGTGGCGCCTGAATCGGTCTTGCCGTTTTCGACTGGCGTGATCGGCGAGCGGTTTCCCCTCGAGCGTCTCGGCGCCGTTCTGCCCGACCTGCGCGAACAGCTGCGGGCGGAGACCTGGCTCGACGCCGCGCGCACGATCATGACAACGGATACGGTACCGAAAGGCGTCAGTCGCCAGATCGAGTTGTCCGGGCGCACGGTCACAATTACCGGGATCGCAAAGGGAGCCGGCATGATCTGCCCGAATATGGCGACGATGCTGGGGTTCATCGCGACCGATGCACTGCTCGATCCGCAACAACTCGAGACCTTGCTGGTCGAGTTGACCGAGGAGAGCTTCAATTGCATCACGATCGATGGTGACACCTCGACCAATGACGCCTGTGTATTGATCGCAACCGGTGCCAGTGAAGCCCGACCGATACTGCCTGCGGATGCGGCCCGGTTCCGCGCGTCCCTGCGTGAGGTGTTTCTCGCGTTGAGTCACGCGATTGTGCGCGACGCGGAAGGGGCCAATAAATTCATCACCTTGCGCGTTGAGCACGCACGAACCTACGAGGAGGCGAAGGCCCTTGCCTACACCGTAGCGCATTCGCCGCTTGTCAAGACCGCGCTCTACGCGAGTGATCCCAACTGGGGGCGCATACTTGCCGCGGTGGGTCGGGCGCCGATCGATGATCTCGACCTTCGCCGTATCGATATCTGGCTCGGGGCAGAGCCGCTGATCGCCGCAGGTGAGCCTGCCTCCGGGTACTCTGAGGCCAAGGGACAAGCCGTCGTCCAGCGCGCCGAGATCGAAATCCGGATCGCGCTGGGGCGGGGTGACGCGGCGGCAACGGTCTGGACTTCGGACTTGTCGCACGAGTACGTTTCGGTCAACGCCTCGTATCGCTCCTGATTTCGCTCCGAATGGGCGACGCCCTCCCCTCGCTCCAGGTCGCGGTCGGCGCGATCGTTTCCGGCACGCGAGTCCTGATCAGCCAGCGAGCAACCCATCTGGATCAAGGCGGGTGCTGGGAATTTCCTGGCGGCAAGATCGAGCCGGGCGAGACGGTTGTCGCCGCGCTCGTACGGGAGTTACAGGAAGAACTGGGAATCACGCCAACCGAAATGCGCCCATTGATGCGGGTGCGCTATTCGTACCCCGAGCGCGTCGTTTCGCTCGATGTCTGGAAAGTCACCGGCTACAGCGGCGAACCGGCGCACCGCGAAAGGCAACCGCTCCGCTGGGTCGCGCTTGACCGCTTGCGCGAATTCACGTTCCCACCGGCGAATCTGCCCATCATCGCCGCTCTCGAACTCCCTGCGCAGTGTGCAATCACGCCGCCTGAAAACTGCGACGTCGAGTGGTTGGTGGCGCGGAGCCGGCATCATCTTGAGCCGGGCGATTTGTTGGTGCTGCGGCAGCCACAGCGCGCCGCGGCGGAGTATTCCGGATTCGCGCGGGAGGCCGTGCCGGCGTTGTCAGAGTTGGGGCTGCGGGTGCTATTGACCTCGACCCCGGCGGAGGTGAGCGTCCTGTCGGCTGCAGGACTACACCTCAGCAGTTGGCGCTTGCGTGATGCGTTGCTCGAGTGCCGCGAGGTTGACGGTTTGCTGAGTGCTGCCTGCCACGACGCCGAAGAACTGGCACAGGCGCGGCAGGTCGGGGCCGACTTTGCGTTGCTTTCGCCGGTACGGCCCACTCGGAGCCACCCCGGTATGCCAACCCTGGGATGGGTACGATTCGCCGAGCTGAGCGCTGCCGCCGCGCTGCCGGTTTATGCGCTCGGTGGTTTAACCCTGGCCGACCTCACGCAGGCTTGGCGGCACGGGGCCCAAGGCGTCGCAGGGATCGGGATGTTTTATGGCGAGTGATCGCGCAAACGCGGGGTTCGGGTTCGATCGTCGGGTCTAAAACGCGCGGCGTGCGCGTGAGCTGCGGACCAGGCGCCGCTGCTTCGCTAGAGCGTGCAGTTCATGAGCTCGAATTTGATTCGCGACTCATCCTGACGCGGGCGCTTGCTGAATTCCAAAGGCTCGAAAAACCGAATGCTAAGGCGGTGCTTGCCGCCACTGATCTCCGGAAAGCACGCAGCGTCCGTCGGCAACCACAGTCGAATCATCTGCACCGGCGCGGCGGTGTCGAGTGCGCGCTCGTAGTATCCGTGCTCGGCGCAAAGGGCTTCAATCGGGTTGTTATTGCGGATCAGCGCCAGTACGGTCGCGACCGCGACATTGAGGTGTTCGAACGGAGCAATCCATTTCTGCAGCTCGTCCTGGCGCTGCGACAGCGGTAACCGCAACCAGTAGTGGTACAGCGGTAAATCGAATGAGTTCAATCCACCTGGAATCGAATTGCGCTGGCGAATCGCGTTAAAAAAATCATGATTTACGAGGTGCGCGACGACTTGTCCGCCGAGGCGGTTGACGTGCGAGGTGAGCTCCTGCAACCGCTGTTTTTGTTGCTCCAGAAGGCTGCGTTCGTCCGTTTCGGTCGCGGCCGTGAGGCGTTTTTCGAGACTTACCTTGAGGCGGTCGAACTCGCGCAGAACGTCGCCTTTCAGATCGACGCGCGAAGTGAGATCGAAGAGGTCGAGCAACACCTGTATCGAAGATTCGGTCTCCCGCAGCGACAGGTGTTGGGTGTAGGCATCGAAGCGCGACATGAGCTGCTCGAAGCGCAAAAACAGCCGCGCAGTCTTGCTGAACGGGTATTCGTAACAGATCGTGTCGGGCAATGCCATCCGCAGCTTCGTATCTGAGGTTCCACAAGAATCGGCTCATTTTTTTGCCGGGCTTGTCTGCCAATACCCGGTGCCGGCGCGGCGCGACATTGCTTGGGTCAGGCCGCGCGGAATGCAACAGTCTCACCGAGTGGGTCGCGAATTTCAAGACTGACTGACATAACCCAACGCGCGGCGTTGCCCGTGAGCGCGGACGATTTGCGCGTTGAAACCTCCATGTGGCCATCTCGAATCGCGACGGTTCGATTACGTGCGGCGTGGACCACAACGCCGCTAAATCGCAAGCGAATCCCGATCGACGCTGCGCTTTGCGCGATGCGTGGCTGGAGTCGCGGATGTCTTGCGCGCAAACTGTGAAGCAGTTCATAAGTGTTGGCGCCCAATCGGAATACGCTAGGCCTATCCGTCGTTCCAGCGGCATTGAAGACCGTAACGGCGCGGAGGCATATTCGTCCGATTACGCGTATGTCAAAAAAAGTACGAAGAACTCAGGAGACTTCCATGCCCCAACGCAGCGGCACCCGCGATGCGTGCGCGAGCGCGCACCGCTACGCCTCGCATCCTCCAATCCGGCCCGGCACGCGGGCGATCGGTCGCGGCTCCGGCACATCCAGAAGCCTTACCGTACCCGCGCCTCGCCGTGGTCAGCGGCGCACGCCCCAGCCCCTGCTGAGACTTATCGCGCTTGCGGTCGGTATCGCTGTGACCCAGTCCGTCGCGGCTGGCGATCGCCCTTGGTACATCGGCGCCGGCGTTGGCGTCAGCAAGGTTGAGCCGGATACGCGCGGCACCACGCTGCGTGTGATTGATGACCAAGATACCGGCTACAAGATCACGGTCGGCAAGGAACTCACCGATCAGGTTGCGGTCGAGGCCTTTGGCGGCAGCCTCGGTTCAGCGAAAATCGCGCCCATGAGTTCGGTGGACTACGATTTTTATGGGGTGGCGCTGCAGTATGCGTTGCCGCACAACAATGAAGGCTTTTCCGCGTTTCTCAAGGGCGGCGCGGTGGGTCTGAAAATCGATTCGAACCTATCGATCGATACCGACAGCGAGGTGCGTCCTTATGCCGGCGTCGGGGTCGATTATCAGTTTCCGGAAGGCATTACCTTGCGCGGCGAATACGAGCACTTCGCCAAGGATGCGCAATTGTTGTCATTCAATATCGTCAAAAAGTTCGGCGTTGAGCGCCGCGAGACGGAGTCTGTCGTACCTGCCGCGCGCGCAGAACAGCGCCATGTGCAGGAGGTGCTGGAGGACGGTGACCGCGACGGCGTACCCGACGTGCGCGACAAGTGTTTGAATACCCCCGCCGGCGCGAGCGTCAGCACCTACGGATGTGCGATTTTTCTCGGGACCGTGCCGGGGGTCGATATCGACGCGCGCGGTGTTCTCACGGCCGCGTCCAAGTCGGTTCTTGAGCGGGTCGCCCGCGAGATGCGGTTCTACCCGGAGCACACGTTTTTCGTTGTTGGCCATGCCGATAATCACGGTGGACCGCAAGCGAGCAAGGAGCGGTCGATCCTTTGGGCCAAGACGTCCGCGCAATATCTGGCCGCGCAGGGCGTCGATCCGCGTAAGCTGCGCTTCGGCGGATACGGTGACGCGCGCCCGAGGGCTTCGAACGACACCCCGGAAGGTCGGGCGATGAATCGTCGTATCGAGATTTTACCCGCGTCGAGGCCGATCGAGGTGCCGTAACGCGCGGCGCGCGCGGACTGGGCTGCGCGCAAGCTGTAACGCGGCGTTCACGCTTGGCACCCGAATGTCGCGCCGCCGCGTTGCCCTGTGGGAGTGAGGCGCCGATAATCGCGTTTTGACCGGCGGAGCGGGCAACGTGTGCGGCATTTGCGGTGAGTTTCGGTTCGATGGCGAGAATCCCGACCTGGGTGGGGTGCGCAGTATGCTCGCCCGGCTCGAACGGCGTGGTCCGGATGACGAGGGTATCTACGCACATGCGCCGATCGCGCTCGGTCATCGGCGTCTCGCGATCATTGATCTCAGCGCGCGCTCGCACCAGCCAATGGTCGATATTGCGGCCGGACTCGCCGTCGTCTTCAACGGTACCATCTATAACTACCGCGAACTGCGCGCGAAACTCCTTGCTCTGGGTCATCGATTCTCGTCGGATGGCGATACCGAGGTGATCTTGCGCGCGTACGCCCAGTGGGGCGATGACTGCGTCCACCATCTGGTCGGGATGTTCGCAATCGCGATCTGGGATACGCGTCAGGAGACGCTGTTTCTGGCTCGCGACCGCCTCGGCATCAAGCCCTTGTATTATTCGGCCGAACGCGAGCGTTTGCGTTTCGCGTCCAATACCCAGGCGCTGCTCGCGGCGGGCGGGATTGATACCGCGATCGATACGGCGGCACTCCATCATCTGTTCACACTTCACGCGGTGGTGCCAGCGCCGCGTACGATTCTGCGCGGTATTCGCAAGCTCGAACCCGCGCATACGCTGAGGATCGACCGTAACGGTCGCATGACCAAACGGTGTTATTGGACGTTGGAGGCGCACCGTCCTGCAGTGCCGGTCGCCGCGGACGAGTGGCAAGCACGCATTCATGCCGCGCTCAAACTGGCGGTCAAGCGTCGCCTGACCGCGGCGGATGTCCCGGTGGGGGTGCTGTTGTCGGGCGGCTTGGATTCGAGTCTCCTGGTTGCGTTGCTGGCTGAGCAGGGTGTACGCGATCTCAAGACCTTTACGGTCGGGTTTGAGGATCAGCCGGAGGAGAAGGGCAGCGAGTTCGAGTTCTCCGATCCGGTGGCGGAGCGTTACGCCACCGAGCATCACCGCTTTCATGTGCCGAACGCCGACGTGCTCAGACGTTTACCCGAGGCCTTCGCGCAAATGGCCGAGCCAATGTTTGCGCAAGATGCGGTGGCTTTTTTCTTGCTCTCCGAGCAAGTCTCCCGGCACGTCAAGGTCGTGCAGTCGGGGCAGGGGGCGGATGAGGTCTTCGCTGGGTATTTTTGGTACCCGGAAATGCATGCGGCGACGGAAGCCACGCCGCTGGAACGCTTTGCGCCGCGTTATTTTGATCGCAACCACGCCGAGTTCGACGCCATGGTCACACCAGGGTTCGCCGGGGAAGATGTGACCTCGTCCCTGATCGAGGGGCGGTTGCTCGCGGCGAAAGCCGATACCTTTATTGATTCGGTACTACACCTCGATGTGACGACCTTGATCATCGATGACCCGGTCAAGCGGGTCGACAACATGACGATGGCGTGGGGGCTCGAAGCGCGGGTGCCGTTTCTCGATCACGAACTCGTTGAGCTGGCGGCCAGCGTGCCGCCCGAATTGAAGCTGGCCGAGGGCGGCAAGGGCATTCTCAAGCAGATCGCGCGGCCGCTGTTGCCGGCGACGGTGATCGACCGGCCGAAGGGCTATTTTCCGATGCCCGCGTTGAAATACGTGCGTGGCGAGTTCCTCGATTTCACGCGCGATTTGCTGGACTCGCAGCGCTGTCGCGAACGCGGAATCTATCGGCGGGCGTATGTCGATCAGTTGCTTGCGGCGCCCGATCAGCATCACACGCCGATCAGGGGTAACAAGCTCTGGCACCTGGCTGCGCTGGAGTTGTGGTTGCAGTTGCAGGGGCTTTAACCCGCGGGTGTCGGGTGGAAAAGGTCATCTTTTCAAGGGTTGTACCTTTGCTCGCGGTGGAACGCGTACACTTGACCCTCAAAATTTCGACCGAACGAGGTGATGGCTGATGGACGTTTTGGACCGTATTAAAGAACAAGTAGAATCGAACCCGGTGGTCATTTACATGAAGGGTACGCCGCAGTTTCCGATGTGCGGCTTTTCGTCGCGTGCGTCGCAGGCACTCAAGGATTGCGGTGTCGAGTTCGCCTACGTCAATGTGCTGGCGGATCCCGAAATCTTCGAGAATTTACCGCGCTTCGCGGATTGGCCGACGTTCCCGCAGGTCTACATCAACGGTGAATTGGTCGGTGGCTGTGACATTACCCTGGAGCTGCACCAGCGCGGCGAGCTCAAGGGCATGATGGAAGCCGCCGCCAAGTCCTCGGCGGCATGACGCATGACGCATGACGCATGACGCGAGCGCGCACCTTGTGGGGTGCGCGCTCGTGCTTGCTATGTCGAGCGGCGCGTGCCTAGGCGGATCATCCGCCCCCTAGGTACGTCGGAAGACCGGCGCAGTTGTGCCATTGGTTGATGATCCGGCAAAACAGATCGGCGGTGATCTCGGCATCGTAAATCGCCGAGTGCGCTTCGTCGTCGTTCCAGCCCAGTTGAGCCGCCTGCGCGGCGCGCGAGAGCACAGTTTGTCCATAAGCCATGCCGGCCAACGTTACGGTGTCGAAGTTGCTGAATGGGTGGAACGGATTGCGCTTGGTTCCGGTGCGAGTGACCGCGGCATTCAGGAAACTGAGATCGAAGGCGGCGTTGTGTCCGACCAGAATCGCGCGGGTGCAATCGTTCGCCTTCACTTCCTTGCGCAGGATGCGGAAAATCCCGTTCAGGGCATCGTCCTCACTCAGCGCGATCCTCAACGGATGGTTCGGGTCGATGCCATTGACCTTGAGCGACGCCGGTTCGAGATTGGCGCCGGGAAAGGGCTTGATATGGTGGGTCAGGGTCTCGTGACGCGACAGGTAGCCCTTGGCGTCCATGCGCAGCGTGACCGCCGCAATTTGCAGCAAGGCATCGGTTTGCGGGTTGAAACCGCCCGTTTCGACATCTACCACGACGGGCAGGAAGCTGCGAAAGCGGTTACCGATGGGATAAAAATCAGAGCGTTCGTTCATAAATTCAATCGCGTTCACGGTGTGGTGAACGAGTGCGTCCTAAAACCCTAGTGTACGGGAAAAACCTCAAGGGGGCAGGCGCCGTCACGCGAGTCGGGAGTCGGCGGGTGGGTGGCGTCCAATACAGCTTAACAAAAGTTGATCTAGAATCGAGCGGTCGGTTCGGGCGCTGGCACAAACTACCGTTTCTGGTACCATCGCGCCAAACTTAATACTAACTATTGATTGTATTAATGCTTGCTGGCTGAGGCTCTGGTGCCGACAATGCCGGGCGGGCCCAACAGAGAACTGCGGTAGGCAATGCGATGAATGCTGTAACACAACCTATGGATCTGGATAACGACGCGCAAGAGACTCAGGAGTGGATCGAGGCGCTGGAGGCTGTCATCGAGCACGAGGGGATCGAGCGCGCCCATTATCTGCTTGAGCAATTGGTGGATCAGGCGCGGCGCTCGGGCGCGAATCTGCCGTACTCCGCCAATACGGCCTACGTCAACACCCTCCCACCTCACCTCGAAGCGCCTCATCCCGGCGACCACGCGATGGAGCATCGGATCCGTTCACTGATCCGCTGGAACGCGCTCGCAATGGTGGTGCGCGCCAATCGCAAGAGTAGCGAACTGGGCGGGCACATCGCGACCTTTGCCTCCGCGGCAACCTTATATGACGTTGGCTTCAATCATTTCTGGCGTGCGGCGAGCCATCAGCATGGCGGTGATTTGATCTATTTTCAGGGCCATTCGGCACCCGGTACGTACGCGCGGGCCTTCCTTGAAGGGCGCATCAGCGAGGCGCAGCTGGAGCTGTTCCGGCAGGAGGTCGACGGCGGGGGACTTTCATCCTATCCGCATCCGTGGTTGATGCCGGACCTGTGGCAATTCCCGACCGTTTCGATGGGGCTGGGACCGATCAAGGCGATTTACCAGGCGCGTTTCATGAAGTATCTCCAGGACCGTGGTCTGGCGGACACGCGCGATCGCAAGGTTTGGTGCTTCATCGGTGACGGCGAGGTCGATGAGCCGGAAACCCTAGGCGCGATCTCGCTCGCGGCGCGCGAAAAGCTCGACAACCTGATCTGGGTCGTTAATTGCAACCTGCAACGTCTCGATGGTCCGGTGCGGGGCAACGGCAAGATCATCCAGGAGCTCGAAGCGGTGTTTCGCGGCGTCGGCTGGAACGTGCTCAAGGTCATTTGGGGTTCTTACTGGGACCCGCTATTCGCGCTCGATCACGACGGGTTGCTGCGGCAACGGATGATGGAGGCGGTCGACGGCGAGTACCAGAATTACAAATCCCGCGACGGTGCCTTCGTGCGCGAACACTTCTTTGGTAAGTACCCGGAGCTCAAGGCGCGTGTGGCGAAGATGTCCGACGCCGATATCTGGCGCCTGAACCGCGGCGGGCACGACCCGCACAAGGTCTATGCGGCCTACCATGCGGCCGTGAATCACAAGGGCCAACCCACCGTGATCCTGGCCAAGACGGTGAAGGGTTACGGCATGGGCTCGGCGGGCGAGGCACAGAACCGTACCCACTCGCAGAAGAAACTTGACGAAGAGCAGCTGATCGCGTTCAAGAACCGCTTCAACATTCCGCTGTCGGATGCGGACGCCGCCGCGGCGAAATTTTGTCGTCCGGCCGACGACAGCCCCGAAATCCGCTACCTGCTGGAGCGGCGCAAGCAGCTCGGCGGCTTCATCCCGCAACGCAAGCAGCTCGCCGCGCCGCTCGAAGTGCCGGCGTTGTCGGAATTCGGGTCACTGCTCGAAGACACCGGCGAGCGCGAAATGTCGACGACGATGGCATTCGTGCGCTTGCTGACGATGCTGGCGCGGGACAAGAAAATCGGCAAGAACGTGGTGCCGATCGTGCCGGACGAGGCGCGTACCTTCGGCATGGAAGGGATGTTTCGCCAACTCGGAATCTATTCGTCGGTCGGCCAGCTGTACACGCCACAGGACAAGGATCAGGTGATGTTTTACAAGGAAGACAAGTCCGGCCAGATCCTTGAGGAGGGGATCAACGAAGCGGGTTCGTTTTCATCGTGGATCGCCGCGGGTACTGCCTACAGCAACCACGGCGTGAACATGATCCCGTTCTATATCTACTACTCGATGTTCGGCTTCCAGCGCATCGGCGATCTCGCATGGGCCGCGGGAGACTCGCGCACGCGCGGATTTTTGCTTGGGGGTACCGCCGGGCGTACGACGCTCGCTGGCGAGGGATTGCAACACCAGGACGGCCACAGTCTGGTGTTGGCCGCAACAATCCCGAACTGTATCGCTTACGACCCGACCTTTGCCTACGAGCTGGTGGTGATCATCCAGGACGGCTTGCGGCGAATGTTTCAGGAGCAGCAGAGCTGCTACTACTACATCACCGTGATGAACGAAAACTACCACCACCCGGCGCTGCCAGAGGGTGCGGCGGATGGCATCATCAAGGGGATGTATCGGTTCCGCGCTGGCGGCGAACATCAGCATCGGATCCAGCTGCTCGGCTCCGGCGCGATCCTGCGCGAAGTGATCGCGGCGGCCGAACTGCTCGAAAGTGATTGGGCCGTGTCGGCCGATATCTGGAGCGTCACGAGCTTCAGCGAGTTGCAGCGCGATGGCATGGATTGCGAGCGGTGGAACTTGTTGCATCCCGAGGAAACGCCGCGCGCGCCGTATGTCACCCGACTGTTGCGCGGCCAGCCCGGTCCGGTAATTGCGGCGACGGATTACATCAAGGCCCACGCCGACCAGATCCGCGGGTTTATTCCCGCGCGCTACGCCGTGCTTGGCACCGATGGCTTCGGCCGTAGCGATACCCGCGCTGCGCTGCGGCGTCATTTCGAGGTCAATCGGCACTACGTCGTCGTGGCGGCCCTGAAGGCACTCGCCGATGAGCAGGCGATTGCGGCGAACCAGGTCACCGAAGCGATCCGGCGCTACGGGATCGACGTCAACAAGACCAACCCGCTACACGCCTGAGGACGAGGACGCCATCATGACGATGAAAGAAATACTCGTCCCGGATATCGGGAATTTCGGTGAAGTCGAAATCATCGAGGTATTGGTCCGGCCGGGTGACCGGATCGCGGCCGAAGATTCACTGATTACGCTTGAATCCGACAAGGCGTCGATGGAGATTCCGTCAAGCGATGCCGGCGTGGTCGCAGCGCTCAAGGTCAAGGTCGGTGACCGCGTTTCCCAAGGCAGCCCGATTCTGACGCTGGAGATCAGCGCTGAGGCGACCGCTGCAACGCCGATGCCGTCGCCATCGGCCCCGGCCGCGACGCCCCCAGCGATTGCAGCGGCGCCGTCGTCGTCTCCACCGCCCGCCACGAAGGTGTCCCTGCGGCCGTCGCCAACGGCGCAGATCGATAAAGCCAAGTTCGCCGCCGCGTATGCCAGCCCGTCAATCCGCCGCTTCGCGCGCGAGCTTGGGGTGGATCTCGGGCGGGTACAAGGTTCGGGGCGCAAGGGCCGGATCCTCAAGGAGGATGTCCAGGGTTTCGTTAAGCTCGCCTTGTCGCAGGGGATTGGCGGTGGTCTCGCCGTGGCGCCGCTGCCTGAGATCGATTTTAGCCAGTGGGGTGAGATCGAGACCAAGCCGCTCAGCAAAATCAATAAGTTGACAGGGCAAAATCTACACCGCAACTGGGTCACGGTCCCGCACGTCACGCAGTTCGACGAGGCGGATATCACCGATCTCGAGGATTTCCGCCGCTCGATGGCGGAGGAGAGCAAGGCGCGCGGCCTCAAGTTGACGTTGCTGGCCTTTTTAATGAAAGCCGTGGTTTCGGCGTTGCGCGCGCATCCCCGCTTCAACAGTTCGCTTGATGCCACCGGCGAGCAACTGATTCTGAAAAAGTATTTTCACATCGGCGTCGCGGTGGATACCCCCGACGGCCTGGTGGTGCCGGTGATTCGCGACGTCGATCGCAAGAGTCTGGTCGATATCGCGGCGGAGCTGGGCGAGGCCAGCGAAAAGGCGCGCACCAAAAAGCTCAAGCCCCAGGACATGCAAGGGGGCTGCTTCACAATCTCGAGTCTGGGTGGGATCGGTGGCACCCAGTTCACGCCGATCGTCAATGCGCCCGAAGTCGCAATCCTCGGCGTGTCGCGCTCGAAGATGCAACCGGTCTGGAATGGCACCGCGTTTGAGCCGAGACTTATCCTGCCGCTGTCGCTATCCTATGACCATCGCGTTATCGACGGTGCGGACGGCGCGCGTTTTACGGCGTTTTTGAATCGTGTCCTGTCCGACACCCGTCGCTTACTGCTCTAGCGTCAAATCGAATCAAGGAGTCCTCTTGCGCATGGGAACGACGAATACGATCGTAGTGCCGGACATCGGCGGATTCACGGGTGTCGAGGTGATCGAAGTCCTGGTGAAACCGGGCGATCGGATCGAAGTCGAACAATCGTTGATCACGCTCGAATCGGACAAGGCGAGTATGGAGGTGCCAAGTCCGGTTGCGGGGGTAGTGAAGACGCTCCTGATCCAGAAGGGAACCCGGGTTTCGCAAGGCGACCCCATCGTCGAACTGACGGCCGAGGCCGGCAGCGTAAGTGTCGCGCGGCGTGATTCAGCGCCCTCGGTGACCGCCGCGGACACCGGACCGGCGGACGAGATCAACGCTCAGGTCGTGGTGTTGGGTTCCGGCCCCGGCGGTTATACCGCAGCGTTTCGCGCCGCTGATCTGGGTAAGCAGGTGGTCTTGGTTGAGCGCTATCCGCAGATTGGCGGGGTATGTCTCAATGTCGGATGCATTCCGTCGAAGGCGCTGTTGCACGTCGCCGAGGTGATCCGCGAGGCGGCCGAATTTGCTGGTCTCGGCGTCAACTTTGGGGCGCCGGCGATCGATATCGATAAGCTACGCGGGCACAAGAACAAGGTCGTCGGAAAGCTGACCGGCGGACTCAAGCAGCTCGCCAAACAGCGCGGCGTAAAAATCGTCACCGGTTATGGCCGCTTTGGCGACCCCCATACGCTTGCGGTCACTGCCGACGATGGCGGCGTGACCACGATCCGTTTCGAGCAGTGCATCATCGCGGCGGGGTCGCGGGTGACAAAATTGCCCTTCATTCCGTGGGACGATCCGCGGGTGATGGACTCGACCGATGCACTGGAAATCGGTGCAATTCCGCCGCGCATGCTGGTCATCGGCGGCGGCATCATCGGTTTGGAGATGGCGACGGTCTATTACGCGCTCGGCGCGCGCATCACCGTGGTCGAGTTGACGCCCGGCCTGATGCCTGGGGCGGACCGCGACTTGGTACGTACCTTCGAAAAGCTCGTCGGTAAACGCTACGAGCGCGTCCTGACCCAAACCAAAGTCGCGGCGGTCACGCCGACCGATGCGGGATTGAAATGCAGCTTCGAAGGGCCGAACGGGGTCTTCGAAGACACCTTTGATCGCGTGCTGGTGGCGATCGGGCGGAGCCCGAACGGCAAGCTCATCGATGCCGAAAAAGCCGGTGTTACGGTCGACGAGCGCGGTTATATTCCCGTCGATAATCAACAGCGTACCAACGTCGAGCACATCTTCGCGATCGGCGACGTGGTGGGGCAGCCGATGCTTGCACACAAAGCGACGCATGAAGGTAAGGTCGCCGCCGAGGTCATCGCCGGCCATAAGTCGTTTTTCGACGCGCGCACGATTCCTTCGGTTGCCTACACCGACCCCGAGGTCGCTTGGTGCGGGCTGACCGAGGAGCAGGCCAAGGCGCAAGGCGTCGCCTACGAGAAAGGCGCGTTTCCGTGGGCGGCCAGTGGTCGCGCGCTCTGCATGGGCGCGACCGACGGTATGACCAAGGTCTTGTTCGACGCAAACACGCGGCGGGTGATCGGGGCCGGCATCATCGGCAAAAATGCCGGCGAACTGATTGCAGAGGCGGTACTCGCGCTGGAAATGGGCGCCGATATGCAGGATCTCGCGCTCACCATCCATCCCCATCCCACTTTGTCCGAAACCGTGTGCTTTGCCGCCGAGATGGCGGAGGGGTCGATTACGGACCTTTATGTGCCGAAGCGCACATAATCATCTGCTCACACTGGCGCCATGCCCGGCGCCTTGTTTACTCTCCCGCATCGCGAAACGGCAATTCCTCGGTGGAACTGGCGGCACTTGAGTCTACCTAAGAACCATAGGCGGACCCGGGTGTTTGCCGGAATTACGATGAATTGGCTGCGAATGCGGGAGAGCGGAGACTTATTCTAGACCTTAGTTGCTCCGGGCGCCTGCCCTCGACGCTTAGGGCTGGCCCGGTGGTCCGATCCCTTTCTCTCCATGCGAAAGGGTCGTTACAGGCTGTGGCGATTGGCCTCAAATGGTCGAAAAGATGTCCTTCCTCGCCCACTTCTCGCGGCGATCCCCCATGTCCGAAACGCGCCCGGAATCGTCGGTATTTGAGCGTGTAGTGGGTCGAATGTGTGCCGCGATACACGTTTCTGGTGAATGGGTCTTCAGTTGGTCGGTCGTCGTGCCGATAACGGTGGCGACGCAGATTCTGTCGTGGCCTGGCGATCCAGTGATGCCGTCGGGCAACCCGCGCAGGCGCGTGTACTCGGCAGACTGCGTGACCCAATCACCTCGATGCATGATCTCGGTCTGCCCCGATGGCACAGGCTTGATGAGGTTTCGGTGGCGCGCGGACGTGGGTGGAAGTCGTAGGCGGCTTCGAAAAAAAGGTGTCGCGAACAGGGAGGTGCGCGACGTGCGGGTTTGACAACTTGGGCATACTCGGGGGAGGGCACGGCGCAAATGCGGATAGATGCAAGAAGTTTGAATAACGGCGCGGTCGTTCGCGTGGACGTGTGCGTAATCGGCGCCGGTCCAGCCGGGATGACGTTTGCGCATGAACTGGCCGGTATGCAGCAAAAGGTGGCGCTCCTGGAGAGCGGCGGTGATCGGCCGGATCGCCAGGCGGACGAACTCAGCAAGGGCGAGTTGAGCGGAATTCTGGATCAGCCCTTGCACGACGTGCACGCCCGCCAGGTTGGGGGCACGGCCAACCATTGGATCATCAAGATGGCGGACAAGCGCAACGGCTTTCGCCATGCGCCGCTCGATCCGATCGATTTCGAGTCGCGCGAACACATACCTTACAGCGGTTGGCCGATCGATCGAGCGGATTTGGATCCGTACTACCGGCGCGTTCACGAGGCCTGCGAGATCGGCCCCTACGACTATACTGGCGCCTACTGGCAAGACGCGCATGCGCCACCCTTGCTGGACGCGGACGAAACGCTTGAATCGAGCGTCTTCACATTCGGCGCGACGAACTTCTTCACCCACGATTGGCCGAACCAGTTCGCGCAATCCGACACCGTTGATCTCTACACTCACGCCACCGTGGTTGAGCTGCTGACCGACCCGAACGGCTTGCGGGTGACACAGGCGCTGGTGCGCGTTCCGGGAGGGAACGAGATTCGCTTCGAGGCGACCGAGTTCGTGATCGCCGCCGGTGGCTTCGATACTGCACGCCTGCTGCTCAACTCGAACCGGCACTTTGCCCACGGATTGGGGAATCAACACGACGTCGTCGGCCGCTATTACATTGATCATGGCGTGGTGTTGCACGGGTATTTTTATCCCGATGACCTCGCGATCATGCGTCGACTCGCGTTTTACGATCTGCGGCTCGTCGGTGCCAGTTCCGTGCTCGGCAAGTTCACGCTGTCGGACGCCACGCGACGTGCTGAGCGTCTGCGCAACCTCGGCGCGATGATTTTCCCCAAACCCGGTGACGTCGATCAGGAGGCCTTTGAAAGCCTGCAGCAAATCGCCTGGGCGTTGCATGGGCGCCGTTGGCCGGCACCATTGGGTGAAAAGCTGCTCAGTATCGCCCGCGGCTGGCGTTACCTCGCGCATGTGTTTTACCAGCGCTTCGGCAACGATGCGGGTTTGATGCCCGGGTTGGCGCAAGGTGGGTGGTCGGAACTGGCCGATCTTGAGCGACGCTTCTCGCGGCTTGAATTGATCTCGCTGGTCGAGCAGACCCCTAATCCGAACAATCGCGTGACCCTGTTGGATGATCGCGATCCACTTGGCTGCCGCCGAATCAAGGCGCATATGGATTGGAACGCCGACGACCTGGCGAGCGTGCGGCGGTCCGAGGCGTTATTGGTTGAGGCATTACAGCGGGGCGGATTCGGGCGTTTCGAGCCGCACTTGCCGGGGGGCGAGATCGCTTTCTATTCGCGTACCGCGCACCACATCATGGGCACTGCTCGGATGTGCGACGATCCGCGATTCGGCGTCGTCGATCGCGACTGCAAGGTGCATGATGTGGCCAACCTCCATGTCGCCAGCAGCGCGGTGTTTCCGACAGGCGGCTATGCCAATCCGACCCTGACGATCCTGGCGCTGACGATCCGGCTTGCCGATACAATCAAGGCGCGTCTGGAGCGATCGCCAACGCTTGGCGGCGAGGTCATCGAGTTTCCCGCCTCAACCGGCAGCCCCGAATCGATACGCCGGTGTGCCTGAGTTCGCCCTACGGAGCGGTTTGGCTCTCAGGTCGACAAGGCGAGGAGTGAGTAACGCATAGCGCGGCGATCGAGCGGCGCGATAGGTTTTGCGGCGGCGCTCAGTTCGGCGGCGGCGTAGCTGGGTCGACGGTGTCCGACGATTCCGAGCGGGGGTTGCCGGGCGTGCGGTTGGCGTAGGCGGTGCCTTGTTCGATCGCGCGCTGAACGCCGAAGCTCGGTTGCGGCTTCTCGATGGGAAAGATCCGGTGTCCGTTTATCATGGCGGAAACGTCGGCACTGGCGCCTTTCCAATCGTGCCAAAAGGCTGCCAGCGTATGGATGACCGCAAAGCCCAGGACGACGCGGGCGCCAGCCGCGTGCAGATCTTGCGTGGTCTCGGGCAAGAATACCGCTCCGCTGGTGTAGCTGAGTCCGGTAATCATCTGGAGCAGCAACGCCAGGAAGAACACGAGATAGATCGGCATCCACAGCGGGTTGTGGGCGAACCACTTCGGTAGCGGCGATTTCCCGAGCGTTAAATAAAACTTGAGCATCGCCCACGCGCCACGCAGCTCCAGACGGCCCGGGACCAGCGCCTGGAGCAAGTCGGTCTTGCGGCCGAAGAACAGTAAGTAGATCCGCAGGAAAAATACCGCGAGTAACACGTGTCCGGCCATGTAGTGGTAGTCTCGCGCCGCCGCGGCGAGGCCGGGGGCGACTTTGGTCAGGAGCCCGGTTAACAGCAGGGCGACCACCAACAGCGTCATCGCCCAGTGCGAGAGCCGCAACAGGCCACTCCAAACGGCGATTCTACGCAAGGTCGGATGGCTCATAAGCGATACCTTTACAAAGGATTAAGGACGACGGGCGGTGAGATTCACAACCGGTGGCGTAGCGCTTGCGTGCGCTCAGATCTCGACCATTTCGAAATCGTCTTTACCAGCACCGCACTCCGGACAGACCCAATTCAGCGGTACGTCCTCCCATGCGGTTCCCGGTGCGATGCCTTCGTCCGGCAGACCTTCAGCCTCGTCGTAGACAAACCCACAAATAACGCACATGTACTTTTTCATCTTTCGCGACGCGGCTAAGGATTTAGGGGCGCGTATTCTCACATGCGTCGCGGGACAAGGGAAATGCCCTTGCGCGGCGCCGCAAACCGACGTTATGTCTGGGTTGTAGCGGCGGGGTTTATCTGCGCGGCAGGAGTCGAATACACTTGTCGCGCTCATTTCCAAAACGCCAAGAGGGTCAGGTCGGCATGAAAACGCCAGCTCCAGTGGTTATGTTGTTTTCGGGTCTCGATCCAACCGGCGGCGCGGGGCTGCAGGCGGATATCGAAGCGGCTGCGAGCATGGGCTGCCACGCCGCGCCGATCGTCACTTGTCTGACCGTCCAGAACACCCAGAATGTCATCGGCGTTACGCCGGTCAGCCCGACCTTGATTGTGGAGCAGGCGCGGGCGGTGCTTGAGGATATGCCGGTCAAGGCCTTCAAGTGCGGATTGCTCGGCTCGGCCGAACAGGTTGAGGCCTTGCATACGCTGATGCGCGACTACGCGGAGATTCCGCTGATACTCGATCCGGTGCTGGTCGCGGGCGGTGGTGCGGAGTTGGTCGACACCGAAACCTTGTTTGCGTTGCGTGAGCTGCTGTTGCCGCGGGCGACGGTCGTGACGCCCAATACGCCGGAGTTGCGGGCGCTCGCGCGCGGGTCGGGTTCCGACACGTTGGAGGCGTGCGCGATGGAGGTGTTGTCGCACGGCTGCGATTTCGTTCTGGTGACCGGGGCGCACGAGGCGACCGCGAAGGTCGTCAACACGCTGTATGGTAACCATCGTCGGTTACAAGAGTATCAATGGGACCGGCTGCCGGGCGTCTATCACGGGTCAGGTTGCACCCTGGCATCGGCGATTGCCGGCTTGCTGGCGCAAGGGCAGGAGCCGTTTTCGGCCATTTCGGCGGCCCAGCGCTACACCTGGAATACCCTCAAGCATGCGGAACACCTCGGGATGGGGCAGATGATCCCGGATCGTCTGTACTGGGCCGGCAACGTGGAGGCGGAATGATGCCCGGACGCGCCGCAGCACGGCCGGACGAGCGGCGGCGCGACGCGTGGCGCGGGTTGTATCCCATCACGCGGGAAAGTGGCGGCGATCCGGAGCGGTGGCTTCACAACATCGAGGCCGCGCTCCGCGGCGGTGCGCGCCTGCTGCAATATCGCGACAAACGCGAGGATGCGCCGCGACGATTCACCGAGGCGCGTGCGTTGCTCGGTATCGCCGAGCGCCACGGTGCCGCGCTGATCATCAACGATGATCTCGAACTCGCGCTGGCGGTCGGGGCGCACGGGGTACATGTCGGCCGCGATGACGTCAGTCTCGCCGCGGCGCGTGAGCGTTTGGGGCCGGCCGCGATCATTGGCGTTTCCTGTTACGCCCAGCTCGACTGCGCGCGGCAAGCCGAGCGCGCCGGCGCCGACTATGTCGCATTCGGCAGTTTTTTTCCGTCGCCGACCAAGCCCTTGGCGGCGCGTGCCGGGGTGGACTTGTTGCGGGCATGGCGGACGCACGCGACACCGGTTTGCGCGATCGGCGGGATCACGCTCGAAAATGCTCCGGAGTTGACGGGCGCGGGCGCGGACCTGCTCGCCGTCATCAGTGCCTTGTGGGATGCTGCGGATATCGAACGGACGGCGCGCGCGTTTAGCGGCTTATTGGATCCAGGTTGACTTGCGCCACCAAGGGGGCACGCGCGCGCAATCCAGGCCGGGTTCGCGCGCTTGCCGAAACCGCTGAAGCCACGCAATGAGTCCCTGCCAAACCTAGAGCTGGCAAGTCGGCCGAGGAATTCGGCCCAAGGTGGAGGTCGGTGCGTTTACCGCGATTCCCACTCGCATGCGTTACACAACGAGTGCCCCGATGGTGCGCGATATACCGCGAGCGACTACCGCGCGGCGGGTCGACTTCGGCGGGGCTTGAGCCTTTCCACGACGCGGTATCAGGTGCAGGTGTTGAAGGTTGATGCCACACTCCGTCGCCCCGTGGGCGAGCGACCGGGCGCTGGCATCAGTGCTCAGCCGACTGCAATTTGACCCGTACTTCGATTTCTTCCGGTGGCCCGTTTTCCTGGACGCGCCGCAATCGCGCCGAAACGCCATCGCCGGGCTTGCGTTCGAGCAAACTCATTTTGATGTCCGTCAGATTGCTGATCGGCTGGCCATCGAGCGCAACGATCAGGTCGCCGTTGCGAGCGCCCGCGCTTTGCATCGCACTGCCCGCCGGCAGCTCCTTGATCACCATGTGCTCGGCCTGCTGCTCCAGAAACACGCCTAAAATGCCCGCCGGCGGGACGCTGGCCGGTTCGCTCTGAATGAGGTAGTCGATTGCCTGCGCGGTAGCCGGGTGCGGTAGCGTGCTGGTGACCGTTGCGGTTGGGACGGTGCGATAGTGTTTCAGATCATGCGGAATGCCCGCCTCATTGCTGGTGTGCCCGACTCCGGCGAAGACCGCGACGCGATGATCGGGGCGCTGGCGCATGAATCGCTCGATGTTAAAGGCCATGGTCGCATCCCAGACCCGCTGAACGGCGAGGAAATTCTCGAAATCGCCGTCGCGCCCTTCGTGTTGCGCGTAGACCTCGCGCAGTTTCGCGGCGTATTCGGGCGGCGTGGGGGGAATCGTTTGCGGCAGTTTCGAGCGCTCCTCGGTGGTCAGGCTGGCTAGGCCGCCGGCACCGATCTTGCGCGTGAGTTCGCGTTCGGCGTTGAGGGCGAGCACCGGCAAGCGATGCTCGCGCGCGAAACGTAGGATCGGTCGCATCATCCGGTAGTCATAACGCCAGCGCTCGTAGTATTCCGTCCGCTGCAACAGCGTGTTTTCGTCTATCTCGCCGGCGATGTAGCGGTCGAGTTCGGCCTGAAACGGCTGCTGAAACCACTCGACCCCGATCGCGACCCTGGGGTCCTGGCGGTACATCGCGCGCAGGACCGCAAGTTGGCTTAAGTGGTGGTCATAACGGTCGTGCACCTCACCGACGAACACCACTTTACGGTCTGCGATCGCGTCCACGAATTCGGTAAAGCTGAGGGTCTTGGCCCCGGCCTTAACCGTCGGTTGGAAGCGCTCCAGGTGCGCCAGAACTTCCGCCTGACTGCGATGTTCGTAGATCATGGTGCGTGGCGCCGGATTGCTGCAACCCGCGCTGAGCGTGGTGAGCAGCGCGGCGAACGTAGATATCAGTAGGCTTGTTTTAAGCACGGCTGTTTTTCTCTGGCGGCAAAGCCGATGATACAAGTGACGCGAGCTAGCGTTACGTGACCCCGGTGGCTTTGCAAGATGCAGCCTTCGGGGTGCGGTTTGTGATTGAGTACACTGTAACGCAAACGCTGAACCAGGACTTAAGACCCATGACAGCAGCTCTAAAACTCCGCGCGCTCTGGACCGTTGTCGTGTTGCTGAGCGGATTGTTTGTATCCGGCGCGGGCGTCGCGACTGAGGTCATTCACCACGATCTTGACCTTCGCCTGGACCCGGCGCAGCGCCAGTTCGAGGTGCGCGATCGCATCACGCTGCCCGAGGCTTCACCGTCCGCCGGATGGTACGAATTCGGCTTGCACCGCGACCTGCGCGTCCTCCCCGAGCCAGGCGCCGCGCCGCTGCAGGTGCTCTCGGTACATGAGCAGACCCGTTTCTATCAGATCCCGCTGGCGCCGGGACAGCGCGAGATCGTCGTCACCTACACCGGCCAACCGCCGTCGCGGCCCGTGTGCGACTGGTTGACCGAACGGTGTGCGTTGTTTGGTCCGCAGGGGGTTTATCTCGATGGCGCGAGCGTGTGGTACCCGCGTCTGACGGATGAGCTGGTTTCGTTTTCGTTGCGGGTGCGGCTTCCCGAGGGCTGGCATTCGGTGAGTCAGGGCGCTTACAGTCGCGCGATCGATCCCGATGGCAAGCCACGCGACACCTGGCGGATCGATGTCCCGCAGGAGGATATCTATCTCGTCGCAGGTCCGTTTCACGTCTACGAGAAGCCGGGGCCGCAGGCGCTGGCGAAGGTTTACCTGCGCGAGCCCGACCCGGCGCTGGCGCAACGCTACCTCGACGTGACCGCGGACTATTTGGCGCGCTACAGCAAGCTGCTCGGCGACTACCCATATCCGCAGTTCGCCGCGGTCGAGAGCTTTTGGGAAACGGGCTGGGGGATGCCGTCGTTCACCCTGCTCGGGCCACGGGTGATCCGTCTCCCGTTCATTCTGCACAGCTCGTATCCGCATGAAATCCTGCATAACTGGTGGGGTAACTCGGTGTATCTCGACCCTTCGCTCGGCAACTGGTCTGAAGGCTTGACCGCCTACCTCGCCGATCACGCGATTCAGGACGAACAAGGGCAGGGCGCGGCTTATCGGCGTGCGGCCTTGCAGAAGTACGCGGACTATGTCCGTCGCGACCAGGAAACCACGCTGCGTCAGTTTCGCAGTCGCCACAGCGATGCGAGTCAAGCGATCGGCTATCAGAAGGCCATGATGATGTGGCACATGTTGCGTCGCGAACTCGGAGATGAGGTCTTTTTCGCCGCCTTACGCGCTTTCTACCAAGCGCACCGTTACCGCCTGGCCTCGTTCGTGGACCTTCAGCGTGCCTTCGAAACGGCGCATGGCGACAGCCTGAATGGCTTTTTCGCCCAGTGGCTGGAGCGTGCTGGTGCGCCGCAACTCGCGCTCGACGCGGCCGAAGTCGAGCCACGCGCCGCGCGCGGTTGGCAGGTGCGATTGAGTCTGCGTCAGACCCAGTCGGGGCCGCCGTATCGGTTGCCCGTTCCCTACCGGGTGCTCGGGCAGGACGGCGCCATCGTCGCGTCCGGCGCGGTGACGCTCGATCAACCCGAGCAGACGTTTATGATTGAAACCCCTGCGGCGCCCGCAACGCTGCTGATCGATCCGGATTTCGATGTGTTTCGCCGGCTCGATCCCGGCGAGCAGCCGGCGTCGCTCGGGCAGTTGTTCGGCGCCGAGCGGGTCACCGTGGTCTTGCCGTCGCGCGCCGCTCCGGAATTGCGGGCGGCCTATCGCGCGCTCGCCGAGGCGTGGCGGGTGCGCTACCCCGGTTTGCGCCTGATCGATGACGATGCCGCGCAGCCGCCATCGGGCACGGTCTGGGTATTGGGCTGGGAAAATCGTTATTTCGATGCGGTCGAGCAGGCGCTCGGAACCGCCGGTGCAGCCTTCGCCGACGCCGAGGTGACGTTTCGGGACGAGACGTTCCCGCGCCGCGGCCACTCCTTCGTGGCCGGCGCGCGCCGCGATGACGATGCGGCCTGGGGCTGGTTGGCCTCGACCTCGGCGGCCGCGCTGCAGGCGCTTGGGTCGCGGATCACGCACTACGGCAAGTATGGCTACCTGGTATTCGCCGACGCCGACGGCAGTAACCGGTTGAAGGGCGAGTGGACGGCGGCATCGTCGCCGCTCATCCGGCAATTAGCAAGCGACCATCGGCGTTAGTCGTTCGCGCGGAAACTGATGATCGGCCAGCCGCGTTTCGTCGCCATGCGCTGCAACTGCGGGTCGGGATCGACCGCAACCGGATAGGTCACCCGCTCCAGCAGCGGCACGTCGTTGTGCGAATCGCTGTAAAACCAGCTCTCCTCCAGGCTGCCGCCGTGCCGCGCCAACCATTCCTCCAGGCGCGTGACCTTGCCGCCCTGAAAGCATGGGGTGCCGGCGATCCGGCCGGTATAGCGACCGTCGATCTGTTCCGGCTCGGTCGCGATCAGTTCGCTCACGCCGAAGGCCTCGGCGATCGGACGGGTCACGAAACTGTTGGTTGCGGTAACGATCAGGACCGTGTCGCCGCGCCGCCGATGCCAGTCGATACGTTGCCTGCCGGCGGCGAGCATCATCGGCAACACGCGCCGTTGCATAAAGTCTTCGCGCCAGCGGAGTAGGTCTTCCCGCGGGTGATCGATCAGCGGTTGGTAGGCGAAGCGGGCAAACGCGTGGATGTCCAGCAGGCCGGCTTGATACTGTTCGTAGAACTGGCGATTGGCCGCCTCGTAGTGTGCCTGATCGACCACGCCGAGTTCGATCAGGTGTTGACCCCAGGCGTAGTCGCTGTCGCCACCGAGCAAGGTGTTGTCGAGATCGAATAGCGCAAGCGTCATACTGAGTGTTCGTAAGGGGTTGTGGCTGGCGTTTGTCCGCGGGCCGGCGCGCGTGGCGCCGCCGTCTCGCAGTCGCGTCGCGAAAAAGGTCGAGAGTATAGGTGGATTGCAACCCATTTGCCCGTTTTCGTGCCATGTGAAAGAATATCCGAACACATGCCCAGGAATCGCGAGTTGCCTAAGTGATTGATCTTGATGGTTACAGGCCAAACGTCGGGATTATCCTGTCAAACAGGAGCGGGCAGCTTTTCTGGGCCAAAAGGATCGGGCAGAACGCTTGGCAGTTTCCGCAGGGCGGCATTCGCAGGTACGAAACGGTGGTAGAGGCGATGTTCCGCGAGTTACGGGAGGAAGTCGGACTGCTGCCGGAACATGTCGAGATCATCGGATCGACCCGGCGCTGGTTGCGCTACCGATTGCCGAGGCATCTGGTCCGACGTGATTCCTCGCCGGTTTGCATTGGGCAGAAGCAGCGCTGGTTTCTGCTGCGGATGGTGTGCCCGGAGGATCATGTCTGTTTCGATGTGACCGAGTCGCCTGAATTTGACGGTTGGCGTTGGGTGGATTACTGGCGGCCGGTGGAGGAAGTGGTGTTTTTCAAGCGCGACGTCTACCGCAAGGCGCTGGAAGAGTTCGCACCAAAGCTGTTCACGAGCGAGACCCCGGCGTCGGTGCCGACCTCGCCGCAGCTGCAGCGCTAGGGTTCGGCCGCGTATGCTGGCCGTATTGCGCCGGATCGTTCAAGAGGTCAGCAATGCCGATGATCTCAAGTCGGCGCTGCAACTGATCGTCAGTCGTATCAAAGAGGCGATGCAGGTTGATGTCTGCACCATCTACCTGTGTTTGCCCGAGCAGGCCCAGCTTACCCTGATGGCGACCGACGGACTGCGCAAGGACGCCGAGGGCGTGGTCAAGCTCGGTCTGCACGAGGGATTGGTAGGCCTGGTCG
This sequence comes from uncultured Thiotrichales bacterium, assembly GCA_964620675.1. Taxonomy (GTDB): domain Bacteria; phylum Pseudomonadota; class Gammaproteobacteria; order UWMA-0217; family UWMA-0217; genus CAYSFW01. Next base: position 36,202 of record CAZUJU010000004.1, on the reverse strand, counting down.
CGGACCGTGCTGAACCGATCAACCTCAGCAACGCGCCGTCCCATCCCAGCTACAAGTACTTCGCCGAGACCGGCGAGGAGCGCTTCCACTCGTTCCTGGGCGTGCCGATCCTGCACCACCGGCGCATGCTCGGGGTGCTGGTGATCCAGCAGGCCGACGAGCGTCGATTCGACGAAGACCATGTCGCGTTCCTCGTAACCCTGGCGGCGCAACTCGCGAGCGCGATCAACAATGCCGAGATTACCGGCGAGCTGGCCGCGCGCGAAAGTGATCTGACCCGGCACGATATCCCGGTCGATGGCATCTCCGGCGCGCCGGGTGTCGCGGTCGGCACCGCAGTGGTGGTGTTTCCCGACGCCAACCTCGATGCGGTGCCTGATCGCACGCCGGAAAATCCGGCCGAGGAGATCCTGCTGTTTCAGCAGGCGGTGAGTGAGGTGCAGCAAGAGTTACTCGAAATGCGCGAACGCATGACCGGGGTACTGCCGGCCGAGGATCGGGTGCTGTTCGACGCCTATATGATGATGCTGAGCGGCGAGTCGCTGGTCGACGGTACCATTGTCCGGATTCGCGGCGGCAATTGGGCACCTGGCGCCTTGCGCGCGACGATCAAGGAATACGTGCGCGGGTTCGAAAGCATGGAGGATGGCTACCTGCGTGAGCGCGGTGCCGACATTCGCGATCTCGGGCAACGCATCCTGACGCGGTTGCTGCAGGCGCAACCCCGCCGTACCGAGTTTCCGCCGGATACGGTATTGGTTGGCAAGGACATTTCCGCGACCCAGCTCGCCAGCGTACCGACCGAGCGCCTGGTCGGCCTGATCAGTACCTCGGGGTCGGCGTCGTCGCACGTTGCGATTTTGGCGCGCGCGCTCGGCATCCCGACCGTGATGGGGGCCGCCGATTTACCGGTGGCCCGGTTGGATCGCAAACCGATCATCGTCGATGGGCATCTGGGGCGGATCTACCTCCAGCCCAGCCCGAATGTGCGCGCCGAATTCGTCCGCCTGGCGGGCGAGGAAAAAGAGCTGGCGGCCGATCTGCTCGACGAGGCCCTGGAGCCGGCCACCACGCCCGATGGGTTTACGATGCCGATCATGGTCAACAGTGGTCTGCTCGCCGAGTTGATGCCGAGCCATCAGGCGATGGCCGACGGGGTCGGGTTATACCGTACCGAGGTCCCGTTCATGGTGCGCGACCGCTTTCCGGGCGAGGAGGAGCAGGCGCAGATTTACGCCCGGGTGTTGCAGGCATTTCCCGATTGCCCGGTGGTGCTGCGAACGCTGGACGTCGGTGGCGACAAAGACCTGAGCTATTTCCCGATCGAGGAGGACAACCCGTTTCTTGGTTATCGCGGAATCCGCATCTCGCTGGATCACCCGGAAATCTTCATGACCCAGTTGCGCGCGATGCTGATCGCCAGCCGCGAGACGCGCAATCTGCATGTCCTGTTTCCGATGATCAGTTCGTTGCACGAGCTCGACGAGGCCCTTGAATTGCTGGAACGCGCGCACGAAGAGCTTGAGGACGAAGGGATCGTGGTGCCGTTTCCGCGCACTGGCGTGATGATCGAGGTGCCTTCAGCGGTTTATCTCGCCGAGCAAATGGCGCGGCGGGTTGATTTTCTGAGTGTCGGCACCAACGACCTGATCCAGTATCTATTGGCGGTTGACCGCAACAACGCGCGGGTCGCCGATCTCTACGATGACACTCACCCGGCGGTGCTGCTCGCGCTCAAGGCGATTGTCGAGGCCGGGCATCGCGCCGGACGCACGGTTTCAATCTGCGGCGAGATGGCGAGCGAACCTTCTTCGGTGTTGCTGCTGCTCGGGGTCGGGGTGGACAGTCTTTCGGTGAGTGTCGCGAGCCTGCCGCGCATCAAGTGGGTCATCCGCACCTTCTCGAAGGCGCGGGCGAAGGAGTTTTTCGAACGTGCACTCGAAACCGAAAATCCCGGCGCCGTGCGCGCGATGCTCAACCGTGCGCTCGACGAGGCCGGCTTGGGTGTGCTGGTGCGTGGCCCCAAACGCTGATCTGGCGCGGATGACGCATTAAATCCTGACTATTTTGCTCGGAATAACGGTTCGATGTTGCGGGAATTTGGTGGGTAGTCACCATCGTGTACAATCGCCGACCTATCCCATCATGCGGTCAGTGGCCGGAGGACAATCCAAAATGGCGGAGATTACTCGTCAACAGATCGAAGGGGCGCTCAAGCAGGTGCAAGACCCCTATGTGGGCAAAGACCTGATGGCCGCCAAGGAGGTCAAGGACATCCAGATCGATGGCAGCGCGGTGAAGATCGTCGTTCAGCTCGGATACCCCGCCAAGGGTTTCGTCAACGAATACGCCGCGGCGATCCAGCAGCAGGTGAAGGCGGCCGTGCCGGAGGTGAGTTCGGTCGAGGTTGCGGTCGATTGGCAGATCACTAGCCATGCGGTGCAGAAGAACCTCAAGCCGATGGCGAACATCAAGAACATCGTCGCGGTGGCTTCCGGTAAAGGTGGCGTCGGCAAATCCACGGTCGCGGTCAACCTGGCACTGGCGCTCGCCGCCGACGGGGCGCGGGTGGGCATGCTTGACGCGGACATCTACGGTCCGAGTCAGCCGCGGATGATGGGGATCGATTCCAAGCCGGTGTCGCAGGATGGCAAGAGCCTGGAGCCGATGGAAAACTACGGCGTGCAGGCGATGTCGATCGGATTTTTGATCGAGGCCGATACGCCGATGATCTGGCGCGGACCGATGGTGACCCAGGCGCTCGAGCAATTGCTCGGTGATACCCAGTGGCGCGATCTTGATTACCTCATCGTCGACATGCCACCGGGCACCGGTGACGTTCAGCTCACGCTGGCGCAGCGGATCCCGGTGAGTGGCGCGGTGATCGTGACCACGCCGCAAGACATCGCCTTGCTCGACGCGCGCAAGGGGCTCAAGATGTTCGAGAAGGTTGAGGTCAAAGTGCTTGGCATCGTCGAAAACATGAGCACCCACATCTGCTCCAAATGCGGGCACGAGGAGCATATCTTCGGCTCCGGTGGCGGCGAGCGGATGGCCAACGACTGTAACGTCGAACTCCTCGGGGCATTGCCGCTCGACATCCAGATTCGGGTCCAGGCCGACAGCGGAAAACCGACTGTGGTGGCCGAACCGGAGGGTCGGATCACGCGGTTGTACCTCGATATCGCACGCAAGATGGCGGCACGTCTCGGCTCGGCGGCGAAGGACTACTCCGCCAAGTTCCCCAAGATCGTCATCCAGAACACCTGAGCGCTCGCCTCCAGGTCTGCGCTAAAATGCCGTCGTCAGACGGCATTTTTTTCCTTGGCGCCGGTCGATTCCGGGTGCCGTATCACGTCGGTTCGATGTGGCACCGGTCGCCCTCCCGCACGTCCAAGGCCCGCTGCGGTTCAGGATTGTTTTGCGCATCGCGTCGCGAAGCGTCTACCATCGTTAAAGAACAACCCCACCAAGCAGGAGAAGCAAGCCGATGGTCGCAGCAAAACGCATGACGTTAACGGTTCAAGTCGTGGTCGCGATGGTGGCCGGCATCTTATTCGGCGTCGGGCTTAACCTCAGTGGCTTGAACGTCACCGGTGGCTGGATCAATGAATACCTGGTCAATGGCCTGCTCAACGCGATCGGTACGATGTTCGTCAATGCGTTGAAAATGCTGGTCGTTCCGCTGGTGTTGTTTTCGTTGATCTGCGGCGTTTGCGGGATTGGCCACCTCGGTACCCTGGGGCGGGTGGGCACCAAGGCGTTCGGTCTTTATTTGATGACCACCGCGATTGCGATCGCGACCGCGCTCGCCTTTGCTGGCTTGTCAGGCATCGGTCAGGGTATGCAGGCCGTGCCCGATGCGAGTTTCACCGCCAAGGAAGCGCCGGCGTTGTCGACGGTCCTGAGCAATATCATCCCCGGCAATCCGTTCGCCGCGATGGCGACAGGCGATATGTTGCAGGTGATCTTCTTCGCGATCCTGGTCGGGGTCAGCATCCTGATGGTCGGCAGGAAGGCGCGGAGCTTTATCGAAGGCGCCGAAATTGCTAACGAAATCATGATGAAGATGGTCAGTATCGTGATGGCGGTGGCGCCTTACGCGGTGTTTGCGTTGATTGCCCGCTCGATGGCCAATCTGGGGCTTGATCTGTTGCGCGAGTTGATCGGGTATGTGGTGGTGCTGATCGCTGCGTTGCTGGTGCACCTGTTCGTGACCCAGATGGTCGTGCTCAAGGCCTTTTCGGGCCTGAGTCCGGGCATGTTTCTGCGCAAGATTCGCAACGTGCAGGTGTTCGCGTTCAGCACTGCGAGTTCGAACGCGACCATCCCGGTCACACTTCGGACCGTCACCGAACGTCTCGGGGTGAAGAACTCGGTGGCGTCGTTCACTGTGCCGCTCGGCGCGACGATCAATATGGACGGAACCGCGATCATGCAGGGCGTCGCCACGGTGTTCATCGCGAACATATACGGCGTCGAACTGGGGGCTGTCGGGTATCTGACCGTGATCGCGATGGCGGTGCTGGCTTCGATCGGCACCGCTGGCGTGCCGGGCGTGGGTCTGGTCATGCTGTCGATGGTGTTTACCCAGGTCGGTCTGCCGGTTGAGGGCATCGGCTTGATCCTGGGGGTCGACCGCCTGCTCGACATGATCCGGACCGCGGTCAATGTGTCAGGCGATGCGGTGGTGTCGGCGATCGTCGCCAAGAGCGAAGGGCAGCTTGACCTTGCGGTGTACAACGATCCGCACGCCGGGGTCGTCACCTCCGATCAATTGGCGCTCGACGAGGCGGTGGAGCGCGAGTTGGCGCAGGTCGTGGAGACGACTCATTCGCGTAGAGAGTGAGCAAGTTCCCCGGGGAGCGACTATTCGAAGGGTTGACGGCGAATATGGATGTTGCAAACCCCAGCGATCTGATTAAATAGTCACATAAGTTTCACAATCCGGGCCAGCTGCGCCATGCAAACCCCGGACTTTGCGGACCTACCCGAGTTGGGGCGGCTGTTGCGCCCCGACCCAATCCCAGTTGATGTCGATTCTGGAGGCTGAGAACCGGTGCTTCGCACAGTTTCGCGCGTGACAATTTCGCGCGTGTTTAGGGTGGTGGACAGGCGCTTGCCGCCGAGTCATGGCAACGCCCCCTGCCGGATCCGACCCGCCCCGTGAACAACCCCAAATTGATCGTGGCCGTCGTTGTCGCGGTCCTGACCTTTATGTTGTGGGCATTGCTTAACCGCCCTGCCGACGAGGCGCCGTGGCCGATCCAAATCAAGGGCTTTTCGTTCTCGCCGATGCATCTGGAGCATCACCCCGGCCAAGGCCGCTTCCCAACCGTGGAGCAGATCGACGCCGACCTGGCGTTGTTGGCCGGCAAGGTCAAGACGGTGCGTACCTATACCGTGGAAAGCACCCTGGCCGAGGTGCCGCGGCTTGCGCGTGAGCACGACATCGATGTGGCGCTCGGCGCGTGGATCGATGGTCGTCTGGAACGCAACGAGGAAGAGATTGAGCGCGCCATCGAGCTGTCACGCGGTGACTGGCGCACGGTGCGGCGGATCTTCGTCGGCAACGAAGTCCTGCTGCATAATCTGGTGCCACTGCCGAAGCTGATCGAGTACCTTGATCGGGTGCGTGCGGTAGTACCGGCGGTGGTGAGTGTGGCCGAACCGTGGCACATCTGGCTCAAGTACCCGGAGTTGGTCAACCACGTCGACTTCATTGCGGTGCACCTGCTGCCGTACTGGGAAGGACTGCCGATCGATCAAGCCGTCGATTATGTCGCCATGCGGTTTGCCGAGCTGGAAAAAGCCTATCCGGGCAAACCGATCGTGATTGCCGAGGTCGGCTGGCCGAGCAATGGGCGCCTGTTTCGCGCGGCGGAGGCCTCGACCGCCAATCAAGCCTTGTTTCTGCGCCGCTTTTTGCATCTTGCGCAGCAGCAGAAGTGGGAATATTTCATCATGGAGGCCTTCGACCAACCCTGGAAGGAGAGCGTCGAAGGCGCGGTCGGCGCATATTGGGGCGCTTACGACGTCAAACGTGAGCCTAAGTTTCCGTTCACCAGCCCGATCGTGAGTGTGCCGCATTGGCGTGAACTGGCGGCGGTTTCGGTGCTGGTCGCCATTCTGTTCCTGGTGCCACTGTTTCGCGACAGCCCGGAACTCAATTCGCGGGGGCTGGGGTTTCTCGCGCTGGTGACCTACGGCGCCACCACGGTGGCGGTCTGGATGGTCTACGACTATCTCCAGCAATACCTGACCTGGGCATCCATCCTGCTCGGCCTGATCATGCTGCTCGCAGTATTCGGTCTGATCCTGGTGTTGCTTGCCGAGGCGCACGAGTGGGCCGAGGCGCTCTGGCTCAGGCGCTCGCGCCGGCCCTTTCGGCGCGATCCCATGCCCGAGGAGGCGCTGCCGATGGTGTCGATCCATGTGCCGGCCTATAACGAACCTCCCGAAATGCTCGGCGAGACCCTGGAGGCGTTGGCACGGCTCGATTACCCGCGGTTCGAAGTGCTGGTGATCGACAACAATACGCGCGACCCCGCCGTCTGGCAGCCGGTCGAGGCCTTGTGCGAGCGGCTCGGTGCCCGGTTCCGGTTTTTCCATGTCGATCCGCTCGCGGGATTCAAGGCCGGCGCGCTCAATTTCGCGCTGCGCCATACCGCGTCAGAGGCCGAAATCGTTGCGGTGATCGATAGCGACTATATCGTCGAACCGAACTGGTTACGCGATCTGGTGCCGGCCTTTGTCGATCCCAAGCTGGCCATCGTGCAGTCGCCGCAGGACTACCGCGATGGCGAGCAGAATGCGTTCAAGGCGATGTGCATGGCGGAGTACCGTGGCTTTTTCCAAATCGGCATGATCACGCGCAATGAGCGTAACGCGATCATCCAGCACGGGACGATGACGCTGGTGCGGCGCAAGGTGCTGGACGAGGTCGGCGGCTGGGGCGAATGGTGCATTACCGAGGATGCGGAGCTGGGCCTGCGGGTCTTCGAACACGGCTACGAAGCGGCCTATTTGCCGCGCAGTTACGGGCGTGGCCTGATCCCCGACACCTTTCTCGACTTCAAGAAACAGCGCTTTCGCTGGGCCTACGGCGCGGTGCTGATCTTGCGCCAGCATCTCGGTGCGTTGTTCGGCACGCGACCGACCCAGCTCACGCGTGGCCAGCGTTACCACTTTATCGCCGGGTGGCTGCCGTGGTTTGCCGATGGCATCAATCTGTTTTTCAATATCGCGGCGCTGGCGTGGACCGTCGCCATGGTGGCGGCACCGGATTATATCGATCCGCCGTTGATGATTTTCGCGTTGTTTCCGCTGGCGTTGTTTGTGTTCAAGCTGGTGAAAATGTCGCTGCTCTACCATAAGCGTGTCGGTGCAAGTTGGCGTCAGAGCTTCGGCGCGGCGATCGCGGGCCTCGCGCTGTCGCACACCATCGCCCGGGCGATGGTCACCGGCTTCATCACCCGTGGGATCGGTTTTTTCCGTACCCCGAAGATGGCCAACACCTCGGCGCTTGGGCGCGCATTCGCGGATGCGCGCGAGGAATTGCTGATGATGATCGCGCTCTGGCTGGGCGCCTGGGGGGCGTTGCATGTCCAAGGTCGCGACATGCTGGATGTCAAGATCTGGGCGTTGATGCTGTTCGTGCAGTCCTTGCCGTATCTCTCCGCGGTGGTGCTGGCACTGATCAGCGCGATGCCGCGATTGCCGGCGCGGCTGATTGGAACGCTTGGCCAACTTGACGACCGCTCGGGTCTTGGCAGTTAGCACTGTCGTGACGTGAAAGGATCAAGGGATGCTGGTCAGCGGCGTTCGAACCCAGGCGGTGCCAGCGGTATCAGTCCGGTTTGTCGACAGCGCGGGCCATCAGTTGCAAGTAATCCCTTAGCAGCTGGTCGGGGTCGCGCGGGGTACAGTTGGGCTGGTCGCAATAGGTGCGATCGGTCAACAACCAGTACAGCAAGGTCGGGATTTCGTACTGCGGCAGTATTTCAAGCGCCACTGCCTGGCCCCGGTCGTACGCGGCGATAAGCGTCAGCTGGGTGCTGTCGGTGTGTTCGGTCAGGTAGCCAAGACGCTCGTAGGCGCTGCGGCGATCCTTCAAGGGGGGCAGGTGGTCCGATACCACCAGTACGATCCCGTCGGGATCGAGCTGCTGAAGTTCTTTGATGAACCATGCCAGCGCCTCGCTGCGGTAATAGGTCTGATTGGCGATGGTCAGCAACTCGCTGTCGATGGGTTCCTTGTTAAGCGCGTGAATAAGACGGGGACGCTGGTCTTCATTCAGCCGAAACGGGTAGTGGCCGAAGATGGTGAGCAGGTAGTTCAACACCGGCCGGCCGGACCCGTCGTTCAGACGCTCGCGAATAAAGGCCAGGTTCTGCTCGAACAACGTGCGATCAAACATGTATTTCTCACCACTGACGTCACCGGTGGAAAAATAGCTCGGTAGTTTTGGGACGTATTCGTACGGAAAATAAATTTCCTCGAAACCGACCCCACGATACGCTTGCATCGCATTGAAAAAGTTTGGCTTGTAGGCATTGCTGGCGAGCGTGCGATAGCCGAGTTGGCGCAGCAGGTCCGGCACGCAGTGCACGCGGGTGCCACTGAAGACGTTGAATTCGATGGTGCCGAGCCGCTGCAGTGCGGGCACACCGCACAAAAGCTCGAATTCGGCCTGCGCGGTGTAGCCGCCGAACACCGGCGAGCGGGAGAGGTATCCCACACCATTGGGCAATAGCGCGCGCAGATCCGGGTGCACCGGGTCGCGATTGAGTTTGAGTTGCCGCAACCGCGCGGGATCGACGAAGCCTTCGTAGACGATCAGGTGCAGGTTGCGCGGCTTGCCGTGTGCCTCCAGGGCGGCTAAGGCGCGCTGCTGGCGGGCTGCGTACTCGGGGCGTTCGCGGTGCTCCGCGATCGCGCGAATGACGGCGCCACGTTTAGCCTCGTGGTAGAGGATGGCCGAAAAGCGGCCATTCCAGCGGACGTTCTCCTCGTCGGACCATTCGATAATCCCGTTGGCCGCGGCGGTAAACCCGCGTAGAAACCACTCGGGTTTCAGCTCGACGCACCCGATCAGCAAGGCGAGCGGGAGCGCGGCGAATGTCAAGCGATGCAGCGGAGCCCGACGCAACGCCAGCACCATGACGGTCAGGCTGAGCAGGATCGCGCCGATGATCGCGAGCGAGGCCGCGCGCGGCAGCACATCCAGCAACTCCGGGAGCTCGCTGATTTCCGAGAGCCGAAAGACCCGCCCAAATACGAGGTAGTACCCGTCAAGCAGGAGATACGCGGCGAGTATGGGCAGCGCGGCAAGGAAGGCGCCGGCCGGATGCTCGCGCAACAGTTGCCGGAACAGCCAAAAGAGATACAGCAGCAGTGGCCATTCCAGAATCTTATGCCACCAAAGGCCCGCGAGACCGCCGTTTTGCTCCAGCCAGTAGGTCAGGGCAAAGACCGCGGCGCTAAATAGCGCATAGGGCAACAGCCAAGCGATCGGTCGAGCGGTGCGGTGCGGCATCGGAAGGCGAGTGGACATCGGGCCAGTGGTGGGGAATAGCGGTGAACGATACACAGCACCGGTCGGATATCCCCACGCGGTGCGATGCGACGAAGCGCGTGCGTAGACCGCCGAACGACTGCCGCGCATTGTGCGCTGAAGCGCGCGAATTCCGCAATGCGCGGCGCGCGCCGCGAGCGGCAGGGCGAATTGCGCCCGGCGATGCGGCGGCAATTCACCGCATACCCGGCTCACGGGCGGCCGAGTGGTAACCGGTCAGGTGCGGTATTCAGGCGGCCGGTAGGATCGCGGGACCAAACGCGACGCCTATGGCGCGACCCTGAAGCCGGCGCCAGCGGCGCTTGATCGAGGTTGATCGGCGAACCTTCTGGCCGGTCGCCCGCGGCATTTCAGCTGCGCGCCTACTTTTTCTTGTCGTCCGAATCTCCGGCGACCACGTCGATCACCGCGCCACCGACCTTGAACGGTACCTTCGCCACTTCAATAGCAGTATCCACGGTCGCGCCGATGATGGTGCCAACGCAGCCGGTGGTGAGTGGCGTGACAAGCGCTAACAGGGCCATGGCGACGAATTTGCCATACATGCGATTCGATGCTCCTGATTACAAGTCGGCTCATGCTAACAAAAAGCCGCGCTCACGCCACGTCCGGCGGCGCGAATGCCGGTGGAAATCAGTCCGACGGTCGGCGCCCGTGTTGCCGCAACGCCCAATCGACGTGCTCGCGCACCAGCTCCGCCGGGTGTTCGCGGCGGGTAACCAGCGCCGCCACAATGGCGGGACTGGTCGGCGCATTGCCGAGTGCCACCGCGAGGTTGCGCAACCAGCGCGTATGCCCGATCCGTCGAATCGCGCTGCCCGCGGTGTAACGCAGAAACGCCGCCTCGCTCCAGCCAAATAACTCAATCAGATCCGGGGCGTCGAGGCGATGGCGGGCGGCAAAGTCCGGCAGTGTCGTCGGCGTAGCGAAGCGATTCCACGGGCAGACCAGCTGGCAGTCGTCGCAGCCGTAAATGCGGTTGCCGAGCAAAGGGCGCAATTCGACCGGGATCGCGCCGTGCAGTTCGATGGTGAGATAGGAAATGCAGCGGCGCGCGTCCAGTTGATAGGGCGCGAGGATGGCGCGGGTAGGGCAAATATCGATACAGGCCTGGCAGCGCCCGCAGTGATCGGAGGCGGGGGCGTCAACCGGGAGCGGTAGATCGGTAAGTATCTCGCCGAGAAAAAACCACGAGCCCGCGCCACGATCGAGGAGATTGGTGTGTTTGCCGATCCAGCCGAGCCCGGCTTTCTCGGCCAGTGCTTTTTCGAGTACCGGTGCACTGTCGCTGAAAACGCGGTAGCCGAACTCGCCGACGACCTCTTCGATTTGGCGGGCCAGCTGTCGCAGGCGTTGCCGCAGCACTTTATGGTAGTCGCGCCCGAGCGCATAACGCGACACGAACCCCAAGTCCGGCTGCGCCAGCACCGCCCATGCATCGGCGGTCTGAGGTGGCCAGTAGTCCAGTCGCGCGCTGATCACGCGGCGGGTGCCCGGCACCAGTTCGGACGGGCGGCTGCGCTTGGTCCCGTGGCGATGCATATAATCCATTTCGCCGTGGCGACCGTATTCGAGCCAGGCTTGCAAGTGGTGCTCGGCGCGATCGAGAGCGGTGTCCGTGATGCCAATCGCCTGAAATCCGAGTGCAATGCCCCAGGACTTGATGGACCGGGCGAGTTCGTCGAAATCGACCTCTCGGTGGGTCGTGGCGGGCGGAGTGGCGTCAGGCATGGTCGATTCATGATCCTGCGATTCGCCCGGCGGTGCAACGCAACTTGCGGTTTCGCGCCGACTCTCGGTGACCACGCCGTTCATACGGTTGAGGAATCGCTTGGTCGGTAATTTTCTTTGGGTGGCGCTTGAAATCGGCTCGAGCCATACCCATTTAGCGCGCACACCGAGGGTGATGGCGCGGCTCGGTCGTGTAGATCCGCTCACCATGCGCACCGCGACAAGCGCCGCGGAGCGCGCCGCGCGAGGTCAATGACCCGCACGGCGAGGGGATACGGTTGACACGGCGGCGTTCGCTTTCCATATTATTAGCACTCGCTTGAGCTGAGTGCTAACAGCCGGCCCTCGCGTAATATTGTTTTCTCAACCATCTTCATGGAGGTTCTCCAAATGAAAATTCGTCCACTGCACGATCGCGTGGTGATCAAACGCCTGGAAGAGGAGCGCATGAGCGCCGGCGGTATCGTGATCCCTGACACCGCGACCGAAAAGCCCGATCGCGGTGAAGTCGTCGCCGTCGGTCACGGCAAGATTCTTGAAAATGGTGATGTGCGCGGCCTCGATCTGAAGGTCGGTAACAAGGTACTTTTCGGTAAGTATTCCGGCAGCACGGTCAAGGTGGATGGTCAGGAGTACCTGGTCATGCGCGAAGACGACGTCATCGCGGTTATCGAAGCCTAATCGATCACATCAGTTACAGAATTCGAGGTAATTACAACATGGCAGCTAAAGAAGTACGTTTCGGCGACGACGCCCGCGCCCGCATGGTTCGTGGGGTCAATATCCTGGCCAACGCAGTTAAAGTCACCCTCGGCCCGAAAGGTCGCAACGTGGTGCTGGAGAAATCGTTCGGCTCCCCGACCGTCACCAAGGACGGCGTTTCGGTCGCCAAGGAAATCGAGCTTGAGGACAAGTTCGAAAACATGGGCGCGCAGATGGTGAAGGAAGTCGCTTCCCAGACCTCCGATGTCGCCGGAGACGGCACCACCACCGCGACTGTTCTGGCGCAAGCCATGGTCCGCGAAGGCATGAAGGCGGTCGCCGCCGGCATGAACCCGATGGATCTCAAGCGCGGGATCGACAAGGCCGTGGCCGCCGCCGTTAATCAGCTGAAGGACATTTCCAAGCCTTGCGCCGACAATAAGGCAATTGCCCAGGTTGGCACCATCTCCGCCAACTCCGACGACTCGATCGGCCAGATCATCGCCGACGCGATGGCCAAGGTCGGTAAAGAGGGTGTCATAACCGTGGAGGAAGGCAAGTCGCTGGACAACGAACTCGACGTCGTCGAGGGCATGCAGTTCGACCGCGGTTACCTGTCGCCGTATTTCGTCAACAACCAGCAGAACATGAGCACGGAGATGGAAGATCCGTTCGTGTTGCTGTTCGACAAGAAGATCTCCAACATCCGCGAACTGCTGCCGGTACTGGAAGCAGTCGCCAAAGCGGGTAAGCCGCTGCTGATTGTCGCCGAAGACGTCGAAGGCGAGGCGCTGGCGACGCTGGTTGTCAACACCATTCGTGGCATCCTCAAGGTTTGCGCGGTCAAGGCACCGGGCTTCGGCGATCGCCGCAAGGCCATGTTGCAGGACATCGCGATCCTCACCGGTGGTCAGGTGATCTCCGAGGAGGTCGGTCTGTCGCTCGAAAAGGCCACCCTCAACGACCTCGGCCGCGCCAAGAAGATCGTCATCTCCAAGGAAAACTCCACCGTCATCGATGGTGCGGGCCGTCCCGAAGAGATCAAGGCCCGGGTTGATCAGATCCGTGCCCAGATCGAAGAAGCGACCTCCGACTACGACAAGGAAAAGCTGCAAGAGCGCGTGGCCAAGCTGGCCGGTGGCGTTGCGGTGATCAAAGTCGGTGCCGCGACCGAAGTCGAAATGAAGGAAAAGAAAGCCCGCGTTGAAGACGCCCTGCACGCCACGCGCGCAGCGGTCGAGGAGGGCGTGGTACCTGGTGGTGGCGTAGCGCTGATCCGCGCCTTGCAAGCCGTTAAGGGCCTTAAAGGCGCCAACCACGATCAGGACGTCGGCATCAACATCGCCCGTCGCGCGATGGAAGAGCCGCTGCGCCAGATCGTCGGCAACGCCGGAGTTGAGGCATCGGTGGTGCTGAACAATGTTGCTCAATCTACCGGCAACTACGGTTATAACGCCGCGACCGACGAGTACGGTGACATGATCGAAATGGGCATCCTGGACCCGACCAAAGTGAGCCGTACCGCGCTGCAAAACGCGGCTTCGGTGGCTGGCCTGATCATCACCACCGAGGCGATGGTGGGTGAGGCGCCGAAGAAGGAGTCCGGTGCGTCGATGTCGGGTGGCGACATGGGCGGCATGGGTGGCATGGGTGGTATGGACATGATGTAAGCGCAAGCTGCATTGGTTCTTGAACCTCGAACAGCCCCGCCTCGTGCGGGGTTGTTTCGTTAAGGGAAATGCGTTTAGGGACATTGATCCTGCCGTTGATCATCGAAAACCGGGACTGTCTCACTGAATGCAAAGCGAAATACCCGCATCATCCGATTTCTAGACCGACAAGGCCTCGCCCGGTCTCGAGCGGGGTTTGGTGCCGACCGACCAAAACCGGTTTGTGCTGACCGAGTATGTCGGCGGAGCGCGTTATGGAGTTTGGATGGTGGGACGACCAGAGAAAATGGATTCGGGCGATAAATTGCCGCTAGGTATGGCGCAGGCGGGCGCGCTGGAGAATGCGCTCTACCGTTACGCAATTACGTTTCTTTTCTTTAGCCTGATCTTGGGTAATGTCGCTTTCCTGTTCGGGACCTATTACGCCCCGGAAGCTGGCTTTGGCGCTTGGTTGGTGGTGCACACGGGGTTGACCATTGCACGCTTATTCCAAGTTCACGGGCTGAACCTGGTGATCGCGCGCGGGTGGATCGTGCGACATCGCGAGCGTCAAGTTCACTTGGTCGGCACGCTTGCAACCGGCATCGTGTGGGGGGCTCTACCCGCGTTCATCTCGCCGTCCATGCCTTGGCAGCTGCAGATCGGTGTAACGACGCTGATGGTTGGCGTGACGGTTGCGGCGATGGTGGCGTACCGTGAGAGTCCTCGCGTGTTCGCCGCGTTTGTAGCGCCGATTTGGCTCGCGTTGATCGCTTGGCTGATGCTGCATCCCGATATCGATATCCGCTGGCTCGGCGTTGCGTTGAGCATGTTGGCGGCCGGTGAATTCGTGATTGTCCGGCGCATGTGGCTCTCGGCGTTACGGATTTTGGATGTTCACGCGCAAAATCGTAGTCTCAAGGCGGATTTTGCCGCTGCTCGTTACGCCGTACGTCAGGAAACGCGGCAGCGACGCAAGGATGATTGCAGAATTTCGCCCGAACGTGCCCGGCTTGAGCGCGGTCCGGTTGTGACCTACCGTTGCGCGGCAACACCTGGATGGCCGATCGAGCGGATCTCGCACAATATCGCGCAGTTCGGATACTCCGCCCGCGCGCTGAGCGGGCAGTTCTACATGGCGTTGGTCGACGCAGATGATCGGGAGTTTGTTCGAGGTTTTCCGGAATCCGGCTCTCGGGACATCGCAGGGGCAGACAATCGTCTTGAATATCGTTTCACCACAGCCGGTGGCGATACTCGCTGGGTGATGGATCACCGCGTGCCGGTGGTCAACGCCGCCGGTAAGGTTTCGCATTTCGACGGCTATCTGCTAGACGTTTCGCGGCTCTATGCGGCGAACGAGCGTCTTTCGATGGAAAAGGAGCGGATGCAGGTCACGCTCGAATCGATCGGCGACGCGGTCATCACTGTCAACACGCATTTTAGGATCGATTTCATGAATGCGGCGGCGGAGCAACTCACCGGTTGGACCTTTTACCAGGCCCGCTTCAGCCGCCTCGCGGAGATCTTCGTGATTCGCGAATTCAACGACGCGGCGCGCATCGATGATCCGGTTAGTTTCTTCATGGCGAAGGGGGACGACACCCAGGCTCAGCACTTGCAGGCCGAGCTGCACGCGCGCAGCGGGCGGCGCCTGTTGATCACTTACAATGTTGCGCCGATTCGAAATCACAGTGACCAAGTGATCGGCTACGTGCTGGTGTTTCTCGACGTGACGGAAAAGGTCAAGTTGCAGCGCGAACTCGAATATCAAGCGCGGCACGATCTGTTGACCGGCATTTTCAATCGGCGCGAATTCGAAGCGCAACTTAACGAGTTGCTTGAGCAGGCACAGCAGGAAAACGGGCGGCATATCCTGATGTACCTCGACCTTGATCAATTCAAACTGGTCAACGACACCTGCGGGCACAAGGCCGGCGATCACCTGTTGCGGGTGATAGCGCAAAAGCTGCGTGGCTCATTGCGCCGCACCGATACCTTGGCGCGGCTGGGGGGCGATGAATTCGGCGTATTGCTGCGTCACTGCACGCTCGACGAGGGGCTTGTGATCGGGCATGTATTGCTTGACGCGCTGAAGGCGACGCAGTTCCCGTGGGGGGAACGCAGCTTCGATATCGGTGTTTCGATCGGCATGGTCGCGGTGACGTCGAGCAGCGATTCCGTGGAACAGTTGATGAGTCATGCCGACGTCGCTTGCTTTGCCGCCAAAGGGCGCGGCCGGCATTGCATTCGCGTCTATCAAGACAGCGATATCGAAATCCGCCAGCGGATGCGCGATATGGACTGGGCCACCCGCATCACACGCTCGATCGAACAAGGGGCGTTCCATTTGTTCTACCAGGAAATCGTGCCGGTCGACGTGTCCCGGCGGAACCAGAGCTGCCACCTCGAAGTCCTGCTGCGCATGCGGGGCGAAAACGGCGAGGTGATTCTGCCGGAGACCTTCCTGTCCTCGGCCGAACGCTACAACCTGATGCCGTTGCTCGACCGCTGGGTGATACGCGAGACCTTCCGCTGGTACGAGACGCTGGGTACGCCGCGCGATTTGATGGTCGCGATCAATCTCTCGGGGCTGTCGCTTAACGCCGTCGGCTTTCTGGAGTACGTCCGGAAGTTGTTCGCGAGTCATCGCATCCCGCCGACGCAAGTGTGCTTTGAAATCACCGAAACCGCGGCGATTGAAAATTTGACCGTCGCGGGACACTTCATGCGGGAACTGCGTGCCCTCGGTTGCCGTTTCGCGCTCGACGATTTCGGCAGCGGCCTCAGTTCGTTCGCCTACCTCAAGGCGCTCCCGGTCGACTATCTAAAAATCGACGGCCGATTTGTACAGGACATGCTCACCGACAAGGTCGACCGCGCCATGGTCGGCGCGATCAACGAGGTCGGGCACACCTTGGAGTTGCAAACCATCGCCGAATTCGTCGAGGACGAAGCGATCCTGCGCGAACTCTCGGTGCTCAAGGTCGACCTTGCGCAAGGCTTCGCGCTTTCGTATCCGCAACCGCTCAGCGAGTGGCAACGATCGCAGGCGGCGTAAACGGTGCGCGTGCGTCGGGTGGGTTTTGGGGTTGTCGCTGAACTTGGGTAAGCCTCTGTTGCGAGCAGCGGCTCAACGCGCCGCCGTCACCGGTTGGCGAGCGCTGGTGTTGCTGGCCTGTTTTGGGTTGGCCTTACCCGTTGGGGCGGCGGCATCTACCGTGGACGCTTTTACTGCGTCGTGGCGGATCGCCAAACGCCATCCGGACGACCCTGCCGGTGCGGCGCTGGCCGTCGCGCGCGCCTTCGAGGGCAAGCCCTATCGCGCCGCGACGCTTGACGACAACCCTGGTGAGCGGATGCTGATCGACCGTTTCGACGCCTTCGACTGTTGGACCTTGGTCGAGGTCGCGACTGCCGTTGCCTTGAGTGCCGCGCCGACTGAACAACCTAACATTGACGGCTTTCGCGACCGGTTGCGCGCGCTGCGTTACCGGCACGGCCGGATGCAAGGCTACGGCTCGCGGTTGCACTACTTCAGCGAGTGGCTGAGGCAGGGCGAGGCGGCCGGCCTGTTCACCGACATCACGCAGCAACTTCCCGGTGTCGTCGTGGACGCGCGACCGATCCGCTACATGAGCTTGCACCCCGACCGCTACCCCGAACTCGCCGACCCCAATCAACTTGCCGCCGTGCACGCCGCCGAAGTCGCGCTCAGCCAAACGCCGCGCCACTTCATCCCCAAACAGCGCGTCGCCGCCATCGAAGACCAACTGATCGACGGCGACATCATCGCCCTCACCTCCACCAAGCCCGGCCTTGATATCGCCCACCAAGGCTTCGCGCTGCGCCACGCCGGCCGGACGTGGCTCGTTCACGCCTCGTCCGAATTCGGGCGGGTGATGGTTTCCAAAGTGCCGCTGAGTGACTACTTGAAGCGCAACAGGTCGCATGGTGGGATCGTTGTGGCGCGGTGGCGCAACAGCTAGCCGCAGGGCGCTTGCGGGTCGCCGCAAAAAGAAGAGATCCGCGGCTTATGCGTTGCGTCCGCCCGTATCTGCAAGCCTGGCCGAGAAATGAGCGACAAGCTCGGTGTTACCCGAAATGGCCGGGTAGGATCGCTGGTGGAGGTTGGCGAAGCGCAATTCGTCTTCGATCGCGCGCCCAGACGTGGCGCCGTGATGCCGGCGTGCTTCTGCGGTATCGCGTTCTCGCGTGACGATACCCGCAGCGCGGTTGACGAGGCGGTAGCCGCCGAATCGACGCGCTGACATGGCGCTCCAGTTCCGCCGCTCGTCTCTGCAATGGTGCGTCGTGGGGCACGGCCTAAGCCGGACGCAACGCAAAAAAAGGCGCGTCGCGCGCGCCGTATCGATAACGCCGAGCGACTGGCTAGCGGGATTGGGCGACCAGATAGTCGACCGCGGCCGCAACGTCAGCGTTGGACAGGTCGAGTCGGCCACCTTTCGGCGGCATCCGTCCCTTGCCGTTGATCGCATTGCGGTAGACCGATTCCATACCAGCGGCGGTCGAGCGGTCCCACGCGGCGGTGTCGCCGAGCTTCGGCGCGCCGGCCAAGCCGACGTTGTGGCACGATCCGCAGGCGAGGTCGTAGGTGCGCTTGCCGCTCGCCAGCGTTTCGGGTGCCACCGTGCTTGCTGGCGCCGACTCGGGCAATGGAGGCGCCGCAGCCGCGGGCGGCAGTGTCGTTGCGGCGACGGCCGGTAGTGCCGTCTTGGCCGCAAACGCCGCAGCCGCAGGCGCCGCTTCAGCGGCCGTGGTCGCTGCCGGTGCGCCTGTCGTCGTTGCGCTGGCGCCCCCGGCGGGCGAACCGCCCGATTGCTCGATCATGTAATCCACCGCACGCTTGACGTCTTCGTCACTCAACGCCGGGTTGCCTCCCTTGGCCGGCATTGCGCCTATACCCTTGATCGCGCTGGTGTGCATGGTCTCGACGCCCGCGGCGATACGCGCTGCCCACGCCGCTGAATCGCCGGTTTTCGGCGCACCCGCGACACCCGCGTCGTGACAAAACCCACACGCGGTCTGGTAGACCTTGGCCCCGGCGTCGGTGGTCGACGATCCATCGGCCGCAGCGGCGGCGGACTCCACGTCCGGCGCTTTTTGTCCCGACGCTTTCAGCATATTGGCGACCGCCTTGCGGATCTCGTCATCCGTCAATGTCGGATCACCGCCACGTGCCGGCATGCTGCCTTTGCCGTTGATCGAGGCGGCGACGATCCCGTCGAAGCCCTGGGCCATTCGCGGCGTCCAATCGGCCGCTTCACCGATTTTGGGGGCGCCGAGTACGCCGGTGGTGTGGCAAGTCGCGCACGCGCTTTTGACGATTTCCTCACCCGAGCGTTCAACCTTTGGCGCGGACGCATCGGCCGCGACTACTACACCGACCGGCCTGATACGTTCATCGATCAACGCTGCGCGCTGTTGCTGGAACTCGTCCGTCCCGGCCCCTTTGGTCGTGTTCGCATTGATCGTGGACAACAAACGTGCACCGAGAAAAACTACCACGGTTATGATGACCAACACGGCAAGCACGAGTAGTAACTTGGACATCACCTCTTTGTCTTCGGTCTGCACAGAATCACCCTTGGTGTTTGGATTGATTTATATCGGAAACGCCGCCCCGACCCGGGCCGTCGGTCATTATATGCAAATTGCCAGAAGCGGACCAATGGCTCGCGCCATGTAAGTCATGGACGTTTCGGCGGCAAATGCAGTATTCTTGCGCCCCGCGTTGATCCGGCCCTAAAAGACACCTGTTTCGTGCCAGCCTCTAGCGCCCCCGTCCGGGGTATCAGGGCAGGTCCAAGAAGCCGAATTGGTGTTAAACTCGCAGCCGATTGTCCACGCGCCCGTAGCTCAGCTGGATAGAGCGCAGCCCTCCGGAGGCTGAGGTCAGGGGTTCGAATCCCTTCGGGCGCGCCATTTTCGCCTAACGAATAGAGAGTCAGCCGTGTTCTAAGGCGCGCGGCACTGGTTCCTATCGTTCTTTTTCCCCCGATTGTTGGCTTAGCGTCCCGGGTAATGACCTCCTCCCGGAATACCTCTTGACGAGGTGTTTTTGGGTTTTTGTCCAAGTCGCGCCCGCCAAATCGGATGCGCTGTCCTTGATTGCGTTGGCGAACCGAAATCTGGGTGCGATGTCGCTGCTGTCAAACCAGGTCTTCTCAGGCTGGTGGTTCGCCTTCAAGTACTCGAGTAACGAGTTCTTGACGCCAACTTGCCGGTCGACGTCGATCTTGGCGTCCATACGGAGCGCGCCCGCGAACGCTTTCGCATGCAGGTCGCGTGGGTGGCTGCGGGCGGGCATGCGATTCACCGACGGGCCGTACGTTGCCGGACTCGCGGAACCGCAACCGCTTGGGTCGCAGAGTCAGCGGCGATTTGCCGACCTCATCCAGAAACAGCGTTCCTCTCGTCGGTCGAAGCATACCACCCGGTTTGCCGGTGGTCGGCGCCGGTGTAGGCCTCCTTGCGATGGCCGAACTTCCGCGATTTAATCATGGATGCGCCATTTAATTGACTGAAAATTATGAATTCCGCGGGCGGGCACGGAAGATGACGGAAATGTTTCGCTTCAAAAATATCGGACTTTAATAATATACTTATGGGCACAAATTCACGGCTTGGCCCGGTTCGAAGCGTGTCACGCGACCCGATCCGATCCCCGCCAGCCGACGCTAAAGGATTGCTAACTTGTCCAGCGCTCACACCCTCGTTCAGTCCGCGTCCGGATGGCGCACCTCGTTCGTTCTCTTCGCGACGCTTTTTTTATTCTGGCTGATGCTGACCGGGAGCCTGGCCGCCGACAATCTGTTGGTTGGGGCCGTCGCTTCATTGGCCATCGCCGTGCTGTTTCGCGACGCATTCTCCTTCTTCACCGAAATGCGTCCCACCGGTGCGGCCGTGGTCGCGGGATTTCAGTTTTTTGGCTATTTTTTCAAGGAATTGGTGGAGTCCAACTTGCGGTTGGCGGCGATCGTGATATCACCGCGGCTCCCCATCAATCCCGGCATTGTCAAGGTCCGCACCCGGCTGAAGAGCCGCATGGGCCGGTTGATGCTGGCCAATTCCATCACGCTGACGCCGGGCACGCTCACGGTCGAACTCGACGGTGAATGGCTGTATGTCCATTGGGTGGACATGGAGTCCAAGAATGTCGAGGCGGCCACTGCCAGCATCGTTTCCGGCTTCGAACGCTATCTTGAGGTCATCTATGGTTGAGCTACTCGTCACGCTGGCCGGCATCCTGGCCGGCCTGGCCTTCCTGCTGGCGCTGTTCCGGTTTCTTAAGGGGCCGAGTGCGGCTGACCGCGTGGTGGCCTTTGACGTGCTGACCGTTATCTCCATCACCGGGATCGTTTTGCTGGCGTTGATCGGCGAGCGGGCGATTTATCTGGATGTCGCGTTGGTTTACGCGCTGCTGTCGTTTCTTGGTGTGATCGTGGTCGCCCGCTACCTTGAACGGGGTTTCCGATGACCGCGTTGCTTGATGTGGTCGGCGCCCTCCTGCTGGTGGCGGGAACCTCGTTTCTGCTGCTGGGCGGGGTGGGCCTGGTGCGCATGCCCGATGTGTTCAATCGGATCCAGGCCGGCACCAAGACCACGACGCTGGGAACCTTGCTCTCGCTGCTGGGGGTGGCCATTCTGCAGCCGGCCTGGAGCCTGAAGCTGCTGTTGATTGCCGTCTTTTTGCTCTTTACCAACCCGCTTTCCGCGCAAGTGTTGGCGCGCGCCGCGCATCGCGGCCGTGGCGACGGGACTGCCGTTTCGAGAGTCGATCGTCTGGCCGAGGACTTGGGGGAGAAGCCATGAGTCAGATTGCGTTGGGCATGAGCCTGCTGTTGGCGCTCGCGATGGTGGCCGCCGCGATCGTCGCCGTGCGGCGCAACAGCCTGCCGGTCGTGATCCTCGCGGCTGGCCTCGTCAGTCTGTTGGCGTCAGTGCTGTTCCTGCTGCTGGCGGCCCCCGATGTGGCGATGACCGAGGCCGCCATCGGCAGCGGTTTGACGACCTTTCTGTTTTTCTTCGTGCTGGCCCGGGTGAGGGGAGGGCAGGATGATTAAGCGCGTGGCGGTACTGTTGCTGTTACTTGGGCTGGGCGCCGTTTTCGCCAGCCTGCTGCTGGACTTCGTGCCGGCGACGGAGCTCAATCGGACCGCGGCCTATTATGCCGAGCGCGGCGCCGAGGAGACGGGCGCGACCAACCTGATCACGGCTATTCTGGTGACCTATCGCGGGCTCGACACGCTGGGCGAGGTGACGGTGCTGTTTCTCGCCGCCGCGATCGTCGGGCTGGTGTTGTCCCGCGGTCGAGAGGCGCACTCGGCCGAGGAAGTGGCCGGCGCGGTGGCGCCGCCCGTGGGCGAGCTGCTGAACACGGGCAAGAATTTGCTGGTGCCGCTGATCTTGCTGTTGGGTGTCTATGTGATCGCCAACGGCCATTTAACCCCGGGCGGGGGTTTTCAGGGCGGCGCGATTTTGGCCTCCGCCATTCTGCTGATGCTGCTCACGGACCCCGCGCGCCACTTTAGCCATCGCCTAATCGCTGCGCTGGAATCGTTGTCGGGGTTGGTCTTTGTCGGTATGGGCGTACTGGGCATCGTGCTCGCGGGCGGCTTTCTGGACAACCGGATTCTGCCTCTGGGCACGCTCGGCGAGCTGTTCTCGGCCGGGGCGATCCCGATCATCTATGCCTTCGTGGGGCTCAAGGTGGGGGCCGAGTTCAGTTCGATGCTGGTCAGTCTTTCGCAAACCAAGGAGTCGGATTCATGATCGCGCACATCGCGATGGCCGCGGGGTTCAGTTTGATTCTGATTGGCCTTTACGGCGCACTGACCAAACTTAACCTGTTACGGATGATCGTGGCCTTTTCGGTCGCCAATACCGGCGTCAATCTGGTGCTGATCTCGGTCGGTCATATCGCCGGTCGCACGGCGCCCATTCTCGATTCCGCCGTGCCGCTGGCCGAGGCGGGCGCCCGTATCATCGACCCCGTGCCCCAGGCCCTGGTGCTGACCGCCATCGTGATCGGGGTTGGCGTGACCGCCTTGATGCTGGCCTATGCCTACAAGCTCAATGAGTCCAGGGGCACCCTGGATATCTCCAAGTTCCGGGATCTGAAATGGTAAACGCCATCCTGATCATCGCCGCGGGCCTTGGCGCGGCGTTTCTGCTTGGACTGCTGAACGAGCGTTGGCGCGTCGCGGCCTATGTTCTGACGCTTTCGGCCCTGGCCTTCATGAGCTGGGTGTCGGCAAGCTGGCTGTGGGCCTTCGCCATCGAAGGCGCCAGTCCGGTGGATATCTTCACCGCGGGGACACCGCCGCCGTTCGCCATCAATCTGCATATCGGCCTGGCCGAGTCGGCGCTGTTGCTGCTGGTCAATCTGAGCGGCCTGCTGTCGGCGCTTTATCTCAAGAACAGCCTGATGCGTCTGGGCCGGCGCGCGATGGCGGTGCTGATGATCTTTGTCATGGCCCTGGGCGGCATCATTTTGACTCGGGACATTTTCAATTTGTTTGTGTTCTTCGAGCTGATGGTCATTGCCACTGGCGGCCTCATCCTGCTATCCGAGGATGAACACGCCCTCGCGGCGGGTTTCAAGTATTTGATTGCCGCGCAGTTCGTATCCATGCTGCTGTTGATCGGCATCATTTTCGCCTATCACGCCGGTGGCAGCCTGAGCATCGATGACCTGGCGGCGATCTCGCCCCGACTGATGGAGAGCGCGTCGCTGGCCTTCTTTCTGATCTTCATGGCAGTGATGATCGAACTCAAGCCGTTCCCAGCCAATGGCTGGGCGCTGGATATTTACGAATCGGCCCATCCGGCGTTCGCGGCGGTCTTTTCCGCCGCGGCCGGCGCCGCCGTGCTGTTCGCCGCGGACAAGGTGCTCGCGATCGGGGGACCGGACTGGCTGCCGGTCGCCAGTGCGCTCGGCATCATCACCTTCCTGGGCTCGAACCTCTTCGCCCTGTCCCAGGACAACGACCGTCGACTGCTCGGCTATTCCTCGGTGGGCCAGATCGGTCTGGTGCTGGTCGTGATCGGCCAGCAGGACATTCTCGGCGACAGTTACCTGTTGATCGCGGGCGGCATTCTCCTGGCCCACGCGGTGGCCAAGGCCGGGCTCTACTGGCTGTCGGGTCTGGTGGCCGAACGTCATCTGAGCGCCTGGACCGCATTGCGCGGTCATCCGGTGTTGATCTTTGCCTTCGTCACGTTCGTGGCGATGTTGCTGGGGTTGCCGCCCTTCCCGGGCTTTTACGCCAAGTGGGAGTTGGCCCATCTGCTGGTCGCCGAGGGGCGGGTGCTGCTGTTGGCACTGATCCTGTTCGCGTCGCTGATGGAGGCGGGTTATCTGTTCCGCTGGTTTGGTCGGATCATGGGCCGGGCACGGGAGGGCGAGTTGCGGGATCGGGATCCGGTCAAATGGTTGGTGATTTTCGTGGCGGCGCTGGCGAGCTGGGTCCTCGGAGTGATTTGGGGCGAGATTTCCCAGTACGGCAGTCTGCTCGCGAGCCTGCCGTTGCTCTTCGCGTTGAGCTTCCTGCTGTTGGACTGGCTGCCCGCCTGGGTCAAGAACAGCCTGGCCATCGCCGGCATGGTGGCGTTCTTCGTGCTGAGTTATCCGGATTACGACCCCTTGCAGCTGATCTTCGGCGCGATCATTCTGGTCGGCGGTGCGCTGATCTTTCTCGCCAGCTACTCGGCCCACGCGGGCGCGGCCGGCGGCGATCGTCGTCGCATCGGTTTCTATCCGTCGGCGCTGTTGATGTACGCGGGCATGGCGACGTTGATCGTGGCGGAGGATTCGTTCAGTTTCTTCGCGGCCTGGGAGTTCCTGACGATCGGTTCGTACTTTTTGATCATGCGGGGCAAGCATTCAGAGCCGCACGCGCTCTCCTACATCCTGTTTTCGCTGGGTGGCGCTTTTCTCATGTTGATGGGTTTCGCGCTGGCCGCGCAGGGAAATCATACCTTTGCGCTGAACGAACTGGGTGCGGTGGTCGAATCGCTGGCGCCCTGGGTGTTCATGCTGTTGGCGATCGGTTTCATGACCAAGACGGCCGCGATCGGCGTGCATATCTGGCTGCCGGGTGCGCATGCCGAGGCCGAGACCGATGTGTCGCCGATGGTCTCGGGGATTCTGCTGAAGGCAGGGCTGTTTGGCCTGTTCGTGCTGCTGATGCAAATGGGCAAACAGCAACTTTACGGAGTCGAGCTGACCCATGTGATGCTTTGGATCGGCGCGCTTTCGGCGCTGGTGGGCAATCTGATGGCGGTCTTCCAGGAGGACGCCAAGCGACTGCTGGCGTATTCCTCGATTGGCCAGATGGGCTACGCGCTGTTCGGTTTGGCGATGATGAACCACCTGGGTTGGCTGATGGCCCTGATGTTTGTCATCAACCACTTTATCTACAAGTCGATGTTGTTTCTGTCGGTCGGTGGCGTCGCCAAGCGCACCGGCACGCGCGACATGTATCGCATGGGCGGGCTTATCACGCTGATGCCGTTGTCGTTCATCGCGGTGATGATTGGCATCATCGCGATGTCCGGGGTTCCGCCGCTGTCGGGTTTCGGCGGCCGCTGGATCTTCTATAACGCCATCATGACGGCGGAGTATCGACTGCCGATCATTATCATTTTCCTGTCGGGGCCGATCGCTTTCCTGTATCTGTTCCGGCTGATCCATACGATCTTCCTCGGCCAGTTGAAGGACGAGCATCGCCGGATCAAGGAGGCGCCGTTCTGGATTGTTCTGCCGCAGATGATCTTTGTGCTATTCCTGCTGGCATTCGCGGTTGTGCCCGGCATGGCGCTGGCACCCGTGGACGCCTACATCGGGCAGTTTTTCGCTGGCAACGGCAGCCTGAGTTGGGACGGTGGCGTCACCATCACCAGTCAATTTGGCTACTGGAGCCCGATCTCGATCATGATCATCATCGGCGTGATCTTCACGACGCTCTTCGCCTGGCTGCTGTTTGTCAACCGGAAGGCGCAAAAGGTGAAGCAATTCAATATGGTTTATTCGGCCGAACGCCCCTATCGCCCCGAGACCACCCATTTCGCCTGGAATTTCTACGCGCCTTATCGCAAGGCGCTAGGGTTTCTGACCCTGCCGCTGGTGACCCTCTTTTGGCAGGCCATGGTCGATCTTCTGCATGGCGTCTCTGACTGGCTACGGCGCTTCTACACCGGCAATGGCCAGACTTACGCGATTCAGATTCTGGCCTTCATCGTCGTGGTTTACCTGCTTGGCACGGAGTTCTAGTCATGGACTTTGATTGGATGAAGATTCCCTATGCCTTCCTGACCCTTTTCATCGTGGTCAACTACGGGATGTTTCTCACCGCATTTATCCAGAAGATCGGTGCTCGGGTCGGTCGGCGGTATGGCATCCCGATCTGGCAGAACTACGCCGATCTGATCAAGAACTACAGCCTGCGCTCCTCGATTACCCATGGGGTGATGTTCTACCTGGGACCGGTGTTCCGGCTCACCGGCGGGGTGGGGTTGCTGCTGTTCGTGCCGACGATTTACGGCAGTTACATGTTCTCGAACCTGTCGTTCGCGGGCGATTTGATCCTGGCGCTCTATTTCGTCTTCTTCGGCACCCTCGGCATGGCGCTGGGCGCGGCCGAGAGCGGTCATCCACATGCGGCGATCGGGATCTCCCGCGGGCTGTCGCAAGTGACGGCTGCCGAGCTGCCGTTTGCCCTCGCGGTCTTCGCGGTGGCGCTGCAATACCAGACCCTTTCGATCACCGACATCGTGGCGGCTCAGCAGGGAGGCATTCAGCACTGGACGCTGATGACCAATCCCCTCGCGGTGGCGGCGGCGATGTTGTCGTTCCTGGGTTCGATGATGCGACCGCCGTTTGACGTGGTGCTGGCGCCGCAGGAGATTCCGATCGGCCCGCCCACCGAATATCACTCGTCGTATCTGGCGCTGATGCAGACCAACCGGATGATCTTTCCGATCGCCAAGATCGTGGTTTACATGAACCTGTTCTTCGGCGGGGCGGCGAGTTGGCCGGTGTTCTTCCTCAAGGTCTTTTTGATCTACATGGTCTCGGTGCTGGTCGGCGTGGTGTTCCCGCGCTTCCGGGTCGAGCAATCCATCCGCTGGTTCCTGATCTGGGCGGTCCCGATCGGCATACTGGCGATCGTCCTGATATGAGCGCCTGTGAAAATACCCCGCAATCTACTGCGGACGAGCCTTGTTCACCGCGCCCAGGGTCGCCCTCGCGACGATCGGGGATTTTTTCACGGGCTCTGAGGGAACAGACAATGAAGTACCGCGTCGTCGGAAAATCGTCATGAAAGAAGAGTTGCTGAAGCGCACCGTCAAGGGCCCGGATGGCGTCGAGTTCGAGGTCGAGCCCTTGCGTGATTACTATTGCGAGGCGCCGCCAACCGTGATGCCGGCCGCCTACATCAAGATCGTCGAGGATCTTTTCAACTGGGCCAGGGCCGAGTCGTTGTGGATTCTGGGTTTTGGCACGGGTTGCGGCGCGATCGAGATGCGGCCGCTGATGACGCCGCGTTTCGACGCCTATCGATACGGCATCCAGTGGCGGCCAACGCCGCGCCAGGCGAATCTGTTCGTGATTTCCGGCTATCTCTCGACCAAGACGCTGAAGCGTGCGATCCGTTCCTATGAGCAGATGCAGAGCCCGAAGTACGTCGTCGGTCTGGGCAGTTGCACCATCAACGGCGGCATGTATTGGGACTCGTACAACACCATCAAGCGGCTGGACGATTATCTGCCGGTGGATCTCTACATCGCCGGCTGCATGCCGCGTCCCGAGGCGCTGCTGCAGGGCTTCACCGATCTCAAGAAGATCATCCGGGCGGGCAAGGCCGAGGGCGCAAACCTCTACGCCGAGAACTTCGCCTGGTACAAGGCCAACCAGAAACGGGTGATCCATGACTGGGACATGCCCGATTACAACTGGTGATTTCGAGAGGCGAGAGACAAGCAGCAAGAGACACGAGCAGGGCGGGTGTGGGTCGACTCGGGCGGCTTTCCCGAGTCCGTCCGCCGGAACGATATCCTTAGGAATGACTTTGAAACATGCGTGAGCTTTACCACCGACTCCAGCCGCTTTTCGCGTTGGGCGAGTTGACCGAGCAGCGGCCCGATCTGGGTTTCGTCACCGTCGAGCGGGATCGGCTGCGCGCGTTGCTCACCCACCTGCGCGACCTGGAAGGCTACACCCATCTCGTGCTCCTGACGGCGGTGGACTGGATCGAGGACGGCCTGTTCCAGCTGACCTATCTGCTCAACAATCGGGCCGCCCGCCGGGATCTCGGGGTGCGGGTGATGATCGGACGCAACGCGGCAAGTATGGACAGCATCCACGAACTCTGGCCCACGGCCGCTACCTACCAGCGCGAGCTGTGGGAGATGTTCGGTATCGATTTCCCGGGCAGCCCGCGTCTGCGCGAGCCGTTCATCCTGGAGGGCTGGATCGACATACCACCCTACCGGCGCGACTTCGACACGCTCAAGTTCGCCGAGGAGAACTTCAGTCACCGCCCCGGCCGCGAGACCCGCGATCCCGCCAGCCACATGAAAGACCAGCTGTATCCCGAAAATGACTGAGATTCTCTATCCCGACCGCAGTCAGTATCCCGCCACGAAGGAAGACGGCAGCCTCGACATCGACCTGAGCTCGGGTAAGTACCTCAAGCTCTGGCAGGGGCCGAATCACCCGGGCATCACCGGCAACATGTCGGTGGAGCTCACCGTCTGTGGCGACGAGGTCGTGGAAGGCAGGACCCACGTCGGCTACCTGCACCGCGGTTTCGAGAAGCTGATGGAACGGCGCACCTTCATCCAGTGCTTTCCGATCGTCTGCCGCATCTGCGTGCCGGAGCCGGACTTCAACGAATACTGCTACGCCGCCGCGGTCGAGGAGCTGGCGGGGATCCGATCGCCCGAGCGCTCGGAGTGGATTCGCGCCCTGATCCTCGAGATGGGGCGCATCAATTCCTACATGATGTACCTGGGTGGTCAGGCCGGCTCATTGGGGCAGGCGGTCATCGGCCAGTGGACCACCTATGTCCGCGATTTGATGCTCGACCGTTTCGAGGAGCTGACGGGGGCTCGCATCTATCACATGTTCATCCTGCCGGGCGGGGTTCGTGACGGCCTCCCCGACGGTTTCGGGAAACGCATGGAAGAGACCCTGCGCGAGATCGAAAGCACGCTGAAGGATGTGGAAAAGGTGATGTTCCACAACGCGGTGTTCAAGAAGCGCACCGTGGGGCTCGGGGTGATCGAACCCGAGTGGATCGACAGTTACGGCGTCACCGGACCCAATGCCCGTGCCTGTGGCGTGGCCAAGGACGTACGCAAGGACCAGCCCTACCTGGTGTATGACCGGCTGGATTTCGAGCCGGTCGTCGGCAAGAACTCCGACGTCTATACCCGCGCCGATGTGCGCCGCCGCGACGTCCTGCTGTCGGTGGACCTGATCCGCCAGATGTTGGCCAAAATGCCGCAAAGCGGGCCACTGATGGCCGAGATACCGAGCGTGCTGCACTGGAAGATCCCGCGCGGGGAGACCTATGTGCGCGGCGAGTGTTCGCGCGGCGAGTATGGCTACTACCTGGTCACCGACGGCAGCGGCTATCCGCGCCGGGTCAACGTGCGCGGGCCTTCCTATACCCACGCGATGGCGCTGCTGGAGCGGATGATCGTCAACTTGAACATCTCCGACGTCGCCGCGCTGCTGGTGTCCCTCCACACCTATCCGCCGGAGATCGAACGATGAGTGTCCGCGATATCCTTTCGCCCTTTGTCGCGTGGAAGAACGTCTTTCGCGATCCCGTCAGCATCAAGGATCCCTTCAATCGTCCCGGGTCCGCCCGCTATCGCGGCTTTCACCAGAACGACATGGAGAAGTGCATCGGCTGCGGCACTTGCGAAATCATTTGTCAGAACGCCGCCATCGACATGCTGCCGGTCGGGGGCATTCCGACCACGCAGGGCGATTCCGGGCTGCGGCCGCGGATTGATTACGGTCGCTGCTGCTGGTGCGCACTCTGTGTGGATGTCTGCATGACCGGCTCGCTGACGATGTCCAACGAGTACAAGTGGATCGACGCCGACGGCGACGCGTTCCGCTTTACCCCGGGGGTGGACAAGAAACCCTGGGACGACGCCGAACTCGGTTATCGCCGGCCTGAAGGGCATCGCTTGACCGAGGCCGCGCGGATCGAGATGGGCGAAATGGCGCCGGCGGAACGCATCGACTCCTTCGCCGAGATCGTCCACGGCTACACGGTGGACGAGGCGAGGCTGGAGGCCGATCGCTGCGTGGCCTGCGGGCTCTGCGTCGCCACCTGCCCAACCCACATGGCGATCCCCGAATACATCGCCGCCGTGCGCGATGGCGACTACGAGCGCGGCGTGGCGCTGCTCTACGAGTCCAACCCGTTTTCCGGCATTTGTGGCCGTGTCTGCACCCACCGTTGCGAGACCAGCTGCGCCGCCCGGCACGAGGGCGACCCCATCGCCATCCGTTGGCTCAAGCGCCACATCATGGATCAGGTCGCACCCGAACGGATCCGCGACCTGGTGGGCGGCCAGCGCGCGGCGTCCAGCGGGCGCAGGATCGCCATCGTTGGCGCCGGTCCGGCGGGCCTGACCACGGCATTCGACCTCGCCAAGCTGGGGCACGCCGTCACGGTCTTTGAGGCGCTGGATCAACCCGGCGGCATGACGCGCTGGGGGATTCCGGAATACCGCCTGCCCTACGCGGTGATCGACCAGGACGTCGACATCATCCGCTCGCTGGGCGTGGAGATCCGTTACAACGTCCGGATCGGCGGCGACCTCACGCTGGAATCGTTGCGCGACCAGCACGACGCCGTGCTTCTCGCCCTCGGTCTGCAACTCGGGCGCGCGACCCGGATCGTCGGCAGTGAGCATCCCGATGTGCGCAAGGCGGTCGACCTGCTGCGCCAGGCCACCGCTGGCGAGGATTTCGGCACCCCCAGATCCGCGGTCGTCATCGGCGGCGGCAACGTCGCGATGGACATCGCCCGCACCTTGGCGCGGCTGCAAAAAGCGCGCTATGGCGAGGTCAAGGTCACGGTCACCGCGCTGGAGGATCTGGATCACTTTCTCGCCGACCCCGACGAAATCAAGGAGGCGGGCGAGGAGGGCATTCAGATCCTGGATGCGCGAGGCCCGCGCGAAGTGGTCCAACAGGAGGGTCGGGTGATCGGTCTCAAGACCCTGAGGGTCAAGGCCATATTTGACCCGCAGGGTCGCTTTGCCCCCAGCTATGACGAGACGGACGAGCAGTTTCACCCCGGCGAGATGGTGGTCGAGGCCATTGGCCAGACCGCCGACACCGATCTACTGGGCGAAACGTTGACTGAGCAACTGGCCTGGAACCGGGGACGGCTACAGGTGGATCAGGGCGGTCGCACGAGCGAAACCTGGCTCTGGGCCGCGGGCGACATGGTGCGCGGCCCCGACGTGGTCACCGCGGTCGCCGATGGTCACCGCGTCGCCGCCAGCATTCACGCCGCTATCACAGCAACCGTGGAGAAACGCACATGACCGAAGGCAGCCATGGTGTTGAACGACTGCGCAGCAAAACCACGCTGCGCGAGATTCTGGAGGTCGCCACCTCGTTCGAGGCCTCCGCCCGGGATTTCTACGCCGCGCTGGCACCCAAGGTCAGCAAGCGCATCCGCTACCTGGTGGAGGAACTGGCGGCCGAGGAACAGGAGCATTACGACCTGTTCCATTCGTTGTCGCAACGCACCGATATCGCCGACCAAGTGAAACTGGAGATCGAGCGCACCGCCAGCGACAGCAAGTTCTCCGACTGTCTGCACCTGCCCGATCTGGGTGAAAACCCGGACGATCAAGCCGTGCTGCAATACGCCATGGGCCGCGAGCACGCGGCGATGACCCACTACGGCGAACTCGCCGAGACCACACCGGACGGGCCGATCCGCGACCTGTTCCGCTACCTCGCGAGCGAAGAGACCAAGCACAAGCTGGAACTCGAAAAGATTTACTACGAAATCGTCCACCGCGGGGGTGGGGTTTAGCACACGGGCGGTGCCGGTGGTGTATCGCTCACCGACTGGCAGATGGCGCGCACGCGCCTCTCAAAGTATCTGGACGCGAGTGACAAGCCGCACATAGAGCATTGCCCCGTAAGGGTGCGGAGAGATCGGTGGTCCGCGCCTAGCAAGACGGGGCTCAGCCCGACGTGCATGGGATTGCTGGTGATCGGGTCGACTGTCAGTCAGCCGACGGGTAGGGTGCCACGTTTCGCCGCCGGCTTACGACGCGGCCTGGCGTCAGCACCCGACCGCTCGGTGAGGCGATTCGTGACGTATTGGCGCAGAGAACGCTCGCAATCAGCGTTTGGTCTGGTATCCCTTCCTCCAGCGTCTTCACCTGAAAATCACTCAAATCCCCAGAGAACAGCCGAATGTTGACGCGGTGATCCTTGCGTTGCCGCGTGATCAGCCGCGATGCAAGCAAACGCCACGCCGCTCCGGTTGACGAGCGACTCGCTGCCGATCGGCTATGCTGAGACGTAGTCAAGACAACCGATGCGACACCATGCGTCGTATCGGAAAGTGAAATTACATCGGCTATTTCGGAGCGGAGCTAGCTGGCTTGTTGGCGACGGGCATAAATTGGTTCTGCGTAGCAGCTACAAAGGTTTCAGCCTGTTCCACCATCACCTGAGCATCGCTAAGTTCAACCGGATCGCCCTTATAGTCGGCCACGTAACGGCGGGTTTCCGCTTACTTCAAGAGCCGTCCCATTTCCTTTGGCAGCAGTCCGCTTTTCACCAGATGCTCGCTGAAGGCATTCAGGACGCCCTTGTGGGTCTTACCAACCTCGTACCCCGACGCCAGCAATGCGGCACGAGCGGCGTCAAACATTGCGTAGTACGCGCGATTGCACGCGCCGTCAGCATCACCCGTATCGAGCAGCACCTTTGCCGAGGCCGCAGCCTGCAAGGCCTTTGCCATCAAGTCTTTCGCCTTCATAGACGAATGCCTTCCCTGGCAATGTTGTGCAGGAGGGCCGGGTTCGTATAAGTCTCCGGGTGCTCCCATTCATCGAGCCACACCGGCAGAGGCGAGATATTGATACCCGTATCGAGTAGCACGTCATAGGCGACATCGGCCATCGCCAGTGTCGTCGTCAGAACCCGCTGGTGTTCGCCGTTCAGGAGAATCGCCACATCGGCATCGCTATCGGGGCGGTGCGTGCCTCGCGCCCGGCTGCCATAGACAATAGCGCCAGCCATGTTGTAGCGATCACCCAGCAAAGCTAGAAAGCGCCGAACGGCTTCCTCAGTATCGTGGTCAAGTTGTGCCATCGTCATACTCTTGAATCAGGGCTGGTTAATGATCGGTACAATCAATGATACTTCGAAGTTCCGGCAGCGCCCCCCGCTTTGCGAAAGTACGCAGTTGCGCAAAGTTGTGAGTGTCGTCCTGTGGCGCTAGCGCATTTGCGATGCTCGCACACCGTCGTGCGATTGGTAGGGCACACACAGCCCGACGAGGCTTCCACCATCATGGCCCTTGAATGACTCGCCTTCCAGTGGATTGAACGACACGTCATCAAGCGCCGCTTTGCTGAGAAGCAATGCTAACGCGATGCAAACAACCGTCACGGTGCCGATCGGCTATGCTGAGACGTAGTCAAGACAACCGATGGGACACTATACGGACGCGTCCCTGGCCGCAAGGTCAGGCACGCTACGAATAAACCGGGGACAAACGATGCGAGCTGCTGTCTTCGAACACTACGGGCCTCCCGCTGTCGTCACGCTGAAGGACGTGCCGCAGCCGCAGCCGGCCGCCAACGAAGTTCTGATCAAGATCCACGCGACCACGGTCAGC
The DNA here is from genome assembly GCA_964620675.1 of uncultured Thiotrichales bacterium. Lineage (GTDB taxonomy): Bacteria > Pseudomonadota > Gammaproteobacteria > UWMA-0217 > UWMA-0217 > CAYSFW01. Next base: position 2,612 of record CAZUJU010000004.1, on the reverse strand, counting down.
GCGGGCGACTGGCGAATTCGCAGCCTGTCGGTGCCGTCCGGTTTCGGAGTGCTGGTTCGCCTCGCGTTCGGCGTCTTCAAACCGCGCAAACGGATACTCGGAATGGAGTTATCCGGCGAGATCATCGCGATCGGAAACAAGGTCACGAAATTCAGCGTGGGCGACCGGGTGATCGCCTTCACCGGCGGCCGGTTGGGGTGTCATGCCGAATTCATCGCGTTGCCCGAGGACGCCGCGATCGCGCCGAAACCGCCCGGTCTGAGCGATATCGAAGCCGCCGCGCTCATGTTCGGCGGCACCACGGCGCTGGATTTTCTGCGCGACAAGGGCAAGCTGCAACCCGGCGAGCGCGTGCTGATCAACGGCGCCTCGGGCGCGGTCGGCAGCGCGGCCGTGCAGCTCGCTAAGCACTTCGGCGCGGAGGTCACCGGCGTCTGCGGCACCGCGAATGTCGAACTCGTGTCCTCGCTCGGCGCGGATCACGCCATCGATTACACCACGACCGATTTCCTCGCGAACGGCGAACGCTACGACATCATCTTTGATGCCGTCGGCAACGCGGACTGGGCGCGCGCGGCGAATGCACTGACCGAGCGCGGCCGGCTGCTCATGGTCGTCGCGAGTTTGCCGGCGATGCTGCGCGTGCCGTTCGTCTCGAAGGCGAACGGCAAAAAGGCCATCGCCGGTACGGCCGCCGAACGCGCCGAGGACGTTCGCCTGCTGGCCGAACTCGCCGCGACCGGCGCGTACAAACCAATGATCGACCGCGTCTATCCGTTCGACGAAATCGTCGATGCCCACGCGCGCGTCGAATCGCGACGCAAACGCGGCAGTGTCGTGGTCGAAATCGCGTCCGACAGCGCGTGACGCAAACCTGCGTGCACGAGATTACGCGGACGCGTCGAGACACCGCATTATTGCTTCTAAGAAACGACCATCCCACTCGCTATTCCTATCGAGCATTCCGAACACCTTATCGACGTTCGCAACGATTTTTCGCAGTAGCGAATAACCCCGGCGCCGAGCACCGCCGGCACTGGTTGAATTTGCATGTTCCAACCGTCGCGAGGAGACTGTCGGGCAATCCACGAATCAGGTCCGACGCCGTATGCTCGATCGAATCGTCAACCGCTTGTCGCTACGTCTACTGCCAGCCGTGCTTCTCGTTTTGGGCCTCGGGCTGTTGCTGAACGGTTGCTCCCGGGAAACTGCCGCGACGCCCGCGAAGGTCGCGATGGACGATCCCAACGCTCAATTGGACTACATCGTGCTCGGCATGGGTTGTTTCTGGGGCGCCGAGCGACGGATGGCGGAGGTGCCGGGAGTGGTGGACGTTGAGAGCGGTTACGCGAATGGCGACATCGAGGGCAGTTACAAGGCCGTCCTCGCGCACGAGGAGGCGTTGCGTCGGGGCGTGACCGATAAACGCAATCACGCCGAGGTGGTCAAGGTCAGCTTCGATCCCGCCCAGGTGACGCTGGAAACCGTGCTCGCCAAGTTCTGGGAAAGTCATAATCCGACCCAGGGCGATCGCCAGGGCAACGACGTGGGCAGCAACTATCGCAGCGCGGTTTACACGCACAACGCGGCGCAATTGGAGACCGCCGAGCGGACGCGCACGATCTACCAGCAGGCCTTGACGCAAGCCGGGCAGGGCACCATCACGACCGAAATCGCACCGCTGACGAAATACTTTCCCGCCGAGGACTATCATCAGGATTACCTGATCAAGAACCCGAACGGTTATTGCGGCTTGGGCGGCACCGACGTGAAGTACCCCGGCGCCGATATCCGCACGCAAGCCGCCGCACCCAGCGCGCCGCCACTCGATGGCAAGACGCTATCGCAAGGCAAGCAGTTGGTCGTCTTCGAGGCCACCGAATGCGCCTTCTGCGAGCAGTTCAAGGCCGAGGTCCTGGATCACTGGCAAGCCGAAGTGCCGGTGACGAGCACCCTCAATCCGAATCCGCCGACCGGCTGGAAGCTGGAAAAGGCGCTGTTCGCGACGCCGACCATCGTGCTGTTTGAAAAGGGCAGCGAGGTTTCGCGCTACACCGGCTACAACGGCGACCAGACCCGCTTCTGGAAGTGGCTCGGCTTCCAGCTACTGACGCCCGAACAGCAGAAAATCGCCTTCGAAGACGGCACCGAACGCGCGTTCACCGGCTCGCACCTCGACGAAAAACGCCCCGGCACCTTCGTCGACCCCATCACCGGCGCACCCTTGTTCCGCAGCGACGCGAAATTCGATAGCGGCACCGGCTGGCCCAGCTTCTTCAACCCCGTACCCGGCGCGATCACCCTGCACGAAGACAACTCCCACGGCATGCGCCGCGTCGAAGTGCGCAGCGCCAGCTCCGACATCCACCTCGGCCACGTCTTCGACGACGGCCCACCCCCCACCGGCAAACGCTACTGCATCAACGGCAACGTGCTGAGCTTCGTACCCGACTGAACGGGCTTCGACGAAAGCTAATCGGGTCGGGCGCAAATCGCGCCTCAGCGCGACTACCGGTCGTAACCGGCGCTTGAGAACGAGAAGCGCATCACGATTTCTACGAAACGATCGCGCTATCCTCTCCCCATTACACAGAACACGGCGGCGCACGAAA
>CAZUJU010000003.1:53837-114009 GCA_964620675.1 uncultured Thiotrichales bacterium | reverse complement strand
AGCGTCATGCCAGGACGTCCGGTGCGCTTGTCGATGCTCGGCGCCAGGTCGGATTCCAGCAGTTCAAAGAGCTTCGCCCGCGTGCTCCGGTTTTGGCAAAGTTGCTGCAAGCCTCGCAGAATTTGTGGGATGTCGTCACGTGACTTGGAGTCGAGAACGATTCGGGAAACATCCACTTCGCCGATCCGCATCTGGGTGTTCCGGACAACTCGCATCGATGGTCTCCACAAAAGCCGCTTGGCCGTGTCTTTGGGTGATTGCGATTAAAAGGCCTTTGGCCTTTGAATGCCAAGCCTTCTTGAAGGTGGCACGAAGTTTTTGGGAGGCCGCCACCCGAACGGCTTTTGGCGCGAAGATTTCCACCAGGGTGGGCTGTCAGGCCTGTATTTCCGTGCCTCTGGTCGTATCCCCGCCTTCCACCGTCAATTCTTCGCGGCCGAAAATCCAGCGCTTCCCTTGCCGCCGTTGGGGTGTGGGGGTTTTCGGTCAGGCGCCATATAGTTATCTCGCCCTCTCCACAACGTCGGGTGAGCCGCGCCGCGTGTACCGGTTGGTTTGGGAAATTCCGAACGAGCCTGCTTCTCGATCGATCAGACACGAGCAGGAGGCGCATGCGCCGCGTTCTCGCTTTGGCGCGCGCGACCCCGTGAGCGGGTTCGATGCTTGATCACGTTGCTGCGGCACCGCGTTAATCGTGGTGTAACGATCTTCTACTCCGGCTCACGACTCACCGCTACGCCCCGAGCAACTGCGGGCCCACGGCCAGGCGCGGAGCAAACGGCCATGCCAACACCGCGCCAATCGCCAGATCGCGCGCGGTTGGGTGCATGGGCTTCAGGACGAAGTTGAACCCCGGGACCATCACGCTTGGCACGCGCAGCGGCGCCGATTTGCCCGTCAGGAAGGCGTCGCCCAGCTCGCCACACCGGAAACTCGGGAGAAACTGTTACCTTCTGAGTTCACGGAACCGGTGGTGCGCCGCAGCTTGCTGCTTGATCCATTCATGCAGATCGTCGGGAAGGTCACGCAGGGGCATCGTTGCCATGAGTACATGTCCGCCTTCATTTTGCTGTCATTCCACAATCCTACCGTCATCGCCGGTACTCGGGTGAAACCGATCGACAACCGTGGTTCAACAGGAAGCTATAAGCCGGCCCCCGTGCGGCGCGGAGAGATCGGAAAGATCCGTCCGGTGCGCCTATTTCAGGAACACAGCCTCACCGCAGCCGGGCTCCGCAAGGTCCTCGTCGTTCCCTTGACGACCCAGTTTCGGCCCGCCTTCGCGTCGCTGCGCGTGCGGATCGCGAGTCGTGGAAGGCTGCTCCGCGACGGCTATGTCATGGTAGAACAGATCAGAGCCATTAATCGCGGGCGGTTCGGGGAGGGGCCGATCGCGATCCGGGAACCTGAAGAGTGCGCGAATCTGATAAGCGCTTTCGAAGTGCACCACCGGCGCGGCACTGTCGGTGATCAGTACCCGATGATGGCGACGAACACAAAGCGCTCGAGCGCTCTCTGCGACTTGGCACGACGAGCCGTTCAAGCCCGCAATGGCGAAGCTCAGATGCGACGACGGCAAACCTTGGGGTAGGTCGGTGGCATGGCGGCGAGCTCCAGGCGCCCGATTGAAAGCGTATGAATAACCTTACGGGTGGCACGGCGCCGTGATTTCTCGCGGTGGCGGGCCGACGATTGAATGATCTGACAAGCGCGTCATTCCGTTTACCGAGGAGAAGATTATGGACCGCCGCCGATCGCTCATCACCCTGTTTGGCTTGGCGCTGTTCGCCGGCGGCACCCGCCCCGCGCTGAGCCGCGCGGCAACCAAGCCGACGCTGGTGAAATCGAAGGCCGAGTGGGCGCGCCTGTTGGCGGCGCCGGCCTACGCGGTGCTGTTTGAAGATGCGACCGAGCGCGCCGGCACCAGTCCGCTCAACCGCGAACAACGCGATGGCACTTACGTCTGCGCCGCCTGCTATCAGCCGCTGTTCGACAGTGCGACCAAGTTCGAGAGCGGCACCGGTTGGCCAAGCTTCTGGCAACCGCTGGAGGACGCGCTCGGTACGCGGACCGATTTCAAACTGATCCTGCCGCGCAAGGAATATCACTGCCGCCGCTGCGGCGGGCATCAGGGCCACGTTTTCGACGACGGGCCGAAACCGACCGGCAAGCGCTACTGCAACAACGGCGTGGCGCTGGTGTTTGTGCCGCGCGACGAGAAGCTGCCGGAACTGCGGACGTAAGTGCTGGTGAATTACCACGTCGATTCATGCAAACACCCCATGCAGATACCAGCGCGGCGGGCGGGTGAATGCACGGAAAACCCATAGCCGTTGGTCGCGGGGGTTTGTGGCCAGGTAGTAGTCGCGGCGCATGTCGCTGCCGTCCCACCAGCCGGACTCGATCCGCTCGGGGCCTTGCAGCAGGACCAGCGGGCCGTGCAGGTACGGTTGGCCGGCGCGGGATTCGAGCGGTTGCGGGGCGTCCAGCAGCCAGAGCGGGCGCGATGTGCGCAGTGGGGCGGTGGCGGTGGGCGTGGTTTCGTCGGTGTAGCGCCAGGCCTGTTCGGGGCGGTGGTCGGCGTGACTTGCGAGCTGGCGTAACGCGGTGGGTCCTAGGCGGCTGCGCAAACGTTCCAGAAATTGGGTGAAATCGAGGCCGCCATGGGTTTCGGTGTGGAACAGGTCGGGGGTGATTCCGGTGAGCGCCGCGAGGTGGTCCACGCTCAGTTGAATGCCGTCGACCGGCGCAATGAGGTGATGGCGTTCGAGCTTTTCGCGCCATAACGCGAGCAAGTGTTCGACCTCGCGGCTGGGTGCCAGCAGGCCGAGGGTGAGTAGGGTGGGCGTTTGGTTTGAATGCAGCAATTGCAGGTTCAACGCCAGTGCACCGCTGCCGTGCCCGCGCAGGAATCCGCTCAATTCGAGCAGCAAGCGGCGCAGCAGGAACAGCAATGGCTCGGTGTTGTCGACGGGTTGCGGCAATGGGATACGGCTTACGAAGCGCGGCGGTGCGTTGTAAGTGGGGCGCGGGTCTGGGTGTTGTCCGAGGGCGCGGTCGATCTGGCCAACCAGGTCGGTGCCGAGACGGCGGGCGAGCCCGGCCCGTGGGAGTTGGATGCAGTCGCCGAGGGTGACGAGCCCGAGGCCGGAGAGCCGTTGGCGGATTTCCGCAGGGAGGTCGAGCACGCCGAGTGGCAGCGGTGCAAGGGCGGCCATGAGCATTTTCGGTGTGGTGACGGGCAGGGGCCGCCCGGCTCGGGCCAGCCACCAGGCGGCGAGCGGTGTCGGGGCGCAGCCAAGGCGTACCTGAAACCCCAGCGCCGCGATCTCCGCGGTGATCTGTGCGAGGAGCCGCTCGGCGCCGCCGAACAAGGTGAGCCCGTCCCCGATTTCCAGCAGCAGGCTCGCTGGCGGTTGCAGGCTGAGCACGGGGGTGAATTGTTGGGCCCAGGCGGCGAGTTGCCGCAATGCAGCGTGTTCGGCCTCGGGGTCGTGGCGTTGTGGGTTGAGGTCAGCAGCGAGCGAACGGGCTGCGGCGCTCGGCATTCCGGCCTGAATGCCGAGCGCGCGCGCGGCACGGTTCGCAAGCGTGATGCGCTGGCGGTTGCCGCTTTGCGTAAAGAGTGCCAACGGCAATGCACCGGCCGTGGGATCCCCGCGCGCTACGAGATCCAGCGCCAGTTCGTGGAAGTCGAGGGCAAGCCAGAGCATGGGTGAAACACCGGGCTACGCCGCTCGCCACGGCGCGAGTATCGCCCGGGCTGGCACTGCGCGTGGCGCCAAAGTGGGCGAGTGCGACCGTACCGGTGGCGGTCTGGCGTACTTGGCTCTTGATCTGCGCCGATCTTTGGAGCCGCCGCAGAGCCAAGCTGTGGTTGGCCGGTGCGGCGCAGGGCAGGATGCCGGAGTGGAGCGGAAAAACGCCGCATCGGACACAACGTTCGCATTGGCGTGGCGACTTCCTGTTGCATCCGGCCGATGATCAAGCGCCATGTGGGGGCGGAGTACTTGCCCGGCGCGGGTTGATGGAGTCGAACCGTGCGTGCGCAGCGCTGGGGTCCGCGGTGGCCGCCGAGCGTTGCGTGGCAGGCAGCGGGCAGCGGATCGGCGCGGTGAAAAAGCGGCCGCGACACTTGATGACGTCGAGTTTGAGCGCCCGTGCTTCCGGAGTGAGGCGCAGGCGCAGCGCGGCAGGTGAGCTCTGACTGGCGACCGCCGCCGGACGAAACAGGAAGGCGACGCAATCGCCGGCCTCGGCGGCAAGCTGGAGCCGGCGCAGTTGCGCGAGTTCCGGGTGGCGCGGCCAGGCCAGTACGGCCGCGCAACTGCCGCTGCGCAGGCCTTGCTCGAGTGCCCAGAGTGCGTCTTCAGGTTTGTCGGGGCGCACGATGTGGGTGTAGTAAAGCGACACGCCGGCCAGTTCCAGCGCCGGGGCGTAGGGGATGAACGGCGGGTCGATCCACAACACCCGCCGACCGGCGGCGGTGAGCCGCGCGAGTGCGGGAATGACGAGTTGCAACTCGCCGATTCCGGCGTCGGCGTGCAGGATTTCGGTCAGTGCCCCGAGCGGCCAGCCTGCGCCAGGAAGGGCTTCATCGAGAGGCGCATAGCCGGTGGGGAGACCGCTGCCCGCGGTTGGGCGTGGGCGCAGGGCCGATTCGCCGCCGCGCCATACCGCGCCTTGTTGCAGCAGCGCTTCGAGACTCATAGCGGTCCTCCGGTGCGGATGACGCCGACCCCGATCCCTTCGATCGCGAATTCGTCGCGCCCGGGGTGGACGACGATGGGTTGAAATTCCGGGTTTTCCGCCAGCAGCAGGATGCGCCCTGCCTTGCGCCGTAGGCGCTTGACGGTGACGTCGTCACCGATGCGGGCGACGACGATCTGGCCATTTTCCGCGGTGGGGGTGCGGTGCACGGCGAGCAGGTCATCGTCGAGGATGCCGGCGTCGCGCATGCTCATGCCACGCACCCGCAACAAGTAATCGGCGCGCGGGGAGAACATGGCCGGATCAAGGTCGTAGCGCCGCTCGATGCTGGCCTCTGCCAGGATCGGCGCACCGGCGGCAACCCGGCCGATCACGGGCAAGCCACCTTCCTCAAGCAAGCGAATCCCGCGCGAGGCGCTCGGCATCAGTTCGATCGCGCCTTTGCGCGCCAGCGCGCGCAGATGCCCGACGGCGGCGTTGACCGAGTTGAAACCGAAGGCGGCGGCGATCTCGGCCCGCGTTGGCGGCAAACCGGTGGTCGCGAGGGTATCGCGGATCAGCGCCAGAATTTCGGCCTGACGGGGGGTGAGTTCTTCCATCGTCGCTGCGCCTGTGGGAGGGTCTCGATTGGTGTAATTATATACACTATCCGGAGTAGGCAAGCAAAATCCACACAGGCGGGCGGTCCGATTCGATCGGTGCGCGCTGCTGGCGGCGAGGTGAGGGTAAGCCAGCGTCCCCTGCTGAGCCCTGTTTCGGCCCGGCAGGGGGGCGCTGCGCTCACAGGGTGCCGGCCGCGTGCAGCCGTTCCTGCAAGAACGCGACGATGCCGGCGAGTGGCATCTGGGTCGACTCGGGATCGCGCCGGCCGCGGTATTCGATCTCGCCGGCATCCAGTCCGCGCTCGCTGAACACCAGCCGGTGCGGAATGCCGAGCAGTTCGAGGTCGGCGAACATCACCCCGGGGCGCACCGCGCGGTCATCGAGCACGACTGCGATGCCGGCCGCCTGGATCTCGGCATACAAGGCCTCCACCGCGGCCCGCAAACGCTGCGATTTATGCAGGTTGATCGGCGCGATCGCAACCGTGAACGGTGCGATGGCCTCGGGCCAGATGATGCCATTGGCGTCATGGTTCTGCTCGATCGCCGCCGCCACCACGCGCGATACGCCGATGCCGTAGCAGCCCATGGTGAGCGTGACCGCCTTGCCGGTTTCATCGAGCACCTGCGCCTTCATCGCCTCGCTGTAGCGCAAGCCGAGCTGGAAAATGTGGCCGACTTCGATGCCGCGCGCGATGGACAGCGTACCGTGACCGTCCGGACTGGGGTCGCCGGGCACGACGTTGCGCAGATCGACGCCGGTCGCCACGGGCGTGTCGCGCGTCCAGTTGGCGCCGGTGTAATGGAAGCCTTCCTCGTTTGCGCCGCAGACGAAGTCGGCCAGCCCCAGCGCGGCGAAGTCGGCGTAGACGGGAACGTCGAGGCCGATCGGTCCGAGCGAGCCGGGTTTGCAACCAGTCGCGGCGATAATGGCGGCGGCATCGGCCATCTGCACCGGGGCGGCGACCCCGGCGAGCTTTTCCGCCTTGATCGGGTTGAGTTCGTGGTCGCCACGCAAGATCAACGCGACAACCGGTTGCTCGCTGCCACGCACGAACAGGGTCTTGAGGCATTGCTGCGGCGCGACGCCGAGATGCGCCGCAACCTCGGCGATGGACTCCTGTCCCGGGGTGGCGACCTTGGTCAACGCCAGGGTTGCCGGCGCGGGTGGGGCCGGGGGCAGGGTTTCGGCGAGTTCGACATTGGCGGCGTAATCGCTGTCGTCGGAGAAGGCGATGGCATCCTCGCCGGAATCGGCCAGGACGTGAAACTCATGCGATGCGCTGCCGCCGATCGCGCCGGTGTCGGCCCGCACGGCGCGAAACTTGAGCCCGAGCCGGGTGAAAACCCGGCTGTAGGTCGCGTACATCAAGTCGTAGGTCTGCTGCAGCGAGGCCTGATCGATGTGGAAGGAGTAGGCGTCTTTCATCAGAAACTCGCGTGCGCGCATCACGCCGAAGCGCGGGCGGATCTCGTCGCGAAACTTGATCTGGATCTGGTAGAGATTGAGCGGGAGGTCTTTGTAGCTGCGGATCTCGCGGCGCACGTAATCGGTGATCACTTCCTCGTGGGTCGGGCCGTAGCAGAAATCGCGCTCATGCCGGTCCTTGATGCGCAACAGTTCCGGGCCGTATTTCTCCCACCGTCGTGATTCCTGCCAAAGTTCGGCCGGTTGGATCGTCGGCATCAGCAGCTCGATCGCGCCACTGCGGTCCATCTCCTCGCGCACCACGCGCTCGACGTTGCGCAGCACCCGCAGGCCCCACGGCATCCAGGTGTAAAGCCCGGCGGCGAGCTTACGAATGAGGCCGGCGCGCAGCATCAATTGGTGGCTGATCACCTCGGCATCGGCCGGGGTTTCCTTGAGAGTACTGATCGGAAATTGCGAGATGCGCATGGTTTGGCTCCTTGAAGGCGCGGCGCTGAGGTGAGTGAGCGTACGGTTGGTTAGCGTTATAAACTGGGGGCGCTGCGACCTTTCGCGGTGCCCCGGACGGACGCAATACGGTCCGGATGAAGGCGGCGCAACATCGCGTTCGGCAATAACACTGCGGATTACTCGCAGTACTCTCGAATCTGCGCCTTGATGCCCTCGATTTTCTCCAGCCGCTCGGCGTCGCTCAGAACGCGGTAGTCGTCATCCTGCTTGATTCGGATGCGGCGGTTGGATTCGAGCACGCCCAGGTTTTCGCGCGCGCGTTTGCAGTTTTCCTGGCGTACGCGGGCCGACTCATCCGTTTCGACCTCGGCGCCGCCGAGTGATTCGGTGGCCGAGAGCCCAGCTCCCGGTGGGCGTGCGGCGGACGGCGCTGCGGCCGGATCGACTTGTGCTTCCCGAATCCGCACTTCACTCGATGGCTTTCCCGCCGGGGGGATCTGCGAGTAATGCGTTACGCCGTGCTCGTCGACCCATTTGTAAGGCGCGGCGGATAACGGGCCGATCAGCAGAATCGCCACGAGGCAGGCGAGTAGCGGACGAAAGTTGTGTAACATCGTTAATCAAGTAATCACTGGATGTTTGCCCGAATTCTAACAAATCCCGGGCCGCGGATAGCGTTTGGCGACGTGAAGTCTGTCATGGGAAGACCTTCGAATATTAGGAATCCCTAATATAGTTTGTTAGACTTGCCAAAATTTTTTATCGGAGCTGAATTCATGCGGAAAATCATTGCCTTGATCGGTGCGCTAGGATTGGCGCCCAGCACCTGGGCGAACGTTGAGCTGCCATTTGCGACCGCGACGGTGGTCCGCGAAGTGGTGGCTCAGGAAAGAATACTGGACGGTACGGTCGAAGCCGTCAATCAAACCACCGTCTCGGCGCAAACCTCGGGGCAGGTGACCGAGATTGCCTATGACGTCGACGATTTCGTCAAGAAGGACACTGTAATCGTCAAGTTGAAAGCAGCCAAACAGGAGGCCGGCGCCGCCGAAGCGCGCGCCGCGCTGGCCGAGGCTGAGGCGCGTCTCAAGCAGGCCGAGCAGGAATTCGCGCGGATCAGTGAGATCTACGAAAAGAAACTGGTCGCCAAATCGCAACTCGATGCGGCAACGGCCGAACTCAATTCCGCCAAGGCGCGGGTGCAATCGGCGCGCGCCAGCATTGCCAAGGCCGACGAGCAACTCGGGCAAACCCTAGTGCGCGCGCCTTACAGCGGCATTGTCACCGAGCGCCATATCGAACTCGGTGAGTTCGTGAACGTGGGCCATAAGTTGATGACTGGGATCTCGTTGGAGAAGCTGCGCGTCCAGGTGGAGGTTCCGCAGAACTTGATCAATCCAATACGGGAACTCAAAAAGGCGCGGGTGTTGACCGGCGATGGCGCCGCGGTGCCAGTCGAGAGTTTGACGTTTTTCCCTTACGCCGATCCAAACACCAATACCTTCAAGGTCCGCGTGAATCTGGCAAAGGATGGCGAAGGGCTGTTTCCCGGCATGTTCGCCAAGGTGGCATTTACCACCGGCGAGCAATCACAGCTGGTTGTTCCAAGCCGCGCCGTCGCCTATCGCAGCGAGGTCACCGGGATCTATGTGTTAAACGAGGACGGACAGATACGTTTCCGCCAGATCCGGCTCGGCCACAAAACCGCCGACAACAAGGCGGTGGTGCTCGCTGGTTTGCAGGAAGGTGAAGCCATCGCGCTCGACCCGATTGCCGCAGGCATCCATCTCAAGCGTCAGGTCACCGGGACCGGGGAGGCGCGTTGATGAGCGACAGCCGGATGGGGATCTCCGGGCGGATCACCCAGAAATTCCAGAACAATGCGATCACGCCGCTGTTGGCGCTCGTTGGCATTCTGCTTGGCCTGTTCGCCATTATCGTGACGCCGCGCGAGGAAGAGCCGCAGATCGATGTGACCTTTGCCAACATTTTTGTGCCGTTTCCCGGCGCCTCGGCCGATGAGGTGGAGAACTTGGTGAGCGGCCCGGCGGAACAGGTGCTGTCCGAAATCACCGGTATCGAGCACGTCTATTCGTCGTCCTATCCGGGGTTGTCGGTATTGACGGTGCAGTACAAGGTCGGTGAGGACAATACCCAGGCCCTGGTGCGTCTCTACAACAAGATTGCGTCGAATCAGGACTGGCTGCCACGCAATCTTGGAGTGCTGCAACCGCTGATCAAACCGAAGGGCATCGATGACGTACCGATCCTGACCGCGACGCTCTGGACCGACGACCCCGATCGCGGCGCCTACGATCTCCTCCAAGTCGCGCACGCCCTTGAGGCCGAGTTAAAACGCGTACCCGGCACACGGGACATCTATACCATCGGCGGCCCGGACAATGTGGTCGCGGTCAAACTCGACCCGGTCAGGATGGCGGGTTACAACATCGCGCTAGAGGATCTGCGCTTTGCCCTGGTAGCCGCGAACGCCTCACGTGATGCGGTCACCCTGGTCGACGACAATGAGGAGATTCAGGTGCAGGCGGGTTCGTTCATGACCGAACCCGCCGAGATCGGTGGGTTGATCGTCGGGGTGATGGACGGTAAACCGGTATATTTGAGCGACGTGGCGGAGGTTCGCTACGGCCCGGATCATCCGGAACGCTACGTCTCCTTTTCGAAGAAAGGGGTCGTGGCGGGTGCCCCGGCGGTGACGATCGCTGTGGCGAAAAAGCCGGGCGAAAACGCGGTCGCGATCGCCGAACAATTGGTCAAACGCTTCGAGCAGGCCCAAGGGATTTACATCCCCGACGGCGTCAACGTCGAGATCACCCGCAACTACGGTGAGACCGCCGATGCCAAGGCGAAAAAGCTGATTCAGAAGCTGCTCTTCGCGACGCTTTCGGTCGTGGTGCTGGTCTGGATCGCAATGGGCTGGCGCGAGGCATTCATTGTCGGAGTGGCGATCATTATCACGTTGTTGATTACGCTGTTCGCGTCCTGGGCGTGGGGCTTTACGCTCAATCGGGTTTCGTTGTTTGCGTTGATTTTTTCGATCGGGATTCTGGTCGATGACGCGATCGTGGTGGTGGAAAACATCCATCGCCACATGATGATGGGCGGTAAGAAACTGCTCGAAGTCATTCCGGCCGCGGTCGACGAGGTGGGCGGACCGACCATCCTCGCGACCTTTACCGTGATCGCGGCCCTGCTGCCAATGGCGTTCGTCTCCGGTTTGATGGGGCCGTATATGAGCCCGATCCCGATCAACGCGAGCATGGGGATGGTGATCTCGCTCGCCGTGGCGTACGTGGTCACGCCGTGGCTGACTTATAAAACCCTGAAGAATGTCGACTTCAGCCATCACCATGGCGAGGCGGTAGCACCCTGGCTGGACAAGTTATTCAACGGGGTGATGACGCCGTTCTTGCGCGGCAAGGATGGGCGCGGGATGCGTCGCTTGCTGTTTCTGTCGATCATGATTTTAATCGTGTTGTCGGTGTCGCTCGCGATATTCAAAGCGGTTGTGCTCAAGATGCTGCCGTTCGATAACAAGTCAGAGTTCCAGGTGGTCGTCGACATGCCCGAGGGGAGCAGCCTCGAGCAGACCAAACGGGTGCTTGACGAACTGGCGCACCATCTCGAAACGGTGCCCGAGGTCGATAATCTGCAGGTCTACGCCGGCACCGCGGCGCCGATCAATTTCAACGGTCTGGTGCGGCAATATTACCTGCGCGAGGGTGCGCACGTCGGCGACATTCAGGTCAACCTGGTCGACAAACTCCAACGTGACCGCGACAGCCACTCGGTCGCGCTGAGCGTGAGGCCGCCGTTGCAGGAGATCGGTAAGCGCTTTGCTGCCAACGTCAAGATCGTCGAGGTGCCACCGGGACCCCCGGTGCTGTCGCCGATCGTCGCCGAGGTGTACGGGCTCGATTACAACGGGCAGATCGATGTCGCCAAACGGGTGCGCCGGGTGTTTGAAGAAACCCCGGACATCGCCGATATCGATGACAGTATCGAGGCCCCGCAGCGGCGTTATGTATTGCACGTGGATCGGCAGAAGGCGGCCCTTTTGGGGCTGTCGCAGCAAACCGTCGCGCAGACCATCAGTTCGGTGCTCGGCGGGGATGACGCGACTTTCCTCCACGGCACCCACGTCAAATACGCCGTACCGGTGCGGCTGATGTTTGAAGCCAGTAACAAGGCCGACATCAACCGCGTGCTCGATTTGCAGATCCGCAGTGCCAGTGGCCGTCTGGTACCGATGTCGGAGGTGGTGACGGTTGAACAAAACACCCGCGAACGCGCGATCCACCACAAGGATCTGTTGCCGGTGGTGTATGTCACCGCCGATATGGTCGGCGAGCTTGACAGCCCGCTCTACGGAATGTTTGACATCTATGGCCGACTCGGTGAGCTCGAATTGGACAAGATCGGCACGCTTGACCAGTTTCTGTTCAAGCTGCCGGAGAATCCATATCTCTACAGCATCAAGTGGGATGGCGAATGGCAGATCACCTATGAAACCTTCCGCGACATGGGGATCGCCTACGCCGTCGGCATGGTGTTGATTTATCTGCTGGTGGTCGCGCAGTTCCGCTCGTATGCGATACCGTTGGTGATCATGGCACCGATTCCGTTGACCGTGATCGGCGTGATGCCGGGGCACGCGCTGCTGGATGCCAAGTTCACCGCGACCTCGATGATCGGCATGATCGCGCTGGCGGGGATCATCGTGCGTAACTCGATCCTGCTGGTTGACTTCATCAACGAGCAGGTGCGCGGCGGGATGGAACTGCAACGCGCGGTGGTGCAAGCAGGCGCGGTGCGCGCCAAACCGATTGTATTGACGGGCCTGGCGGCGATGCTCGGTGCGTTCTTCATTCTCGACGATCCGATATTCAGCGGCTTGGCAATTGCGTTGATCTTCGGTTTGCTGGTATCGACGCTGCTGACATTGGTCGTGATCCCAGTCCTCTACTACGCTTATGCCTACAAGCGGATTGACAAGGTGATCCTCACTCAGTGACGCTCGGCGTATCCGCGGGTTGAACGCCCCGCGGGTCGATCCGTCTGAACCGCACCGGGCGCCGGCGTAACACCGGCGCCCTTTAACGCCAGTCATCCAGCATACGCCCGCGTCAGCGCGCCGAGAACCGCATAGCCGGCGTCAAAACCGGGCCCGGCGCGGATAATTGGCCAGCAACACGGGACGGGTGTTCAATGCTATTCTGATCCACTGGTTTTTTACAAAGGAGCAATCAACACGCGATGTCGGACCGACGCCTGAAGGTTTTCCAGACAGTTGCCAAGCTGCTGAGTTTTACCAAGGCAGCGGAGGTTCTGCACATGACACAACCAGCCGTGACGTTTCAGGTGCGGCAACTGGAGGAACATTTCAAAACGCGTCTGTTCGATCGAACCCATACCCGCGTCAGTCTGACCGATGCTGGGCGGGTCGTTTACAGCTACTCGGAGCGGATTTTCGAGCTTTACGACGAGATGGAGAACGTGGTCAACGAGATCACTGGCGATCTCGGTGGCGTTTTGACCGTCGGCGCGAGCACCACGGTTGCGGAATACATGCTGCCGGCGCTGCTCGGGAAATTCAAGGCGGCCTATCCAGACATCAACTTGAGTCTCAAGGTCTCGAATTCCGAAGGCATCGTGTCGATGGTCGAGAATAATGTGATCGATCTCGGCGTGGTCGAGGCGCATGTCACCAACAAGCAACTCAACGTTGAGGTCTGTTTCGTCGATCAGTTGGTGGTAGTGCTTCCGCCCGAGCATCCACTGCTGGAGTTCTCCTCGGTGAAACCGAGTCAAGTGGTCATGTATCCGTTTATTTGCCGAGAGGAGGGTTCCGGTACGCGCGAAGTTATCAGCGAATACCTGGAGCAGAACGGCACCGCCGGGGAGAGCCTTGAAGTGTGTTTGGAACTCGGCAGTCCAGAGGCGATCAAAGGCGCGGTCGAGGCCGGAATGGGCATTTCAATCCTGTCGAGCACGACGCTCCACAAGGAAGAGAAATTGGGGATGCTGCGCAGTCTGCCGCTCGATCCGCCGCTGGAACGGCCGTTTTCGTTTGTCCGCCAGCGGCACGTGTTCCGCCATCGCGCGACCGAGGAACTCTTGCATTTCGCGCAGGGTTTTCTCAAGCTGAGTGCCCGCGAGCGTTTGTCGGCATGAATTCGGCTGCATTAGCGGGCACACGCCAGCGTGTGGCGTTTTCCTAAACCGTTCCACTACGCGCCGTGCAGATCAAAACCAAAACCAGTGAGCGACACCTGCTCGAGTGCTATCGCGGGCTTGACGAGGCTTCGCGCAAGACGCTGCTCGAATTCGCCGAGTTTCTGCGCCAGCGAATACCGGCGCGAGCGGCCGAGCCCGCGACTCCGATATCGCTGGAGCGCCCCGCGGAGGAATCGGTCGTCAAGGCGATCAAACGCCTGACCTGCAGTTACCACATGCTCGACAGAGGCCGGGTCCTGAATGAGACTGCCGCCTTAATGGCGCAGCATGTCATGCACGGCCGTCCCGCGCCGGAGGTGATCGACGAGCTGGAGGTCGTGTTTCTCTCCCACTATGAAAAATACCGTTCAGAGAGCGATTCATGATCCGTGTACTGGTTGATTGGTATGAGCGCCATTTTTCGGATCCGCAGGTGGTACTGCTCGCGATCCTGTTGTTGTTGGGATTCGGAATCGTACTATTCGCCGGCGGCATGCTTGCACCCTTGCTGGCCGCGATCGTGTTGGCCTATCTACTGGACGATCCAGTCGAGCGCCTGATCCGTCTGCGAATCCCACGCACGATCGCGGTGAGCATCGTCTTCGTGTTCTTCCTCGGGGTCGTGACGGCCGTGCTGGTGTGGCTGCTGCCGTTGCTGTTTCGTCAAGCGGCGCAATTCTTTGCCGAGATGCCGCTAATGTTGTCGCAGGGGCAAAAGCTGTTGTTGCAATTGCCGGAGCGTTATCCGGAGTTACTGACCGAGAGCGATGTGGTCTCGCTGGTGTCGCAGATTCGCGCCGAACTGGCAGTGTTCGGACAGCGCGTGGTGTCGACCTCGCTCGCGTCGCTGGTCAGTGTGATCACCATGCTGGTCTATCTGGTGCTGGTTCCGGTGTTGATATTTTTCATCCTGCTCGATCGGGACAAAATCTTTGCCTGGGTGCGGAGATTCCTACCGGAGGATCGTACCCTGGTGACGGCTGTATCGGCTGCGATGAACAAGAAGATCGCGAGCTATGTGCGTGGCAAGTTGCTTGAGATCCTGATCATCTGGGGGGTGTCGTACTTCGTGTTCGCGATGCTTGGACTGAACTACGCGATGCTCTTGTCGCTGATGGCCGGCATCTCGGTGATCATTCCCTATGTCGGCGTGGTGATCGTGACTGTGCCGATATTTCTCATCGGCTACTTTCAGTGGGGCTGGTCGTCGGAGTTCATCTATTTGATGATCGGTCACGGCATCATTCAGTTTCTGGATGGAAACCTGCTCGTGCCGCTGCTCTTCTCGGAAGTGGTCAACCTGCACCCGATTGCGATCATATCCGCCGTCCTGGTATTCGGCAGTTTGTGGGGGGTGTGGGGTGTGTTTTTCGCGATTCCGCTTGCAACGCTGGTTCATGTGGTGCTCGATGCGTGGCCAAGTCGTTCCGCGGTGCTCGAGGATGCCTGAGCGATACGGGACGGTTGGCGGCTGAAGCGCTTGGCGGAACGGGGATCGGTTCCGCGGCAAACGCTCGGGGCACGCCTGCACACACGGCGCTGAAGCGCTCGGGTCAGCGCGTTACGATCACAGTTTCTGCGACGCGAAGTCTGCCAGACGCGAACGCTCGCCGCGTTTGAGCGTGATATGCCCACTGTGCTGCCAACCCTTGAAGTGATCGACCACGTAGGTCAAACCCGACGAGGTTTCGGTGAGGTAGGGCGTGTCGATCTGCGCGATATTACCGAGACAGACGACCTTGGTGCCGGGGCCGGCGCGCGTGATCAGCGTCTTCATTTGCTTGGCGGTCAGATTCTGCGCCTCGTCGATAATGATGAACCGGCTGAGGAATGTGCGCCCTCGCATAAAATTGAGCGAGCGGATTTTGATCCGGTTCTGCAGCAGATCGTTGGTTGCCGCACGGCCCCAGTCGCCGCCGGGTTGGGTTGAGGTGAGCACTTCGAGATTGTCCATTAATGCGCCCATCCAGGGCGTCATTTTTTCCTCTTCCGAACCGGGCAGGAAGCCGATGTCCTCGCCAAGCGGCACGGTCACGCGGGTCATGATGATTTCGCGATAGCGCTTGTCCTCCAAGGTCTGTACCAATCCCGCCGCGAGCGTCAACAGGGTTTTACCAGTACCCGCCGGCCCGAGTAGCGACACGAAGTCGATTTCCGGGTCCATCAGCAGGTTGAGCGCGAAGTTTTGTTCGAGGTTGCGCGCGTTGATGCCCCACACCGTGTGGCGAGCGGATCCGTAGTCCTGCGCCATTTCGATCACGGCGTGATCGTTGCCGACCTGGCGCACGATCGCACGGAAATGTTGCCCGCCGTGGTCGTAGGAAAGGCAGCTGTTCGGTACCCAGTGCGCGGCGTCCGGACCGCTCAGACGATAGAAGGTGCGCCCTTCCTCCTGCCAGGATTCTATGTCCTTGGCGTGGGTGTTCCAGAAATCCGCGCCGAGTTCCTCGACTCCGCTGTAGAGCAGGTCGACGTCATCCAGCACTTGATCGTTGTAATAGTCTTCGGCGTGGATGCCGAGCACCGCGGCCTTGATGCGCAGGTTGATGTCTTTCGAGACCAGGATGACCGCGATATCGGGCGTCAGTTCCTGCAATGCGAGGGTGGTGCCGAGTATCGAGTTGTCCGCGGTGTTGCCCGGCAACGAGGACGGCAGCGCGCGCGCCATGACTTCGGTCTGAAAGTACAAGCGACCGGTTGTTGGCTGCTCGGAGAGTCCGGCGCTGCGCGACAACGGAAGCCCGCGCGCGATTTCGTCGCGGGTGCAGGCCGCCATCAGGTCGTCTATGAACCGACTGACCTGGCGCACGTTCCGTGCCACTTCGGAGACGCCTTTTTTGGACTTGTCGAGTTCTTCGAGCACCACCATGGGGAGAAAGATGTCATGCTCGTCGAAGCGAAACAGTGCGGTCGGGTCGTGCATCAACACGTTGGTGTCGAGTACGTAAAGGCGCTTGCCGTCGGAGGCGGGAACCGTGACTGTCATGGATAAAGTTCCACCGAAATCGTTATGAGTTGTATTCGCAGGTCTGCCGTGACGCCCGGTTGTCACGACACGGCGTCGAAATTCGTATCATGATACGCCTGTCGCCCAAATCGGGTTGCGTGGTCTCGACGCGGCGCGAGGCGTTCACGCTCTGTCCACGTTGTATCACAGCGTCGCCCCGCGCCCAAGCCGCAAGATGAAGCCCGCTCGGCTTGAGTCGCGCGCCGCCCGGCCTATATCATGTCCTGACTGTTAGGCGGAGAAAAGACGAAAATGTTCCACGGAAGCATGGTTGCGCTGGTGACCCCAATGGCTCCAGACGGCTCCGTCGATGCCGATGCGTTGGCGCGACTGGTCGAGTTTCATATCGAGAATCAGACCGATGCGATCGTTGCCGTCGGCACCACGGGGGAGTCGGCTACGCTCGATTTCGATGAACATTGCGAGGTCATTGCGCAAACGGTCGCGCTGGCCGCAGGGCGCGTACCGGTCATCGCGGGCACCGGCGCGAATTCCACCAGCGAGGCCATCGAACTGACGCGCCGCGCGATGGAATCGGGCGCGGATGCGGCACTGCTGGTAACACCGTACTACAACAAGCCGACCCAAGAAGGCCTGTACCTGCACCATCGCGCGATCGCGGATACAGTGCCGATTCCGCAGATTTTGTACAACGTGCCCGGTCGCACCGCTTGCGATCTGCTACCGGAAACGGTGGCGCGACTGGCGAAGATCTCCAACATCATCGGTCTCAAAGAGGCCACCGGAAACCTGGACCGCCTGGAGCACCTCAAGTCCTTGTGCGGCGACCAGATCGATCTGTTCAGCGGCGATGACGCAACCTCGCTCGAATTCATTCTGCGCGGTGGCAAGGGAACGATTTCGGTGACCAGCAACGTCGCCCCACGCGCCATGCACGAAATGTGCGCGGCGGCGCTCGCCGGTGATGCGGCCGCGGCGCGCGAAATCAACCGTACGCTGGACGGGCTGCACCACGACCTTTTTCTCGAGTCCAATCCAATCCCGGTCAAGTGGGCGCTCTTCGAAATGGGCCTGATTGACAACGGCATTCGCCTGCCGCTCACACCCCTCAGCGAGAAATACCGCGAGCAGCTGCGCCAGTCGCTCGTGTCGGCCGGCATCGAAATCAAGCGGAATTGAAGCATGCGTGGAACTGGATGGATCGGATTGAGCCTCGCACTGGCGTTGATCGCTGGCTGCGGCACCTTGCGTGGAACCGAGAACGAAGCCTATCTAGACAGCCGCGGCGTGGGTGCACTGAAGGCTCCACCGCCACTGGTGCTGCCCGAACGCGACCCGACTTATCAGATCCCGGGCGCCGCCGCAGGCGTCGCCTCCGCGCGTCCGGCGAGCCAACCGCCATCGATTGATGCGGCGGCACCGTCGACCGTTCGCGAGTCGGTTCGCGAGCGCACTGAAGGGCAACTCAGCTGGCTCGAGGTCGACCGCTCGCCGGATCAAGTCTGGGAGTCGCTGCGCGGATTCTGGCGGAGCCAGGATATCCAGCTCGCGGAAGATCGTCCGGAAATTGGGGCGATGCGTACCGAGTGGATCGACGAGAGCCCGAACTTGTCGCAGTCCCAGTTGCAAAGCGCGGTCTCCGAGGTGACGGCAGCGGGTGGGCAGGCGCTACGGCGCCATCAATATCGGTTGCGCGTCGAGCGGTCGCAGTCCGGTAGCAACGTCTATCTGACCTATCAGGGCGCAAGCCTGGTGCGCGGCGCGGACAGCAAACCGACCTGGCAATTGTTACCCGCCAACACCGAGCTCGAGGCCGCGATGTTACAACGCCTCAAGCGACACCTGGCGCAACGCTAACGCGGCGCCGCAGTGGCGCTGCGCTGCCGCTCACTCGGCTCGGGTAGCAAGGGCAATGCGACCCTGATCGAAACCGAGGACACGCTCGTGCTGGTGGACTGCGGTTTCACCGCGGCGGAGATGGCGCGAAGAATCACCGCCGCGGGATTCCCACCCGAAGCGCTCGACGCGATTCTGGTCACGCATGAACACGCCGACCACATCCGCGGCGTCGACGTGCTCTCACGCCGCTATGAAATTCCGGTCTGGCTGACCCGCGGCAGCCGGCTCGCAATCACCAATGCCGATCTCCACGCACCGACGTTGATCTCCAGCCATGCCGAATTTCGTATCGGCGGACTGCAGATCACCCCGTTTCCGGTCCCCCACGATGCGCGTGAGCCCTGCCAGTTTGTTTTTTCCGATGGTGACCAGCGCGTGGGGCTTCTGACCGATGTCGGCAGCATTACTCCGCACATCCTCGAAGTCCTGCGCGGTTGCGCAGGTTTGCTACTGGAATTCAATTACGATCCCACGACCCTGCGGAGTGGACCGTACCCGGAAGCGCTGAAGCGTCGGATCGATGGTGCCCGCGGGCATCTGTCCAACGAACAAGCCGCAACGCTGCTGCGAAGCCTCGATCATGCGGATTTGCGCTTTGTCGTCGGGCTGCATCTGAGCGAACAGAACAATGCCCCGAGTCGCGTGGCGGAACTATTGCAGAGCGTGGCGAACGGGCGTGCGATCATGACTGGAATCGCCGATCAGCGCGATGGTTCGGCGTGGTTTTCGCTTGATTGAGAACGGCCCGCGGCGTCACCCCGCGCAGGCGCCACGCGGCGTCTTCCGAACCGTGGAGCCGTTCCCAGGGCGCTTGGCCGATCAAATCGTTCGTTAAAAAACAATACCCCAAACAAGGATATGATCTCTTGTGTAAAGGTATCCTCACTGGTGCAAACCCTAATGTTCGGGTATCGTGAATGGGGTACACTGGTTGCGTTTTCCGAAATAACTATTTCCCAAAGGGGGTCCACGTGGAGGAGCGTGTTGTGGAGGATGAACTGGATGACCGACTTGCCGTGCCCGATTTACGCGACGAACCCGAGGAACTCGACGCCGGCGCCAAACCGGTCGTCGCGGAGCCGAGCGTGGTACGTGGCGATCTCGATGCGACCCAGCTCTATTTGAAAGAAATTGAATATTCGCCTTTATTGACGCCGGAACAGGAGGTCTACTACGGTCGTCTCGCCCGCAAGGGTGACGAATTGGGCCGTAAGAAAATGATTGTCTGCAATCTCCGGCTCGTCGTAAAAATCGCGCGGCGATACATGAATCGGGGTTTGACGCTGCTCGACCTGATCGAAGAGGGCAATCTCGGCTTGATTCGAGCGGTTGAAAAATTTGATCCTGACAAGGGCTTCCGCTTTTCAACCTACGCCACATGGTGGATACGTCAGACGATCGAACGCGCGTTGATGAATCAAACCCGCACGATCCGGCTTCCAATCCACAAGATCAAAGAACTCAATATCTACCTGCGGACTGCGCGCCGCCTGACCCAGGAACTCGACCGCGATCCCTCGCCGGACGAGGTCGCGCAGGCGCTCGACAAACCACTCGCCGAGATCGCGAATCTCCTTGATGTCAGTGAGCATGTGACATCGCTTGACGTACCCTACGGCAAGGACAACGACCGTACGGTGATGGAAACCCTCTCCGACACGGTCTTTCCCGAACCGGACACCCTGATTCACGACAGCG
This sequence comes from uncultured Thiotrichales bacterium, assembly GCA_964620675.1. GTDB lineage: Bacteria > Pseudomonadota > Gammaproteobacteria > UWMA-0217 > UWMA-0217 > CAYSFW01. The sequence continues at coordinate 94,016 of CAZUJU010000003.1, read as the reverse complement.
ATATCGTCCATCTGGTCGATTCCTGGATCAAGGAACTTGACGTCAAGCAGCGCGAAGTCATCGTGCGGCGTTTCGGCCTGCATGGCTATGAAGCCGCGACCTTGGAGGAGGTTGGCACCGAGCTGGGTGTAACTCGCGAACGTGTGCGCCAAATCCAGATGGAGGCGCTGCGTAAGCTTCGTAAAACCCTGCTAATGCGGGGATTTTCGGAAGAAGCCTTGCTGGTCGATTGATCCCTGCCTACCGCGGCGGGTTATGGCGGCAGGATGGCCGCCACCACGCGTCGCCCCTCGCCAATCAGCAGATTGAAGGTGCGGCATGCCGCGCCGCTGTCCATGACTTCGCAGCCGATTCCGTGCGCCGCGAATAAGGCACGCGTCTCCGACGGTGGGAATACCAATCTCGGCCCCGTACCGATAATCACAAGTTCAGGTTGCATCGCCAAAAGCCGTGTGACGGTCGCTGCGTCGATATTTTCCGGATGTGAAACTGCCCAATCCGCGTGCAGCGCGTCCGGCGTAACGATGATGCCCGCGGCGTAATCGCTACGGTTGATGCTTAAAACGCCTGGGCTGTAACTGGTAATGATGTACTTGACTGGACTGCGGTCTTCAGTGAGCTTCATGGCGCGATTTCGGACACTCGGCGCGATTTCTTGAGTCACAGATCCTAACATGCGCTGACCGGAAATTCGTTGATCACGGCGTCGGTAGCGGGGAGTGATGCGTATCGCAATCGCGTTACCTAGCATAAGTCGCGCTAATCGATAACCATCTCACGGCAAGGGGGAACGAATTCATGAAGTCGGTCGGGTTGGCACGAAAAGGCTTGGGTGGCGTGCAAGAAGCGGCGGTACAAGGGGCTGAGCCAGTGCCCGTGGCGATTCCCGAATATCTTGAGCGCGTTTACTGGTGGGCGTACCTGCACCCGCGCGGCCTCCAGATCTTCGACCATCCGTTGGTTGTCAATTTAATACTCTGGGGCAATTACCGGCGTCTCGGCAACGAGGTTTTGGCCGAGTTCCAGGCGAACGCCCAGATGCGGGTGCTCCAGTTGGCCTGTGTCTATGGCGATTTCTCCCAACGTCTGGCCGTGCATCTCGGGCCGTACGGACAACTCGACGTCGTCGACGTTGCCAAGGTTCAGCTTGAGAATCTGCGAGGCAAGGCCAACCACCTCGGTAACCTCCGCCTGCATCACCAGAATGCGGCCGAGTTGACGTTTACGGACGCGGCCTTTGATCACGTCGTGGTATTTTTCTTACTGCACGAGCAACCCGCAGCGGTTCGTCGTGCAAGCCTCGCCGAGGCTCTGCGTGTACTCAAGCCCGGCGGTCATCTGATTCTGGTCGACTACCATCTCCCGGCCGGTTGGAGTCCGCTGCGTTATTTCATGTATCCCGTGCTGCGTTGGCTCGAACCGTTCGCGCTCGATCTTTGGCGCCACGAACTGGACCACTGGCTGCCGGCGGAGCGCGAACTCGACGCGCGCGCGAAGACGACCTTCGGCGGCGGGTTGTACCAAAAGCGCGTATTCCGAAAATTGGCCTGAGCGCGGCGGTATCGGGCGATTGCGGCCCGCCGACCGCATTGTTGCGTTGACGCTACGAGAGTCCGCTGGTTAAAGTTACGGACTTTCCCATCTTTTCCGGTGTCACCTTGGCCGACGAATTTCAACGCATCAAGCGCCTTCCTCCGTACGTCTTCAACATCGTCAATCAGTTGAAGGCGGAAGCCCGCGCCCGCGGAGAAGACATTATCGACTTCGGGATGGGCAACCCGGATCAGCCAACGCCGCGGCACATCGTCGAAAAGCTGGTCGAAGCGGCGCGGCGCGAAGATACCCATCGCTACTCGGTGTCGCGCGGCATTCCCCGGTTGCGGCGCGCGATCAGTCAGTGGTACCAGCGTAAATTCAACGTTGAGATCGACCCGGAAACCGAAGCCATCGTGACCATCGGGTCAAAGGAGGGGCTTGCACACCTGGCGCTAGCGACGCTTGGTCCGGGCGATGCGGTATTGGTGCCGAATCCGGCTTACCCGATCCACCCCTATGGCTGCGTGATCGCGGGTGCCGATATTCGCCATGTTCCGTTGGTACCGGGGATCGATTTTTTTAACGAACTGCACAAGGCGATCGTCGATTCATGGCCGAAGCCGAAGATGCTGATCCTGAATTTTCCGGCGAATCCGAGTGCGCAGTGCGTCGAACTGGATTTTTTCCAACAGGTTGTCGACATCGCCCGCGAGCACGAAATCTACGTCGTGCATGATCTGGCCTACGGCGAGATCACCTTTGATGGCTACGAAGCGCCCTCGATCTTGCAAGTGCCGGGCGCCAAGGAAGTCGCGGTCGAGTTCTACACTTTGTCCAAAACCTACAATATGCCAGGCTGGCGCGTCGGCTTCATGTGTGGCAACAAGGCGCTGGTGCATGCGCTGGGCCGCCTGAAGTCCTATCTCGACTACGGCATGTTTACGCCGATTCAGGTGGCCGCGATCAGCGCGCTGGAGGGTGACCAGCAGTGCGTCGCGGACATCCGTGACATGTACCTACGCCGCCGCAATGTGTTGTGCGAGGGACTCGAATCGGTCGGATGGCATGTCGAGTGGCCGAAGGCGACGATGTTTGTGTGGGCGCCGATTCCCGAGCCTTACCGCGCGCTCGGTTCGCTCGAGTTTTCGAAGAGACTGCTGCAGGACGCCAAGGTCGCGGTTTCACCCGGAATCGGTTTCGGTCAGTACGGCGACGATCATGTACGTTTCAGTCTGATCGAGAACGAACACCGCACACGTCAGGCGCTGCGCGGCATTCGCCAGATGTTCCGTCGCGACGGATTGCTCGACTAATATCACGAATTCAGACAGGAGTGACTGCGTTGAAACCGGTCAAAATTGGCATTCTCGGCCTGGGTACCGTCGGTGGCGGTACCGTCACCGTGCTGGCGCGTAACGCCCATGAAATCACCCGGCGCGCAGGGCGCGGGATCGCAGTGGTACAAGCCGCCGCGCGCGATATCAAAAATCCCGAAATGCTACCGCTCGAAGGCATCTCGATTTGCGAAGACGCCCTGGCCGTGGTCGATAACCCGGAGACCGAGATTATCGTCGAACTGATCGGCGGTTATGAACCGGCGCGCTCCTTGGTGCTGCGAGCGATTGAACAGGGCAAGCACGTGGTGACCGCAAACAAGGCGTTGATCGCACGGCATGGCAATGAGATTTTCGCCGCGGCGCAAGCGAAGGGCGTTATGGTCGCATTCGAGGCCGCTGTCGCCGGTGGCATCCCGGTGATCAAGGCCATCCGCGAGGGGCTCGCTGGCAACACGATCGACTGGGTCGCCGGCATTATCAATGGCACCTGCAATTTCATTCTGAGCGAGATGCGCGACAAGGGCCGCGATTTCGCAGACGTGCTGGCCGAGGCGCAAGCGCTGGGCTACGCGGAAGCCGACCCGACCTTCGATGTCGAGGGCATCGACGCCGCCCATAAGCTGACCATCCTTGCCTCGATTGCCTTCGGGATTCCGTTGCAATTCGAGCGGGTCGCAATCGAAGGTATTTCCCGCATCACGCCGCAGGACGTCACCTACGCCGAGCAGCTCGGCTACCGCATCAAACACCTGGGGATCGCCCGGCGCCGCGCCGAAGGCATCGAATTGCGCGTGCACCCGACACTGATACCGGCCCGACGTCTGATCGCCAATGTCGACGGCGTTATGAATGCGGTCCTGGTGCACGGCGATGCGGTGGGCTCGACGCTGTATTACGGCGCCGGGGCCGGCGCCCTGCCGACCGCTTCGGCAGTCGTTGCGGACATCATCGATGTGGTCCGCACCTTGACCGGCGACCCCGAAAACCGGGTGCCGCACCTCGCGTTTCAGCCGGGTGCCCTCTCGGCAATGCCGATCCTTCCCGCCGCCGAGACCGAAACCGGTTTCTACCTACGCCTGCGGGTCAAGGATCAGCCGGGTGTGCTGGCCGAGATCACGCGAATACTTGCCGATCAGCGCATCAGCATCGAAGCGTTTCTCCAGAAGGAACCGCTCGAAAGCGAAACCGAAGCCAATGTCATCCTGCTGACCCAGCGTGTGCGCGAAGGCGATATGAACACCGCGATCGGCTTGATCGAGGCCCTCCCGGTGGTGTCCGGAGCGGTGACTCGCATCCGCGTCGAGACCTTGGGTTAGCGTCGATGTCTTTCAGAAATCGTTACACCGGATTAATAGAACGCTACCGCGAGCGCCTGCCGGTTAGCCCGGACACGCGCATCATCAGTCTTGGCGAGGGCGACACGCCGCTGATCAAGCTCGAAAGTATTCCGCGCGAACTGGGGCGGGCGGTCGAACTTTACGTCAAATACGAAGGACTCAATCCAACCGGATCGTTCAAGGATCGTGGCATGACCATGGCGGTGACGAAGGCGGTTGAGGCCGGCAGTCGCGCCATTATCTGTGCCTCGACCGGCAATACCTCCGCCGCGGCCGCCGCGTACGCGGCACGCGCCGGCATTACCTGTTTCGTGCTGATACCCGATGGCAAGATCGCGCTCGGTAAGCTCGCCCAGGCGATGATTCATGGCGCCGTGGTGATTCAATTCAAGGGCAATTTCGACGACGGCATGCGTTTGGTGAAGGAGGTTGCCGACCACGCGCCCGTGACGATTGTCAATTCGATCAACCCGTTTCGCTTGCAGGGACAAAAAACCGCGGCATTCGAAATCGTAGAGGAACTCGGTCGCGCTCCGGATTACCACTGTCTGCCAGTCGGCAACGCCGGCAATATCACCGCGCACTGGATTGGCTACAGCGAATACGCCGCGGTTCCGGGCCAGGTCGTGACCGCTGCGTGTGCCTATTGCGATGGGCAATGCGAGTACGCAAGCAATGCATTGGTCAGCACCCGTCCGCGCATGGTCGGCTATCAGGCCGCGGGCGCCGCGCCGTTCTTACGCGGGCACATGGTGGACGCGCCTGAAACCGTCGCGACCGCGATTCGGATCGGGCATCCGCAATCCTGGGAACCAGCCTGGCGGGTGCGGGAGGAATCGAACGGCTGGTTCGACGAGTGCACGGATGTCGAGATTCTGGCCACGCAAAAGCTTCTGGCCGAAAGTGAGGGGGTGTTCTGCGAGCCGGCGTCGGCCACCTCCGTGGCGGGTGCATTGCGCGACATCGCATCCGGCAGGATCACGGAAGGCAGCACGGTCGTTTGCACCCTGACCGGACATGGCCTTAAGGACCCCGATACCGCGATCAAGCAAAGTACCGCCGCGATGATCGCCGTACCCGCCGAACTTGAAGCGGTTCGCCGGGCGATCATGGACAACCTTGAGTAACCCGGTCGTGAATCCCGAAAACGAGACAGCTAAGACGCCCGTCGCCTCCGATCGCCCCCATTTCTCGCACGGAATTCGCAGCGAACCGCCACTGCTGCGCTCGATTCTCGCAGTGACCGCCGCGATCGTAGCGCTGTATCCGATCCTGCTCGCCGCGTTATGGCTGGTGCGCGACTTTACCCGTTTGTCGATCCAGTCGCCGAATCTCGATCCGGCCACGCAGGTGGCCGATTTCAACGACTTTGGCTATATCGGCGCTTTCCTCGCATCGCACCACTTCGCGGTCGCTGTGCTGATGACCGTTATCGCCATCAGTCTGTTGCTGCTGGCAGCCTACCTGATGCAGAACTGGCTCTCCGCGCGGCCGGTTTACTGGATCGGTGGCTTAAGCCTGGTACTGGTGATGTTGGCGCAATGGATCCGGTTTGAACCGGTCAATTTTGTGATTCTCGCCGTGGTTGGCGTGACGCTGTGGCTGACGATCGGCTGGGAAGAGCAGGAACGCCCGATCAGACCGGAGCCGGACGTCAATGAAGCCGACGCTGAAACCGCGCAGTCAAGCCGGCAGTTTAGCTGGTTAATTCACGACCCCATATTGCGGTTGCACACGGCACTGGCGCTATTGGCCGTTTTGATTGCGGTATTCCATCTTTAAGCGGTTGGGCCCGCCCGAGGTAGCGCTGGCCCCGTAGATTCGGGGCCAGCGCTACCTAATGTGTCAGCGCGGACTCAGTTGAACGCCTCGCCGGGCTTCACGCCCATCGATTTAAGAATCATCGCCAACGGGCAGAAACCGGTGAACGCGGATTGCAGCAGGTTGACGCCCACGAATCCGGTCAGCCAGAGCCAATTCAGGTTGTGATACACGCCAAGCAGCACGGACGCTAAAATGACCACGCCTGCGAATGCCAGTACGACACGATCGATGCTCATCGGCTCAACTCCTGGATATTTTAGAAAACATTAATATACGAAATTACCAAACGCCTGCCGGATTGCCAAGTCGCAACCCATCACCCACGCTTCTCCGGCACGGGATAGTCGCGTTCAACGCTTCCAGTATATAGCTGACGCGGGCGTCCAATGCGTGATTCCGGATCGTTCATCATCTCATTCCAATGCGAGATCCAGCCAACCGTCCGCGCCAGCGCGAAGATCACGGTGAACATCTCCATCGGGATACCGATCGCGCGCAGAATCAAACCTGAATAATAGTCGACGTTGGGGTACAGCTTGCGCTCGACAAAGTAGTCGTCCTCCAGCGCGATGCGCTCGAGTTCGCGCGCGGTATCGAATAGGGGGGCGTTGATTTGCAGCTGGTCCAACAGGTCGTGGCAAACCTTGCGGATAATGTTGGCGCGCGGGTCATAGGTCTTGTAGATGCGGTGACCAAACCCCATCAGACGGAAGCGGTCGTCCTTGTCCTTGGCGCGATCTACGTAGTGCTTGAGATTGCCCGACTCGGTGATTTCCTCGAGCATGCGGATCACGGCCTCATTTGCGCCGCCATGAGCCGGACCCCACAACGAAGCAATCCCGGCCGAGACCGCCGCGAACGGATTCGCCTCGGAGCTGCCAGTGAGACGAACCGTCGAGGTCGAGGCATTTTGTTCGTGATCCGCATGCAGGATCAGAATCAGATCGAGGGCGCGAACGATGGCCGGATTGGTTTCATGATCGCGGGTTGGGACCGCGAACATCATGCGTAGAAAATCCTCGGTATAGCCAAGGTCATTGCGCGGGTAGATGAACGGCTGCCCCATCGCGTACTTATAACTCCAGGCTGCGATCGTCGGCATTTTGGCGATCAAGCGATGAGCCGCGATTTCCCGCACGCGCGGGTTATGGACATCGGCGGCGTCGGGGTAGAACGCCGACAGCGCGCCTACCACCCCGACCATCGTCGCCATCGGGTGGGCATCGTGGCGGAAGCCGCTGTAAAACCGACGCAGCGCCTCGTGCATCATCGAGTGCTCGCGTATCAGGGTTTCAAAGCGCGGCAATTCGTCGCCTTCTGGCAGTTCGCCATAGAGCAGCAGGTAACAGGTTTCGATATAGGTCGCGTGCTCGGCGAGTTGTTCGATCGGGTAACCCCGGTAACGCAGAATGCCACGCTCGCCGTCGATATAGGTGATTGCGCTGCGGCAGCTTGCGGTCGACATGAAACCTGGGTCGTAGGTGAAATACCCGAGTTGCTGGTACAACGCGCGCACATCGATCGCTTCCGGGCCATCGGTGCCATCGAGCACAGGCAGTACGACCTGCTTGCCGCTGGCGTTATCGATTACAGTAACGGTCTTTTGATTCATGGATGGAGACTCCTTGAAATCGTGAGGGGTGGTGTAGATAGTTATCGATATCCGCCACTATCGGTTCTCCAGAGTCGATCAATGGCAGACGCGAACTCGGCCAGCTTCACGCCGATGTTATAGTCTGGGGCGATCGTAGGGTGCCGACCCGAGCACCCGAAAAGCATAGCACACGACCTTGCCGTGATAGGGCGTGGGGAGGATTTTATCGATACGACGACAGGTAGGCGAATCGCGCGATGGTTACTGTTGTAAAGCCGCACACGCTGCCCGAAGCCAGTCCGTTCCTGCAACGCGGCCTTGAACTGTTACGGCAAGGCGGACTCGCGGACGATACCATCGCCGAGAGCAAGGGCTGGCGCGTGCTTGAGATCATGCGCCAGATTCACGCCGACGAGGAAACCCAGCTAGCGGCTCTACTGAGCGAGCCAAGTCTCGAAACGCCGCTTTCGCTCGCCGTCATTGAGCGCGAGTTCGGCACGCCGGTGATGAAGCTGGTGAAAAACGTTCGCTGGCTGCAGGCGTTCCGACCCTGCCGCGAAGAGGTGATTCAGGGACCGGAACAAGCCGAACGCTTGCGTCGGTTGTTGCTCGCGGTGGTGGATGATGTGCGCGCGGTTCTCGTCAAACTTGGGTATCGCCTGCTGCGGCTGCGGCACTTGGCCAAGGCGAGTTACGAAGAACGGCGTTGCGTCGCGCGCGAAGCCCTTGAGGTCCTGGCGCCGCTTGCAAACCGGCTGGGGGTGGCGCAAATGAAATGGGAGATGGAAGATCTCGCGTTTCGCTACCTCGAACCCCAGGCTTACAAGAGTATCGCGCAAGGATTGGAAGAACGACGAGGCGAGCGCGAGCAATTCATTACCGATTTTGTGCAGACCTTGCGCACGGCCTTGTCGGAGGCCGGTATCGAGGCGCAGATTTCGGGTCGACCCAAGCATATCTACAGCATCTGGCGCAAGATGCAGAAGAAAAAGGTGCCCCTCGACGAACTGTTCGACTTGCGCGCGCTGCGCGTGATGGTAGCGTCGGTTCATGAGTGCTATGCGGCGCTCGGCGTCGTGCACACCCACTGGCACATGCTGCCGCGCGAATTCGACGATTACATCGCGAATCCAAAGCCAAACGGCTACCAATCGCTGCACACGGTGGTGATTGCCCCGGGTTCCAAACCGGTCGAAATCCAGATCCGCACCCAGGCGATGCATGAATTCGCTGAGCATGGTTTCGCCGCGCACTGGCGTTACAAGGAAGGCAGCAAGCAGGATCAGGCGCTACAGAACGCCGTTGCGTCGCTGCGCTCACTGCTGGACGAAACCCGCAACGATGAGAGTTTGGTTGAAAATTTCAACACCGAGGTCTTCCCGGACAAGGTGTTCGCCTTGACGCCGAAGGGCGAGGTCATCGAACTGCCGCGGGGCGCCACCGCGCTCGATTTCGCCTACGCGATCCACACCGATCTCGGCCATCGCTGCCGCGGTGCCAAGGTCGACGGCCACATCGTGCCGCTGACGCAATCGCTGCAAAACGCACAGCAGGTCGAGATCATTACGACCAAGCAACCACGCCCGAGTCGCGACTGGATGAACCCCTCCAGCGGCTACCTGATCTCGGCGCGGGCGCGGGGCAAGGTGCGGCAATGGTTTCACCAGCTCAACCGAGCGGAGAACATCGAGGCCGGGCGGCGGATCTTCGAACAGACGCAAAAGCGCTTCGGCGTTCCGTCCAAACCCATGGCGGAGATTCTCCAGCTGTGGCATCAAGCCGACGAAGAATCGCTCTACGCCGCGATCGGACGCGGAGATATCCGTCAAGTTCAACTCGACGGTCTGTATCGCGCCGATCTGCCACTCACCACGTCGACCTTGCCAACGTCGACGGCCAAACCGGCACGGCCGGGCAAGGAGGAGCTCGCTGAGGCCGCGGGCGTCGATAATCTCATGACGCGGGTCGCGCAGTGCTGCACACCGGTCCCGGGCGATGAGGTGATCGGCTATATCACGCTGGGGCAGGGGATCACGGTACATCGGGTCGACTGCGGCAACATTCTCAGTTTGCCGGAGGAAAAGCGTAAACGGCTCATCCAGATCCGCTGGGGCGATCACGACCAGTTGCACGACGTCGAAATCGAGATCCGCGCTTACGATCGGCGCGGACTGTTGAACGACGTTACCAAGGTGCTGGTCGACCAGAAGGCGAATCTGATCCGTGCCAATACGTTCACCGACCCCCGCACGCAGGATGTCTCAATGAAATTGACGATTCAGGTTCGCGATCATGCTCACCTGAGTACCATCCTCGAGCGCATGGATCAGGTGCCGAACGTTTTTGAGGCCCAGCGCGGGAGTCGCCATTAACCGTTATCCGCCGGGTAGTCAAGACACCTATCGGCGACGAGTCGGGACCGATCAATCACGCCCGCAAGCGGAGCGGGCGCACTCAATCGACCGGGCGAAACTACGCTTTCAGCGGGCTTCGCTCGAACCGAGCGCATCGTCCTTGACCGCTGGAGCAGGTCGGGGATCCTGCGGGTGGTGCGCATCTTTCGGTACCTGCCGATGGGGTGGTACGTCCGGCAGCGGCTTTGGTGGTACGGTTTCCTTCAACCAATACATCCCGAGTACCACCGTGATGACCACCAGGATGATGATCAACGGCCCGCGCGGGATCCGCGGACGTGCAGGGGTAGCGGGCGTTTGATCGGAGCGGTTCGAGGACTTATTGGTGTCGTGGTTCATGGCATATCGACGAGTCTGCAACGAACGCGACTATACCAACCCGGATCGCCGCGATGCTTGATTTCGGGCAAGCACATGCGCGTGCAGTCACTCAGCTATAGCAGGAGAATCGTGGCCAACCCGAGAAAAATGAAAAAGCCACCCGAGTCAGTCAATGCCGTGATCAGTACGGAAGAACCAAGGGCAGGGTCCTTGCCCAGGCGGACTCGAATCATCGGGATTAGCACCCCCGCGCTTGCCGCCAGCAACAGATTCAGGATCATCGCGGCGGTCATAACCAGGCCGAGATCCCAGTTGCCATAGAGCCACCAAGCCATCAGGCCGAGAAATCCACCCCATAGCACCCCGTTCACTACGGCGACACCGATCTCCTTACGCAGTAATCGCTTGAGCGCGGTGTGTTCGATTTGGCCCATTGCGATCGCGCGTACGATCATCGTGATGGTTTGGTTGCCCGAATTACCACCGATCCCGGCGACGATTGGCATCAGCGCAGCGAGCGCGACCAGCTTTTCGATGGAACCTTCAAACGCACCAATGACCCGCGAGGCAATGATCGCGGTGACCATGTTGATCGCAAGCCACGGCCAGCGGTTGCGCACCGAGTGTGCGACCGGCGCAAAGATATCTTCCTCCTCGCGCAAGCCGGCTTGATTCAAGATTTCCTGCTCGGATTCCTGGCGGATGTAATCGACCATATCCGCCACCGTCAGCCGTCCGATCACCCGTTTCTGGCCGTCAACCACCGGTGCCGAAATCAAATCGTAGCGCTCGAACGCCTGCGCTGCGTCACGCGCGTCCGCGTGGGGTTCGAATTGGATGATGGTGTCGGCACGCATGACCTCGGCAACGACCCTCTCGGGCTGGTTGATCAGCAAGGATTCGAGCGAGAGGATGCCCTTGAGACGATCGTCGCGGTCGACGACAAACAACTTATCGGTGTGATCGGGCAGTTCGGTGAAACGGCGCAGGTAACGCAATACCACTTCCAAGGTCACGTCATCGCGAACCGTCACCATATCGAAGTCCATCAGCGCGCCGACCGAATCCTCGCGATACGCCATCGCCGCGCGCAGTTGCCGGCGCCCTTCGATATCGAGCGACTCGATGACTTCATCGATCACTTGCCGCGGTAAGTCCGGCGCCAGATCGGCGAGTTCGTCCGTATCGAGGGATACCGCGGCCGCCTTGAGCTCCCCTGGATCCATGGTCTGGATCAGGGTCTCCCGCACCGCATCGGACACCTCGAGCAAGATCTCGCCGTCGTGTTCGGCCTTGACCAGATTCCAGACTTGCAGACGCTCGTCAAGTGGCAGCGCTTCGAGGATAAAGGCGATATCGGCTGGATGTAGCCTTTCGAGGCGTTGTTGCAATTCGACCACGTGCTGCTTGTGCAGCAAGCCCTCGACCAGCGCGTGGCGGGGCATGCTTTGCCGATGCACCAGGTTCTCGACGAGTTGTTGTCGCGACAGCAACTCCTGCACCGTGCGTAGGTGGCGTTGGAGACTTTCCCGAGGCTGCTGGTCCGAGGTATTCATGAGTATTGCAGTAGAGTCAGCCGATTCGAAACCTAACCCTTGAAGGAACGCTGGCGTTGCGGAATTTTGGTTCGGCTTACCCGAATTGCATCAAGAAGCATCGCGTTCGCGCCGTGGATGGAATACGGATTTGACAGGGCTTACACAAAAAGCCCGGCTTTAGGCCGGGCAAAAACGCGACATCGCGTCGCGTTGGGGGGGAATCGTTTAAGTCTAGTGCGAGAACCCGCCGTTCTCAAGTTCACGTCGCCGAACAGGGTTATTTTCGCGATCGACGCGTGATGTCAGTCGTGTAGCTACGGGCGTCGTCGCGGGAAATCTGGTGCCGAGGGTCGGACTCGAACCGACACAATGTTTCCATTACTTGATTTTGAGTCAAGCGCGTCTACCAATTCCGCCACCCCGGCAGGGCAGCGGCATTTTATACACAAGCGATGGCGTCACACAATCGTCATGACGGTCGCCAGCACGTTCAAGCGCTGGTACCATCCGGCGCGCATGCGTACCTCCGATTTTCATTTCGATCTGCCGGATGATCTCATCGCCCAGTTCCCACTCGCGGAGCGAACCGCAAGTCGCTTGCTGCTGCTGGATGGCGATGGCGCAATCACCGATGCCACGTTTCCCGCGCTGCTGACGCGTCTGCGTACTGGCGACCTGTTGGTGTTCAATGACACCCGGGTCATGCGTGCGCGCCTGTTCGGGCAAAAGTCATCCGGCGGGCAAGTCGAGATCCTGATCGAGCGGCTTCTCGACCCGGTCACGGCGCTGGCGCAGGTGCGGGCGAGCAAGGCACCACGGCCTGGTTCCCGTCTGACGATCGCTGCCGCCGTCGCGGCAACTGTGGGGCCGCGCCATGATGATCTGTTCACATTAATCCTTGACGGCGACGATTGGGCGGGCGTGATGCAGCGCCATGGCCATGTCCCCTTGCCGCCTTATATCCGACGCGCGGATGGCGCGGAGGATCTGGAACGTTATCAGACGGTTTACGCCACGCAGATCGGAGCGGTGGCGGCACCCACCGCGGGATTGCACTTCGACGTCGCATTCCTCGCCGCGCTCCACGCGCAGGGGGTCGAGACCGCCTTCGTCACCCTGCACGTCGGTGCCGGAACCTTTCAGCCGGTACGTGTCGAGGCACTCGAATCGCATACGATGCACGCCGAATACGTCGACGTACCCGCCGAGGTTTGCCACCGCGTCGACGCCTGCCGTGCACGCGGGGGGCGGGTCGTTGCGGTGGGGACGACCGTCGTCCGCAGTCTCGAAACGGCCGCGCGCTCGGGTGCGCTCACCGAGTATCGCGGCGACACCAAGCTGTTTATCACGCCGGGCTTTGAGTTCCGGGTGGTCGATGCGTTACTGACCAATTTCCACCTACCGGAATCGACCCTCCTGATGCTGGTTAGCGCATTTGGGGGGTATGCGTCCGTAATGCGGGCCTATCGCCATGCGGTGGCGCAGCGCTATCGCTTTTTCAGCTACGGGGATGCCATGTTTTTGCAACGCGCGGCCACAGCATGAGTGCGACGATGCGATTTCTGGTGCGCGCACGCGACGGCGCCGCCCGTCTCGGACAGTTGAATTTTCCGCGCGGTGCGATCGACACCCCGGCATTCATGCCGGTAGGCACCTACGGCACGGTCAAGGCGATGACGCCTGAGGAACTGGCTTCGAGCGGCGCGCAGATCATTCTCGGCAATACCTTCCACCTGATGCTGCGGCCGGGTACCGCGATCATCCGCAAACACGGCGATCTCCATGACTTCATGCATTGGCAGCGACCGATTCTGACCGATTCCGGCGGTTTCCAGGTATTCAGCCTGGCGCGGATGCGCAAGGTGACGGAGTCCGGGGTACGCTTTCAATCGCCGATCGACGGCGCCCGCTTCGAATTGACGCCCGAGTTGTCGCTGCAGGTGCAGCGTGATCTGGGATCAGACATCGTCATGATCTTCGACGAATGCACCCCATATCCCGCGAGCGCCGACGCCGCCCGTGCCTCGATGGAGCTCTCGTTGCGTTGGGCCCGGCGCAGTCGCGTCGCGCACGGCGACAATCCCGCGGCACTGTTCGGCATTGTCCAGGGTGGCATGTACCCGGACTTGCGCGCGCGTTCGGCCGCAGGACTGATCGAAATCGGCTTTGACGGCTACGCTATCGGTGGCCTTGCGGTTGGCGAACCCAAGGACGAACGCGAACACATGCTGGACCAAACGCTGCCGTTGCTGCCGCTCGATCGTCCACGCTACCTCATGGGGGTGGGCAAGCCGGAGGATATCGTCGAGGCGGTGTGCCGCGGCGTGGATATGTTCGATTGCGTGATTCCGACGCGCAATGCGCGCAATGGCTTTCTGTACACCCAAACCGGTGTAATGCGAATTCGCAATGCCAAGTTCAACGACGACACCGGTCCGATCGACCCGGCCTGCGATTGCTACACCTGCCGCCACTATTCGCGCGCCTACTTGCGCCACCTCGACAAGTGCGGCGAAATACTCGGCGCGCGCCTCAATACGATACACAACCTGCACTATTACCAGACGCTGATGCGCGAACTGCGTGAAGCGATCGGTAACGGTACGCTAAGTGCTTATGTCGCCGCATTTTACGCACGGCGGTCGCAAAAAAAGCCGGCTGTGTCATAATACGCGCCCTCCAATAGCCCTCCCGAGGAATTAATCATGAGTTTCTTCATCAACGACGCACTCGCCGAAGGCGCGCCGGCACCGGCGGGCGCGGGTTACGAGTTTCTGATCATGATGGTGGTCTTTTTCGCCATCATGTATTTCCTGATCATTCGGCCGCAAGCCAAGCGTGCCAAGGAGCACAAGGCCTTGATCGAAGGCCTGAACAAGGGCGATGAAATCGTGACATCAGGCGGGCTGCTTGGAAAGATCGTCGAGATCGACGAAAGTTTCATCATGCTGCAAATCGCCACCGGGGTCGAAATCCAGATTCAGCGTCAGTCCATCGGCGCGGTCATGCCCAAGGGCACGTTTAAAAAGCGTTAGACGCCTTAGCCATCACGCCGGCCTTTTCCATTCAATGATCTTGTTATGAATCGCTATCCGCTCTGGAAATACCTATTGATTTTGGGCGTGCTCCTGGGGTGCGTGGTCTACGCATTGCCCAACGTCTATCCGGAAGACCCATCGCTGCAGGTCACTTCCTCGGGCTCGGCGACCATCGGTCCCGAGGTCGAGGAGCGGGTTGCCAATGTACTCAAGCAACAGGGTCTCGAATTCAAATCGATGCAGCGCGAGGAAGAAAAGCTGCTGATTCGTTTCGATCAGACTGAAACTCAGCTGGAGGCGTTCGAGACCGTCAAGGAGGCGCTGGGCAGTAATTTCGTCACCGCGCTCAACCTCGCGCGTGATCTGCCCGGATGGCTGCGCGGATTGGGGGCGCAGCCGATGTATCTCGGTCTGGATTTACGCGGTGGGGTGCATTTCCTGCTCGAAGTCGATATGACGGCCGCCGTGGCGAAGGCTATCGAACGTTACGAGACGGATTTTCGAACCACGCTGCGTGAAGAAAAAATCAATTATCTCGGCGTTTTTCGCAGTCAGAACACGTTGCAGGTCAAGTTCCGCAGCGGCGAGGAGCGTGACGCCGGTGAGTCGGCGCTGAATAGCGCCTTCCGCGGCGAGCTCGACTTCAGCACGGCGATGGAGGGTGACACTCAGGTCCTGAACGTTCGTCTGCGGCCGCAGACCGAAGAGGAGATTCGCAAGTTCGCGTTATCGCAAAACATCACCTCGCTGCGGAAACGGGTGAATGAATTGGGCGTGGCCGAACCGGTGATTCAGCAACAGGGAACGGACCGTGTCGTGGTGCAGTTGCCAGGCGTGCAGGACACCGCGCGCGCGAAAAAAATTCTCGGGGCCACCGCGACCTTGGAGTTTCGCCTCGTCAACGAACAGGGCGATGCCATCGCGGCGGCGGCGACCAAGCAGATTCCGAGCGGCGACCGGCTTTATTATGAGCGCAACGGCAACCCGATCTTGTTGAGAAATCGCGTATTGATCACCGGGGAGTATATCACCGACGCCGCGTCGGGCATCGATCAGCAAACCGCTGGGCCGGCGGTGTTCATTACCTTGGATGGAAAAGGTGCGCGAATCTTTTCAAAAGTCACCGGCGAAAACATCAAGAAGCTGATGGCGGTGGTGTTCATCGAAACCAAACCCGATGGACGCAAGACCGAAGAGGTCATCAACGTGGCCCGGATTCAGGATCAACTCGGCAAACGCTTCCAGATCACCGGACTCGATTCGACCCGCGAGGCCCGCGATCTCGCCTTGCTGCTGCGCGCGGGCGCACTCGCGGCGCCGATGCGATTTATCGAAGAGCGTACGATCGGCCCCAGCCTCGGTCAGGCCAATATCGACCAGGGCGTGAAATCGGTGGTCATCGGCTTCTTGCTGGTGGTGGTTTTGATGGCGGTTTACTACCGCGTATTCGGCCTGTTCGCGGTGGCCGCGCTGGTCATGAACCTGGTCATCCTGGTCGCGGTGCTTTCGATGCTGCAAGCGACGCTCACGTTGCCCGGCATCGCCGGAATTGTGTTGACCCTGGGCATGGCGGTGGATGCCAACGTCCTGATTTTTGAGCGGATTCGAGAGGAACTGCGATGGGGGAACTCGCCGCAGGCGGCGATCAATGCGGGCTATGAGCGTGCATTCGCGACAATTGTCGACTCCAACGTCACGACCTTGCTCGCAACGCTGATTCTGTTCATGTTTGGGACAGGTCCGGTCAAGGGCTTCGCAGTGACGCTCAGTATCGGGATTCTCACCTCGATGTTCACCGCGATACTCGGTACGCGCGCGCTGGTGAATATCTTCCTGGGCAAACGCCGCCTGCAATCCTTGCCGATCTGACGCCCAGATCCAGGACGCTTACGATGGAAATTATCAAGCTCAAACACGAAATCGACTTTATGCGCCTGCGCAACGCGGCGTTCGTATTTTCGATCCTGATATTTGTGTTCTCGATCGCGGCAATCGCCGTGCGCGGCCTGAATTTCGGAATCGATTTTACCGGCGGCACACTGGTCGAGGGCGGCTATAGCGAAGCCGTATCGCTCGATCGCATTCGTGATGCGCTGGCCGACGGCGGATTCGAGCGCAATGTCGTGCAGTACTTTGGATCGTCGCGCGAAATCCTGATCCGCCTGCCGCCACAGGACGACGGTGCCGATAGCGCGCTGTTATCCGACCAGATTGTCGAAGTCCTTAAGAACGCCTCGGAGCTGCCGTTCGAGGTCAAGCGGGTCGAATTCGTTGGGCCGCAAGTTGGCGAGGAGCTGCGCGAGGACGGTGGACTCGCGTTGTTGTTCGCGTTTATCGGCATCCTGATCTACGTTGCGTTTCGCTTCGAATGGCGCTTATCGGTTGGCGCGATCATCGCGCTACTGCACGATCCGGTGCTGATCATCGGTATCTTCGCGGTGACGCAGACCGAGTTTAATCTGACCACGCTGGCGGCGCTGCTGGCGGTGATCGGCTATTCGATCAACGATACCATCGTCATTTACGACCGCATACGCGAGGGTTTTCGCAAGATTCGCAAAGGTACCCCGGCGCAGATCGTTAATACCTCGATCAACGAAACACTCGCCCGCACGATCATGACGTCTGGTTCAACCTTACTCGTGGTACTCGCGTTGTATTTTCTCGGCGGCAGTGCGATCAACGGCTTTGCGCTGGTGTTACTGATCGGCATCGTGGTGGGCACGTACTCATCGATCTATGTGGCAAGTAACCTGGCGCTGCTGCTCGGCTTGAGCCGCGAAACGCTACTGCCGCCAGACAAGAAGGACGAAGCGGCGGAGCAGTTTCCTTAGCGACGATCACGCAGGGTGGGCACTGCGTTTGCAATGCCCAAGCCGCCGGAGTATGTCAGCCCGCGCCGCACCTTCTGGTCGCCTTTTTTCGCTATTGACGCGACAACTCGCGGGCCCGTTTGGCTTCGTCCAGAGGATTTTCTTCGTCCGCGCTCGGAATGACGCGACAGATCGGATCGCGCTCGTGGTCTACACAACCGTCGCGGCGCACCTGAGCGATCACCAGTTGCGCCCACGCCATCGCGATCGCAAGCAGCGTAATGCCCGCGACCAAGCTTCCCGTATCGAGCAGTGAATTTAGGTGCGGCGCTTGAGTAAAATGGTACCCGAGTAACGCAATTCCGCCGACCCAGAACGCGGCGATTGGGAACGCGCACGCGTTCGCACAACCAAACCGGCACACGGCAACCGGTGGCACCAGCGCCGCCAGAACGATCTTTTTCATAATGATCTGACCCTCATCCTCTCAATTGAAAGAATAACACAGATCAACGGGGCTTCAGGCGGGTCGTCTGGCAGGCAGGACTGCGCCGAGTCGATTCCGCATCTCATTGAAAACCTTAGGCGTTCCGCACATCACGTCGCCTGAATCGAAATGTGTTTGGCCACCATAAAGGTCGCCCACCAAGCCACCCGCCTCCTCGACCAGCAGCACGCCGGCCGCCATGTCCCAGGGGCGAATCGCAAACTCCCAGTACCCGTCGAGACGACCGGCCGCAACATAGGCAAAATCCAACGCAGCCGAGCCCGCCCGGCGGATCCCGGCGGAACCCGGGATGAGCGCCTTGAGGGTCGCCATGTACACCTCCAGCGGATGATCCTCGCGGAACGGGATTCCAGTCCCAAGAAGCGCGCCCTCGTGTCCACCCTGAGTGCTGACGCGAATACGGCGATCGTTTAAACGTGCGCCACCTCCGCGCGAGGCCGTAAACAACTCGTTCTTGATCGGATCGTACACCACGGCTTGTTCCATACGCGTGCGATTGCGCAGTCCGATCGACACCGCGTAGTGTGGAATGCCATGCAGAAAATTGGTGGTTCCATCGAGCGGATCGATGATCCATTGGTACTCATTGCCCGGGTGGGCGCCGAATTCTTCGCCGAGAATCCCGTGATCGGGATACGCTCGGCGCAAGCGCTTGACGATTTCCTGCTCGGCCGTGCGATCGACCTCGCTAACGTAGTCGTTCCGCATTTTGGTATCGATAGTCAGAGAGTCGATTCGGTCGACATGGCGCAGAATGATCTCGCCAGCATCACGCGCGGCGCGGATGGCCGTGTTGAGAAGAGGGTGCATGGTAAAAAACTTTCGGTGTGATGTTTCGATTGGTGCGGCGGCCACAACGCTTGCCGTCGCGCTAGAATACCAGACTCGCCACTCACTCCGCGAACTCGCGATACCGCCATGATCCAATTGCCGCAACCGCGCTTTATCCTTGTCGAACCCTCGCATCCCGGCAATATCGGGGCCGTGGCGCGCGCGATGAAAACCATGAACTTCAATGAACTGGTACTGGTCAATCCGCAGCGTTACCCGTCGGCCGAAGCCACCGCACGCGCGGCCGGCGCCGATGATGTCCTGGCATGCGCTCGCGTGGTCGATTCGCTGGCGGCCGCGTTGGTGGGGTGTGTGTGGGTCGTTGGCAGCAGCGCGCGTCCGCGCAGCCTCCCGTGGCCGACGCTGGAGCCACGCGCCGCGGCTGGCACGGTGGCGCGGGAACTTGCCAGCGGTGCCGTGGCGTTGGTCTTTGGGCGCGAACGCAGCGGCTTGAGCAATGAGGAACTGGGGCTCTGCCATGCCTTACTCAGTATTCCGGCGAATCCAGACTACAGTTCTCTGAATCTCGCCGCGGCGGTGCAGTTGGTCGCATACGAAGTTCGGCTCGGGTTGCGCGAAGCCGCGCCGCCTAGTGCCGCGGAGCCGGACGAGATTCCGGCCGGCAGCGATGAGATGGAGGGACTGTTCCGCCACCTTGAATCCACCTTGGCTCAGATCGGATTTCTCGACCCGGCGAATCCGCGCCAATTGATGGCGAAACTTCGCCGCCTTTACAATCGCGCCCGTCCCACGCAAAGTGAAGTCAATATCTTGCGTGGCATCCTGACCGAAACCGGTAAAAACCGCGCGAAAATCGACCCGCGCTGACCGGCCCCGCGCGTGTCGACACACGATTCACGCATCCGTCGCCAAGCAACGACTGTTTCACGCCCATGACGAGCCCTGACAGCGATACCCATAACAACGCACCGATCGGCTGGCTCGCGCGCATGCGCGAGGACGTGCAATGCGTGTTCGGGCGAGACCCTGCGGCGCGCAACGCCTTCGAAGTCGTGACCACCTATCCCGGCGTCTGGGCGGTGTGGCTGCATCGACTCGCTCACGTCGCCTGGAATAGCGGCTTAAAGTGGCTGGCGCGGGCCCTGTCCAATTTGGCTCGCTGGATAACGGGCATCGAGATTCACCCCGGCGCGCGCATCGGCAGACGCTTTTTCATCGACCACGGCATGGGCGTCGTGATCGGCGAAACCGCCGAGATTGGCGCGGACTGCACGCTGTACCACGGCGTAACCCTGGGCGGCACAAGTTGGAACAAAGGCAAACGCCATCCCACGTTACAGCAGAACGTGGTGGTCGGTGCGGGCGCTAAAATCCTCGGGCCGATCGAAATCGGGGCTGGCGCGCGCATCGGCTCAAACGCGGTGGTGTTACGCAACGTGCCCGACGGCGCAACGGTGGTCGGAATTCCCGGGCATGTGGTCGGCAGTCACACTCATGAAACCGAGTCACGGCAACGCGCGTTCGCCGAGAAGATCGGATTCGATGCCTACGGCACCTCGAAAGACATGCCGGACCCCGTTGCCGATGCATTCCGCGGCCTGATTGAGCATATTCACGCGATGGATGAGCGCCTGGAACAGTTGAGCCAGGTCGTCCACCGTATGGGCGGCCAGGTCCCGGAGACGAAATTGCCAGAGATACAGCGGGTTGATGAGGTTTTGGACCTCGACGCACAAATATCGCGCAAGGACTAAGGAAATTTCCGTACCGGAAAGCCTGATTGTTATGCTCGGGTAATCAATAGGCAGAGATACTCAATGAGACTCACGACCCGTGGACGCTACGCCGTCACAGCCATGCTCGATCTGGCGCTGCACAACTCGACCGGTCCGGTATCACTCGGCGATATTTCCGAACGTCAAAGCATTTCCCTATCGTATCTTGAGCAACTCTTCGCGCGGCTCAGGCGCAGCGGGCTGGTTGTCAGTGCGCGCGGACCCGGTGGTGGGTACACCTTGAGCCGAGAAGCGGAAACAATCGCCGTATCCGACATCATCGACGCGGTCGATGAAGCCGTCGATGCCACCCGCTGTGGCGGAAATTCCGATTGTCATGACAACCATCAATGCCTGACTCATGACCTTTGGACCGAACTCAATCGACAGATTCGCCGCTTCCTCATGGGCGTAACCTTGTACGACTTGATGCAACGCAAGGGCCTGCGTGACGCGACCGTCCTCTTAGAAAACCGCGTAATTCCGATCACCGCCAAGGTCGTCTGAGCGCGTCGAGGCTCACTCACGATTGCGGCCAACCGGGCGCAGCAAAAAAAAGCCCGGGTATTAAGCCCGGGCCCGTCTCAGAACACCGTTCCGAAATTACTTCGCGGCAGGGGCCTCAACGGCCGGTGCGGCTTCCTTGGCCTTCGGTGAGAGCGCGGCTACGCGCTCTTCAAAGGCCTTGCGGCGCTCTTCCATTTGCTTCTTGAACTCTTCGAAGCGCGGCTGCTCGGCACCCATCGCTTGGTAAGGATTGTAGAAGCCGGGCGCCATTTGCATCTGAGCCGGGGCAACGGCGGCAGCCGGTGCGGCGCCTTCAGCAGCCGCAGGCGCTACCGGTGCAACCGGCGCATATCCGTAAGGGGCGTAGCCATACGGCGCGTAGCCATAGCCGTAACCCGGGGCGCCATAACCATTGCCATAACCGTTGCCGTAGCCATTGCCATAACCACGACCAGCGCCGCGACCGGAGAAGCCGAAGCTGAAGTTCATATCACCGTCGATCGCGCCATCGGCGACGCCGTCGCCAAAGCCGTAGCCGTTGCCATAGCCACGATTGCCGCCATTCCACGGGCCCCACCAGTCAGCGCTGGCTACGGAAGTGCTGGCGACGAGTGCGGCGGCGATAAGAATTTTTGATACTTTCATGAATTAAACCTCATTGGTGAAAAACAGTTGCTGTTCCCGCTGCGGCTTCGGAAGGGGAAGCAGAGGCGGATTCGTAAATGACAATATTAGAATGTACTTATTTAGATAAAAAATCAAACCCTGACCTGCCGATTCAAACGGTCGTTTTATTTAAGAAGTTGTCATAAATAGCGGGAAAATAAGTTTTTACGGAAGACAGAATTCACGTAAGCGCGAAAAAATATTGGACGAACGGCCGGCATTTGTTGCGTATATGAACTCCTAATTGGTCAAAAGTCGATCAATACCAACCCGGAAGCAGCACTCACTAGGGTAAACCATAGCCGTTGGCGGTCATTAACATTTAAAAATCGCCGTTGCGATAACACGGTCCGGCAGGATCGTGCTGAAGCTCAAGCCCGCGGCCCCGTTATGTTGCGGCGCGGCATCGTCGATTGTGTCTGGCTGTCAAGCTGGCCCACACCGCACCGCTGGGGGACAATCAGGCGATTTCGCTCACGCCACCCACTTTCATCGGATCAGGTAGAGGCACGACCCGGTCGCTTAAAACTGGAATCGCGTCGGGGATGGGCGGCTATAACCCACGCGCATGGTGCAGCGGACCTCCGGTATACGGTGCAAAGCCGGCGCCGAAGATGACCCCGGCGTCCACCTGATCAGCACTGGCAACAATCCCGTCCTTCAGGCAACGACGCGCCTCGGCAGTGATCCGTCCGATTAGACGCTGCTGAATCGGCGCAAAATCTCCGTGCCGGGAATTTGCCTTGAGCGGTTTGCCGCGGGCGTAGCGATAGAACCCCTCGCCACTCTTACGTCCCAGCTTGCCGGCGTTCACCAGATCCGCGAGACCCGCCGGTACCGCGAGTTGCATCGGTTCGGCCAGCACCCGCGCGACGTGCAGGCAAACATCGAGTCCAACGGTGTCCGCGAGTTCGATCGGACCCATCGGCATCCCGAAATCCTCAGCCGCCAGGTCGATGGTTGCGATCGGCAGCCCCTCGGCCTTCATGGCGAAGGCCTCCAGCAAGTAGGGCATCAGGATTCGGTTGACCAGAAACCCGGGCGCACTCCGCACCGGTAAGGGCAGTTTGTCGATCTGCCGGCAAAAGGACTGAGCCTGACGCATGACCTCATCGGGCGTCTCCGCGCCGCGGACCACTTCCACCAACGGCATCTTGGCGACCGGATTGAAAAAGTGCAGACCGACCAGACGCTGCGGCGCGGTGAGGGCGGTCGCGATCCGTTCCAGCGGGATACTAGAGGTGTTGGTGGCGAGCAGGGCATCCGCTTTCGCGTCGCGCTCGAGTGCCGCGAACAGTGCGCATTTCACCTGCTCATCCTCGAACACGGCTTCGACGATGACGTCGGCGCGACGCCGACCCAAACCACGGGGGTCGGGTTGGAGGCGGTCGAGGGCCGCAGTCCGCAGGGTCGGGTAGTCTTTATGGCGTTGACCAAACAGCGTGTCGGCGCGCGCCCGCGTGTTGGCCAAGGCCTGAAGATTGGCGTCCTCAACGGTAACCTCGAAGCCCTGTAAGGCGCACCAGGCGGCGATGTCCCCGCCCATCGTGCCACCGCCAACGACATGGACGTGACGTACGGCAAAGTCACCGCGTTTGCCGAGCGCTTTCAACTGGTCCTGCAACTGAAATACCCGGATCAGATTGCGCGCTGTATCGCCGGTGATCAGCTCGGCGACCGAGTGCGCTTCGTGTTCCAGCATTTCGCCCGCGTCGCCACCATGGCGACGCCAGAGATCGAGCAACGCGAACGGCGCCGGGTAGTGGCGGGGATGCACCTTACGGCGCACGGAGCGGGCGAGGTAGGCGGAGGTCGCAGCGCGCATCGGCTGTGTTCGCAACAGCCGTTCGCGCAAACTCGGCGCCGGTGCGGACGGGCGATGCGCCAGAAAATGCCGTACCGCGCTGGCCACCTGTCGCTCGGGAACGCAGGCATCGACGAGACCCGCGCGCTTCGCCTGGCGCGCGCCAAGCGTTCGCCCGCTCAGCATCAGTTCGAGTGCGGCCAGACTGCCAACCCGTTCGATCGCGCGAACGGTACCGCCGAAACCGGGATGAATCCCGAGTTTGACCTCAGGCAAGCCCAGACGCGTCGCCGGATCGTCCACCGCGATCCGGTAGCGGCAGGCCAGCGCGAGCTCCAACCCACCGCCGAGGCAATGCCCCTTGATGACGGCGAGGGTGGGAAAGGGCAGGGCGGCAATCTGATTCATCACGCCCTGACCGCGGCGGATCGCGGCCAGGGCCTCGTCGCGCCGGACCAGCGTGGTGAATTCGTTGACGTCAGCGCCGGCGATGAATCCGCCCGGCTTGGTCGAGTGAATGACCAGACCGCGCGCGGGCGCTTCCCGCAACTGGGCAAGTACCTCCTGCAGTTCCTCCAGTACCACATGGCTGAGGCTGTTGGCGCCGCGGCCGGGCACGTTCAACGCGAGCCAAAGCACGCCGTCGGCGTCCGTGCTCGGGAACCAATGGGCGGATTGGGCTACGGCATTCATGGGCGTCTCCTAATGCGAATGGGATTCGACCAGCAACGCGCCGCCCTGGCCGCCGCCGATGCAAAGCGTGGCGATACCCCGGCGGGCACCGGTGCGTTCGAGGGTCTTCAGCAAATGCAGCGTAATGCGCGCGCCGGAGGCACCGACCGGATGGCCAAGACTGATACCGCCGCCATCGATATTCAGGCGCTCCGCCGGTACCGCTCCAAGCGCCGTGTCGAGCCCGAACTGGTCGCGGCAGTATTCTTGGTGTTGCCAGGCGGCGACGCAGGCGAGCACTTGTCCGGCGAACGCCTCGTTCAATTCCCAGTAGTCGATATCGGCCAACGCCAGACGCTGGCGCCGTAGCAGCGGCACCACCGCGTGCACCGGCCCCAGCCCCATCTCGCGCGGATCCAGGCCGGCCCAGGCACTGTCGCGAATGGTGCCGAGGACCGGGAGGTGGTAGCGTTCGACCGCCGCCTCGCTCGCCAGAATCAACCACGCGGCGCCGTCGGTGATCTGGGCGCTGTTGCCGGCGGTCACCGCGCCAAAGGGGCGATCGAACGCAGGCGGGAGCTGGGCCAGTTTGGCGACGGAACTGTCAGGGCGCACGCCGTCATCCTGCGCGTAAACGTGGCCGTGGGTATCGAATAGCGGCTCAACCTCGTCCAGCGCACCACTTTGTTGCGCCGCGGCGAGGCGGTGGTGACTGGCGACGGCGTAGTGGTCCATTTGATCGCGGGTGATGCCGAATCGATGTGCGATCACCTCGGCGGTTTGCCCCATCCCGAGGCCGACGATCGGATCGCGCAAGCCGCGCGCCAGGCCGATCACCGGCGCGAGATGCTTGAGTCGCAGACGGCGCAAGGACTTCAGCCGAGCGCCGAGTCCGCGGGCCTGATTCCAGTCCGCGAGCCGTTCCACCAACGCCGGTTGCCAGAGCAGAGGCGCGTGGCTCATCGCCTCTACGCCACCGGCCAGAATCAGCTCCGAGTCACCGCTGGCAATCGCGCGGAACGCCGAATCGAGTGCTTGCATGCCCGAGGCGCAGTTGCGCTGCACCGTCCAGGCACTCATCGCGTGACCACAGCCGAGCCGCAACGCGACCACTCGCGCGACGTTCGCCTCGTCGGCACCGGGCATCACACAGCCGAGAATGACCTGATCGAACGCCGTGGCGGGAAACGTCTGGCGCAGCAACAGCGGTTTCGCGGCCCCTACGGCCAGATCCGCGGCCGTGAACGGACCGGGCTTGCCGCGGGCTTTAAGAAACGGCGTGCGGCTGCCGTCGACTACAAAAACCGGGCGATGAGGACTGGCTGAAGTCATCCGTTCGGGCTCCTTGAATCCAGGGCATGGCTTGGCGGCGTCACTCGCGCGGGCGGGGCAGCAGGATCGAACCAGGGGTCGACCGGCGTGGGGTCGTCGCCCGAAGGGCGTTCGGTTTCGAGCCAGGCAAGGTCGCGGTAGGCGCCGGCTTCAGTGATTTCCACCGCCGCGAACTTCAGCGCGTCGAAGTACGGCGAGTGGTCGAAATCGCGCGGGGTACACAGCCGGGGATCGGCACGTTGGAGCCAGAGCCGGCCTGCCGTATCAACAACGATCCGTGGCAGGATCGGGTAGGCGACCGCAGCGAACGCCTCGGCGATCAGGGTTGAACAAATGGTACGGCGCTCGTCGCGGGGACGCGCCTGGAACAGGGTCGAGCGCCAACGCCGTGGCAGGATCGCATAGGGGTACAGCAGGCGCGCAAGGTCGAACATCTGCCGCAGGTCATACGCGAGGCCCACCTGACTCAAGGCGTGCGTCACGACGAGTTGGGCGTCGTCTGGCGTCAATTGGCGCGGTCGGCAGACGCGCAATTGGTGGGCGCGGTAGTGGTCGATCGGACGGATCACAGTGCCCTCGCCCAAGAGCGCCTCGACCACGAGATGCTCGGAAGGAACGCCGCGATGGTGGAATTCCAGCGCCGCGCGCAGCGTGAGATCGGTGTAGTCGCAAGGACGGCCAATATAAATCGCGGCGTGAGTCCAGTTGCTCAAGGTCACCGCCTTTACCAGACGGCTGATCCGACTCCGTCCTTCGACCAAAATGACGTCGCCCGGGCGCAGGTCGCGTTTGATCCTTGCGATGTCCACCGGGTGTTGCGGTGGTGGATCCAACTCCTGATTCATCCAACTGGCGAACTGCGAACCGAAGGCTTGCAAGGTGTTTCGCACCATGAGAGGCCTCCTTTAATTACTTTTCAAACGATTGTATGAAGGTATAGCGCAGATACGCGTCGCCTGGGCGCAAAAACCTTTCTAAGCACAAGATTTATGGACGGGAAACGAGCGCGTCGATGACTTGAAACGCCCGCGCCGCAGCGTCCTTGGAGGTGTGGAAATGGGGTGAAAAACGAATGCCGCCAGCGCGTTGGGCGCAAAGTACGCGATTTTCGATCAGTTTTTGAAACAGCCCAGGGTGGTCGACACCGGCGATGGAAAAGGTGGCGATGCCGGCCCGCCGCTCCGGTGCGTTCGGCGTCACCCAGTTCCAGTCGCGCCGAGCCACTTCTTCCGCGATCTGGGCGACGCGTTCGGCAATGGCCGCCGCCACCCGTTCCATGCCGATCTCAAGCAGCAGATCGAGGCTTGCCGACAACGCGCGAATGCCGAGGTTGTTGGGGCTGCCTGCCTCAAACCGGCGTGCGTCCGCCGCAGGCGGATTGAGCGTGGCCTCGAAGTCTCGCACCCGTTGCTGCATGTGCCAGCCGTACTGATTGAGCGTAAGGCGTTCGAGCTGCGTCTCGCGGCAATAGAATAACGCTACGCCCTCAGGCGCGAGCAGCCACTTGTGTCCGTCGGCGGCGACGAAATCCGCCTGGAACGCTTCGACATCAAATGGCAGTGCACCGAGATGCTGGATCGCATCCACGCAAAACAGGATCCCACGGCGGTTGCAGAACGCGCCGATCCGTTCGAGATCCATCCGCAATCCGGTCGCGTATTGCACCGCGCTCACCGCGATCAAGCGGGTTGAATGATCGACGGCGTCGAACAGCGCCGCCTCGGGATCGTCGCGGCCAGCGATGTCGACAGCGCGGAATTGCACCCCGTAACGCGGTTCCAGCGCGGCCCACACCGCCCGGTTTGACGGAAACTCCTGAGCGATTCCGACCACCGAATCCCCGCGCCGCCAGGGCAGGCCAAACGCAACGGTGGAGAGTCCTTCGGAGGTGTTTTTCAGCAACGCGATCGAATCGCTGGAGCCCGCGTTGATCAGCCGCCGCAGGCGCTCGCGCAGGCCTTGCTCGGCGACCAGCCAACTGGCGTAATCGAGCGAACTGACGCGGGCGTTCTCGCTCGCAAAGGTAGCGATCGCTGCGACCACCCGTCGCGGCCACGGCGACACCCCCGCGTGATTGAGGTGAATCAGGCCACGATCGAGGGAGAATTCGTCGGCGTAGTTCATGCCGGCTAGAATGCTATCAACTCGCCCCGCGACACAAGCCGCGCGGAAGATATGCCGCCACTAACCGGGAATCCCAGGCCATGACACCGAACAATGCCGAACTGGCGCAACGCGATTTGCGGGTGTTGTGGCACCCCTGCACCCAAATGAAAGACCACGAGCAGCTGCCGATGATACCGATTCGGCGCGGTCAGGGCGTCTGGCTGGAGGACTACGACGGCAAGCGCTATCTCGACGCGATCAGCTCCTGGTGGGTCAACCTGTTCGGGCATGCCCACCCACGCATCAACGCGGCCGTTAAACACCAGCTCGATGAGCTGGAGCATGTGCTGCTCGCCGGTTTCACCCATGAGCCGATCGTCCGCCTCAGCGAACGTTTGATCGCGCTCGCGCCACCCGGGCTGGTGCACGCGTTTTATGGTGACAGTGGCTCTGCGGCGGTAGAAATCGCCCTCAAGATGAGTTTTCACTACTGGCGTAATCGCGGCCAGACCCGCAAGACCCGTTTCGTTTGCCTGGCCAACAGCTACCACGGCGAAACCCTTGGCGCATTGGCGGTCGGCGATGTCGCGCTGTACAAGGATACTTACGAGCCCCTGCTGATGCAGGCCTTGACGGTGCCGTCGCCCGACTGTTTTCAGCGCGAGCCGGGCGAGACCTGCGCGGACGTCGCGCGGCGCCAGTTCGAACACCTGGAGCAGCTGCTCGCGGCGCGCCACGACGAAATCGCGGCGGTCATCCTCGAACCGCTGATCCAGTGTGCCGGATCGATGCGGATGTACGACCCCGAGTATCTGCGTTTGGCGCGCGCGGCCTGTGACCGGTATGCCGTCCATCTCATTGCCGATGAGGTCGCGGTCGGCTTCGGTCGCACAGGGACCCTGTTCGCGGTCGAGCAGGCCGGCATCAGCCCGGATTTTCTCTGTCTCGCGAAAGGTTTGACCGGGGGCTACCTGCCGCTATCGGTCGTCCTGACAACCGCCGAGGTCTATGGCCGGTTCTATGATGATTACACGCGGCTCACCGCATTCCTCCACTCCCATTCCTATACTGGCAATCCACTCGCTTGTGCCGCCGCGCTCGCGACGCTAGAACTCTTTGACGAGTACGACACTCTTAACCATAACCGGATTCTGGCGCGACACATGGCTGCGTCGATTGCCGGCCTGACTGATCACCCCCATGTCGGCGATGTGCGCCAGACCGGCATGGTCGCGGCAATCGAACTGGTCCGCGACAAGGCGGCGGCTACCCCCTATGATTGGCGCGAACGGCGCGGACTTCGGCTCTATCAGGCAGGGCTAAAGCAAGGCGCTATCCTGCGGCCGCTCGGAAATGTGGTTTACTTGATGCCGCCCTATGTGATTACGCAGGACGAACTCAGTTGGTTGGGTACCGTCGTCACGGTGGCCATCGAGCAGGCCTGTCAGTGAAGGCGCGTTTGTTGCAACTGCAAAATCTGGGGTATACTTTTAGCGTATTTAAGACCTTGGACCAAAGCTCGTTAGCCGGGTCAATTTGTGGGTAATCCAATCTAGAACAATATGCAAAAGCTACGCATCGCACTCTTGGAGGACGACCCCGATCAAGCGGAACTGATCAATACCTACCTCGTCGAGGCCGGTCACCACTGCGTGAAGTTCAAAGCCGGAATGGATCTCATCCGCAAGCTGCGCAGCGACAGTTTCGATCTTTTAATGATCGATCGTATCCTGCCGGACATGGACGGCCTGGACGTCATGACCTGGATTCGGCGCAATTACGACAAGGCGGTCCCGATCATATTCGTCACCGTTATCGGCAACGAAGACGAGATCGTCAAAGCGCTGGACGGCGGCGCGGATGAATATCTGGTCAAGCCAATCCGGATGCGTGAACTTGAGGCCCGAATCAATGCGATGTTTCGGCGGGTCGCCTATCAGACCATGGAGGATCGGCTCGAATACACCCCCTACAGCATCGACCGCTCGACCCAACGGATCGAGTTCGGACAACAATTTATGGACTTGACGCAAAAGGAATACGAACTCGCCGTATTCATGTTCAACAACGAAGGGCGAATTCTCTCGCGCAAGCACATCCTCGAAAGCGTCTGGGGCAAGAGCGGTGACTTGAACACCCGCACCGTCGATACCCATATGAGTCGAATCCGTAAGAAACTTACGCTCGGGCCTGAGAATGGCTGGGTTTTAAAATCCATTTATCAGCATGGCTATCGGCTCGAGCGCTATTGATTGCCAGTAAACCGTCAGTGCAGCATTGCCCCAATGAATGCCAGAATCGAAGAGATTGAGCCTTCGGAGACGCCTTCCGAATCATCGGAAATGCGGCAACTGCGCGAGCTGTTGTTCGGTGCCCAGACTCGCGAATGGCACCAGCGCGTTGAAGCGCTCGAGACGCGCCTGACTCGCCAACTCGACGAGCTCGCGGCGCGTATGCAGCACGATATACAGGTTGTTTCCGGCACGCTGGAGCAGGCCGTTAGGTCGATTGAGCAGACACTTGAGCGTACCCGCGCCGGCACCGATGAGCGCTTTGCCTCGATGCAGGCAAAAGCAGGTCAGGGAGAGACGGATCTTCTGACATCTCTGCAACAACTCCAGGTGGCGGCTGAAGCGTCTGCCCAAACGCTACAAACGATCGTCGAACAGCGCACGCAGCAGACGCATGACACCTTGCAGATTGAAATATCCGCGCTCGGGCACCGCGTCGAGCAGTCGCTTGAAGAGTTGAACCAAAACAAATTGAGCCGTTCGCAGTTCGCCGGCGTTCTGGCATCGCTCGCGGGAAATATCACTGGCAAGGTCGATTGACCCCGGCACGCATGCGAGTCCGCGCGCCGGGGATTCGCAGTTT
Source organism: uncultured Thiotrichales bacterium (assembly GCA_964620675.1). Classification (GTDB taxonomy): domain Bacteria; phylum Pseudomonadota; class Gammaproteobacteria; order UWMA-0217; family UWMA-0217; genus CAYSFW01. The sequence continues at coordinate 63,228 of CAZUJU010000003.1, read as the reverse complement.
GCCGCGACGAAAACTCTGTAACCCCTGCATGAACTTGGATGCCAACTTTGCCGAACGGCGCAAATGCATTAATCGCGGCGTGAAAAACCATGGATGACGAACTCGCCAAGCTCCGCGCAATTTTGCTCGCCGGTGAGCGAGAGGAACTCCGCGCGCTACAGCGTCGCCTCGACGACGACGATCTCAAGCGGCGCGAACTCGCCGAACTGTTGCCCGACGCGTTGCGGGCCGCGCAGCAGCAAAGCCCACGACTCGCCGACGCCCTGCGCGGTCCGATCGAAAAATCTCTGCGCCGCACGATCAAGGAAAATCCTCAGGCGCTCGTGGATCTGCTGTTTCCGATCATCCTGCCCGCCATCCGCCGCTCCGTACAGGAAATGATCGCGGAGTTGCTGGAGAAGATCGACGCGGTCATCGATCATTCGCTCTCGATCAAGGCGCTCACGTGGCGCTGGCAAGCCTATTCCGCCGGTGTCCCATACCGCGAGTTCGTCCTGCGCAATACGTTTGAATACTGGGTCGAGGAAGCGTTTCTGATCGAGCGGCAGTCGGGTCTGCTGCTGGACCATCGCGTGCGCAAGGGGGTATCGAAGCTCGACGAGGACGCGATTGCGAGCATGTTGACCGCGATCCAGCATTTTTTTGCCGACTCGTTCAGTTCGAGCGGTACCGAAGTGCTTGAAAAACTCGCGTTTGGAGCGCGTTCCATTTATCTCCTGCATGGCCCGACGGCATCGCTCGCGCTGTTGGTGCATGGCGCGCCAACCGGTGGCTTCCGCGATCGTGAGCGGGCCATCCTCGATGAAATCCATCAGCTCGGCCCGTTGCGCGCTTTGAGCGAAGACCCTGAACGCAGCCCCATCCTCGGGCAATTGGTGGAGCAGGCACTCACCGAAGAAATCAAGCCCTCGCGGCGACGCCGGCAACGTGGCAAGACCATCCCGGCGCTCGCGATCGTGGCGCTGTTCGTGGTGTTATATGGTGCCGGGCTCAGCATCACGCGGTATGCCGAACACCAGCGCTTTGCCCGCCTGGTCGACGCGATCACGGAATCCACGGGGTGGGGCGTCATCGAGCACCACCGGCGTAATCGCCAATGGACCCTGCGCCTGATCCATACGCCGGATACCGAAACGTTCGAACGGTTGCTCACCACCCACGGCATCCCGCGCGAGCGGATACGCCTGTTCAGCTACCTGCCGGCTTCACCCGTGGCGCCGCATGGAAACTAGGCGCAAGGTTTGCCTAGTGGGCGATTTCGGCGTGGGCAAGTCGAGCCTCGTGCGCCGATTCGTCACCAATGTCTTCAACGAGCGCTACGAGACCACGCTCGGGGTCCAGATGGATACCAAAAACGTCGCACTCGATACCGCGAACGTGCGGCTCGTCATCTGGGATATCGCAGGGACGAATCGATTCGACACGGTATCGCAGCGCTATCTCGAAGGCGCCGACGGAATTCTACTGGTCTGCGATTCCACGCGTTGGCGCACGTTTCACACCGCGCTGGAATTGGCTGCGCAGGTTCGAAGGGTAGTCGAGACGGCCGCTATCATCGGGCTTATCAACAAGGTCGATCTGGTTGAACAACGCGATATTGTGGCGGACGAGCTGACCCAACAGCGGGTGGCCGGAATGGTGTGGCACGAAGTCAGCGCGTTAAGCGGGCAGGGCGTCGAGGCCGCGTTTACCGAACTCACCCGCAAGGTCGTTTGACGATGCGCCGCGAAGCGCCCGATCCGCTCGCATTACTGAAAGCGGCCAGCGCGCCGACCGCGATACTCGCGTTCGACGCTCAGCAAGGGCTCATTCGCCATGAGGGCGATTTGAAGCGTTTTGGAATCCAGCTATCGGCCACCGAGCCGCAGCGCGCGGAAGATCTGCTACCCATGCTGGTGGGGCTCGATACCACAAACCATAAATCGCTCGAAATGATCGCACTGGGCGCGGGAACGCCGGCCGATATTCACGTTTTTCCACGCGCTGATGGCTACGACGTGCTGCTGGTGGACGTGTCGAACCTCTGGAGCCGGCAGCGCCCGCTGCAGCAGCGCATGAACGAAACGCTGCTGGCAAACGAGCTGCAACAGCGCACCGAGGCACGAGCGAGTGCGCATAAACTCGCGACGCTGGCGCATGAGATCAGGAATCCGCTGTTCAATATCGCGGGATACTGCGATTGGCTGCGCGAAACCGTACCGGCCGCCGCTGGGATCGATCCACAATTGCGAATCATTACGAATAATTCGCGATATTTACTTGATTTACTTGATGACATTATGGCCAGAGACGCCGGCCACGCGCCCTCGGGCGCGGCTGCTGCAGCGTTTAATCTCGGCGAATTGTTGCAGGAAGTGATCGAGTTGTTCGCCCACGAAGCGGGGATCAAGGGCATCGGCCTCAATCTCTATCTCGAGTCGGGTGCGGACCTCTGGCCCGTTTTGGATCGCAACCGACTGAAACAGGCGCTGCTAAACCTAGCGGGTAACGCCGTTAAATTTACCCGTGATGGGATTGTTTCATTGTCGGCGCGACGGACCGGTGAGGTTCTGAACATTACGATCGAGGATACCGGTTCCGGCATTCCGCGCGACGAACTCGAGGCGGTGTTGCAGCCGTTTTTTCGCGCGCGCAATTCATCCGGTGTCGTGGGGGTCGGCATCGGGCTCAGCGTGGTTAGCGAGATCGTTAAAGAACTGGGTGGTGAGCTGCGCATGGCCAGCGTCGAGGAATGGGGCACCACTGTCGTGCTCGATTTGCCGTGCCAGTTCGACACCATCCCCAGGCCGGATCCGCCGAATGATCGCCGGACGCCCGGGCCGGCAAGCTTTGATCGCGCCGCGGAGCCGACTCGGCAACGCATCCTGCTGATCGACGACGATGAGGATGTCCTGCGATTACTCGCATTTTATCTCGCCGACTCAGGTTACCAAGTGACCCCCTTGGCGCCGCAGACGATTGCGGAAATTATCGCGGAGTTCCAATCATCGCAACCAGATTTGGTCGTCGTCGACCATCACCTCGACGGTGGCTTGAGCGGTGCCGACATCGCGTATCAACTCCGTGCGAAACAACCCAACCAGGCCATTTTGCTGCTGACCTCCGATACCAGCGCCGACGTGCGCGAGCGCGCGATTGCCTACGGCTGCAATCTGGTCGTCAGCAAACCCGTCAGCAAAAAGCAGTTGATTGAAGCGCTCGGACAGATACTCAATCCTCAAGCGTGACGCCGAACGTACCACCCATGAACGACTTTACGAGTTCCGCGACGCAGGCCTTGCTGCACCGATACATCGATTCACTGGGCGAAAAAGCCGATTCAATCGAGGCGTCGCGCACCACACTGCTCGATCATCCCGACGATCGGGCGCAATGGCAAAGCCTCAAGCTCAGTATTCATCGTTTAAGCGGGTCGGCCGGCGCCTATGGATTCGACGCGATCGGGGAGCTGGCCAAACAGGCAGACATCCTGATCAGGGCTTTGCTTGAGCGTGACGCGATTGTGGATCCGGCCGAGTTCGAACGAATTGACGGCTTGGTCGTCCGACTGGTTGGAGAACTTCGAAACCCCGCGGCGTGATGAATGCCAGCAAGATCCGCAAGCTGATATGCGTATAATTTATATTATGTAAAATAGCATGTTTGTTGCTAGCAACCGTGCATACGTCGAACGAACGGACTCTGGCTGGCTGATTGCGGAATCTTCGGCGCGCATGGACCGGAACCCGTATCCCGATCCATGCGCCACAGTGAGGCTAAAACGCGACGTTAAACTTCGTCGTCACCTTCCGGCTCATCCTTGCCTAGCTTCTCGGACGGTTCTGCGACATTGAAATTTTCGTCGTGTTCGTCGCCCGGTTCGTCATCGTCGAAATACTCGTCATCGTCGTCGTGCATATGGATGCTGCTTCTAAACTCGCCATCCTCATTCAGACGCGCAAGCTTCATCTTGACGACCGTGAGTTCGATCAGCTGCATGATCTCGATAACCGACAGCCACGGCGTGTTAGCCTTGATCTGCCGGAACACGAGACTGATGACCTGAAACGTATCTTCGGGTGCCAGCGCCACGGCACGAATCGGCTTACCCTTTTCCGCCACCATCACGAAGATTTTTTCCCGCTGGTGCTCCAGCGAGTAGCTCTTGGAGCCGTACGCGCTGTGGTGCTTGAATTCCGACTTCGGCAGCAGCCCGAGCATCACGGCGGCCATCGACAACAATTCGTTGCGCGGTAACTGAATCGTCGTCTTATTGTTCCAGTCGTACCCGTGCGGTTCGTCCGGGCGCGCGCTGGCGGCGTGCAAGGTGATGGTGTTGATGCGCTGCTTTTTGGTCTCATCACAGGCGAACTCGACCGCCGCGCTCTTGCCGTAGGCGTAATAAACCGACGCGAAATCCCGACCCTTGCTTTGATGTGAATTGCGCAGATACTTCTGCGAGCTGGAACCGCGCTGCCCTTGAGCGCCGTCAGGATACTGATTCTCGATGGTCGTTCTGTATGGATACATTTTAAATTCCTCGAAGCGAACGAAAGGAGTTATTTTATGCGGGTTTGAATACTGATGATTCCCGCTTACTTCAAGCTTACAGCTCTGTGAACGGATGGCGTAACAGCTAAAGCAGTGTCATTACGTCGATCGAAAATGATGAGTTATTCATCGCTCGCGCCGCTACGCGGTACTTCAGATCAATCTTTAATCAAGCGGCGTAAGGCCCGAGTGGCCCTATCAGTCTGTTCACGCCCGAATTTTCCGGAATTGTTACGGGAATGTCAATAAATGCCTTAGATTTTATAAAGTTGCGTGTTTTTATCTGTCTAATACAACTTACGATGAATCGCAAACGAACATCGCCAAGACGTTCCCGCTGCCGTCGCGAAACCTATCGCCGTTCAATCTACTCGCATCAAGGTTCGCGCCACTTCCTGACGACAATTTCGATGCCTTAATTCAATGCCCTTGATACATCTGCGCTACCTCGCGATCGTAACGTTGAAGAATTGTCGCACGTTTGAGCTTCATTGTCGGCGTTGCCAGACCGTTGAACACCGTCCAGGGTTCCAGCAACAACGCTACCCTGACGATCCGTGCATAGCCGGGAAAACCGCTGAGCCGCTCGCCGATGCGCCGCAGCACATAGGCCTCGGCGCGCGGATCACTCAATGACCCGGCCAGTTCGGGAATGCTAGCAATCTGTTCTTCGTTGAGTACGATCAACGCCGATAGATAGGGCTTTTGTTCGCCAATGATCAAGACCTGATCAAACAGCGTGTCTTCCACGATGGCGGACTCCAGATCCGCCGGAGGCACTTTTTCGCCGTTGGCGAGTACCAGGATTTCCTTGAGTCGCCCGGTGATATAGATGAAGCCCTGTTCGTCGATACGCGCTTGATCGCCGGTGTGCAACCAACCGTCCGCGTCGATGGTCGCATGGGTGGCGGCGTCGTTGTTCCAGTACCCGCGCATGAGATTTGGACCGCGTGCGATCAACTCCTGATTTTCGATGATCCGGACCTCGACCCCGTCCAAAGGCAACCCGACACTATCGGGACGATTGGCTTGCAGTGTATTCACCGCGATCACCGGACTGCTTTCAGTCAGGCCGTATCCTTGCAGAATGTTGATCCCAAGCGCGATGAATATGCGCGATATCGACGCCGGAAGTGGCGCACCGCCGCTGACGGCGAAACGCAAGCGCCCACCTAAGCGCTCACGCACCTTGCTGGCGACCAATCGATCAAGCAGCGGCCAAAGCAACAACCGCGGCGACCAGGCGACGAGCCCCTGCTCGTGCTGAAAACGCAGCCATCCGGTCTCGACCGCAAGGCCAAACAGCTTGCGTTTGAGCGGACTTCCGACCTGCAACTTGGTTTGGAGCTTGAGATGGACCCGTTCGTAAATCCGTGGCACCGAAATCAGCACCGTGGGCTTGTGGTTAACCAGATCTTCGGCGAGTTCCGCCACCGAGCGCGCGAAAATCACCTCGGAGCCGGACATGATCGGCATGTAGTAGCCGGCGGTTCGTTCCAGGGTGTGCGACATCGGCAGAAATGACAGCAGCGAGTCGGTCGCGTAGAGACTCACGCTGCTCAGGCCGCCGCGCACGTTGGACGCGATATTGGCGTGGGTCAGCATCACACCCTTCGGCCGCCCGGTGGTCCCCGAGGTATACACGATCGAGGCCAGCCCGTCGGCGGTGCACGCGATCGGCAATTCGCGCCCCGTCGCGGGCGCTTCGAGCCACTCGGCCAGGGTCTTGACCCGGGGGTCGCCGCGATCGAGTGGAGCCTCCGGGGTGTCCCGTTCAACCACGATGCGGATCGGCGTTTGCAACGGTTGCGATGCACTAAGCTGGCTGTTCCACTGCTCGGCGTGTTCCAGATAGACCAGCCGTGCACCCGAATCCTCAATGACATAGGCGACGTTGTCTGGACGATCGTCGACGTAGAGCGGCACGGTGACCAGACCCAGCGAGAGTGCCGCCTGATCGAATATGACCCAGTTGATCCCGTTGGTATGGCGGATCGCGACGCGGTCACCCACAGTCAGCCCTTCGCTCGCGAAACGCCGGCGCCAGTGTTGCACGCGTTCGTCAATTTCTCGCCAGCGATAGCTCAGCCATTGGTTTGTTTGCGGATCGAACTGCCGGTAGGCGATTTTTTCCGGCGAGCGTGCCACGCGGGCGCGAAAGAGCGCGTGGAGCGTGTCCATCTGCGCGGCCGGAATGTAATCGAGACCGGCTTGTTCTTGAGGTTGCGTGCGCGCGAGCATCTGCGTATTCATTGAGGCAGTCGCGTCTGAGGTGGTGTCGAGCCGGGTTGCCGTGAGGTCAAGCGGCTTGTTCATGTGAGTCTACCTCTATCGGGTTCGCATTGCCGAGCGTTGCTGGAAACGCGTCGACCGCAATGGCGTCGTGAATCTGTTGCTGAGCCTGAAGTAACACCTCGGCTTCAGCTTCCGAAACCAGTCCACGCGCCGCCAGGCCTTCCAGCCATCGGCGCCGTGATTCGCCGAGTTGTGGTTTGATCCCGCGCTCGGCCAGACGACGCTCAATCGGTTCGGCCGCCAGCGTCGCGCTCAGCGCGGCTTCGATGCGCCCGGTGATATCGCCCGGATCATCGGTGCGGAAAATGCCGTCGCACAGGCGATCACGATCTTCTCCGGGCTCCATCAGCACGGCCGCGATCGCCCGTCCCAACTCGTCGCGCGGCGGATGTTGCCAACGCCCAAGTGGAAAGACCAGCGCGCGCAGCAGCCAGCGCGCCGGCGCGATCGGAAAGTGGCGGATGACGCCGTCAAGCGCCTCCTGAATCCGATAATTCCCGTACTCCATGGCCCAGTCGACGAAGGCGCGATCAGCCACTGGGCGACCCTGATCTTCGTGCCGCTTCAACACCGCCGAGGTGAGATACAGAAATCCCAGCGCGTCGGCGAAACGACCGGAGATCTTTTCGCGCCGCTTCAGGTTGCCGCCGAACGTCAGCAATGCCGCATCGGCGGTCAGTGCAAAGGCGCTGGCGTAACGCCCGAGTTGCCGATAGTACTGCGGCAATGCAACCGCCGCCGGCGCGGGTGCCAGGCGAGCACCGCTCAGACCGTAGACCAAGGCACGTGCGGCGTTGCGCACCGCGTAGCCAACGTGGCGGATCAACGTGGCGTCGAAATTCGTTACGGCGCGCGCCGGATCGGCTTCGTGCGCGGCTTCGATCTCGTGAATCAGATAGGGATGACAGCGAATCGCACCCTGACCGAAGATGATCATGCTGCGGGCGAGGATATTGGCGCCCTCCACCGTGATGCTGATCGGCAATGATTGATAGGTTCGCGCCAGATAATTACTCGGCCCCATGCAGATGCCGCGGCCTCCGTGTACGTCCATCGCGTCGTTGACGACTTGCCGCATCATCTCGGTGAGTTGATATTTGAGGATTGCCGATACCACGGCCGGTTTCTCGCCTTGATCCAGCGCGGTTGTCGTCAGCGTGCGGGCTGCATCCATCATGTAAGTCAGGCCGCCGATGCGCGCCAAAACCTCTTCGACCCCTTCGAACTTGCCGATCGGCAGACGGAACTGCTTGCGAACCCGCGCGTAGGCGCCGGTGCTAAGGCTGCAGTGCTTGGCACCGGCGACGCTCAAGGCGGGTAATGAAATCCCACGTCCGGCCGCGAGCGATTCCATCAACATCCGCCAGCCATCGCCGACGCCGGCCGCACCACCGATTACCCAGTCGAGCGGAATGAAGACATCGCGACCGCGGTTAGGCCCATTCATGAACGCAGCGTTTAGGGGATAATGTCGCTCACCGATCTCGATCCCCGGCGTCGACGTCGGGATCAATGCACAGGTGATGCCGAGGTCTTCATCGTCGCCAAGTAAGTGCTCGGGGTCATGGGCGCGAAATGCCAAACCCAACAGCGTTGCGATCGGTCCCAGCGTGATGTAGCGCTTGTCCCAAGTCAGGCGCAGGCCGAGTACCTCCCTGCCCTCGTGCAATCCGCGACACACGATGCCGAAATCCGGAATCGCGCTGGCGTCGGAGCCGGCCTCGGGTCCGGTCAGCGCAAAGCACGGAATTTCCTCACCGCGGGCGAGGCGCGGCAGATAGTAACTCTTCTGCGCCGGGGTTCCGTAGTGCAGCAACAATTCGGCCGGTCCAAGTGAGTTCGGCACCATCACACTCACCGCAACGCTGACGCTGCGACTGGCGAGCTTCATCACCACCTGCGAATGGCCAAGCGCGGAAAATCCCAAGCCGCCGTGCGCCTTGGGAATGATCATGCCGAGGAAACCCTCGCGTTTGATCAACGTCCAAAGCTCGTCGGGCAGGCGATTCAGATCATGGGTGATGTGCCAGTCATCGATGCGGCGACACAGTTCCTCGACCGGACCATCGAGGAACGCCCGCTCCTCCGGCGAGAGTCGTGGACGCGGCAGCGCCAACAATTTTTCGAAATCGGGTTGGCCACGAAACAGTTCGGCATCCCAACCCACCGTGCCGGCCTCGATGGCCGTGCGTTCCGTCGCCGACAGCGGCGGCAAATTATGTTTCACCCACGCCAACACCGGTTGACTCAAGGCGCGCCGCCGCAGCGGTGCCACCAGCGCGACGGCGGCCAGCGCGACGAGCATGGCGCCAACAACCAGCGCGCTCACGATGCCGAAAATGCCGAGTAACGCGCCGGCGGCAAGTCCAAAACCCGCCAAGACAAACCAGACCCAAGCCGGCCACGTCGTACGCGCGATTCCGACCAACAACCCCGCTCCGACAAGTAATCCGAACCACGCATTCATGACGGTTCTCCCGTGGTGGTCTAGCTATTCAATCGATGCCGCCTCGGCTCCGACGGCATGGCCTCCGTCACGCCCTCCGTCACGCCCTCCTCCAGCCGC
>CAZUJU010000003.1:8444-53737 GCA_964620675.1 uncultured Thiotrichales bacterium | reverse complement strand
GCGCCGCGCTCACCGCTCAACCCGTGGCAGATGAATCCAACCAACCGATCCACCAATAACTCAGTGTCGTGACCGTTACTCAGATGACTGGAAGCAATCACCCGCATCATGTCTGTACCTGCCATACAGTACGCCAGCACACCCACCATGAAATGCAAGCGCCAGTACAACTCTTCGCGGGAGAGTTCGGGCAAACTGGCAGCGAACGCATCCTTGAAATTGTTGACCACTTCATCGAACAGCGCGCGAATGTTGCGTTGCACGCCGAGTGACGGTTCGAGATAGCAGCGCCCGAGCAGGCGAATGAACTGCTGTTGCCGGGCCTCGCGACTCAAGCGCAGCGCCGGCTCGACAAACGCCCGCGCCAGCGCGATGACCGGGATCGTCTGATCAGCATACTGCGTGCGCAATTGATGCAGACGCTGCATTCGCTCGGCATTCATCGGATTGATCCTGCGCGCGTAAATCGCCTCGAGCAGGCGTTCCTTGGAGCCGAAATGGTAGTTCACCGCCGCCAGATTGACCTCGGCCTCCTGGGTGATGGTGCGCAGGGAGCAGGCCTTGAAACCCTGCTTCGCAAACAGGGCTTCGGCGACGTCCATAATGTGGGTTTTGGTGTCTTTAAGCATATTGACGAGCGTAGTTCAAACGCTCGTTGGTGACAAATTCAAGAATACTAATGGAAGGGCTGTTTATTTTTACTAAAATTCAGTTAACGTTATGTTTTTTATTAATATAATTAAAACTAAACGCCGTATGATCAGAGCTCGGAAGACTTGTTTTTGTTACTTTCACTCGGAAATCAGAGGCCGAACATGCGAACTGTCATGCCCGATTTCCCATTAGATACTTTATCAACGGCGTCAACAGCAAGAGCGCCACCCCCGCGCCGATCGAGCTGGAGACCAGAAACCAGTACAGCGACGTACCGCTGTCGGCGAGCAGTCGCTCCAGCGACCCGGCGAGATAGTTGGCGATCGCGACCGCGGTAAACCAGACTCCCATCAGCAAAGATGCCAGCTGCACCGGCGCGAGTCGGCTGACCATCGACAGACCAATCGGTGACAAAAAGAGCTCCCCAACCGTGTGCAGCAGATAAACCCCGACCAACCACAATGGGCTGACCTGACCGAACTCCGCCGCGCGCTCGTCCGCGATCGCCAACACCACAAATCCAAGCCCGAGAATGATCATACCTAGCGCCATCTTTACCGGAGCCGACATCCCCAAGCGGGTACGATCCATCCAGACGAACACGATCGAAAACACCGGCGCGAGCAATAAAATCATCAGCGGATTAAGCGACTGGAAATACGACGCCGGCATGAGCCAGCCGAGGATCTCACGGTCGGTATGCTGATCGGCGAACAGATTCATGGTGCCGCCGGCCTGCTCGAAGCCCATCCAGAAAAACACCACGAACACCCCAAGCACGAAGATCGCCAGAATCCGCTTGTAGTCGTCCCAGCTCAGCGGGTTTGGCGCGGTGCTCTTACGCAGTTTTCCCGGCAACAGGATCAGCCCCAACACACCGACGATCAGCAGGGCCCGGGTCGGATCGTCGAGGGTTCGCCAGCCGGCCGCGATCATCGGCCCGGTATACACAAAGAAACTCACCACCAGCACTGAAATCAGACTGACCGCGACAACCACCAGCCACTCGATCCGATTAAGACCTGCACCCGCGCGACCGTTTTCGCTAAATCCCAGCGCGTGCTGCCCGCGCAGGAACACCACCAGCCCGATCAGCATGCCCACGCCGGCGGCGGCGAACCCGTAATGCCAACCAAGTTTTTCCCCGAGCGTTCCGCACACCAGCGGCGCGAGAAACGCACCGAGGTTGATCCCCATATAGAAAATCGTATAACCGCCATCGCGCCGAGTGTCATCCTGCTCGTAGAGCCGGCCCACCATCGTCGACACATTCGGCTTGAAAAAGCCGTTGCCCGTAACCACCAGACCGAGGCCGTAGTAGAGCAGGCCGTCGAACGCCATCGCGAAATGTCCCATCGCCATGACGATCCCGCCGATCACCACCGCGACCCGTTGACCAAGCCAGCGATCAGCGAAGTAACCACCCAATATCGGCGTCAGATAAACCAGCGCAGTGTAAGCGGCGTAGATACCGAGCGCGCTCTCGCGCGACACCTCCATGCCATTGACGAGATACAACACCAGGAGCGCCCGCATCCCGTAATAGCTGAAACGTTCCCACATTTCCGTGAAGAACAGAACGTACAGACCTCGTGGATGGCGAGCATTGCGCAGACTCATTAAGTATCTATTCCGCAGCGTGTCGCCGCCCATTATAGGGACTCACGTGCCGCGCGCCACCGCGATGCTAAACTCCCGGTCACTTCAACCCAACGGAGATACAGGCATGCTGAAACACTTGCTGAGCGCGCTGGTACTGTCCGGCGCGATGGTGGCGATCCAGGCGCAAGCCGCGGTCAAAAGCGAGAAGATCGAGTACCGCGACGGTGACGCCCAACTCACCGGCTACCTCTACTACGACGACGCGGTGCAGGGCGCGCGGCCCGGCGTCATGGTGGTGCACGAATGGTGGGGCCTGAACGACTATGTGCGTAAGCGCGCCGAGATGCTCGCCGAACTCGGCTACGTCGCGTTCGCGGCCGACATGTATGGCGCGGGCAAGGCCACCGAGCACGCCGACGAGGCCAAAGGCTGGATGCAACAGATCACCGCGAATCAGGCGCAATGGCAGGCACGCGCCATGAGCGGTTTGGCGCAGCTCAAGAAAAGCCCATTGGTGGATCCGGGCAAGACGGCGGCGATCGGCTACTGTTTCGGTGGTGCAACCGTGATGCAAATGGCCTACGCGGGCGCCGACCTCAAGGGTGTCGCCAGCTTTCACGGCTCGTTACCGCCGGCAACCGACGAACAAGGCAAGCACATCAAATCCCGTATCTTTATCGCCCACGGTGCCGCTGACAGTTTCGTTCCGGCCGAGCGGGTCCAGCAATTTCAGGCCGCGCTCGAAAAAGCCGGGGCCGATTGGCAGTTCGTAAGCTACGGCGGCGCCAAGCACGGCTTCACCAATCCCGGTGCGGACAAAATGGGAATGGATGCGCTGAAATACGACGCATCTGCTGATCAGCGCTCCTGGGCGCAGATGCAGCTATTTTTAAAGGAAATATTTTGAAGATGGCGACATCGGGCGCGTGACCCACGACCGCTCAGCGACTCGCGCCGTCACGGTGCGAGTCGTGCCAGGTTCAATCACAATCGCGATCGCAATCTTCCGCTCGGATGCTGGTGGGTCCGCCCCGCGCGATCCGGCTTCGCGGCGACGCCATCACGGTCGCGCGACTCTCCCAACCTGACACGGGTATCGCGCGCCCCTTGCCAAGTAACGTCCCGCGGCTTGATCCGGCGCGGGGCAGACGCGCTCGTTCAGGTCTGAACTCATCAGATCTCCAACACCAGTTTCCCGGTCGTGCGGCCGGATTCGATATGCCGATGCGCCTCGCTTGCCGCATTGAGCGGCAGCCGATAGGAAACCTCGAGCCGCAGTTGCCCGGCGTCGATCATCCCGGCGCAGGCATCGAGGATTTCGACATGACGATCACGCGCCGCGGCGAGATTACGCAGCATCGGCGTTAGCATCAGTTCAAAGCCAATCATGAGATTGCGAATGCGTGCTTCTTTCCAGTCCATATTCAAACCCGGATCGAGCAGCGTGATCAGGCGGCCGAAATGCCGCACCGCGGGGATACTTTGCCGAAACACCTCGGGGCCGACGGATTCGAGCGCAAGGTCGACCCCCTCGCCATCGGTCCAGTCGAGCACGGCTTGCGCCACGTCCTCGCGCGGATAGTGAATCACGCGGTCTGCGCCGAGGGCACGCACAAACTGCTCCTTTTCCAGGCTACCGACCGTGGTACAAACCCGCGCCCCGACGTGTTTCGCAAGTTGGATCGCGACATGTCCCACCCCGCCCGCGCCAGCGTGGATCAACACGCTTTGACCTTCGCGTAAGCCTCCCTTTTCGAACAACGCATTCCAGGCGGTGATGAGGACCAGCGGTCCAGCCGCCGCGGTGACCGCATCGATCGCGGCCGGACGCCGGGCTGCCCAGCGTTGGTCGAGGACATTGAATTCCGCGTAGTTACCTTGCTCCGAGCCCAGTCCGCCGTGACAGAACCAGACCGGATCGCCCGGCTTGAACCGGGTCACCGCCGCGCCAACCGCCACCACTTCGCCCGCACCGTCGCAGCCCAGCACCGCCGGCAGCGGATCCGTCGAGAACACCCCTCGAGCGCGGATCTTGGTGTCGACCGGGTTGACCCCGGCGCCGGCGAGACGCACCTTGATGTCGCTGGCGGTGCGAAGTTCGGGTTCGGGGATCTCGGCCGATTTCAGCACCTCGGGTCCCCCCATCTCGGTCATTAAAACGGCGCGCATCTTCGCTCTCCATTCGGGTCTCGGACCTCCGACTTTAGCAGACCGCCACGGGTAAAACCGTCCCGCTTGCGATCAGCACACCCGGCAGGGTTCGGTTGGCAGTCCGCGCGCCAGCCAGCCCGGTCCGGAACGGCTTCCAGCCATCCCTTCACCGACATGGTAGACCTGCGTGAATCCGCGCTGCTGAAGCCATTGGCGAGCCTGAGCGGTGCGGTTGCCGGTGCGGCAGATCAAACCGATCGGTGCGTCCTTGTTGCCGTCGAGCCGTGTTAGTACCTCGGCGACGAACCCTTCCGGGCCGCGCGGGTGAACCATATTGATGCGCAACGAGCCTGCCGCGACCCCGGTCTGGCGCCATTCCTCCGGTCGACGGATGTCGATCAGGGTTAACTGCCCGGATTCCATCGCCGCGCGCGCGTCGGTCGCGGCCAGCGAATAGGGGTCATCGTGCCCGGCACAGCCGGCGAGCAAGGCCGCGACCAGCGTCGTCACGGCGATGAGCGAAGGTTTGGATGCCATGAGTGGAACTCCCGAATTCAGATTCAAAACGCCGCGCACGCTACCCCGGTCTTAGCGAATGAAGCAAGTGTCCTGCCGCGAAATATCGGTATGTCGCGGCAATCACGATTTCACCCGGCACACCTTCGCGGGTGGCCTGTTGGGCTCAATTGCGCTGCGAAACCCGGTATCACCGGGTCAGAAAAGCGATAGCTGTGGGCCTCGTGGCGCGGGTGGCTCGAAAGCGCTGCAATCCAGTGCGGGCATGCCGGGAAATTCGAGCCGGCGGTGGGCGGTGCGAAATCGCGCGGCAATCAAGTCGGCGTAAACGCCGCGCCCGCGCATCCGGGTGCCGAATTCGCTCTCGTAATCGCGGCCGCCGTGGGCGTCATGAATGCGTTCGAGCACCCGATTGGCCTTGAGTGGGTAGTGCGCGCGCAACCAATCGGTGAACAGCGTGGCCACCTCGCGTGGTAGGCGGATGAACACGTAGCCGGCATCGAGCGCCCCGGCGGCTCGGGTCCGTTCGAGGATCCGTTCCAACTCGGCGTCGTTCAAGAACGGGATCACCGGCGCCAGTAAAATCCCGACCGGAATACCTGCCTCGCGCAGGCGTTGGATCGTTTCCAGGCGGCGCAAGGGCGCGGTCGCGCGCGGTTCGAGGTGGCGCGCAAGCGAGTGATCGAGCGTGGTGAGGCTGATCTGGACCTGAATCAGGTGATCCCGCGCGAGCGCGCCCAACAGGTCTAGATCGCGCTCGATCAGCGCGGATTTTGTGATCAGACTGACCGGGTGGCGTGCCGCCACCAGCACTTCGAGCAACTGCCGCGTCAACCCGAGTTTGCGCTCGATGGGCTGATAGGCGTCGGTATTGATCCCGAGCACGAGCGGGGCGCAGCGATAGCGCGGATGCGCGAGCTCGGCGCGCAATTGGGCCGGGGCGTCGGGCTTGTAAAACAGACGGGTCTCGAAATCGAGTCCCGGCGAGAGGTCCAGTTAGGCATGACTGGGACGCGCAAAGCAGTAAATGCAGCCGTGTTCGCAGCCGCGGTAGGGGTTGAGCGAACGATCGAACGGCACATCCGGCGACTGGTTGTAGGCGATGACGGTGCGGCTGCGGTCAATGTCCAAGGTGGTCTTGAGTGGTGTCGCAGGCGTTTCAAGCGTCCCCCAGCCGTCGTCGAAGGGGGTTAATGAGTGGGCATGAAAACGATTCGCGGGGTTGCCGACAGCACCCCTGCCCTTGCGCGGTCCGGGCGTGCGGTCGCTCACGTGATCAGCGCCAGACGCCGCAGGGGCGGATGGGTCGCGCCTAAACTGCGCGTAAATTCGGCAAACCGTGCCGCGTCGGGCGGATCGCGAAAGTACGCGAGATGCGCGACCGCGCGACTGTCGCTCGCGCCGAATCCGCGCAGCGGGATCTCGACCTGCGCGAGCCGCGCGAGCTGCGCCGCCCAATCCGTTTGGAGCGCTTGGCGCGACGCACAGAACCACAACGCCGCTGGCTCGGTCACCGCGCGCAGATAGTCGATATGCCAGCGCAAGGCCTTGTCTCGGCGCAGGTGTCGCCCCGCCCGCGCCGCCAGCCCGCCGTGACCGCGCGCACTGCCGACGTAGGCGTAATGGCCCGGAATTCACCGAGCGCGCCCACCCGCAGGCGCCGGTGCCCGTCCGCGCGCAACCAGAGCAGGTACACGCCCGGTACCCGCGGCAGTTCAAGCGGGGAATCCGGATCGTTATTAGTGGGTCGGCTCATGCCGGCGTCGACTCGACCAGTGACCGCACCACGGCGGTCCAGCCCGCGGCGATATTATCCGGGTTGTAGCCGCCACCGCCGAGCGCGAGCAGGCGTCCGCCGGCATGGCGGTCGGCGAGTTGGCACAAGGTCGCGGTCGCGTGCGCGTGCGGGTGCGGCGAGTACTGGAGGTGGGTCAGTGGATCGTCGCGCAGGCTGTCGACGCCGCATTGCAGGATCACGAATTCTGGCTTGTGGCGTTCCAGGAACCGGATCACGTCGGGCCAGATTTCGAGAAACGCGGAATCGTCCGAATACGGTGGCATCGGAATATTGAGCTTGGTACCCTTGGCGGCGCCGGCGCCGGTTTCCTCAAAAGCGCCGCTACCCGGATAGAGGTAGCGTCCGTCTTCGTGCAGATCGGCAAAGATCAACTCGGGATCGGATTCGAAGGCGTAGAAGACGCCATCGCCGTGGTGTGCATCGATATCGACGTAGGCGACGGTGTGAACGCCATACCAGCGCCGTAAGGCCTCGATCACGATCGCGCAATCGTTGAACACACAAAAACCCGACGCGCTGTCGCGGCGCGCGTGATGCAAACCGCCGACCGGCACGAACGCCCGTTTGGCAGGGCCGTGAATCAGTCGATGCGCCGCATTCAAAGCGGTGCCCACGACCGTCGCCGCGGCTTCATATACCCCCGTGAACGCCGGCGTATCGCCGCCATCGAGATAGCCCTCGCCGCGCAACGACTGTTGGCGTACCCGCGCAATGTAGGCCTCCGTGTGGAACAGCCCCAGCGCCGCATCCGTTGCCGGCACGGCCGGCGCTTCGAGATGCACTTTATCGGCCAGACCGCTGCGGTGAAAGGCATTCGCGAAGGCCGAGTAGCGATACTCTCCGAACGGGTGTTCTGCCCCGAAGTGATAGCGCGCGAGCGCGTCGCCTAAATGGACCTCAACCGCAGGGTTCATGTCTGTGCTCTCTCGCTGCGTCGGCGGAAACCGCATCCTACTGGGTATTCCCCACCGCATGCCACTCGGACTTGGAACCAGAGCTTGATCGGCGGCGAGACATCCACTGCGGCCCAGATAATGTCCGGTGCAACCGCGGCGCAATCGGCGCTCTGAGACAATCCTGAATCGCGTCATACCGCATCGGGATCACCCTTTGGCTCGAACCGGGTCGACGTCGTTTCAGATCAGCGCGCCCAGTTTACGAAATACCCACAACCCAGCCAACGGATGAAAAGATCAGCACAAGGGCATTCGGTGTGACTGAACTAGCCTTAATCCTTGCGGAACCGACAGCGCAGTAGAATTATGCCCGCGGTCGGGGCATTGCACCGACCGTAGTCGGATCCCCCGTCGCTTGACTTACGTCAATCCCTTCCGGCCGGATTATCCGTATATAAGCAGGTTACGATATACTTGCGCTGCTTACCCGTCCCAGGCTTCCGCGCGAGGCCCGGTTTTCGCATGACAACTTGAGGAAATTCTATGAGCACTGCCGCCACCCGAACGGTGAGGTTTGTCCACTTCAGCCATCTGCCGCTCTCGATCCGTCTGGTATTCACGCTGACCTTACTGGTACTCGGCACCGGCTACCTGTTTGCGATGATCCAGGTCTGGGAAGTCCACCACGGCCGCGACGGCGAACCAATGCTTTCAGCCGAGGATATCCGCATCGCCTACAGCGGCAATCCTGAAGGCAGTCGTCTTGAGTCGTCGCTACGGGGCCCGATGCGCTCGATGTTGCCCGACAGCGAGCGCGGCACCGTGATCGGCTGGGCCTCGGCCGACGGTAGCCAAGCAACCTTTGACGAACGTATCAAGCCGATTTTCGAGTCGCGCTGCCTCGCCTGCCATGACGGGGCGAACCCGCATCTCCCCAACCTCTCGAAGTGGGACGATATTGCGCCGCTCATCGAACGCGACACCGGTGCCTCGATCGCGACCCTGGTCCGCGTTTCCCACATCCACTTGTTTGGAATCACTTTCATCTTCTTCATCGTCAGCTCGATCTTCACGCATGCCTTTATGCGTCCGCTGTGGCTGAAGTGCGTGATCATCGCGGTCCCGTTCCTGGCGATCCTGACCGACATTTTCTCGTGGTATCTCACCAAGATGATTCCCGGCTTTGCATGGGTGGTGATTATCAGCGGTGCGTTGATGGGCATGTCGTTCGCCGCGCAGTTTGTGATTTCGCTGTACCAGATGTGGCTTTCCAGCCCGCCGCAAGAGGTGCTTGACAGTCAAGGTGAGTTGCCGATGCTGATCTAGTTCGGCCTCACACGAAAACGCCGGCTTCACGCCGGCGTTTTCGCTAGTGGACTACCGGATACCTCAGCTCGTTGAAGGTCGTACCGTCTCGTCAATCACGGTGAAGAAGCGCTTTAAAAGTGTAGCTCCGACTGGCGATTCGGCACTGCCATCGAGTAACTTTTCGGTGGAAGTTTCTGTCCTATCTAGTTGATCACGATAATTTTCGATATAGCCTTTGACCGCCGCGTGTGAGAACTCCGGGTGAAACTGCAAACCCCAGGCATGCCGGCGATACCGAAACGCGTGATTGGGATCGAGATCGCTCGACGCCAACCGTACCGCCTCCGGAGGCAACGTCATCACGGCTTGGCGATGGCTTGCCTGCACCGACAACTCGCGCGCTAGACCATGAAACAGTGGATCGAATCCGACATCGTCCGCCAGTCGAAGGCGAATGGTGCCGACTTCGATCCCCGTCGGGTTGTAGTCGACCCGTCCGCCAAGCGCTTGGGCCAGCAGTTGATGACCGAAGCAGATCCCGAGCGTCGGAATCGATTGCGCCAGCGCTTCGGTCAACCACGTGCGGGTGCGATCGATCCAGGGTAAGTTATCGGTCACCATCGCCGAAGATCCGGTTATGACGATCCCCCGCACCGACTCCGGCGGCGGGAGCTTGCCGTCGCTGTGCACCGCGGCCGTCACTGCTGGCGCCTTGCCGAGCGCCATCCCGTTCAGGATCCAGTCTTCGAAGTCGCCCGGTACTTGAGAAAGTGCTGGAAGTTTAGTCCCACATTTAATTATCAATATCCTACGCATATATATTAATGTTGTATGTATTATCCGTGAAATGCTTGCGGCGAACTGAGATAGGCGAGTTCGCCCGGCGTACTCGGGCGCCCGAGGATCGCGTTGCGATGTGGAAAGCGCCCAAAGCGTTGAATGATCTCGCGGTGGTGGCGGGCAAAGCGTAAGTTCTCGAGCAGTCCCGCCGCTTCGAATAACGCAACCGAGCGATCCTGATCCACGAGGTCCTCGCTGTGCATGAACGGCAGATATAAAAATGCTCGTCCGGCGTGATCGAGCGCCTGATCATCGCCTCGCTCGATAGCCCGTGCGGCAACCTCGCGCGCTGCCTGTTCGGTCGCGAAACCCTGCGCCGTGCCGCGAAACATGTTGAGCGGAAGCTGATCGAGCACGATGACCAGCGCGAGCGCACCGGCGGGTGTCGACTCCCAGGACGCCAGCCGGCCGCTACGCGCAGCTTCCCAAGTTGTTTGATAATGCGCAATCAGTTCGGCATCGAAGACGGCAGTTGAATTGAACCATAGCGGACGAACTCGCGCCGAGAACCAGAACTCGTTGATTGCGGCGGGATCAGTGATGGTGTCGATAGGAGCGGTTGCCATGATGAATAGACCTCGCGCATTCGATAGGTTGCCCATCATAACCGCCAAACCGCGTCGCGGCAGCGAACCCCTGCGCGGCCAAATGACGGCCCAAGCCCGATCCCGCGCTATTGCCTTCATGGCGCGTCTGTTCGAGACTGCGCCGCATTGCTTGAAACGAATCGGCGGGTGCGAATGAACCTCGAAAAAGTCATATTCGGATTCTTTATCATCCTCGCGATGACCCTGAATTTCGGGTTTTTTATCGGTGATATCGACAATCCCGACCATCACAACATCTATGAGTTGTTCGCCGCCATCGTGGTTAACCTGATTGCCACCATCCTGAAATTCGGTGATCGAACCCAGATCGGCGCGATTCACCTCGCCAGTAGTCTGGTTGCCGATCTGCAATTGATCGCGGCGGCGATCGTTTGGGGTTTCGTGGTGCATATTTCCGCCACCGGCCTCGATGCGCACGCCATGTCGAGCATCGTCTCACTCGCGGGTGGCGCCTTGTTGGCCAACGTGTTATCCGTGGTTCTGCTCACCGCCGAGACCACCCTGTTTCACCGCTGATGCACGGCAGCGCACTTGGCACCGCGTTTTTCCTGATCTGGCGGCGAATGCGCACGCCGCTGATCGTGTTGATCTTGAGCTATGCCATCTCTTTGCTAGGCCTGGTATTGATTCCCGGCGTGGACGAACAGGGCCAACCGACCCGATTGAGCTTTTTCCACGCCTTTTACATTCTGAGTTACACCGCGACCACGATTGGCTTCGGCGAGGTGCCGCATGCATTCTCCAATGCCCAGCGCGGGTGGATGACGCTCTCGATCTACCTCACCGTTATCGCCTGGCTCTACGGAATCGGCAAGGTGCTGACGCTGGCGCAAGATCCGGCATTGCGGCGGGTCTTCGCCGCGCACGCGTTCACCCGCAAGGTGCGCGCGATGCGCAGTCCGTTCTACCTGGTATGCGGCTGCGGCGAGGCTGGAAGCAGCCTGATCGACGCGCTTGACGCCCGCGGGTGGCGGGTGGCGACCCTCGACACCAACCCTGATCGCGTCAACGCGGTGGGGTTTGGCGACCACCACCGCGACGTCCCCGCGCTCGAAGCCGATGCCCGCCTGCCCGAATCTTTGCTTGCCGCGGGCTTACAGCATCGCAACTGCCATGCGGTAGTAGGGCTCACCAACGACGATCAGGCCAATCTCGCGGTTGCGGTCACCGCTAAACTGCTGCGGCCGCGACTGCCGGTGCTGTGCCGAACCGACACCCTCGAGGTGGCGCGGAATATGGAATCGTTCGGCACCGAGACGATCATCAACCCGTTCGAGGTGTTCGGCGAGCACCTCGCGATGGCGATGCATGCCCCCAGCCACTATCTACTTTACGACTGGCTGACCGGAGTCCCCGATACGGCGCTCGAACCCCCGCTGCATCCGCCGCGCGGCAAATGGATCGTTTGTGGCTACGGTCGATTCGGCAAAGCAG
Organism: uncultured Thiotrichales bacterium; assembly: GCA_964620675.1. Taxonomy (GTDB): domain Bacteria; phylum Pseudomonadota; class Gammaproteobacteria; order UWMA-0217; family UWMA-0217; genus CAYSFW01. The sequence goes on along the minus strand of CAZUJU010000003.1, from coordinate 41,930 downwards.
TGGTACGCAATCTCGAACAGGAGGGTCTCGAGACCGTCATCATCGAAATGGATCCCCGCTCGACCGGTTGCCACGAGTGCATCTTCGGCCGCGGCACCGATGCGGAAACGCTACGCAGCGCTGGAATCAGCGACGCTGTCGGCATCGTGGCCGGAACCAATCACGATATCGACAATCTCTCCATCGTGATGACCGCGCGCGAGCTGCGTCCGGACCTGTTTGTCGTTTTACGACAGAATCTGCGCGCCCACGATGCGCTGTTCGAGAGTTTCGGCGCCGAGATCACGATGCAGCCGAGCGATATCCTCGCGCAGGAGTTTCTGGCCCGACTGACCACCCCGTTGCTGACTCGTTTTTTCGTTTTGTCCCGCAGCTACAGCAATGATTGGGCAAACGAATTGTTAAGCCGGATCAGCGCCGTGGTCGGCGAGACCGTGCCCGAACTCTGGGATGTCGAGGTCGGCAGCAACACCGAATCGGCGGTGAGCGAGCTGCTACGGCAAGGCACCGCTGTGAGCGCGTATCATCTGCAACTCCAGGTTGGCGATGCGGCGCGGCGCAATGCCTGCTTCCCGCTGTTGCTGCAGCGCGGCCTCGATGAATTCCTGCTGCCCGACGACGCGCTCGCGCTTCGAGCGGGCGACCGGCTGCTCTTTTGTGGCAACCAGCGCAGCCGATTCGAGCAATCACTGCTGCTGTTCAACGCGAATGCGCTGAATTTTCTGGTCACCGGCGAATACCTGCCGGTCGGGTCGCTACGCCGCTGGTTGAATCGACGGCTAAAACCACCCCCCCGGACTCACGCGGCGGCCGGGTCCGTGAGCCCCCACGAGTGATCGTCAGCCGCACCCTACGAGGTAATCCCGCTATCGCAACGCCAATGAAACCCGGAATCAAGACCCTGTGCGAGTACGCGGCGAACGCGCGTTCTTTCCGGCTCACAATTGGCTGGAGGTGCCGAGTCGATTCGCGCCCCTCACGGCCAGATTGGCGACACGCGTTGGTGCTCGCCAAGGGTTTAAGTTCGGTTCGCATTGGATGGGTGCTGTTGGTTGCCGCCGCGCTTGGCCACGTCGCGCCAGCCGCCGCAGGTACGCGATCCGAGCCGGAGGCGCCGACCGAAATGTCGCTACTCGCCTTGGCCGGCGCGTCGATCCAATCCCTTGGCGAGGTCTGGGAGGCATGGCCGCCACGCGCCGGCAATCGTGTCGGTGCGGCACTCGATTGCCCGCCTCGAACGCCGGGAGGCACGCCAACCTTGCGTGTAAGCTACGGTTTCGCGAGCGACGAGCCGGCGCAGCTGGGGTTTCGCGCCTGGCTGAATGACGCCGATGGGCGCGCCTTCGATCACCTCGCATTTTGGGTTCGGGGCAGCGGCGACCCACCGGCGCCGTTCAAACTCGAGCTTCATCGGCCGGATCCGGCGATTGCCGGCCTGTCCCAACGCGGCAGCACGGTCGTCGAAGGCGTCACCGGACAGTGGCAACACCTGCGCATCCCCCTCACGCGCTTTACCGGACTTTCTGACTTTAGCGAGCTCGAAGCGCTGGTGATCAACTTGCAATCGCGCCGCACCGCACACCGCGCTGGCAGTTACTGTTTCGACGACTTTGCCCTGGTGCGCACCGGCAATCCCGGACCCAGCGCGCATGATCGACTCGAACCGGTGCGAAAACAGGCGTGGGAGGCGGCGGCAGGCGGCGCTGAGGCGGCGAAGCCCCTGCTCAAGGCGCGATTACGGGCGTGGCCGGAACGGCTGTTGCGCCAACCCGAGGAACTGGACGGCGACGACCAGCGCTTTCTGCGGCGGGTCGCGAGCGACACCTGGCGCGGGCTCGACGGCCTGCGCGATCGCGAAAACGGACTGCCGCTCGACACCATCCGGTTCGGCAAGGACTCGAGCGCGCTGACAGACTCACGCATTGGCGACTACACCAACGTCACGAACGTCGGCTTATATTTGATGGCGGTGGTGGCTGCGCGTGAGCTCGGGTTGATCGATGCCGCCGCAGCGCGCGAACGCCTCACGCAGGTGCTCGCCACGCTGGAGCGCCTGGAGACCCACGCAGGATTCTTCTTCAATTACTACGACACGACCAGCCTCGAGCGCAGCAGTCATTTCGTCTCATTTGTCGATTCGGCTTGGCTCAGCGCGGGTCTGATCGTCGCGCGCCAGGCGTTTGCCGAACTGCGTGAATCCATCGATCGCTTGCTCGCGCGCGAGGACTACGGGTTCTTCTACGACCCGGTCGAACAGCTGATGTCGCATGGGTACTATGTCAACGTGCCGAGCTACGCCGAATACCACTATGGCTTGCTGTTTACCGAGGCCCGTCTCGGCAGCGTGATCGCGATCGGCAAGGGCGACGTGCCGGCGGCGCACTGGTTTCGCATGGTGCGGAGCTTCCCGCCCGAATTTCGCTGGCAGTCACAACGACCGCAGGGGCCCGCGTTGCGCCAGGTCAGCGGCCACGAAGTCATGAGCGGCCATTACACGTGGGGCGACGAACGCTACGTGCCTTCGTGGGGCGGCAGTCTGTTCGAGGCCTTGATGCCGATTCTGGTTCTCGATGAACCGCGACACGCACCGCGCAGCCTGGGCGCCAACGCCGCGACGCATGTGCGCGTGCAGCAGGCGTACGCGCGTACCGTCTTGCGTTCTCCCGTCTGGGGCTTTTCCCCCAGTTCAACGCCGAGCGGCGATAACTACGGGGAATACGGCGTGAAGGCGCTCGGGGCCAAAGGTTATCCATCCGCCGCGGTCACGCCGCATGCGGCCGCGCTTGCACTGGCGGTCGCGCCGGAGGCCGCTACGCAGAACCTGCGCGAGCTTGCGCGGCGCTACCCGATCTACGGCGAGTTTGGGTTTTACGATGCGGTCGATCCCCAAACCGGTGAAGTCGCCTATAAATATCTCGCGCTGGATCAGGCCATGCTGTTCCTCGCCCTGGCCAACCATCTTGAGGACGGTGTCGTGCGGCGCTATTTCGAGTCTGACCCCATTATTCAGCGCGCGCTGCCGGTGTTGGGGCGGGAGCATTTTTGGGAGGATGACTAGGGCATGGCGCGGGTTGCGTTTAATCGGGTCGGAAAGCGCTACCCCGGCGGTGCGGTCGCGGTGCGTGAGGTTTCGCTCGAAGTCGGCGATGGCGAGCTGATGGTGTTGGTCGGGCCGTCCGGGTGCGGTAAGTCCACCTTGTTGCGGATGCTGGCCGGCCTCGAGGAGATCTCGAATGGGGTGATCCGGATCGGGGATACGGTGGTCAACGCGCTCTCGCCCCAGGCGCGCAACATCGCGATGGTGTTTCAGGACTATGCCCTCTATCCGACCATGACGGTGCGGGAAAACCTCACGTTTCCGCTCCGCATGGCGCGCATGGCGAAATCGGAGATCGCGCGCCGGGTCGCCCGCGCGGCGGATATGCTCGAACTCGGGCCGGTGCTCGAACGCCTGCCGCGGCAACTCTCCGGCGGGCAACGCCAGCGGGTGGCGATGGGACGGGCGCTGGTGCGCGAGCCGGCGGTGTTTTTGCTCGACGAGCCGCTGTCGAATCTCGATGCGAAACTGCGCGCTCAGGTGCGGGCCGAGATCGCGGAGCTCCAGCAGCGTACCGGCACCACGATGATCTACGTCACCCACGACCAGGTCGAGGCGATGACGCTGGGACAGCGGGTCGCGGTGCTCGACCAAGGCCGTTTGCAGCAGGTCGCCGCGCCGCGCGAGTTGTACCTGAATCCGGCCAACACCTTCGTCGCGGCGTTTGTCGGCAGTCCGCCGATGAACCTGATGCCAGCGCAATTTTCCCGCATTCCGCAACCCGCGCTGCTGATCGGCGCGCAGCGGTTGCCGATGCGCGCGCTCGAAGCGCGTGTCGCCGAACGGCTGCACGAGGGGCAGATATTCACCGTGGGGATCCGCCCGGAGGGGTTGTACGTCGCGACCGTCAATACTGGTCTCGAAGCCACCGTGATCCACAATGAGTTTCTCGGCCACGAAAACCTCGTCCACCTGCGAGTGCCCGGCGTGATCCCGCCCCTCGTCGCGCGGTTGCCCGGCGCACAGGCGCTTACGCTGGGCGAAACGCTCTCGCTCGGAATGCGTACCGAAGACCTGCGATTGTTCAACGAGGATGGCAGCGCATGCACAATGCAGGCGATTGATACCGCATTGCCAGCGGGCGGTTAATCCGAAGCCCGGAAATAACGCCGCGGTCGCCGATCCGGCGTCCTGTCGGGGATGCCGCGAAGCAAGCCGTGCAGCGATCGATCAACCATGCGCGGCAGCGCAGTTGTCACAATTTCAATGCAGATCAGGAGCGCGTTCATGTCCACCGTATTCCCCGCGGATTTCGTCTGGGGCGCCGCGACCTCGGCGTATCAGATCGAAGGCGCCCCGCTCGCCGATGGCGCCGGCACGAGTAACTGGCATCGCTTTTCCCATACACCCGGGCGGATTGCGCACGGCGACACCGGCGATATCGCCTGCGATCACTACCACCGTTGGCGGGAGGATATCGCGCTGCTGGCCGACTTGGGCCTGCGTGCCTATCGCTTCAGTATTGCCTGGAGCCGCGTCCAGCCAAATGGCCGCGGCGCGATCAACCCGGCCGGACTCGGGTTTTATGAGCGGTTGGTCGATGCCCTGCTCGAACACGGAATTCAGCCCTACGCGACGCTCTATCACTGGGATCATCCCGCGGCGCTTGATGATCTCGGCGGTTGGATGAACCCGGACATGGCGAAGCGTTTCGGCGATTACTCCGCCGGCGTGTTCCGCGCCCTCGACGATCGGGTCGGCCACTGGATGACGCTCAACGAACCGTGGGTCGTGATGGAATGCGGGTTTCGCAACGGCAGCCATCCGCCGGGTCTGCGCAGTCCGGCCGCCCTGCCCTGGGTCGCCCGGCATCTGCTTCGAGCCCACGACAACGCGCTGCGGATCTACCGCGAGGAAGGTCGCCACCAGATCGGGCTGGTGGTCAATCTGGAGCCGAAGTACCCGGCCAGCGAGCGCGACGAAGACCTCGCGGCGTGCGCGCGGGCCGAGGCCTACATGAACCGACTGTTTCTCGATCCGGTGTTACGCGGGCACTATCCGGAGGCGTTACGGCCCTATTTCGCCGCGTGGGCGCCGGAGTTCGATTTTGATGCCGACGCGGCACTGCAACGGCCGCTCGATTTTCTCGGCGTGAACTATTACTCCCGCAGTATCGTTCGCCATGCCCCGGGTGCTGCGCCGGTGGACGCCGCAGGCGTGCCGCAAGATGCCCCGCACACTGCAATGGGGTGGGAGGTTTACCCGCAAGGACTCAGCGACGTGTTGCAATGGGTCCGCGATCGCTACGGCGAACTCCCGCTTTACGTTACGGAAAACGGCGCCGCGTTCGCCGACCCGGCGCCGAGCGGGGGCCGAATCGACGATTCGCAGCGCAGCGACTATCTACGCCGCCACCTCGTCGCCGCGCATGCGGCGATCGCCGTCGGGGTCGACCTTAAAGGGTACTTTGCGTGGTCGCTGCTGGATAACTTTGAATGGAATTTCGGCTACGAAAAGCGCTTCGGCCTGATCGGGATCGATCCGCAAACGCTGGCGCGTATCCCGAAACGCAGCGCCGAGTTCTACCGCGCCGTTGTTAACGAGGGTGGATTTGAGTCCTAGTGTCGGTAGGCAGGCAACTACGGCGCGGCATTGATGCGGCGACGCGCAGCGACTCACGGGAAACGCCCTCGCCGCGCGGCGCCCGCCCCGCCTATCGTGCCGCGCCTTCGTAGCGGGTCGCGACCAAGGCAGGGCGTTGCACGAAGCCTTCGTACCATTCGCGCAAGTGTGGACTGGTTGCGCCCCAGTCGAGCGCCGGGAGACGAAACTCGAGATAGGTCAGCGCGCAAGCCGTTGCGATATGCGCCAGCGAGAGTTCTCCCGGCCAGTGCATGCGTTCGTTCGCCAGCGCCGGGATCGCGCGTTTAATCGCGGCGACGTGGCGCGTGATCGAGACCTGATCGCGAACCGATTCCGGCCTACGCTGTTCGAGCACCGCGGCGACGGCATCGTCCATCACCCCGTCCGCGAGTGCCTGGCCGCGCAACACCGTCCAGCGCGCCGCGCCGGCAGGCGGGATCAGGCGCGGCTCCGCGCGCTGGCTGTCGAGCCACTCGCAAATCACCGGGCTATCGAACAAGGCCTCACCCGCATCGGTCACCAGCGTCGGCACCCGGCTCAGTGGATTGGCGGCGAGCAATGCGGAGTCGTCGCCATAGGCGTCGCAGCGCGTGGTCACCAAAGAATTTCCAAACCCTTTCTCGATCGCGGTGACCCGCACCTTTCTTACATAGGGGGAAGTCGGACTGATAAAGAGCTGCATGGCGAGACCTGGGTTCGGTTGAGTGCAAGCAGCATGCCGCGCGGCAGTCGCGCGGGTCAATGCGCTTAAATCCCGTGAGAAAGTCCTCGATCGTCGCGAGGGCGACCCTGGGCGTGTAGCCGGCCTACATGACCCGATTTCGCGTCTCTTGCAACGCAAGACACCGCGTCCACGGGCGTCCGCAGTAGATTGCGGGGTGTTTTCACGGGCGCTCAGTCGTCCACCTTACCGCGCAGGCGTTTAGTTTGGCTCTGGCGGGTTTTCGCGTCGAGGCGCTTTTCGACCGAGGAACGCGTGGGTCGGGTCGGTTTACGGATCGCGTAGGTCACGCCGGCGCGTTGGACCAAAATCCGCAACCGTTCGAGCGCCGCCTCGCGATTTTGCTCCTGACTGCGAAACTGCTGCGCCTTGATGACAATCACGCCGTCCTTGGTGATGCGTTGGTCGCTGAGCGCGAGCAAACGCGCCTTGTAGAATTCCGGCAACGATGAGGCGCGGATATCGAAACGCAACTGAATCGCGCTGGACACCTTGTTGACATTCTGACCGCCCGCACCCTGGGCGCGGATCGCGGTGAACTCCAATTCCTGTTCGGGAATTTCCACGCGAGAGGAGATCTTCAACATAGCGCACCTTGTCACCTGAACGGTCTGGATCATACACGAGCGCATTGCCGTGTTCGTCCGCAACGCTCACGGCTCGCGGCGCTTCGACCTGGATACCGTCACTGCGTGGTCGAGATCACATACCGTAACCGCATGCTCTGCTACAACCTGAGGCTCAAGCAACCAGGGAAGGAGCACCGATGCCCGCGAAAATCAAAAACTCGATTGCCAGCCGTCAGACGCTGACGCGCCGCGGGGCACGGCCATGACGCCGCGTTTGGCCATCGTGCGTCAGGGGGAGTTTCTCGCCACCCTCCTGCGAGCCACCACCGGTCACCCGCGCGCCCGCGACGCGCTACCCGCGAGTATCGCGGCGATACACCGGTTGCAGCGGTCCTTTCCCGCCTTGGTCATCGATCACGACGCAGGAATCGATCGCTTCACCCAACGCCAACGGACCCGCTTCGCCGGCGTTGCGCACCTGCCTGAGGCGTGGCTCCGAGCGAGTGCGGCCCACGTGCTGGGATGGACGACCTACTGGACGCTGAGCCGGTACCGTCCGACCCACCTCCTGTTGGCCGACGATGGTCCGGTCGGCTTCTACGCGGCCTGGTATGCGCGACGGCACCAGGTCTCGACCCTCGCGGCGTTCGCCGGTCCGTTTGCGTCACCGGGCATTGCGCCGGCGCGGTACATGCTTTGTCTCAATCAACCGAACGTCTGCTGCGTCGCCAGTTTTGGTCGCTATAACATCCAGACTCTGCTCGAACACGGCCTGAATCCACGCAAGGCCACCGCCTACGAACTGGAGCCGCTCGCCCACGACCCGAGTCGTCCACCCCGTGAACGCAGCACCAACCAGCCGCTGCGGGTACGTTTCGAGGGTCCGATTCGCACCAATGCGGGTCCGTTCGAACTGGTCGAAGCGGTGCTGCGCCTCGCCAGCGGTGGCGTGAACTTGACCCTGGAAGTCGTTGGCGACGGCCCTGCCTGGCAGCGCCTGCGCAATCTCGCCAACACCGCGCCGCGCGGGCTGATCACCCTGGCACATCCCCTGGACGACGGCGCGCGTGAGGCCCCGCTGGACAACACGGACGTCGTGTACGTCGCGCTCGATGCCGCCGCGTCCGCGCAACTCCCCGCCACGCTGTCAGCTGCGTTGCGCGCCCGCATCCCCGTTGTCGCACCGAACGATGGTGCGATCACCGCCGACTTTCGTCATGGTGAGGGCCTGTTGCTGCATCGTCCCGGCGACGTGACCGATCTCGCGCGGCAGTTGCAGCGCCTAGCCTCGGACCTACAGCTCTACCGCGCACTTGCGGTGGCAACACGCGATGCGTACCTCAAGTCGCGTGGGCGCACGACCTTCGCCGAGTTGATCGACGCGTGGCGATTGGTTATCGAATCTGACGCACGTTCCGGCGCGCGGCCGCGCTCCGGCATGGCGCTTCGCCAGTCGTCCGCCCACTAGCGGGCGCCGGCGGACACCGCTGCCTAAGCCCAGACGTTACCGATCTTCACGGTTCTGCGATTGCATTCCGTACGGCGCGTCGAAGATACTCAGCGGTGCTGAATGGTTCGTAACTAAAAAATTCATTTTGAGGAGTCAATTCGATGCCTGCATGGTCATTAATCGCCTGGTTGGTCATTGGCGCCGCCGTGGGTTTTCTCGCGCGACGCTACATCGGCGGTACCCCGCCCTTCGGCAAGGTCGGTGACATCATTCTCGGTATCGCCGGCGGCGTGGTCGGCGGCTACATTCCCGCGATCCTCGGGATCGGCGCGACCGTCATCGGCTTGGTCGTAACCCTCATCACCGCGCTGCTCGGCGCCGCACTGATGCTGTGGTTGTCGAACCGGATCAAGCGCTGATGCCGCACGCCACCTACGGAGCCTGAACCATGAGTGACGCACCCAAGCCAGAAAAAGGGCTTTTCGAACGCCTCGGTGAGATCCTGAACGCCCCCCTACCGGGCACGGAGCAAGCAAAATCGGCAACACCGCCGGCTTCGGGTCCTGTAGGCCCGGAAGGGGAAAAGCCGAACGATAACTCGTTGCTGGAGCGGATCAAGGAAATCCTGACTGCACCACTACCCGGTACCGAACCGGCTGCCCCCGTCGGTATGCCCGGCAATCAAGGTCCGGCGGGGCCTACCAGCGCGCCCGAGTCAAGTCCACCGGAAATCTCGGCCCCGATCACCGCCGGCGCGCCGACGGACGCCCCGATCCCGCCGAGCGCGCCTCCCCACGCGACACCGCCTGGCGGAATGATCGACGCCAACTGGGTTGCGCAACAACGGCAGGTGTTCCAGGCCCACCAAGCGCGTGAACGTGATGGGCTCAAGCTCAAGCAACAACGCGATCAGGACGCCTTCATTCAATACCAAGCGCAGGAGCAGGCCCATTTCGATGCGCATCAGGCGCACGAAGCGCACGCGTTCGAGCAGCACCTGCTTGCGGTCCAGCAAGGCCGTGCCCCAGGCGGTCCCGGGATGCCACCACCGCCATGGGCAATGGGAATGCCACCGCCGATGCGGCCACCGCGGCGCCGGTAGGATAAGACGCTGTCTGCCGGGGTGGAACGACCACCCCGGACTCCCGGCGTCGATTCCGGCGCGCCTGTGCTAACATCGCCAAAGGTAATACGGCGAGTGTCTGCGATGACAACTTTCAAGATCCTGGAACACGCCGCGCAAGGTGAGCGCTTCGCCTGGCCCGCGGTCGAGGCGAATCTACGCTGGAGCAGTGACAGGCTCATCCCTGCGATCGCCCAACAACACGATACCGGCGAGGTCTTGATGATGGCGTGGATGAATCCGGAATCCCTGGCCGAGACATTGCGCACCGGTCGGGTCTGTTTCTGGTCACGCTCGCGGCAGAAACTCTGGCGCAAAGGCGAGGAGTCCGGTCAGGTACAACATCTGAAACAAATCCGCATCGACTGCGATGGCGATACCCTCCTGTTGTTGGTCGACCAGACCGGTCCCGCGTGCCACACCGGGCGCAAGAGTTGCTTCTACAACGCGGTCATCGGCGATCAGGTCGAGATCATTGCCGCGCCGCTGATCGACCCCGCTCAGCTCTACCGCAAATGAATCGCACCGGCTCGTTGTAGCCTCAGCCATGCTCGAACGACCACTGATCTGGCTGGTCCAAGGCTATCGCTACCTGATCAGTCCGCTGCTCGGCGCGCATTGCCGCCACGTTCCAACCTGTTCGGAATACATGATCGAGGCGCTCCAGGTGCACGGCGCCGCGCGCGGCACTTGGTTGGGATTGAAACGGATCGGGCGCTGTCACCCGTGGGGCACCAGCGGTTATGATCCGGTACCGCCTCCTTCCCACGACCCGCGGCATAGGCACAACAATGGCCAAGACCCACCCTGAAATCGAACCTCGCCTACAGGACTTTATCGCCCGTCAATCGATGTTCTTTGTCGCCACGGCGGCACCGACCGGACGCATCAATCTCTCGCCAAAGGGGCTCGATACTTTACGCGTACTCGGACCGCGCCGCGTGATCTGGCTTAACCTCACCGGCTCCGGCAATGAAACCGCCGCGCACCTGTGCGAAAGCGACCGTATGACCTTGATGTTCTGTGCATTTGACGGTGAGCCCAAAATCCTGCGCCTGTACGGCCACGCCCGGGTCGTGCATCCGCGTGACCCCGACTGGCGCAGGTTGTCCGAGTTGTTCCCGGCACAACCGGGCGCCCGGCAAGTCATCGATCTCGATGTCGATCGGGTCCAAACCTCCTGCGGCTTCGGGGTCCCGTTGTTCACTCTTGACGGTAACCGCGAATTACTCGCGCAATGGTCGGAAAGGAAAATTGCCAACGGCCTCGAAGACTACTGGTCACGTAAAAACGCGGTGAGTATCGACGGCAAACCGACCGGCATAACGGGCGATATCACCTAAGCCTCGCTTAAAACCTGGCATATGAAAGTCAGGATGAAGGATCCTGCGGCTAACCCCATCATTCGGTAAACACCGCTTCCAGCGTTGCGGCGTCGAGGACCTTGTCAGCCCAGTTCTCGAGTTGCGGGAAGTCGGCTTGCGCGAGTCGCTCCGCGACCCCTTGCGGCAGGGTGCCGAATCGGTGACTGAGTTGCCGGCCGACGAGGGCACGCAACTTTTGCAGGCCTTCCTGCCGACCTTCCTGCCGGCCTTCCTGCAGACCTTCCTGCAGGCCTTGTTGCAGGCCTTCCTGTTTCCACTTCTCGGCCCACGAAGTAACGTTTTCCGCAAGCATGGCTTCAAGCTCCATGAGGTCGGTGATTTCAGAAATAGTTTCGCTCATTGCGAGACGTTTGAATATTACCCGTCTGACCCAGACCACGATAGCGCGGCGCAAACTGGCATGGCGCGGGTCTTTGAGCCGTTCCTTGAGCCGGGCGACGACCTCGCGTACGGCCTCAGGGCCGGCACTGGCTTCGATGTGGATGATTTCGCTGAAGGTATTATCGGCTTGATTGAGCTGTTCTATCTCCAACCTGCCTTCGTCGAGGACGAAGTAACGCTGGTTGGGACGGTAGGTGGACATGCTGGGCGGCAGTGGTTCGATGAGTTCAGCCAGTTCGCGCGCGGCACTCCAACGTCCACTGCCGTTGTAGATGACGATCGGGAAAACGGCGGGGAGTTTACCGGGCGCGCTGACAACCCCGCTCTTGATGAGATCCTGATACAAGAGTCCGGTGTAGACCATGATGCGCAACGCCATCCAGGGGTCATTGCTGCTCTGAAACTCAATCAAGAGGTAGACGTAGAGCCAGGTGTTGTTAAGCCGCACGCGCCAGATGACGTCGTCCTCGCGTTCCCGCAGGTCATCCGTGACGTAACTGCCGTTGACCTTTTCCAGCGAGGTGAAATCGAGTTGCTCGACCCATGGCTCGTGGACAAAGCCGCGCAGGACATCGCCGACGAGTTCGGCGTGGGAGAACAGTTGCTTGTAGCCTTCATCGTGCGCGGAGGGCGGAATCGCGGTCATGATTGGGTCTGGCTCTTGGTTAGGTGCGACGCGATTATAGACTCGCCTGACCCGCTTTCGCGGTTGGGATTTCGCAGTAAAGCGCGAGAACGCACTTGCCGCAAACGCCTGCGATTGCGGCGTGGTGCCGACGAAAAGCTCCCACGAGGACAAGGGTTTGAACAGTTTAATTGAAACATAATCAAATCTATCCCATACTATCCATTATGGATAGATATGTAGCGATAGGCGAAGCCTCGGAAGCGTTGGGTGTGTCGATCACGACATTGCGGCGATGGGAGGCAGAAGGCAAGCTGATACCGGATCGCACGGCTGGACGGCAGCGGCGGTACGATCTTGCCAAGCTCAAGCCGGAACTGTTTCACGCCGCGGCGCAAGACCGAAAAACCATTGCCTATGCCCGCGTTTCCAGCCACGACCAGAAAGACGATCTGGAGCGGCAAAAGCAGGTGCTGGAACTTTATTGCGCCAAGCAAGGCTGGACGTTCGAGGTCATCGCCGACCTTGGCTCGGGCATGAATTACAACAAGAAAGGCTTGAAGCAACTGCTCGATGAAATTATCGAAGGGCGCGTCGGTCGCTTGGTCATTGCCCACAAAGACCGCCTGTTGCGCTTCGGCGCGGAACTGGTCTTTGCCATTTGCGAGGCCAAAGGCGTGGAGGTGCTCATTATCAACCAAGGCGTTGATACAACGTTTGAGGAAGATTTGGCGAAAGATGTGCTGGAAATCATTACCGTGTTCTCAGCACGCCTTTACGGCAGCCGCTCGCGCAAGAACCAAAAGCTGCTCGATGGCGTGAAGCAGGCTGTGGAGGCCGCATCATGCTGATTGCGCACAAGATCGCGCTCGACCCGAACAACGCGCAGGCCACCTACTGCTCCCGCGCTGCCGGGACGGCGCGATTCGCCTACAATTGGGCGCTGGCCGAATGGCAGCGACAGTACGAGGCTTGCAAAGCTGATTCCTCCCTGCCCAAGCCCTCGCAAATGGCGCTGCGTCGGCAACTCAACAGCCTCAAGGGCGAGCAGTTTCCGTGGATGCTGGAAGTCACCAAATGCGCCCCGCAAATGGCGATCATCCAGTTGGGCACGGCGTTCAAAAATTTCTTTGCCGGACGCGCCAGGTATCCGAAGTTCCACAAGAAAGGCATCCACGACCGGTTCAGTCTGAGCAACGATCAGTTCAGTGTCGATGGTTCACGCATCCGCATCCCCAATCTGGGCTGGGTGCGTATGCGTGAGACGTTGCGCTTCACCGGCAAAATCATGTCGGCCACAGTCTCCCGTGTGGCCGACCGCTGGTTTGTTAGCATCACGGTCGATACCCAGAACGATTCACGCGTACCAAAAGCCGAAAACCAAGGCGCGGTGGGTGTGGATTTGGGCGTATCGGCGCTGGCAACGCTCTCAACGGGGGAAAGCATCACGGGGCCGAAGGCGCACAAGGCGTTGCTATCCAGACTGCAACGACTGTCGCGCAGTCTGTCGCGCAAGGCCAAAGGCTCGGAGAACCGGAAGAAGGCGAAGCTGAAACTGGCAAGGCTGCACGCCCGTATCGGCGACATCCGCCGGGATGCGCTGCACCAACTCACGACTGATCTGACCCGCCGGTTTCACACCATCGGCATCGAGGATTTGAACGTGCGCGGGATGGTGAAGAACCGGCATCTGTCGCGCTCGGTGTCGGATATGGGTTTCTTCGAGTTCCGCCGTCAACTGGAGTACAAGGCGGCGATGCATGGCGGAATGATCGTCGTGGCCGACCGCTGGTATCCCAGCAGCAAGACGTGTTCGGATTGCGGTCACAAGCTCGAAACCTTGCCGCTGTCGGTGCGCGAGTGGGAATGCCCGGCGTGCGGTTCGATCCACGACCGCGACGCGAACGCAGCGTTTAACTTGAAGAATCTGGCCGTGAGTTCCACGGTGTCAGCCTGTGGAGAGGAAGGCTCTGGCCTTGGGCGCAAGCTCAAGACGAAACCAGCCTCTGTGAAGCAGGAATCCAGCAGCAAAGCTACCTATGGGTAGGTTTGTGTAGGTAGGGACGAACGGCAACAAGGTGTCGCTGCGCGATGCGTCAGGTTAACGGCTCAGCTTGCATCATCCTTGCGTCAAACCGCGCATGTGGGATTCGCGGAAATGAGCGTTTTCCCGATTAAGGCATCCATTGCGCCTCTAATCGCACCGGCAGCAAAACACGGCGCGGTTTGCGCAACAACGTCGCGCCACTTTCCGCTGCCGCGGATGGGGTTATTCGCGCGCAACGGTTCGGGATGCCCTATACCGGTAAATTGCGGCGGCCTTCGCGTTTGACCCGTCGGCGCGGCCGTCTGGAGCGCTCGAAACGCGTTTCACGTTTCAGCATTTTCCGCGTCAACCGGCAGGAGGGTAGGCCATGGCGACTAAAAAGATTCCAAAACCCCGGGTGTGTATCGATCGCGTGCTGCCGGAGGAGGTCTTCCGGCGTCAGGCGGTCATGCGCCCGCGTGGCGTCAATCAGTCCCGAGCTGTCATCGAATTCCGCAAGTTGTGGATCAACGGTTCGACCTTGCGCGTGCGCTTCATCGGCGGCAACGCAAACCAACGCGCAATCGCCCGCGAACAGGCGTTATGGTGGAACTGACCATAGACGCACCGACGGCCACCGCGGCCGACATCGGCACCCCGGGCGAGGAAGACATATTCCGATTTCTCACCGCGACCGACGGTCGACATGTCATCGAAACCTCGGGCAATACCGACGTCGTGATGAAACTCTTTGGCCCGGAAATCCAGACCACCTTCATCGCCGAGGACGATGACAGCGGTCCAGGATTGAATGCACGCATCGCGGCCGATCTCGTCCCCGGCACCTACTGGGCGCAGGTCCGACACTACCGGCAAGCCGGCGGAACCGGCCAGTACGGCATTCGCGTGCGTACGCTTTGAAAAGCGGCAGCACGTCCTTCCGTGCTGCACGTTTGCGCGCCGAAAATCAGCTGCGGATATTTACGTGTTCAGCCGCCGCAACTGGCGCTCTCGGCGCGACGTTCCAACAACAACTCCTGCGTGCCGCGCGTCAAACGTAACCCCGAGTTGCCGACGAACGCACCGCTCCAGATCTCATCACCGGCGACGCGCTGGATCGTCAACTGATCAATCCCGGCGAAGATCGCGTTGGCGACATCCGACCGGGTAAAGACGCCCTGTACCGCGGTCACCGTCGCGCCACGCAACTCACACCCGGAAAAACTGCCTTGCGAGCCCGGCGTCGCGGGATCGAGCAGTTGCTCGAAGCGGAACTTGCGGTTTGAGTCCCGGATGTCGGACCACACGCCGGTCGTCAAATCGAGTGGGAAATTGCGCAGCAACCGACGGCCATCCGCGAGCACCAGCACGCTCTCGTTTTCAAACGTGCCTCTGAAGCATTGCGCGCCGCGCACGCCGTTTTGATCGTCATCTTCATAGGCAACGACGCTCCGCCCGTTCACATCGCCATTGAACGCCGTGCATCGGCTTTTCTTGTCGCTGAGGCCGTAAAATCCAACGATGACGAATTTTTCGTCATAGAGCTGGTTCCAACCCGTACCGATCTGGATATTGATTGCTAAACCGGTCGCATCGAGCGCTGGCGTGGCGGGAATACCGTCTTCATTGAAATCGCCGCCGATCGGCGCGACAAAGCCCAGCGTTGCCAATACGATCTCGGCGCCGCCGCCGCAACCGGCGAGTAATGCCGCCATTGTCCAGGCCAGTACATGACGAACTCGGTTCACTTGCTTCACTCGACACCTCCAGTGGCGTGCGCTACCGAAACTGCAATCAACCCTGAGCTTCAGTTTAGAACAGGATGCGCGAACCCGCCGACGCCCGGCCCAGGCGTAAGTCCTCTTATCGCGCCAGCGCGGAAGCGAAACTCGCCAACAACCCAGCGGCGACGTACATCGCCAACGCGAGCAGGATCACGTCAGTGAATCCGATCATCGCTCGCTGGATTCAGCGCATAGTTATAGTCGCGTAGGAAATCGTCACGTTCCGGCCCGCCAAACACCGGGGTGCGCCGAATAAATACGCTTGGCGCATCGTCCGACGCATGAACCGACCGCGGTCGTCATTGGCAGCGTCGGCACCTCAGCCAATCTCGGGATTCGCCTTGATCTTGTGGATCGATAAAACCGCGCCGTTGAATTCTTCCTCGTGCGACAACCGAATGCCCACCGTCATCCGCAGCGCGCCATAAATCTCGAATCCCGCGATTCCGGCAATCGTCACCCCGAGCAGCGTACCGATCAGTTGCGACATGATCGAAACGCCACCGACACCGCCCAACGCAGTGTGGCCGAGTATTCCGGCCGCAATGCCACCCCACGCGCCGCAGATCCCGTGCAACGGCCAAACCCCGAGCACGTCATCGATTTTCCGTTTGTTCTGGGTCAGCGTGAACAGCCAGAGAAATAGGCCGCCGGCAATCGCCCAGGTCGCCAATGCACCAATTGGATCACGCGCACCCAGCATCTCGATCCATTTTATCGATTGATCGGCGCGATAAATTCCACTGGAAAGCGATGCCGAACTAAACTCAAATAGATAAACGAATCGTGGCGGGTTACACGCCGATCAACCGCAAGTGAGGAGTTGCCATGAAGCCCGAGACTCAATCTATCGCCGCCCCGCCCGGGCGCGTACGCGCTGCGAAACAGCCTCCCCGCGGGACTCGCGCCGAACCCGCGCGCGATTACTGGACCGACGACCGACCCGATGGTGCAACCCAACCGCGATCGACCTGGCGCGCAATCGCGGCGCGCGTCCGGCGGCTATTTGGCCGCGAGGCAACTGCCGGCGTCGGAGGCCGAACGCGCGAGGACAACGACTGGCTTGGTATCGGTTGAGCGCCTCGGCCCTTGATACCTGAAACCGCGCGCAGCAAAGGCGCGCCGGCGATCATGGCCCGACCCGGTGCCGCGAACGACCTTACTGAGATTAACGGCGTGGTCGAACGCGCGATCATGACCTGGAACCTGCCGACGCGCGTCAAGCGTGGCGCGGTTGCGGGATCGGGCGCCGCTTACTCACCGCGTCCTACGAGTTTGCGCAGCACCACCACTACCCCGGGGTTCTGGTAAAAGCGCAGTCAGACGCGGAAGGATATTTCGCCGCCGCCGGGCTCGCGAAACTGCCGGTGACCGACCCGCAGCGCGACTTTGGTGCGCGGCATTGGCTGGATCTGAGTGCTAGCGCTCGCGTCGACCGTTCCGGCGGCTACGGCCTACGACGATTCTGTGTCGCGCTCTCTGAGGAACAAGCCCAGCTCGTATTCAAGATTGTAATGCCCGAACACCGCATTGGCTTCGTGCGCAAGCTCCTCGAAAACCTCACGCGGATCCTCTCCGCTCGCGATGCGCTCGGCAATCAGCGCTTCAAGCGATTCCCTAAAACTGGGTGCCATGACAACCTCCTCACAGATTTCAGCCTCGACACTGGTTCTATAGCACACGCCCCGCAGGCGATTTTGACGTAATCGGGGCATTCCTGGCGATTCATGACCGGCTGACGGTATCCGGCGCAGACCGTTCGCCGCCTTCCGCCAAAGCCTCCGCCACCGGCCGAAAGCTCCGACGGTGGCATTCGGCCGCGCCGAACTCGCGCAGGCGCGCACGGTGTGCCGCGGTTGGATAACCTTTATGCTGATTAAATCCGTACTCGGGGTAGCGCTGGTGCAACAGTTGCATTTCGCGATCTCGCGTCACCTTGGCCAGGATCGACGCCGCGGAAATCGCCACCACCTTGCTGTCGCCTTTAACAATCGCCTCGGTTGGAATATCGAACCGCGGACAACGGTTGCCATCGACCTGCACCAACGCCGGGCGCACGCTCAGACCCGCCACCGCGCGCTGCATCGCCCGCATCGTCGCCTGGAGGATATTGATCGCATCGATTTCGCTCGCCTCCGCGCGCCCGAGGCTCCACGCCAGCGCGCGCTCGGTGATCAACCCGAACAAGACCTCACGCTGGCGCTCGGAGAGCTGCTTCGAATCGCGCAAACCCGCGATCGGTCGGGCCGGGTCGAGGATCACCGCCGCCGCGACCACCGGCCCCGCCAACGGCCCGCGGCCTGCTTCGTCCACGCCTGCAATCCAAATATTCGTCATGGTGTAAACGACTCTAGTGAAAACCTGACGAGGCTATCACACGGACTGCGGGCCACAGGACATAAGGTTTAGCCCCACTCCGATCCTAATATCCGAACCCGGTGGGTCCTGCGACCGGACGCCATCCACGCCTCCCGGCCCAGGCTGGCCGCCGACGCCGTCGAGATTGTGATCCCACCTCAAGTAGCTTTGCCCACTGCATTCGTATCGTAAATCTGCTGATTCATGCGGAAACCGGACCTTCAGTCATCCACTCGTAAGGGAAACGCAAGCAGAATATCTATTGAACTTGGGGCACAGAGAATGGTCACCAAGTCCGCACAGGCAGAAGCCTGCGTGTCGCGATGCGTAATTTGGTCACGCGCGAGCCTATCGGACGCAACGCACGATCCGTCGCGCCGCGTCGCCTCCGCTCACCGAGCGGCGTTGCGCCGAGGGGGATTAAGGCGCGAAAATATCCCGCGATGATTTGGGCTTTACGGAATCCAAAACTTAACCACGAGGACGCCATGAAAACACTGTTGCTACCCCTGCTACTCTCGGCAACCCTGGCCGGACCGGCCCACGCCGACGAGATCGTCGACACCATCAATTCGGCGCTCAAGGCCTATAAGGACGGCGATTTCGTCGTCGCCAAGGAGGATCTCGACTATGCCAGTCAGTTGCTTGCCAAACAGAAGGCGACCGGCCTGTCGCGGCTGCTGCCGAAGGAACTCGCGGGCTGGGCGCGAAAGGATGGGGACACCCAGGCGCTCGGCGCGGGCATGTTTGGTGGCGGCACGATGGCTTCGGCTGAATACAGCAAGGGCGAGAAGAATCTGAACATTCAGCTCATGGCCGACAATCCGATGATGGCGGCGGTCGCCGGCATGTTCAACAACCCTTCGCTGATGGGCGCCGCAGGCACGCAAAAGCGAATCAACCGGCAAAAGGTGATGATCGACAGCGACGGCGAAATGACCTCGATGATCGGCAAAGTGCTGGTGCAGATCTCCGGCGACGCCTCGATCGAAGACAAGGAAGCCTATTTTAACGCGCTCGATATCAAGGCGCTGGAAGGGTTCTAGCATCCGCGCGCCACAACGAAGCGCGGCCTGCCGCGTCACCTCAGCTTGCCGCGCGCCGCGCCGTCACCCGCTGCGGGTGTGGTAGACTCCGGTCCGTTCGACCGCTTTGACCATTCAAACAGCTTGCATCCCATGAATACCCGCTGCGCCGTGATCGGTACCGGCTACCTTGGCAAATTCCACGCGCAGAAATACTCGGCGCTGCCTGAGGCAACGCTGGTTGCCGTGGTGGACGCGGACGCCGAACGCGCGGCGGAGATCGCCGGCGAACTCGGTTGCCGCGCCGAAACGGACTACAGCGCGATCCTCGACGAGGTCGATGCCGTCAGCATCGTCACGCCGACGGTGACCCACCACGCCATCGCCAGCGCCTGCCTGCAACGCGGCATCCATGTGCTGCTGGAAAAGCCAATCACCACCACGCTGGCGGAGGCCGACGAACTGATCGCACTCGCGACCGCCCACCGTTGTACCTTGCAGATCGGCCACCTCGAGCGCTACAACGCGGCGGTGCGGGCGCTCAACACCCGCCTCGCACAAGCGCCGCTGTTCGTCGAATCGCATCGGCTGGCCTCGTTCAAACCGCGCGCGACCGACGTCAACGTGGTGCTCGACCTCATGATCCACGACATCGACATCATCCTCGACCTGGTCAAGTCGGACGTGGCCGACATCCGCGCCAGCGGCGCCTCGGTGCTGTCGGACGCCGTCGACATCGCCAACGCCCGGCTCGAATTCGCCAACGGCTGCGTCGCCAACGTCACGTCGAGCCGGGTCAGCCAGAAATCCGAGCGCAAAATGCGCCTGTTCATGAAGGACGCCTACGTCACGCTCGATTTTCAGGACAAGGCGCTCGATGTCTACCAGAAAGGTCAGGGCGAGATGTTTCCCGGCATTCCTAATATTTCGCACGAAAAAATCAACTGCGGCGTAAGCGACGCGTTGCGCGAGGAGATCAAGGATTTCCTACGCGTGATCCGCGTCGGCGAAACTCCGCTGGTGAGTGGCGAGGACGGTCGGCGCGCGCTGGCGACCGCGCTGCGCATCAATGCCCTGTTCCCCGCCGCCCCCGCGCTCGGCGCTTAATTACCCAGGAATTCCCCGATGAGCATCCCGATGGTGGATCTGAAGATCCAGTATCACCAATTGAAGGCCGAAATCGACCAGGCGATCGCCGGCGTGCTCGAGAGCACCGCGTTCATCCTCGGTCCCAACGTGCGCGCGCTGGAAGACGAAATCGCCGCTTATCTCGGCGTGCGGCATGCGATCAGCTGCGCCAACGGCACCGAGGCGCTGCACCTTGCGTTGCGCGCCGCCGGCATCGGCCCCGGCGACGAAGTGATCACGCCGCCCTTCACTTTTATCGCGACTGCCGAGGCCATTCGCTATGTCGGTGCCCAACCGGTCTTCGTCGATATCGACGCGCACACCTACAACCTCAACCCGGCGCTCGTCGCGGCCGCGATCACCCCGCGCACCAAGGCCCTGATGCCAGTGCACCTGTTCGGCCAGCCGGCCGACCTGTCGGCGCTGGCCGCGCTCGCCGACCGCCATAACCTGCGCTTGATCGAGGATTGCGCGCAGTCGTTCGGCGCCAGCCTCGACGGGCGCCAAACCGGCAGCTTCGGCGTCGCGGGTTGTTTCAGTTTTTTTCCGAGCAAAAACCTCGGCTGCTACGGCGACGGCGGCCTGGTCAGCACCACCTCGGACACCGTCGCCGACCACCTCAAAAGCCTCCGCAATCATGGCAGCCGGGTCCGCTATCACCACGACGAAATCGGTTACAACAGCCGCCTCGACGAGATCCAGGCCGCGATCCTGCGGGTCAAACTGAAACACATCGACGCCTACAACGACCAGCGCCGTCGCGTCGCACACCGCTACAACGAACTGCTCGCGGACACCGGCGTCGCCCTGCCGCACGAGGACGGACTCGGCCGCCACGTATTTCATCAATACACACTGCGTTCGCCGCATCGCGACGCCGTGCTGCAAGCCCTCACCGCGGCCGGCATCGCCAACGCGGTCTATTACCCGATTCCGTTGCACCGGCAAAAGGTCTTCGCCGAAGACTACGCCGGCGTCAGTCTGCCAGTTTCAGAAGCGGTTGCCGCCGATTGCTTCTCGCTGCCGATCTTCCCTGAGATGAGCGACGCGCAGATCGTCCAGGTGACGGATGTCATCCGCGCCGCGCTGGGCTGAAGCCACGCCGCGCGTCCTGTTGGTCGCCGGGGAAGCCTCCGGCGACATGCACGCCGCCAACCTCGCGCGCGAATTGCGCACCCTCTGCCCCACCGTGCAACTCCGCGCCATGGGCGGCGAGGCGCAGCGCGCCGCCGGGGTCGAAATCCTGATCGACAATCGCGACCTGGCGGTCGTCGGCATCGTCGAAGTGCTGCGGCATTACCCGCAGATCCGGCGCGCGCTGCGCACCCTCGAAGATGAGCTGGCACGCACACGCCCGCAATTGCTGATCTTGGTCGATTACGTCGAATTCAATCTCAAACTCGCCGCGACTGCGAAACGACTCGGCGTGCCGGTGCTGTTCTACGTCAGTCCGCAGGTCTGGGCCTGGCGCGAACATCGGGTCAAACGTATCGGCGCGCGCGTCGACATGATGGCGGTGATCTTCCCGTTCGAGGTCAAATTCTACGAACGGCATGGCATCCCGGTGCGCTATGTCGGCAATCCGCTGGTCGGGCACGTCAAACCCACCCGCGACAAAGCCGCCTGCTACGCCGAATTCGGGCTCGATCCGACGCGTCCCGTGGTTGGCCTGCTACCCGGCAGCCGGCGCAGCGAAGTCAGCCGCCTGCTGCCGCTGTTCGCCGCCACCGCCGCACGCCTGCACGCGCTAAGACCGCAACTCCAGTTCGTGGTACCCGTCGCCCCCGGCCTCGATCGCGCGTGGGTGAGCGGACTATTGCCGCCAGAACCGCCCATTCAGCTCGCCCACGGCGCCAGCTACGACGCCATGCAACTCTGCGCTGCGATCCTCACCGCCTCCGGCACCGCCACGCTCGAAACCGCGTTGATGGACGTCCCAATGGCCCTCGCCTACCAAGTCGCCCCGCTCAGCTACGCCATCCTGCGCCGCCTGATCAAAATCCCCGATATCGGCCTCGTCAACATCGTCGCCGGTCGGCGCATCGTGCAGGAATTCGTACAACACGGCGCCACCGCCGACGCGATCGCCCCCGAACTGCTCCGCTTGCTCGAAGACAACGCCTACCGTGCCGAAATCCACGCCGGACTCGCCGCGGTGCGGGAAAAACTCGGCGACGATCAAGGCTCAAAACGTGTCGCCGCACTCGCGCTCGACCTGCTGAATCGCGCGCCGGTCACCGGGTGAGCGAACCGGTTCCGTGGCGGAACCGGAGGCGAACGCGAATGACGCGGGCGGACACCGACCGTTGCCCTTCTTGGCGTACCCGCAGCTTACGAAAAGAGGGCCTCGACCAACTGGCTTTTACGCCCAATATGTCAAACATGGCAGAACGGGACCACGTCAATCCAACGCCACCCCCGCATAGCGCACGCCGGCGAGATCCGCCATTTCGCGGCGCCAGGTCGTCAGGTCATCCGGGCAAAGCTGATTCAGGTGGGTGTGTCCGCAGGCGCGCGCCATCACCTGCATGAGTTGGGTCGCGGCGCGCAGGAAATTGTCGAGCTGGTGCGCGGCGGTTTCGATTCGCAAACGTTGGCGCAGATGGGGCTTTTGGGTGGCGATGCCGACCGGGCAGTTGTTGGTGTGGCAGGCGCGCATGCCGAGGCAACCGATCGCCTGCAACGCGGCGTTGGAGACCGCGATCGCGTCCGCCCCGAGCGCCATCGCCTTGATGAAATCCTCGGGCAGGCGCAAGCCCCCGGTGATCACCAGCGTGACGTCGCGGCGACCGCTTTTGTCGAGATAGCGCCGCGCACGCGCCAGCGCCGGAATGGTGGGGACAGAAATGTTGTCGCGGAACAGCAGCGGCGCGGCGCCGGTTCCGCCACCGCGACCGTCGAGAATGATGTAATCGACCCCGATCGACAACGCCGCCTCGATGTCGCGCTCGATGTGCTGCGCGGACAATTTGACTCCGATCGGAATGCCGCCGGTCGCCTCCCGCACCTCGGCGGCAAAGCGCCGATAGGCATCGAGGTTATCCCAGTCCGGGAACCGCGCCGGTGAGATCGCGGCTTCTCCCTCCGGCAGCCCGCGCACTTCCGCGATTTTGCCCATGACCTTGTTGCCGGGCAGGTGTCCTCCGGTGCCGGTTTTCGCGCCTTGCCCGCACTTGAAATGAAACGCCCGCGACTGAACCACGCGCGCCATTGAATAACCGAACCGCGCCGACGCCAATTCGTAGCAGTAGCGCGAGTTGGCGGCCTGTTCCTCCGGTAAAACGCCGCCTTCGCCCGAACAAATCGCGGTCCCCGCCAGCTCGGCGCCCGTCGCGAGCGCGATCTTGGCCTCGGCGGACAGCGCGCCGAAGCTCATGTCGGAGACCAGAATCGGGCGCGCCAGCACCAGCGGTTTGCGCGCATTGGGGCCAATCACGACCTCGGTGCCGACCACGGCCTCGTCGAGCAGCGGCAGCCGGTGCAGTTGCGCGGTGAGTAGCTGAAGGTCATCCCACTTCGGCAGCTCATCCCGCGGCACGCCCATCGCGGCGACCCGCCCGTGGTGCCCGACCTCGTCCAATCCGCTGCGCGCAAGCTGCTGGATGTAGCGCACATGCGGTTCTTCCGCTGCGCCGTGGACGTCCTGATACAAACCCTGATACCGCGCGCGGTCGTAAGGTTGCGGATTTTCCGTCGCCCACGCGCGGATTTCGTCCTCGTCGACCCAGAGCTGCCCTTCCTCGATCCAAGCGCTAAACCGATTTAATCGTTCCGTGTTGTTGTAGGCGCTGATGCCGGATTTATAGCCGTAGTCCCAATCGTGCAAACCGCAGATCAGGTTCTCGCCGCGAATGAAACCATCCGCCAGAAGCGCGCCGCGATGCAGGCAACGACCGTACAGCACCGATGCCTGTTCCTCGTTTTCCCAACGCACGATGACCAGATCCACCCCCGCCACCAAGGCGTAAGTCGCCTGCAACGGCGGTAACGTGTCCCATTGCGCGATCGCGAGTTTTTTCATGGCAATTCCTGATGTTGACGTTGCACACGGCAGGGTGAGAACCGGTAATCCGGTAAGCGGCGTACCCCGCGAGCCACAAACCGCTGCGGGTGATTCACAAAACTCCACAACGGAACGCCCGCGTCAACCAAGTCTTGGGCATCCGTTTCGAGACGCGACCGAACACACCGCTCACACACCTCTTTCGTTCAAGTGAGTTTAGCGGCTGTTCGGTGCTGCGCTTGCGATTCGCCTGGCCTGCGTGGCAAGTGTGTTTTTCGAACCAGAAACGCGTCGTCCTCTACGGCGACCGCTGCTTGAAGCGATACGCCCTGCGACGCATCACCCAAGCCTACAACGCCGCGCCCGTGCGCTTCGCGCGCGCCGAGCAGTGCTAATGTGCGGGGTGTAACCGTGAGTTTCTTGTCGGCATGCCGTGTAACAGCGAATCCCAGAGCTCGATGATCTGCGACGGCTTCCAGACAAAGCCGCGTTGAATCATGGGTAATACAACTGAGTAGTCGGGGTCATGATTGGCGGCAAGCTCCAACCAATCGACGAGTTTCACGACTTCGATCGATCGTTCTTTGAAATACTGTTTCATCGTTTAATCCTTCGTTTCGGGTGAAGATCTAGTTGATTGAGATCACCAAAAAATCTGACTCCGGTCAGAGCGCGAAAAACTCAAACACCCTCACCATCGCCTCCGTATCCCGCCCGCAATACACCAGCAAACCCCGCCGTAATTCTTCCCTCCGCTCGACCGCCGTTTCCGGATGAATCATTTCCGCGTAGGCGTCTTGCGCCATTTGGCCGTCGGCGACGTCGAGGTCGTCGTAGGCGAGTTCGGGGGCGATGGTCGGTAGCACGGCTTTGATCGACCAGGAGCCGCGCATGTCGGGGTGGTAGTAGTGGTCGCGGGCGATGGGGAGGAGGTCAAGCAGGCGCTCGATGATGTTTTCGATCGCGGGGGCGAGGTCGTCGAAGTGCGCGCCGAGTTCGCGCAGGCGTGTGCGTTCGAACGCGGCGTGGTAGACGATCACCGGGCCTTCGGTGCCAAGTGTTGCGAGCAGGGTTTCGCTGAAGGCGCGGCGCGGGTCGGCGGCGGTGGTGGCGAGGAATTCGGCGTGGTCGAGCGGGCGGCTTGGCGTTTCGATGTGGCAGGACCATTGAAACGGGATTTGCTGATACGGGCGTGCGCCCGGCCAGACGGGTACGGGGAAGGCGATGGTTTCAAAGTCGAGGTAGTAACGCGGGTAGCCGAGCGCGCCGAGGATCTCGGCGGCCGCGGGATCGAGTTCGGCGCGGCCGCTGATGGAGGCGCGCCAGATGCGTTGATGTTTCGGTTTGCTGAGGCGTTCGGGCGGCACGGCGCGGAGGTCCCGGTAGCCTTCGGCGCGCAGTTCGGCGGCGAGGGCTTTGCCGTAGGGGAGAATCTCGGGCGGGTAGCCGGGGTCACCTTCGGGCGTCGGGGCGCAATAGCCGAGAAACGGGCATTCGAACGGATCGCCGCACTGGTCGCCGGGCGCGATGTCAGGCTCCGGGCCGGCCAGCGTGGCGCGTGCGCCGGCGATCCAGTCGGGTACGGCGTCGAGCCGTTGCGCGATCTCGGCGCCGATGTCGGCGTGATGAAACAAGCGGCGATAATCGCCCGCGCCCGGATAGACGAAGGTCTTGTCGAGATGGGCGATTTCCACCCGGTCGAGCGTGACGCCGGCGCGGCCCGCGACCCAGGCTTGCACCGCGGCATCGTCGAGATGGTAATCCTTGACCTGCGTGGATGATTTGACTTCGACCAGCCGGAACCCTCGTTCGGCGGGGAGCAATAGGTCGACCCGCACGAGAACGCGCTCGGCCTCGAACGTCGCCTCGAACAGCGGGCGTGGCGCTTCGGCAAGCGCTCGCGCGGTTTGGCGCATGGCGGTGGAAAGGTCGTCAGTGTCGATCAACACCCCGCCCGGATACAGACTGCGCGCGACCTCGCCCACTGCCGTGCCGTAGCGCAGCCGCATCGCCGCGCCGGCGCTTTCCCCGCCGAGGTCGGGCCGATGGATTCGCAGCCAGAGCCGTTTCGGGCACTGGCGATACACCTGAATCCGCGATTTGGACAAGCCGGTCATGGCTTGCGTCCCACGCCATCGCTGCCCGCTGGCGTCACGCGCGCTCGGTGTCTCATCCCGCCCCCGTTTGAATGTTTGATCCCGAAGGAAACGATTGCTCGACCAATTTCTCTTGTAGACCTTGCGCCGATGAAATTCAGTGATGTGTTTCTCGGTACTGGCCGTTGTCTTGGCCCGCATTGACTACCCGGGACTACGAACTCAACGGCACACTACGCACCCGCGAAATCTTGCCTACACTCAGTGGCACTCTATTAGGGCACAACTCAAACGCGACCAGAGCGCTTTGCACACCGCGCAAATTCGCACCTAGAAGTACTAGAAGCATGTCCGGCAGTTCGAGAGACAGGCGTGGTCATGCGTCGCTCGTACGTAAGACAAGGGCTTGCTGTTGCTGGCTGATGGAATTGGTGTAATATATCCAATCCATAGATGATTTGCACCATGATAGAGCGCTGCATCACCGAACAAGTGAAAGATGCCTTGCAACGGCAAGCCGCCGTGGCACTCATTGGCCCGCGCCAAGTAGGCAAAACGACTTTGGCTTTATACATTGGAGAACAACATCATGCCCTTTACCTCGACCTTGAAGACAGGGATGACCGTAGTCGCCTTGATAATCCGGTACTTTTCCTGGAGAGCGTGGAAGACCGCTTAGTCATATTGGATGAAATCCATCGCGTTCCTGAGATATTCCAAACGCTGCGCGGTGTCATCGATAAAGGTCGTCGTAAACAAAAAGGCAAAGGCCGCTTCCTGCTCCTGGGTTCGGCTGCAATCGAGCTGCTCCGACAATCAGGGGAGAGCCTTGCCGGGCGCATCGCCTATATCAATATGTCCCCTTTGTCCGTCATTGAAATTGAAGACAACCGGGCAGCCAGGGAATCTCTGTGGCTGCGGGGAGGATTCCCCGACAGCTATCTGGCAGAAAACGACCACCGCAGCTTGGCACTGCGTAAGGACTTCATCCGAACTTACCTGGAACGCGATATTCCCCTGTTCGGCCCGCGGGTTCCCGCAACAACCCTTGAACGCCTGTGGACGATGCTTGCCCACCGTCAGGGAAGCGTCCCGAATGCCGCCGAACTGGCACGTGCCTTGGAGGTCAGCGCCCAATCCGTGACCCGTTACATTGACTTGCTGGTCGACTTACTGCTGGTCAGGCGTTTGCCGCCTTATACGGTCAATGTGGGCAAGCGCTTGACCAAATCGCCCAAGATTTACCTACGGGATAGCGGTTTGCTCCACGCGCTGCTGGGTATAGAAAATTCCGTGCAATTGGCGGGTCATCCGGTAGTCGGCATGAGCTGGGAAGGCTTTGTGCTGGAGAACCTGCTGGCTGCATTGCCTTGGCGGTCCTCGGCTTTCTTTTACCGGACAGCCAAGGGGGTTGAGCTGGACTTGCTGATTGAACGGGGGGATGGCGCCCTATGGGCTATCGAAATCAAGCGTTCACTGTCTGCGAAGGTGGAACGCGGATTTTATACAGCTTGTGAAGATGTTAAACCACAACGGGCTTTTGTAGTCTATGCCGGTGACGACCGATTCCCCATCGCCGAAGGGGTTGAAGCCATCAGTGTCCGGGGGATGATCGGGGAGTTACGCGCAGACAGCTCTCTGCCACCACCCCGGGCATGATGGACGGGAACTTTTGACGATCCCGAACTTAATCGGGGGTCAGGACCAACTCTTTCTCGCCTTTGCGGCCGAGTCTGGTAAGCCGGTAGCGCAAAGGTCTCGCCAGAATGAATCCAGGACAATCACTCACTGGCGACGAGGGTCTGGCGCAGTCCCTCAATAACCGTTCCCGGCCCGCCTTGTCGCGCGCCAGGACGCGGATTAAGCGAGCCTGCCTCCATTGATGAGCCCTCAGTCGCGCGCAATGCCGGCGCGGCGCCGCAACCCAACGGCACACGACGCACCCGCGAAATCTTGCCTACACTCAGTGGCACCCTATTTCGGAATTTGAGAGGAGCGCCGCAATCATGTCCACCTATCGCATGGGTTCGCACGGTGAGGATGTCCGCAAGATTCAGCAGGCGCTCGCTGCGGCCGGCTTATATCGAGGCCCGATCGATGGCGATTTCGGCGGGGGAACGTACGCCGCGGTGGTGGCATTTCAGAACCAGAAAGGCATGGTGGCCGACGGGGTGGTTGGGGCCAAGACTTGGAAGGCGTTGACCAACAAGCGCTTGCAACCGTCGCAGTTGGCGCGGCGGCCGCTGATCGATCGCTGCATCGCACTCACCGGCGCGTTCGAAACCGGCAAGGGGTTTCCCGAGTGCTTTTGCGGCATCGCGGGCGATTTCGACGGTCAGGGCGTGAGCCTGGGTGTGCTGCAATGGAACTTCGGACAAGGCACCTTGCAACCCCTGCTACGCGAGATGATGACGAGTTTTCCGGATGTTTCGCGCGAGGTTCTTGGTGACTATTTCGACCCTTTGCTCGCCGCCTTGGAGGCCGAAAGCGATGAGATGATGGAATTCGCGCGCGCGGTTCAGCATCCGGTGACGCACGTGGTGTTCGAACCCTGGCGGGGGTTCACCCAATCGCTGGGGCGCACCGAGGAATTCCAGTCGGTGCAGGTCAACCACGCCCGTACGCTCTATAGCAAAGCGTTTGCGATGTGCGCGGACTATGGGGTGTGGAGCGAGCGCGCGGCCGCGTTGATGTTCGACATTGTGACCCAGAACGGCTCGATCCGCGCGACCACGCGATCCATTATTCTCGCCGATTTCCGGGGTTTGAGCCGGCAATTGACGGCGGAGGAGCTGGAGGTGAAAAAACTCGAGATCATCGCCAACCGCCGCGCGGAGGCGGCTAATCGGCGCTGGGTCGATGATGTGCGGATGCGCAAACTCTGTATCGCGCGCGGCGGTGGCGCGGTGCATGGCATCCGCTATGACGTCGAGGAACAGTACGGAATCCGGCTCGTGCCGGCGGTCACGTAAGCTTTGGTACATCCGCGGCGTCTGGTGTCAACCTCTGGCGGCACGCAAATTCGCGTGCCGTTGCAGCGCCGGTCAGGCCGCGCCGGATTCGACCGCAGCCTTGAGACTCGACCAGTCACGCCGAATTGCCTCGATCTCCGCCATGATTCGGGCGTCCCCGAAGCCTTTCGCCGCGCTCGCAACGCCAGCGAGGCGCGCATCGAGGTTCAGTTGCGTGCTCGCGCGCACGGACTTGAGCCCCTCGTTGCCGCCCAGCACGCCCGCAGTGAGGCCACGATGCTGCTGCGTGAGGCGAATCAATTGCATAATTTCGCCTGCCGGCGCGATCCCGCTGGCTTCGGCCGACGCGGAGGCCAGCGTCGCGATGTGGTGATTCAGGGTGAAAGTCGTTGCTCTGCACCATAGCGCGAAGGGGGGATTACGGCGCCTCCGTGATGCGATCGTCACGCCCTTTGCGCGAAAGGCGACGAGTGCATCCGTTGGCAGCCCGCGCGTTACACTGAGCGCTGAAAACGCAAGCGTGATGCGCTCCAGAAGGTTCAGACGTCGAGCAATCGAATCCCGCGCTTGCGGATCTTGCGCTTGACCGCTTGGGTTTCGTCGGCGCCATCTTCCGCCCCCGCGGTCGTAACCTCTGCGACTGGCGCCAGTTCGGCGATCGGCTGGCCGTTCTCGGTAATGATGAACCGCTCGCCGTGCCGCACTCGTTCAAGTAATCCGGCGAGCTGCTTCTTGGCCTCTTTGGCGCCGATTTCGGGCATGGTTCATCTCCGCTCAAGTGGCGTGGTGGCGAGTTTATAGATCAATAGCCTACCAGATCCGTTCGCAATGTGAGGTGCGATTGGATGCAAACGGGCCGGAGGAATTACAGCATTGCAAATGATTCACGCCCGCATACCTGCTAGGTCCAAGGCGCATGAGCCGCAAAGCTGGCGCCGAGTTTAACCATCCGCATAGTGAAAATGGGGCTCCTCGCCGAGTAATTCGAGCAACGCCGCGGCCTTGTCGAGCGATTCTTGATACTCCCCTTCGAGGGTCGAATCCATCACGATGCCGCCACCAGCCCAGAAGCGCATCCGGCCGCGGGCGTGGGTCAGGGTGCGGATGACGATATTGGTATCCATCGCGCCGTCGAAGCCGACGTAGCCGATCGCGCCACAGTACACACCGCGCCTAAACGGCTCCAACTCCTCGATGATCTCCATCGCGCGAATCTTCGGTGCCCCAGTGATCGAGCCACCGGGAAACGCGCCACGCAACAGGTCGAGTGCATGGTGCGCGGGACGCAAACGACCGGTGACCGTGCTGACGAGATGATGCACCGTCGCGAAACTCTGCAATTCGAACAGCTTCGGCACGCGCACGCTGTGCGGCTCGCAGTTCTTGCTGAGGTCGTTGCGCAGCAGATCGACGATCATCACGTTCTCGGCTCGATCCTTGATGCTCTCGCGCAATTCGTCGGCGCGTAGTCGATCGAGCATCGGGTCGCGCGAGCGCGGTCGGGTCCCTTTGATCGGCTGCGTGGTGACCACCCCGGCGTCGACCCGGAGGAAACGCTCCGGTGAGGCCGACAGCACCTGAGCAAACGGCAGGTTGAGATACGCCGCGAACGGCGCCGGATTAAGCCGACGCAAACGCCGGTACGCCAGCCACGGATCGCCGCTGCAGCCCACGCTGAAGCGTTGCGCAAAATTCACCTGATAGCAGTCACCCTCGCGAATGTAGTGTTTGATCCGCGCGAACGCCGCCGCGTAATCGGCGAACCCGAGCGCGGTCCGCACCTCGCCAGCGACGTGAAAGGGCACCCGGCTCACACTCGATGCGGCCGCGCTGAAGCGTGCAACTCGCGCCGCCCAGCGCTCCGCGGTGCGCGGATCGCGACCGCTGCCGACCAGCGTCGCGCGTTGTGCGACGTGATCGACCACCAGCGCCCAGTCGTAGATGCCAAACGCCAACTCCGGCAGGCGCTCGTCGTCGCGAGCGTAGGTCGGCAGGCGCTCGATCCGGCGCCCCAGATCGTACCCGAAGTAACCCACCGCACCGCCGCGAAACGGTACCGCGGGGTCTTGCGACGCCGGCTCACCGAGCTGTTCACGCAGCAGCGCGAACGGATCATCAACCGCGATGCGAGTGCCGGAGTGGGTGCGCAGTTCGGTGCGTTCACCGCGGGTGACGAGTGTCGCCATCGGGTCGGCAACCAGGATGTCGTAGCGCCCGCGCCGGGCTTCCGCCGGACCGCTGTCAAGCAACATCGCCCACGGCTCGTCGGCGATCGCCTCGAACAGCATGGCGCTGTCAGGCACATAGGGTAATTCGCTTTGGAGTGTGTTCATTCGATCTCCCGCCCTCGGTTCAAACCTGCCCGGCCCAGCGACCCGACCACCACCGCCGGATCGAAATCGCCGCTAACCGCGGCGTGCGGGTACGCTCGCGCGAGATCGTCGTAAGGCCGCTTCAGCTGCCGCGCAAACGGGCAGGCCTGTTGAGTCGTTGGCACGACCTGATCGTCGGTCGCGATTACCGCCGCCTTCAAATGGGCCCCGCCAAAGTCCCGCCCGATCACCGTCATTCAAGCGAACTCCAGTTGTGCCACGCCCGCCAGCACCGCCCCGGCGACGTTACGCCGCAACGCGGCGGACAGTCCGACGTAAGCGCTGGTCAGGCGCGGATTGACCTCT
Source organism: uncultured Thiotrichales bacterium (assembly GCA_964620675.1). Classification (GTDB taxonomy): domain Bacteria; phylum Pseudomonadota; class Gammaproteobacteria; order UWMA-0217; family UWMA-0217; genus CAYSFW01. The sequence continues at coordinate 9,926 of CAZUJU010000003.1, read as the reverse complement.
ATGACCCACGGCCCTTGCGCCGTCAGCAACACATCCACCCCGACGAATCCCCACAGCCCCGGAAGCGCTCCCACGATCCGCTCCGCCAGGCGCTGCAACGTACCGTCAGTATCGCGCATCGCCGCCGGTTCACATCCACGAAGCACCAGGGTGTCCCCGTTGCGTTCGATCAATTGGCGGTTGACTGCGAGCAACGTGACCCCGGTATCCCCGCACAACAGGCTGAGGCTGGCATCGACGCCTGCGAGCCAGGGTTGGACCACCCAGGTCGCCCAGGCCGGCGCGCGCCAACTCCGCGCCGCCGCGAGGTTCGGAAACAGGCGGATACCTTCGCAACCGACCCCATCGTCGGGCTTCACCACCACCGGGCCACGCCACTCACTGCCTGCCTTGGTAAGTAAACGCGTCGCGACCACCGGCAGGCCAGCGGCGTGCAGGCATTGCGCCGTAGCGTATTTACTCGCAGCGACGCGCACCGCGTCGGCACGGCTGCTCAACACGCGTTTACCGGCGCGGGCGATGCGTTCGGTCAGCACCTCCAGCACCCGCGAAGTCTCCGGCGCGATCGGCCACACCGCGTCGACCTCTTCGAGCACCCGCGCCCAGACGCGCCGGAATTCAGCGCTTGTGTGCACCCGGTGTTCCGCGACCGGGCTTTCCAGCCGCGTCAGGCGATGATCGCGCAACACGCTGACCCGGTGCCCCGGCAGCCGCGCCAGGTCATCCGTCAACGCCCGCAACATCGCATCACCCTCCTCCGCCAGCGAAGTCGGCAACGGCACTGGCAGCAGACCCCCGCCAGTTACATGCTCAAAGACCAGAATTCGCATACGTCAGTGATCGCCGTGAAAGTCATACCCGTGATTGATCTGTCGGAGGGCCGCGTGCTACATGCGCGGGACGGCCTGCGTTCGGAGTATAAACCGCTGCTTTCACGCCGGTGTCGAAAACCGCGCCTCGCGGAAGTCGCCGCGGGATTACCGGGAATTTATCCGTTTCGCACCTGGTAAGTCGCCGATCTCGATGCGCTACAAGGCCGCGCGTCAGTGTGGACGGTTCCCGCCATTGCGGTCCAAAGTCCGGGTGGCTGGTGATCCGGAGGCTCCGCCACATCCCGTTGGTCTGGAACCCGTTCCGCTCAATCACGCGGTCGCGGGCCCCTGCTTGCGAACGCGGCGCAAGGCGCGCATTCTCACTTGTGGCGTTGGCACGGCCTATCCTTGGACCGCTCGCGACTGGCACGTTCCGATGCCCGCGCGTACCGCGCATCCATCGCGCCGCCGCGGCGTGCCTCCATCGCTCAAGCCACACCCATGACCGCTGTTTCGACCCGGATTGCCATGGACACCTCTCACGCCCTGATGGACGCGAAGCCTTTGCACGATGACCTCGCCGATGCGCTCGCGCGTGACGGCTACGCCATTCGCACCGCGGCATTACCGGAGGCGCTGACCCTCGCGCTGTTGGCGGATACGCTCGCGC
>CAZUJU010000003.1:0-8344 GCA_964620675.1 uncultured Thiotrichales bacterium | reverse complement strand
ACCGCGGCATTACCGGAGGCGCTGACCCTCGCGCTGTTGGCGGATACGCTCGCGCTCGAGGACCGTTCATTTCAGCCCGCCGGAATTGGACGCGGCGCCGCCTTCCAGCGCGATCGCCGCGTCCGCTCGGATCAAATCCACTGGTTAAGCCCGGAACGCAGCGCGCCGCGGGTGTACCTGGAATGGGCCGAGAGCTTGCGGCAGGCATTGAACGAACGTCTGTTTCTCGGCCTGTTCGACTACGAATGCCATTACGCGCGCTACGCCAAGGGCGCCGCGTATGCACGCCACCTCGACGCCTTTCGCGGCGCCGCCAACCGCGTGCTCACCACAGTGCTTTATCTGAATCCTGATTGGCAATCCGACGATGGCGGCCAACTCCTGATCTACGACGGTGATGTCGCCGAGCCCACGCTGAGCGTGACGCCGACCCTTGGTACTCTGGTTCTGTTTCTGAGCGAGCGCTTTCCGCACGAGGTCAAGGCCGCGCGCCGCTGCCGTTACAGCATTGCCGGATGGTTTCGGCGCCGCGGCTGAGCGACGACGGCGGCGCCGGCCAGGCAGTGTCGTAGCCGGCGCCGGGCTCGCAATAAGATCCCCGATGACGCTTTGGCCCGTGCGTCCCTTCGCGGCGCCCCGCGGCGTTACGCCAGCGCGTCGAGCAACGCGGAATCGTCGTTGCGGACATTGTTGACCCGGGTGCTGACCGGGTAGGTTTCGAGAAAAGCCTCAGACGCGGGTTGGAGCAGGCTCTGAAGCGTCGTCGAGGTGGTCGTCCGCTCAAGCCATTGCGGGAATTCCGCGGGCGCGAGAATCACGGGCATGCGCGCATGAATCGGCGCCACCCGTGGATTGGCCGATCCGACAATGATCGTGCAACTCTCGATCGTACGGTCGTCGCGGTGCCAGCGGTCCCATAAACCGGCGAACGCGAACAGCCCGCCGTCGGGTCGGCGGATATTGTGCGGTTGTTTTCCGCCGGGTAACACCTGCCATTCGTAGAATCCCGTCGCCGGGATTAGGCAGCGGCGCGATTTAAAGGCGGTGCGAAATGCAGGCCGTTCGGCGACCGTCTCGGCTCTGGCGTTAATCAGATTGAACTCGGTTTTGTCTTCTTTTGCCCACGCCGGCAATAGGCCCCAGCGCATCAGCGTGAGTTCGCGCCCCGCTGCCCCGAGCCGGATCACCGGCACCTGCTGCGACGGCGCGACGTTGAAGCGTGGCTGCAGCTGCTCGGGCGCGACCAGCAATCGCTCGATCTCGAAAAACACGATCAATGCATCGGACGAGGTGGCGATGTTGTAGCGACCGCACATGGGGCGTTTATCCTGTTGAGTCTGCGGTTGACGGTGCCGGTGAGGGCTCGGTGGTGGATTCCAGGATTATGGCCTAGAACTCGGCGCCCGGCGCCCAGTTGAATTCGGCATTTGAATTCGGCGCCCGCTCAGTGACCGGGTGAGCGTAATCATTCCGTGCGCCGCGACAAAATGCCGCACCCCGAATCCGCCTGCGATTGCTTCAGATCAATGCGGGCGCGTAGCCGTCTACCGCAGGATGCCCCGAAACACCGAGTGGTTCGCATGTCCAATCCAAAATATTACCGTCGGCGATCACGCCGGATGCTGTTGATCGGCGCCATCGCCGCAGCGTTGATCGGCGCGACCTGGATCGACGCCGCGCGCCAACGCGACGCCGCGCAGACACGCCTCGACGCCGCGCGTAGCCGGGTAGCCGAACTGGGATTGAGCGATCTCGCGTTGTTCACCGAGGCGCGCTACACCCGTCATTACAGTCAGGCGGACCTGCACAGCGCGTTTCAGGACCATCCCGTCGCGCTTGAACATTTTCCGAGCGGCTCACTGCTCCCGCCACGCCACCGCGAGCAATGGCAATGAGTGGTGGTTGGCGCCGTCAGGCCTACCTGATCGACTACACCCTGGCCGCGTTGGCGCGGCGTCCGGGCAAGAATCTTTCGCTGTTGCTGGTGTATGCGGCGATCGTGTTCCTGCTCGCCTCGGTCATGCTGTTTGCGCACGCGCTGCGGCATGAGGCCGCGCTGCTGTTGGCGGAATCGCCGCAGATCATCGTTCAGCGTCTGGTCGCCGGGCGGCATGACCTGATTCCCGCGCGCTATCTCGAACGCATCGGCGAGTTGCGCGGCGTTAGCGCATCGCACGGACGGGTTTGGGGCTATTTTTACGATCCGGCCGTACGCGCCAATTACACGCTGATGGCGACCGAAACCCACGAACTCGCGGCCGGCGAGATGCTGATCGGGGCCGCGCTGGCGCGTACCCGCGGCTTGGCGGTGGGCGATTTCCTCACCTTGCGCGACAGCACCGGGTCACCCTTTGCATGGCGAGTAAAGGGCGTGCTGGAAGCGGATTCCGAACTGGTCAGCGCCGACCTTATGCTGGTACGTGAAGCGGACTGGCGCCAGTTTTTCGGCGTCGCGCCGGGTTTGTTTACCGATCTGGTGCTCGAAGTGCGTAATCCGGCTGAGGTGCGCAAGATCGCGGAGAAGCTGACGTTACTGCTCCCGGATGCGCGCCCGATCCTGCGCGACGAAATCCTGCGCACCTATGACGCAATCCTCGGCTGGCGTCAGGGCGTCGTGTTCGTACTCCTGTTCGGCAGCGTGCTCGCGTTCGTGATTTTTGCGTGGGACAAGGCCTCCGGCCTCAGTGCCGAGGAACGCCGTGAGATCGGGATCCTGAAAGCCATCGGCTGGGAAACGGCCGATGTGATCCAGATGAAGTTCTGGGAAGGCGCAACGATCTCGCTGACCGCCTTCGCGCTCGGTTACCTCGCTGCCTATCTCCACGTGTTCCACACCGGGGCCATGTTGTTTGAACCGGTACTGAAGGGTTGGGCGGTACTGTATCCGGCTTATCGTCCGGTTCCGTTCTTGGACGGATTGCAACTCGCGACTTTATTTTCGTTCACGGTATTTCCCTACACCGTCGCCACTATTGTGCCGATCTGGCAAGCGGCCATTACCGACCCCGATGCGGTCATGCGTTAGCCCCGAAACCGATGCTTGAACTCCATGCCATCAACAAGATCTTCGCGCAGGGCCGGCCCAATGAATTCCAGGCCTTGCGCGACGTGTCGCTGCGCCTTGGGGATGAGCGCGTGGTGGTGTTCAAAGGGCCAAGCGGCTCGGGTAAAACCACCTTGCTTGCGCTGATCGGATGCCTGGCGCGCCCCACCTCTGGGCGCATCACGCTCGACGGGCAGATCCTTTCTGGTCTGCCGGAGCGCTTTATGACCGAAGTCCGCCGCCGCACCTTTGGCTTTGTGTTTCAGCGCTTCAATCTCATCCGCGGCTTGAGCGTGCTCGAAAACGTGATGTTGCCGGCCTATCCACTTGGCGGTGACCACCGCGCGCTCACGATCGCCGCGCACGCCCTGCTCGCCCGCTTTCAGCTGACCGCAAAGGCCGACGAGCGGGTGGACTGGCTTTCCGGCGGCGAGGCCCAGCGGGTCGCGATCTGCCGCGCCTTGATCAATGACCCGCGGATTCTGATCGCGGATGAACCAACCGCGAATCTCGATTCGCGACTCGCCGAAGCCTTTATGGCGAACGTCGCCGACCTCGCCGCCGCCGGCCGAACCGTTTTGCTCAGCAGCCACGACCCGGCCGTTTTCAACGCACCGATGGTGCAACGTGTGATTGAGCTTCATGACGGTCGCGTGCGCGACGCGGTCACTCGATGAATGCGCCCGCAGTGCTCGCGCTGGGCGGTGTTTCGCTCACGGTGGCGGCCTTGATGCTGCTCGCCAGCGTTTTTGCGCTCACGATCTTGCGCCATTGGGATGTCCGCAGCGGCAGCGAGCGCCAACTGCGGCTCGAACGCCTGACCTACCTCATCGCGACCCTGGTCACCAGTTGCTTTATCGCCGAGATCATCGCGGTGCTGCTATTCGTCTACACCGCCGAATCGATGTCATCGCAGTTTGTCGGCGCGATGTGCGCCACGGGGGTATTGAATGTCAACCCGTGGGGGTGGCCGACACTGTTGCTCAAACTGGTGGTCGCGCTCGCCGGGTTCGTCTGGCTCGCGCTGAATTCGCTTGACCAGCATGCACCCGATTATCCGTTGGTGCGCATCAAGTACGCGCTGCTGCTGGCGATCACGCCCCTGGTAATCGCCGAGGCGGGCGCTCAGACGCTGTTTTTCGGCGGTCTCGACCCGGACGTGATCACCTCCTGTTGCGGCGCCTTGTTCACCCCCGACGGTGGCGGGGTCGCCGCCGAGGTGGCGGCGCTGAGCCCCCGCCACACCGCGTGGGCGATGATGCTCAGCGCAATCGCATTGGTTCTCGGCGGGGTCTGGTTTCTCACCCATGGGCGGCCAGCCGGGTTGATTCCGGTACTCGGCATCGCCGCCGGATTAATCGCACTCGCCGCGATCGTGACCTTTATCGCACCCTATATCTACGAGCATCCCGAACACCGTTGCCCATTCTGCATCCTCAAGCAGGGACATGATCACATCGGCTATCTGTTGTATCTCCCGCTGTTTGGCGGAATTGCGCTGACACTGGCGGTAGGGGCAATCGCGCCTTGGCGTCGCATTCCAAGCCTGGCTGTGCTTGCCGCGGACCGGGGTCGACGTTACATGATCGCTGCCCTGGCCGCGTTTGCGCTGTTCTACACACTCGCCGCACTGACCCTTTGGCGCTCGAATCTCAGCATGCGCGGGGTCTGGTGGTGATCGCGCGCGCGTTCAGAATCGGGACGCACCGGAGACGGATTTCCGCCGCCGGATCATCCTGTTTCCGCTCAACCGCCATCGAGAGCCAGACCTGCATGAGACTTACACTTCTTACGGGTTTTTTACTCGTGCTTCTTGCGCTGACGGCTTGTACCGATACGCCGCCGCCGCTGACTCCCGGTACCGCGGTACCCTCGTTCGCTCTGCCCGACCTCGGCGAAAACACCGTGAGCATGCCCAACGATTTCTCCGGCCAGGTGGTCGCGCTACGCTTCTGGGCCGACTGGTGCCCGTTTTGCAAAAGCGAAATGCAAGCACTCGAACCGGTCTACCAGCGTCTGCACCGAGAGGGTCTGGTTTTGCTTGCGATCAATGTGCGCCAGGACCGTGCCACCGCGCAGGCATTCCTGGACAAACTGAATATCAGCTACCCGACGCTGCTCGATCGTGACGGTGCCGTGGCCCGCCAATACCATGTCATCGGCTTGCCGATGACCTTTATCGTCGACCGCACCGGGCGGCTGGTCACCCGCATCGTCGGCGAATCCACCCCCGAGGTGTTCGAGCAAGCGGTCCGCGAGCAATTATGAGTTCGGAACTCAGTTATACCCTGGCGTTTCTCATTGGCCTCGGAGGCGCGGTGCACTGTCTCGGCATGTGCAGCGGGCTCGCGGCCGGCTGGGGCGTGGCGCACGGCGTCGGAATGCGCTGGCTGCCGCCGTTCGTGTATCACCTGACGCGGATTGGCGGCTACGCTGGGCTCGGCGCCGCCGGCGCGGCACTCGGCCGAGTGCTGGTTCAGAGTGGAATCATCGGCAAGGGTCAGGGCGTGCTGATGATCCTTGCCGGCTTTGCCGTGATCGTCCTCGCCGTACGTCACGGCGGCTGGTGGCCGCGCGTGAACATGCCTATAAAGTCCGTACGGCGGGTGCGTTTCATGCCGCGCATGGCACAGCAACCCAGCCGATTCGCCGCGCTCGGTGGCGTCTTCAACGCGCTGATACCCTGCGGGCTCGTGTTTTCCGTGGCGCTGCCAGCCGCGGCCACGGGTGACCCGCTGCGCGGTGCGTTGTTGATGGCCAGTTTCGGACTCGGCACACTGCCCGCGATGTTTATCATCAGCCTCGCCGCCGCAATCCTCGGGGTGCGCTTCGACGCAGGTTCCGCACGAAAGATCGTCGCCGTGATCCTGCTCGCGCTCGGCCTCTGGACGCTGTATCAGGGCTGGATATTTTTCGACATCATGCGCGGCCTGGCGAACTGGTAATACACCCATCCCGGGCGCGACGATTTGTCGCGGATACCCGGCGCACGGATCGCGGTAAAATGACGGCGCACGAACATGCTGGAATTCAAGCCATTGCCCTGATTTTTAATCCACCGGAGATCAGTTCATGCACCCACTCAACGCTCAACGACGCGCCCTGCTTCGTGGCCTCGCTGCTGGCAGTGCCCTTGGAGTCATCGCTCTTAATCAGGCCCGCGCTGATTCCAGCGCCGCGACACGCTGCGAAACCGACGGCACGCCCTTGCAATTCATTCCGAAAACCGAACCAGATGCCGAACCTCTGACCCGCGAACTGGAAAAATACCCGAAATGCCCTTATTGCGGTATGGATCGCACACAATGGCACCACAGTCGGCATCTCGTGGTCTACGAGGATGATCTGGTAGACGGTACCTGTTCAATCCACTGTCTTGCCCTCAGTCTCGCAATCAATCTGGATCGCGGGCCCAAGGCCATCTACGCCGCCGACTTCGGCGCCGACACCGCTATCAAGCCGCTGATTAACGTGGATGATGCCCGCTACCTGATTGGCTCGCGACTCAAGGGCACCATGACGACGATCAGCAAGATGGCGTTCGCCGACGAAACCACGGCGATGAAGTTCAAGGCCGAAAACGCGGGTGAGCTTGGCGATTTCGATGCCGCATTGCGCGCCGCGTATGCGGGCCTGGCCGACGATACGAAGCGAATCCGCAAAATGCGGGCCGAGCGTCGCGCCAAGATGAAAGCAGGCACGTAACGATGGCGCGTGTTTTACTCGGATTACGCACCCAACCCTCGCTCCGTGTTGGACACGCCGGAATCCGCCGCCGGATTTTACCGTGGCTGCTGATGTTTGGGTTCGCGTTACCGGGCGGTGCCGCCGAACCGATCGACGTGCCGGCGCCCGGCGCCAAGGACACCTGTCCGGTCTGCGGCATGTTCGTCGCCAAGTATCCGCACTGGATTGCGACCGTGCGTTATCGGGATGGCCAGACGCACCATTTCGATGGGGCAAAGGATCTGTTCAAGTATCTGCACGACCTGCCCCGCTGGGCGCCAGGACATCGGCGCGAGGATATCGACACCATCGCCGTGACTGAATACTACGGACTCACGCGAATATCCGCCCAAACCGCGTGGTACGTCATCGGATCGGATGTGTTGGGACCGATGGGACACGAACTGGTCCCGCTCGCGAGCACGGCGGAGGCCGACGAATTTCTGCGGGACCATCAGGGTCGGCGAATACTGCGCTTTGACGCCGTGACCCCGGCGTTGTTGCAGGCGCTCGACGCTGGGCGGTTCGATTCGAAGTGATCCGGCGACCGGTTAAGCGCCACCGCCCTTTAAGGTAAAGAAGCGAAACGGCGCCAGCGTCCAGCCCGCTGGCGTCTCCAGCAAGACCCGCGCCTCCCAATCCATGCGCTGACGCACACAGACCGGCAGTGTAACGCTGCCGCGAAAGCGGCCATCGTCCTGCGCCACCAGGCGCGCGTGGTTGTACCCCATATTCATGTCGACGCCGACAAAATCCACTTCGACCGCGGTGACCGGTGCGTCCTTGAGCGCGACCGTCAGGGCGATCGGTTCCAGCAACGGAATCGTACGTGGTTCGATCTCGAAACGGATGCTACCGCCCGTCGGCAACGCGAGTTCGCAGGCGCCGCTTCGCAGATCGCAGTTTGAATCGTAGGCCGCTGCAGCGATGATTTTGGGTTCGAGGGAACCTCTTGCGAGATATCCCACGATCGCGAGCACGCCGAACGCCACCAGTACGAGAATCGGTACCAGATAGCGCAGGAGTTGCTGGGGTGTTTGTGCAGGCGTGTTTTTCATGGGCGTTGCTCAGGGCATTTTCACGTATCCTAGCGTCGCGTTCAACTCGCAGGCGCCGGGTTTCGTGGCGCTCGCGTGGTGCGCCATTTTAAGATGGATGTCGAACTACACATCCTCGATGGCGCCACCGTCACCTTCACCGTGCAACACCACACCGGTATCGACCCGATCGTGCGACGTACCGCAACCTAGCAGACGCATGCCACGCACCGTGATCTGGTCGGCTTCGATCTCCGGTACGCTCCCTTAACCTACTCCGTCGAGCGTCACTTCACCGCACTTTGAAATACGCATCGGGCGTGCTGATCAGGCATAACCTACTCAGGACTCGCGCTGATCGATTTATTTTGCTCAGGAATCGTATTTGATGTATTCAAATCGCGGGTCGTCAGGGACCCCTTCCAGCGCGCCGCCCTCCTGACCGGGCTGCCACATCACCACCGCTTCGATCTTGCGTGCCAACTCGAAATCCTTGTTCGTGATGCCCGTGGCTGAATGCGTTTGCAGTTTCACGATC
>CAZUJU010000002.1:8192-129972 GCA_964620675.1 uncultured Thiotrichales bacterium | reverse complement strand
TCGAGAAGATCTTTCCGGGTTGCCGGCTGCTCGATATCCATGAGTACCTGATGGAAAAGGGGGTCAAACTCGAAGGCGTGAACGGGGTGCAATACCTCTACCACGACCCTTGCCATTCGCCGATGAAAACCTACGCGCCGACCACGGTTGCCGCCGAGCTGCTGGGGCAGCCGGTGCGCCTGTCCGACCGCTGCTGTGGCGAGGCCGGGACCTTCGCGGTGTCGCGACCGGATATCGCGAGTCAGGTGCGCTTCCGCAAGCGCGAAGAATTACACGATGGCATTCGCGCGTTGACGGGTGGCGAACGCGTCGTCGCGGGCAACGTCAAAATGCTCACCGCCTGCCCCGCGTGCCAGCAAGGCCTGGCGCGTTACGCCGACGATACCGGCCTGGAGACCGACTATATCGTGGTCGAGTTGGCCAACCAGCGCCTCGGGTCCGATTGGCAGCGGCGCTTTATCGATGCGGTCAAACAGGGCGGGGTCGAGCGCGTGCTGCTATAGCAGCATGGCGAGTCAACGCTCGGTGTGCGCGTGCAGCACGGTTTGCCAGGGCGACTCGCCGCGCGCGAGCATGTCGCGAATCTCGATCTGAAAGTCCACAGGACCGTGGCATACGACCAGTGGATCTCGCACGTAGCCGCTTCGCGGCGGGATACGTTTGCCGACCGGCACCGCGGCACATGTCCGCCAACATCGAGCGTGGTGTTCTTACAGAAGATCTACGTCGGGCAGTTCAACATACCAGCGTGCGGCTCTGGCTAAGCCGCTTTTCTGCCCTTCCGAGAAGCTCTTCCTTTCCGTCGTCGCCCATACCTCGCCATGATGTGGATTATTTGCTACGTTGGTAACGCCCACTATCGGCTCGTAACCGATCCAAAGATCTAACGCCCTCACCTCACCGGCGGAGAACGCAACAGAACCGGTGAAAACAGGAGTTGTTACGTAGGTTTGCGGGTTTTGGCCCGCAGCAACGATTAGGTTCTCAATGTCGACCGACATTCCAGCTTTGAGTCCGGACGACTTGTTGTATGCTTTCGACGCGACGCGGTGCCGTTGTCGATTTTCGTCCCAAACTACATGTTGCGAAGGATTTATGCGGCGGATGACTGCATCTTGGTTGCCAATCTTTTCTTCATCATATGGATCAACTGCCAAGTTGATTACGCCCCCTCTCGCACGTCGCGGTCTTGAACGAACCTAAGGTCGGTAATCCATTCGCTGAGAGGCGCGAAATCTGTTTGCAGTTCAAGCTCCCATACCGCGCCCGTGCGATGATCGCGCCTGATCGCGACGACGTCATAGGGTGCAAGGACGTCAATCTCAACGTCGTACTGATTTCTATGCCATTCAAATTGAAGTGTGCCGTCACCGCCGGGAACGATCTGCGGCGCTGGTACATCTTCAACGAAAAGGCTCTCCAACAGATTTGCGGTAAACTGTGCACAGGTAAAGGAAACTGGCTGACCGGCATACCCGTCCCAGCCTCGCGGCAAGGAAGTCAGTTCATCAAATCGATCCTTCAAATCTGTTATCCATCGCGACCTAGGATGCACAACCCGCACTCTCGCAACAGAGAGCGGCAACGACGAAGTGCGAGACTCAGACGGGACAAAATTAGGCACTTCGTCCTGAAAGGCCGAACTGACTTGACGCAAAGCGTTCACTATTTAATCCCCCAATGATTGTGTGCTGAATCAGTTGTCATATGCTTGAACCTCATGACAATCGCCTCGCGGCCAGCTTTCAGAAAATCCATTGCCGAAGCAATGTCATTGCTGGACGGCTTTCCCCTAAATGTCAGAGATAAGTTAAATGCCTTATGCTTGCCGTCGATGGTATGCACCGACTGAAGTGCATGAAATAGCCGTGCATAAGGCTTGCCGTTTCCATCCTTTATGATTTCGTTAAAGCTCGTGCTTATACCCTCCACATTTAAAGTTTCACCGCTCCAAAAGCTAAGCCATTGCGCTGCATGGGAAAAATCATCCACTGGAATAATGTTAATGTACGTCACTTCCGCTTGGTTGATGTCGATGACATAGTCAAATTCCGAACTTAATAGAGAGGCGAGCGTGACCAAATTTTTCTTGAACGTTTCTGAAATACCCTCAAACCGTGGATAGGGCTGAGGATTCGGACTCTTTCGCCAATTCGTCAAAAAGCGATCTGACTGAAATTGAAGCAGATGGTTTTCCGCGTCAGATACGAACCATAAGCGACTGCCAACTGGGGGCGCACCTACTTGAAACTGAAAGCTTGGCTGGAGGTTTGCCCCGCCGAATATCTCGAATTGCTGTTGAAGGAGTGGCTGTTCTTGAACTTTTGGGAATTCGTCCTTGAACAACTCCCAGACACCCCGCGAGTCGACTGAGGTAAATAAAGGGATGGGCGCGAACTGCACGCCGAGGACGACCTCGTCCAGAGGCGGGTCCGTGAAATCCGGCAGGTGTTCGGGCCGTCGCATCGAAATCCTCTTTGGGGTTGATTTTAGGAAGTATAAACCCCCTTGCCGCCGAGAAAACACTACCGCGACCACCCCGCGGCAACTCGGCCATTTCGCGGTCCAGGTCAGGCGCGGGTCAATCGCAGCTGATGCAGTGGCTAAATGGGCTAAATCGGCCGGTCTTGAGATGTACCGGTACCGGCACAGGTGTTAGAGTTTCTTGCGTTCATCAGCGCGTGCCGCGGCGCCGGCGTTTAGAATGAAACCTACGACGTTTCCGACCGTATCACCGAATTAATAATTCGGTTCGCAATCGTGGTCGAGCTGGCCAACCGGCGGCTTGGCCCGGATTGGCAGCGGCGCTTTATCGATGCGGTCAAACAGGGCGGGGTCGAGCGCGTGCTGCTATAGCAGCATGGCGAGTCAACGCTCGGTGTGCGCGTGCAGCACGGTTTGCCAGGGCGACTCGCCGCGCGCGAGCATGTCGCGAATCTCGATCTGAAAGTCCACAGGACCGTGGCATACGACCAGTGGATCTCGCACGTATCCCTTGCTCGCGGCGGGATGCTCAAGGTAGATCAGCGGACGTGCAGTCGACTCGGCGTACTGTTTCAGCCAGTTCAAGGCGCGTGGCGGGATACGCTTGCCGACCGGCACCGCCAGATCGACCGGATAACCCCGCCAGCGTCGCAAGTCGGGTAACACCATCACCCGTGCCAGATCGGGTTTCAGCCAGTCCGGCAATGGGCTCCCGGTCTTGATCCAGCCGCATTCAAACTCGCGACAGGGAATCGTGGGGCGTCGCGCGTAGACCCGGCAGCCCGCGCCGGTGCTGTGCGGGCATGGCTTGCCGGGGTAGACCTCGACGCCGTCGATCACCATTTGCACCCAGCCGTCGCAACAGGCGGTGCAGGGTTGGCACTGACGCGGTTTTGTTTTGCCCATGCGCGGCTCCGATACTCGATCGTCCCGAGTGTAGCACTGTCACCCTCCGGCGCCGTGTCGCGCGCCATTTCCACCAGCGCTTATGTTGGCATTTCCCGGCAGGTCGGCGGGCCTTTGCTAGAATACCGCCACCGTAAGCGGTTCGAATTTGATTTACCGTCAATCACTGAAGGAAACCCTGATGCAACACGAATTACCCGCACTGCCGTTCGCGATGGACGCCCTGGCGCCGCACATGTCCCAGGAGACGCTGGAGTATCACTACGGCAAGCACCATAACGCCTACGTGACCAATCTGAACAACCTGATCAAGGACACCGAGTACGCGGATCTCGATCTCGAAGGTATCGTCAAGAAGGCCCCTGCCGGTGGCGTTTATAACAACGCCGCGCAGGTTTGGAATCACACGTTTTTCTGGAACTGCCTCACACCCAATGGCGGCGGCGCTCCCGGTGGTGCGCTGGCGGACGCGATCAACCAGAAGTGGGGCAGCTTCGACGAGTTCAAAAAGGCGTTCCAGGCCAGTGCCGTCGGCAACTTCGGCTCGGGTTGGACCTGGCTGGTGAAAAAGGCCGATGGCGCGGTCGACATCGTCAACATGGGCGCCGCGGGGACTCCGCTGACCACCGGCGATACCGCGTTGCTCTGCGTCGATGTGTGGGAGCACGCCTATTACATCGACTACCGCAATCTGCGTCCGAAGTTCGTCGAGACCTTCCTCAATTCGCTTGCGAACTGGAGCTTCGCTGAAAGGAACTACGGCTAACAAAGCGGGCCGCGCTGCGCGCCGCGGCCCGTAGCCAATGACGTCGTCACCGGTTCGGCCCGAAACGCGGCACTTGTGTTTCGGGCCGACACCCAGCTGGGGTCGGGCGCGGGCGTTGATGCATTGAGCGGCGCAAGCTTCGCTATACTCGCGGCTCCATCATCCGGAGCCGCATCATGAGTTCACCTTCTCCCATCCTCCGCCTTGGTATCCCGAAGGGCAGTCTGCAGGAAACGACACGCAATCTGTTTGTACGTGCCGGGTACGATCTGCGCATTTCCGGGCGCTCCTACTATCCCGACATCGATGATGCCGAGATTCAGTGTGTTCTGATCCGCCCGCAGGAAATGGCGCGCTACGTTGGACAGGGCGTGCTCGATTGCGCGATCACCGGACTGGACTGGATTCTCGAGACCGGTGCGGACGTGGCCGAATTGGCGGATCTACGTGCGCCGTGGCCAAACTACGGGACGGTGCGCTGGGTCATGGCGTCAAAGGAGGACTCGCCGTTTCGCACCGTCCACGACCTCGAAGGCAGGCGCATCGCGACCGAAGCGGTGGGGATGACGCATCGCTTCCTTGCCGAGCACGGTGTGAGCGCGCAGGTTGAGTTTTCCTGGGGTGCGACCGAAGTGAAGCCGCCGCTACTGGCCGATGCGATTGTCGATGTTTCCGAGACCGGTTCATCCTTGCGCGCAAACGGGCTCAAGGTGATGCATGTGGTGTTGGAGAGCACGCCTCGGTTTATCGCCAACCATGCGGCAATGGCTGATACCTGGAAGAAAACCAAGATCGAGCGGCTGCTGATGATGCTGACCGGTGCGATCGCGGCCGCAACCCGAGTCTTGCTGTCGATGAACGTGCCGCGGGAATGTGTTGACGCCGCGCTCGAAATTCTTCCGGCGCTTGCGACCCCGACGGTATCAACGCTTGCCGATCCACAGTGGCTGGAGTTATCAACGGTGGTCGACGAGAAATGCGTCCGCGACCTGATCCCCAGCCTTTACGCGGTCGGGGCGCGCGGCATTCTGCAGTTGCCGATCAGTACGATTGTCGATTGATGCGCGCCGCGACGCGGCAGATTGAATGTAACGGTGCGGCGCGGGGATTTCCTCCGCGCCACGCTTGTACCCGGGGGATCAGCTCGCTTTGACCGTGCGGGCGCCGCTGGGGGTGCCGAGGATCAGGACGTCCGCGGGCCGCAATGCAAACAGACCGACCGTGACGACGCCGGCGATGTTGTTGATCCGCTGCTCCAGTTTCATCGGCTCCATGATCTCAAGGTTGCGCACGTCGAGGATCAGGTTGCCATTGTCGGTGACGAAGTTCTCGCGCCAGATCGGTTGTCCACCGAGTTTCACCAACTCGCGGGCGACGAAGCTGCGCGCCATCGGGACCACCTCGACTGGGAGCGGAAACTTGCCGAGGATATCGACGAGCTTGGACTCGTCGGCGATGCAGACGAATTTTTCGCTTGCCGCGGCGACGATCTTTTCGCGGGTGAGTGCGCCGCCGCCGCCCTTGATGAGATGGAGTTGGTGATTCGATTCGTCGGCGCCGTCGACATACAGCGGCAGGTTGCCGGTCTGATTGAGGTCGAGCACCGCGATGCCATGCCCGCGCAGGCGTTGGGCGCTGGCCTCCGAGCTGGCGACTGCGCCGTCGATGCGGCCTTTGATCTTGCCGAGCAAGTCGATGAAGTGATTGGCGGTCGAGCCGGTGCCGATGCCGACGATCATGCCGTTTTCAACGTATTGAATCGCGGCCTCCGCGGCAGCTTTTTTCATCTCGTCAGGTGTCATGTACGATTGCCCTCCATTTGCTGGGGATGATACCGGCCGGAACGCTGCGGCGACAAGCGCGCGGACTTTCCAGCCTCGTACGCTTTCGGTAAGGTGGCGCGATGCCACAACGATATATCGAGAAAATCCTCACCGCCCGGGTTTACGATGTCGCGGTCGAATCCGCGCTCGACCACGCCCGAACCTTATCGCGCCGCCTCGGTAACCGCGTTCTGCTCAAGCGCGAAGACTTGCAGCCGGTGTTTTCGTTCAAACTCCGCGGCGCCTATAACAAGATTTTCCGCTTGTCGCCGGAGCAAAAGGCGCGCGGCGTGATCGCCGCCTCGGCCGGCAACCATGCGCAAGGCGTGGCCCTCGCCGGCAGTCGCCTTGGTTTGAAAACCGTGATCGTGATGCCGAAGACCACGCCCGAGATCAAGGTGGCGGCGGTGCGCGCGCTCGGTGGCAAGGCCTTGCTGCATGGTGACAGCTACGATGACGCCTACGCCCAGGCGCTCAAGCTGGCCGAAGAGCAGGGCTTGACGCTGATTCATCCGTTTGATGACCCGGACGTGATCGCCGGGCAGGGTACGATCGGGATGGAGCTGTTGCGCCAGCATCCAGACCCGATCGAGGCGATCTTCGTGCCGGTGGGCGGCGGCGGATTGATTGCCGGCGTCGCGGCCTACGTCAAGTACTTGCGCCCCGACATCAAGATCATCGGGGTAGAGCCCGAGGACGCGCCGACCTTGCAGCAGGCGCTGGCCGCGAATGCGCGTGTGGTGCTCAAGGAGGTCGGTTTGTTCGCGGACGGCGTCGCGGTGCGGCAAATAGGCGAAGAGACCTTCCGCATCGCGCGCGAGTGTGTCGACGAGATGGTGCTGGTCAGCACCGACGAGATCTGCGCCGCGATCAAGGACATCTTCGAGGATACGCGCACCCTGTCCGAACCGGCCGGTGCGCTCGCGGTGGCTGGCATCAAGAAGTACGTCAAGACCCATGCGCTCAAGGACCGCACCCTGATCGCGATCAACAGCGGTGCCAATGTCAATTTCGACCGCATGCGCCATATCGCGGAGCGCGCCGAGGTCGGCGAACGGCGCGAGGCGATCGTCGCGGTGACCATTCCCGAGCGGCCGGGGAGTTTTCGCGCGTTTTGTCGTGCGCTCGGACGGCGCGGGATCACCGAGTTCAACTATCGCTATGCCGATCAGCGCGACGCCCATGTCTTTGCCGGAATCCGTTTGAGCGGCGGTGATGTCGAGCGCCTGGAGATTCTGCAAATTCTGAGCGACAAGGGCTATCCGGTGGTCGATCTTACCGACAACGAGGTCGCGAAACTCCATCTGCGGCACATGGTCGGTGGCCATGCGCCGCCGATTCATAACGAGGTGTTGTACCGATTCGTATTTCCGGAACGCCCCGGCGCGTTACTCGATTTTCTCTCCGCGCTCGGCGAGCGCTGGAATATCAGCCTGTTCCATTACCGCAATCACGGCGCGGCGTACGGCCGGGTGTTGGTGGGGATCCAGGTGCAGCCGAATGAACGACGCGAGTTCGAGCAATCGCTGGATGCGTTGCGTTACGAATATGTCGACGAGACGGCGAATCCTGCGTATCGGTTGTTCCTGAGCGCGTGACCGACACGGCGAGCGGCAAAAAAATGCCCGTGACTGGCACGGGCAAATAATTGGGGGGAATAGTCCGTTAGGACTGAACGTAGTTTAGCCGATTAGTTCCTTTGGCTAAGTGCATGGTTCACAATTTTACATTGTGACACGGTCGTGATTTTGAGTGTCGCAGGAGGTCATGGCACCGCCGCGGGATGGCCCGGATGCCAGACGATTTCCCACAGAAACCCCTCGGGATCGGTAAAAAAGCCACAGTATCCGCCCCACGGCGGAGCATACGGCGGGCGGCGGATTTTGCCGCCGGCGGCGCGTGCCCGTGCGAGCAGTGCATCAACCTCGTCGGCGGATGTGACATTGAGCGAGAGCGAGATGCGCGGGCGATCGTTCGGCGTGGTGGGCTCGTCGAGGCCGGCGGCCGCAGCGAGCAGCGTTCTCGGATAGAGCGCCAGGGTGACTCCGCCGAGGTCAAAAAACGCGAACGGATGCGCCGAATCCGCGCTGAGCTTGCGCAACGAAAGCTTCAGCCCGTCGCGGTAGAACACCAAGGCCTGGTCGAAGTCGAGCACACCGAGGGTGACGTAGGATAGGTTGGGCGTCATTGCGTAGGTCGCATGGGTCGATCGGGCCGCGGTCGTCGCGCCGTTACCGGGGGCAGCGTTCCGGCGCGGAGTTGGCGATAATGAGTGCCCCAGTTTGAGCGCTCAGGAGCGAATTATGGAACAACTTGATCAATCCGCATCACCGCTGTTTACGCCCGAAGAGGCCCGCGTGCTTGCCTGTCTGATGGAAAAGCAGCTCACCACGCCCAACAATTATCCGCTGACCATCCACTCACTGATGCTGGCGTGCAATCAGAAATCCAGTCGCGAGCCGATCATGACCCTGACCGAAGGCGAGGTGGGGCGGATGGTCAACCAGCTTGCGGATCGCGGCTTTACGTCAATCGAATACGGCGAACGCGCCAATCGCGTCTACCACAAGATGCGCGGCAAGCTCCGGCTCGATCCGAAGCAGCAAGCGGTGATGAACGTGTTGATGCTGCGCGAGCCGCAAACCGCGAACGAGATCAAGCAGCGCACCGAGCGGATGGCCGAGTTCTCCGGTATCGATGAAATCGTGGCGGTGCTGGAGGAGTTCATGACCCGCGTGGTGCCGCTCGCGGTGCGGTTTCCAGCGGCCACGGGGCGGCGCGAAGACCGCTATAGCCACACCCTGTGTGGCGCGGTCACGCTGCCGGACACCGAGCAGGCGGAAGTGCGCGGCGAACGATCGGGGGCGGCGACGGCGCGCATTGACGCGTTGGAGCAGCGAATCGCGCTATTGGAAGCCCGCTTGAGCGCGCTTGAAAACCCCGCGATCCCGGCTGAGGCCCGGCCAGGATCGCCATGAGCGTTCCGCGCGTCAGTCTTCGTCCTTGTGGCCGCCGAATTGCTCGACCATCTGTTTCTGCAGCATCGGCGGCACGACCTCGTAGCGGTCGAACTCCAGCGTGTAGTTGCCGCGCCCGCCGGTCATCGACTTGAGTTCCGCGGCGTAGTTCATCAGCTCGGCGAGTGGTGCCGCGGCCGTGATGCGGAGCATGTTGTTGGGCAAGCCACTGGTGCCCGATACCTGTCCGCGTTTGGTCGAGAGGTTGCCGGTCACCGCGCCCATCGCGTCGTCCGGCACCTGGAGGTCGAGGTTGACGATCGGTTCGAGCACCACCGGACGCGCCTTGGAAACCGCGTCGAAGAAGGCCTTCTTGCCCGCGGTGACAAACGCGATTTCCTTGGAGTCGACCGGGTGGTACTTGCCATCGTATACGGTCACGGCGATGTCCTGAATCGGGTAACCGGCGATGCCACCGGCAGCGATCGCGAGCTGTACCCCTTTTTCCACCGCGGGAATGAACTGACCGGGGATTGCGCCGCCGGTGACCGCGTTGACGAATTTGAAGCCGGTGCCACGCTCCAAGGGTTCCACCTTGAGGAAAACCTCGCCAAATTGGCCCGCGCCACCGGTCTGCTTCTTGTGCCGGTGGTGTCCCTCGGCGGCCGCGGTAATCGTTTCGCGATAGGCGACCCGTGGCGGGCGCGTGTCGGCCTCGACCTTGAAGCGCTGACGCATCCGCTCAAACGCGAAACGCAAATGCAGGTCGCCCAAACCACGTAGCACGGATTCGTTCAGCGACGTGTCGTGATCGACCCGCAGGCAGGGGTCTTCCTCGACGATCCGTTGGATCGCGTTGCCGAGCCGTTGCTCCTCACCGCGGACGCTCGGCGCGAACGCGAGTCCGAACACCGGCACCGGGAATTCGAGCGGCTTCATGTGCAGGTGGTCCTCGTCGTGCGAGTCGTGTAGGACGTTATCAAAATGGATGTCGTCGACCTTGGCGACCGCGCAGATGTCTCCGGGAATGCTGTCTTCGATCTCGATCTGCTGCTTGCCTTGAAGCTTGAGCAGATGGGCCACCTTGAACGGTTTGCGGCTGTTGCCGATGTAGAGCTGGGTGTTGCGGGCGACGGTGCCTTGGTGGATCCGGAAAACCGCGAGTTTGCCGACATAGGGGTCGGCGAGCACCTTGAACACATGGGCGACGACATGCTTGGAGGCATCGGGGGTGGCAGTGAACGGCGTCGCGTCGGCGTCTTCGCCGCGCAGAAACGGGCGTGGATTGCCTTCGAGCGGATTCGGCATCAGATGTTCCAGCACATAGAGCAACTCCGGGATGCCGGCGCCGGTTTGCGCGGATACGTAGCAGATCGGGACCAGATGCCCCGTGCGCAACGCGGCCTCGAACGGCTCGTGTAATTGTTCGGGGGAGAGGGCCTGGCCTTGTTCGAGATAGACTTCCATCAGCGCCTCGTCCATTTCGACGACCTGATCGACGATGCGGGTGTGCGCTTCGTCGGCGCTGGAAAAATCCGTGGGCGCGTCGGTGCGCTGAAAGAAGCAGTCGACGACGCCGCTGCCGCCGCCAGTAGGCAGGTTGACCGGCAGGCATTCGGGGCCGAATTGTTCGCGGATCTCCTCGGTCAACAGGGCGAGATCGATGTCCGCGCCGTCGATTTTATTGACGACGATCATGCGGCAGAGCTTGCGCCGCGCCGCGAGTTCGAGCAGGCGCCGGGCGTGCATTTCGATGCCGGCCTGGGCGTTGATGACAACCGCTACGGTTTCCACCGCGGGAAAGACGCTCAAGGTCTGCCCCACGAAATCCGGCAGTCCGGGGGTGTCGATCAGGTTGACGTGGATGGCGTCGTGATCCGAACTCGCGATGCAGGCCGTGAGTGAATGTTTGTACTCGCGCTCCAGGGGATCGTAATCGCACAGGGTGTTGCCCTTGTCCACGCTGCCCATCGCGCTAATCGCGCCCGCTTCTTTCAGGATCGCTTCGACCAGTGTGGTTTTGCCCGCGTAGCTGGCGCCGATCAACGCAACATTGCGGATCGCTTCGGTGGTGTAGTTAGGCATGGGTTCCCTCGTGCGTTATTCGGGTGGTTCAAAACTGATTCCGGGAACGCTAGCAGAACCCGGGTGGACGAGAAACCCATTTAGATCAAACTCGCCAGAAATCGGGTTTCTCGCGGGCGTGCCCGATGCAAGGCATAGGCAGCGCGTCGCAGTCTCGCTAGAATGTAAAAAAACCAACCCCGACACAGAGGTAGCCAAATGTTTGGAGAACGCCACGACCTGCCGCACGAGTTCCCGGAGTATCAGGGATTGATCAAGGATCTGCTGCAGTCGGATCTTCACTTCGTCAGTCTCTACAAAGAGTACGATGCACTGGACGAGGAAATCCTGAAGATCGAACAGAACGTTGAGCCGGTTTCAGACGCCTACGCCGAAGAGCTCAAATTGAAACGCGTGCACCTTAAGGACAAGCTGTATCAGCTGTTGCAGTCGCGCGCCGCGAAAATGGCTTAACGACAAGGCTCTGGCGCCCTCGATCACCCGGCTCGCGGGCGCCGCGGGAATACCGTAAGTCCGCGCTCGGTCACCACGCCGTGCAGCGGGACATCCCAGTGCTCGGCGACGATCCTTGTCACGCGTTGCGCCTCGAAGGCCATCCCTAATAACCGTGGACGCTGTCGTCCCGGCCGCAGCAAGAATGCGAATGTGCGGTCGTAGTAGCCGCCGCCCATCCCGATCCGATTGCCGTAGGGGTCGAAGCCGACCAGGGGGGTAATCACCAGATCCAGCGCGGTCGCCGAGATCCGGTCGCGAGGATTGCCAACCGGTTCCCATATTTTGAGTCGGTTGCGACGCAGGCGGGTGAAGGGCGTGTAGCGTTGAAAGTTCAATATACGCTTGTGTCGGCCCGATTGAAGCACCGGCAGGTATAAGCGCTTACCCTGGCCCCACAGCCATCGTATCAGGTCCGTGGTCGGAAATTCGGCGTTTACGGAGAGGTAACAGGCAATGTCCTGGGCGTGATGAATTTCGCGCCAATGGGCCAGATTCCGGCTTGCACTCCGTGCGGCGCTTCGCCGCTGCGCGGGGGCAATCGCATCGCGTCGCTGGCGTAGATGCTTACGTAGGGCGCGAGGATCGCGCTCGGAAAATAGGGGGGTACACTCCACAATGTCGTCCGCGGCCTTCGACCTTGAACCTGAGGTTCAAGTGGGAACCTTGGCGGAGTCTTCAGGCTTACCGCCGAAGCGGCCATGCTCACCGACTGTCGCATCCCGGTTCCCGGGGTAAGAAATTAGGCTCAAGGGTTTTACCCAGCCGCTCGCGAGCACCGCAGAGGTACCCGAAACTAACTCTACATCTCAACCTGGCGCGCGTGGCTCAGTGCCCGCTCGACGCGCGCCTGCATCGACTCGATCCGGCGTTGCAGCGTGTGTCCGAGTTCGGACCGTTCGTCGCGCTGCTGCAACATTTCGTGCGTGAGGTTCAATGCCGCCATGATCGCAACCCGATCGGCACCGATCACCTTACCCGACTCGCGCAGTTGCTTCATCCGCTGGTTCAGCAACTCCGCAGAGGCCAGCAACGCCGTGCGTTCGTTCTCCGGGCAGGCGATCTGCAACTCCTTGTCGAGAATTTTGACCTTGACCATCACCGGCTCGGGACTCATGCGCTGTGCTCCATCGTCTTGAGCCGGTTGATCATGGACTCGACCTGGGTTCTGACCTTATCGCGATTGGTCAGCAACTGGCTGCGCTCGGCGACCAAGTGCAGGTTTTCTTGGCGTAAGCGCGCATTTTCCTTGCGCAACTGCACCGCGAGATCGAGCAGTTCGTCGAGTCGGTTTTCGAGCCTGCCTAGCGCTGAATCCGGAGATTGGTCGGGTGTCTGTGCCATAAGCTGATAGTAGGCTGATTGATTTTCACGGTCAAATGGCGCAGGCCATGCCAAGGTAGGTAATCTCCCGGGCGTGGGTAATAGGTGTGCGAATGGCGCCGATGATAGAATTCCGCGCGGAGCCAGTGCGATCCATCGCCGTAGAGGCGGGATGCCGTGATCGCTCCGTAGTCATCGTTCCGCATTTCACCCTGGCGATATGAAATCCGATTCCTTTGAACCGTCCGACTTTCGGGCACTTGAAGACGCTTTGAATGCAACCGATGCGGTGCTGAGTCCGGCCGAGGTGCATGGCATGTTGATCGGGAACCTCATCCGGTTCAATCACGTCGATGTCGCCGAGTTCGCGCAGACGATCGTTGGTCAAACCGACCCGGGTAATCGGGCGCAGGCGGAGGCGTTGACGGTGCTGGACCGGGTTTACCGAATCAGTCACGCGCAACTGGGCGGCGGGGATTTGGAGCTCAGACTGCTGTTGCCGGATGACGACCAGACGCTCGAATTGCGGGTCGCAGCGGCCTGCGATTGGGCGCGCGGTTTGCTCTACGGCATGGCTGAACAGGGCACGGCGACGCGCAAGTTGATGGATCGGGAAAGCCGGGAGTTTTTAGCAGACTGCCGAAATATTTCGAACACGGAATTTGCGACCGAGGAGACCGAGGCGGATGAGCAGGTCTATTTCGAATTGATCGAATTCCTCCGTTTGGGGGCGATGATGTTGCGCGATGCGCTTCAACCGCCCGCCACACCGTTGTCATCACTGTGAGATCAGGGAGTCCGAATTGAAGCGCCTGCCCGCTAAGGAATATCAACGCCGCCGCCGCCAATTGATGCGTCAGATGGGGCCTGGCGCCATCGCGATCATTCCCTCCGCGCCGGAGCGGATCCGCAATCGCGATGTCGAATACCGTTACCGCCAGGATAGCGATTTTCTCTATCTCACCGGGTTCAATGAGCCTGACGCGGTGGCGGTTTTGATACCGAAACGGCCGCAAGGAGAGTTTATTCTTTTTTGCCGCGAACGCGATCCGGAACAGGAAACCTGGCACGGCCGCCGGGCGGGGCAGGAAGGCGCGATCGCGCGGTTCGCCGCCGACGACGCGTTTCCGTACAGCGATATCGACGAGATTCTGCCCGGGCTGCTGGAACACTGCGTCAAGGTCTATTACAGCATGGGCAAGGATCCGCAGTTCGACCGCCGTTTGATGGACTGGGTGAACCAGCTCCGGCGCAAGGTGCGTACCGGGGTGGTCGCGCCGCATCAGTTCATTGACCTCGAATATCTGCTGCACGAGATGCGTCTGTACAAATCGCGTGCCGAGATCGGGTTGATGCGCGAGGCTGCGGCGATTTCGGTGCGGGCGCATGAGCGCGCGATGCGCGCCTGCCAGCCGGGGCAGTATGAGTTCCAGGTCGAAGCGGAGTTGCTGTACGAGTTTCGCAAGGCCAACGCCGATATCGCCTATACGCCGATCGTCGGCGGCGGCGCCAACGGCTGCATCTTGCATTACCGCGAAAACAACGAAGCACTGCGCGATGGCGATTTGCTGCTGATCGATGCAGGCGCCGAGTACGAAGGGTATGCGAGCGATATCACGCGGACGTTTCCAGTCAATGGTCAGTTCAGCCCGGCGCAGCGGGAGCTCTATGAGCTGGTGCTGGAGGCGCAGCTCGCGGCGATCGAGAAGGCGGTGCCCGGCAATCATTGGAACGATCCGCACACCGCGGCGGTGCGCGTGCTTACCAAGGGCATGATCCAGCTCAAATTGCTGCAAGGTTCGCTCACCAAGCTGATCAAGGACGGTGCCTACCGCCAGTTCTATATGCATCGCACCGGCCACTGGTTGGGGCTCGACGTGCATGATGTCGGTGACTACAAGGTCGATGAAGAGTGGCGCCTGCTCGAACCCGGCATGACGATGACGGTCGAGCCGGGCATTTATATCCCGGCGCAGAGCAAGGGCGTGGACAAGCGGTGGTGGGATATCGGCATCCGGATCGAGGACGATGTGGTGGTGACCCGCGACAGTAACGAGGTCCTGACCGGCGCCTTGGCCAAGACCCCCGATGCGATCGAGCGTCTGATGGCGGAACCGGCGTGAGCGCGGAAGAATTCGACCTCATCATCGCCGGTGGCGGGCTGGTGGGGGGCGCGCTGGCGTTGGCGCTGGCACCGCTCGGTAAGCGCATCGCGTTGGTCGAGGCCCGCGCCCCTGAGGTGCCGATCGAAGATGTCTACAACGAACGCTCGGTCGCGCTTGGTCTTTCCTCGCGTCTGATCCTGGAGGGCATCGGGCTCTGGTCGCGGCTAGCGGACGCGGCCGAGCCGATGACTCAGGTCCACGTCTCGCAACGTGGGCGATTCGGTGCGACGCGTCTGCACGCCGCGGACGAAGGGCTGCCGGCGCTCGGGTATGTCATCGTTAACCGCTTGCTATTGCAGGCGATGCTGGATGCGATCGCGGATGCGCCTAATATTGTAACGATTGCGCCGGCGCGGGTGGTCGCGGTGCAGCCGCTGCCTGACGCGGTGGCGGTGAGTCTCTCAGGAGACACCGCACCGAAGGCGTTGAACGCAGCCTTGCTGATCGCAGCGGACGGGGCTCACTCGCCGACCCGTCAAGCACTTGGGATCGCGGCGGAACAGATCGACTATGAGCAAAGCGCCGTGGTCGCCAACGTCCACGCGGAATCGTCGCCGCGGGGCAGCGCGTTCGAACGCTTCACCGACGAGGGGCCCATGGCGCTGTTACCGCTCGGCCCGCAACGCTACGCGCTGGTTTGGACTCAGACGCCGACGCAGGCAGAGGCGTTGCTGGCGCTCGACGAGCGTGCGTTTCTCGCCGCCTTGCAGGCGCGCTTCGGCTATCGCGCGGGGACATTCACCCAAGCGGGGCGGCGCGAGGCCTATCCGCTTTCGCGCGTACGTGCCGCGCGCCTCGTGGGTGAGCGTGCGTTGTTAATCGGCAACGCGGCGCACACCGTACATCCGGTTGCGGGGCAGGGGCTCAATCTGGCCTTGCGCGACGTCGCTACCCTCGCGAGTTTATTGCGTGACGCCCCGGATCCTGGCGATCCGACGGTTCTGCACCGCTATGCAGGCCAGCGGCAGCCGGATATCGACCGCACGGTAGCAATGACGGATGGCCTGTTGCGGGTGTTTGCCAATCCCTGGCTGCCGGTGAGTCTGGCGCGAACCGCGGGCTTGTTCATGCTTGATTTTTTACCTGCGTTCAAGCGACGCATCGCGCGCATCGGCATGGGGCTTGCCTATCCGACAGAGGCGCGGCTGGCCCGCGGGACCGCTTGGGAGAGGCGTTTGGAATGATTCTGCGCTATGACGTGATCGTCGTCGGTGGCGGCATGATCGGATTGACCTTGGCGTTGGCGCTCGCGCGTGAAGGCAAGCGGGTCGGGGTGATCGAGGCGCGCGAACCGGCGCCGTTCGCGCCGAACGATCCCTATGATCAGCGTGTGATCGCGGTCAGTCGCGCGGCTCAGAATCTAATGGCTCGGCTAGGCGTGTGGCCGCAGTTACAGGCCTGGCGAGTTTCGCCGTACCAGCATATGGTGGTTTGGGATGCGCAAGGCGACGGGGCGATTCAGTTCTCTGCCAACGATCTCGGCGAGCCGAACCTCGGCCATATCGCCGAAAATCGACTGCTTCAGCTTGCTTTGTTGCAGGCGGCGCACGCTCAGCCCAGCCTCGACTGGTTGTGTCCCGCCACGCTGCGCGGTTTCGCTGCCGACACCCGCGAGGTCATTGTAACGCTGGACGACGGCCGGCACTTGATCGCGCCGCTGCTGGTCGGTGCCGACGGCGCGCAATCGCAAGTACGGGCGCTCGCCGGGATCGAGCAACGTATGGCTGACTATGGTCAACGCGGCATCGTGTGCGTGGCGCGTACCGAACAGCCCAATCGGCAAACCGCGTGGCAACGCTTCCTGCCGTATGGTGTGTTGGCGTTTCTGCCACTGCAGAACGATCTCAGCTCGATCGTCTGGAGTGTTGCTGACGAACGCGCGGACGAGTTGTTGGCATTGGACGACGAGGCCTTTGCCGTCGCGTTGACCGAGGCGCTAGCAGCGCGCTTGGGGCCGGTACTGGAGGTGGGGCCGCGGGTCGCGTTTCCACTCCGAGGGCGGCATGCGGAGCGATATATCGGCACCCGGGTGGCGCTGATCGGCGACGCTGCGCACACCATCCACCCGCTGGCGGGACAAGGCGCGAATCTCGGTTTTCTCGACGCGGCGGTGCTGGCGCAGACCTTGCTCGACACCCGTCGCGATCCCGGCAGTCAGGTGGTGTTGCGCCGCTACGAGCGCGCGCGCGCCGGCGAAAACGCGCTGATGCAGCGCGCGATGGAGGGGCTCAAGTGGCTGTTCGGGGTTCAGGCGCCACCGTTACCGTGGTTGCGCAACACGGGTTTGAGCCTGGTCGACCGGGCCACGCCGCTCAAGCACGAGCTGATGCGGCAGGCCATGGGGTTGCGCGGCGAGTTGCCGCGCTTGGTGCGCCCGGTGCTGGGCGCCTAACGGTGTCCGCCGCGCTTGACGCGGTAACGCAGATAATTGAACTGGGCATCGATCGCCTGCGTGACCTCGCGCGATAGGCCCGACTCGGCGTCGCCGGGCAGCGAACCTTTACCCGATAGCGCCGCGAGTTCGCGATCGGTCGTCATCGCCACGGCCTCGGGTGGTGGCGGCGCGGACATGGCAATCTTGCCCAACACTTTGGTGACGCCGTTGCTGTAAAGGCCGTGAAGCAATCCGCTGGCGTCCACCTCCATTTTTGCCAACCGCGCATAGGTGTGTCCATCAGCCGCGACGCGGCCTTCGACCCCGTTGTAGCCGCGGGCATTGATGCCGGCGTAGTCGACGGTGAAGGTATGTGGCGTCTGATTGCCCAGCGAGTCAATCGTAACGGCACGCGTGGTGCTGTAGCGGCTGTTATTGACGGTGGCCAACGAGCCTTCGGCGTCGAATCGCAGTAGATCCCCTTCGGCCCCGTTCATCGCCACCCCGTCAAAGTAGACATGCGACTGCCAGGTCTCTTGATCGAGGCGGCGGAGATACATCTGGCCGATATGCGAGCGACCTTCGTGGTCGTAGATCCGAAAATGGGTCACATCTTGGTAGGTCGTTGGGTCATTTGGATCGAACGCGGCCGCGACGGTTGGCGCATAACGATCGAGCCGTAGCGCCGCTTGGGCGAACTGCGTGCTGCTGGCCGGCAGCAGATTTTGATCGATCAACAGCTCACGCTGACGCCCCTCAAGATAGCCGGATTCGGTCGCATTGTGTCCGAGTAGACGCTGACCATTGGCGTTGGTGAGGTAACCGGTACCGTCAAGTGCGAAAGTGTCGGCGCGGCCGTAACCGAGTCGACCGTGATCGTTCAACAGGTAGTGGCTGCCCTCGTTCAACGAAACGTCCAGCCCTTGGCGCCGCGGCTGCGCGGAGTTACCGCTCGCGGCGTAAGGGGTGAGCTGCGGCAGGTGGGTGTCTGGGCTGCGTCGGCCGAGCGAAGCCTTCTGCATCGCGACCTGATACTGCGCGTCGAACTCGACGCGCGAACGACGCATCTTGGAGGCGATATCGTAGGTGTCGTTGCTGGAGGTTCCGGGGGTGTAAACCCCGCTGACGGCATTGGTTTCGATCATCCCTGTATTCCTTATCGGCCAATCGGTCCGTGATCAGCTGGCGCGTGAGGCGCGGCACCGCCGCGCAGTGAAAAAGCGACCCGGTTGCGAGCTCTCATCCGTGAGAGGCGTCTGCTTCCGGGTCTGTGGCGTCCTTGCCATGGGGGGAGATCCTAAACGAAACGCTGTTTCTTACAAGCGGCTGCGCGCCGGCGACAAATAATTTGCGAGCCGCCCCCGGCTTTGCCTGTGACTGGGACTGCATCCCGGTATCGGCGTGTGAGGCAGTTCAATTTGAACGGCGGCAGTTTCCGGCACGGGGCGCGCGGGTGACCGGCGCTTAGGTGTAATGCTTGTGTTGGCTCCGACGTCGGCCGGCTTTTTGGATGATTACACCCTCAATTGCGTCCTTGCTTGAGATGACAAGGGTCTCGTAGTGGGGGTTCAACGGTGCTAGCCGCCATTGCTCGCCCTCGATCTTGAGCTGGCGAAAGATGTATTCGTCCTGATGTTTGGCGAGCACATAACAGCCGTGCTCGATCCGCGCCGAGCGGTCGATGATGACGATGCAACCGTCTTCGAACTCCGGCTCCATGCTATTGCCAAGTACTTGAAGGGCGAAGGGTTCGCTGCTCGCGCAGGCGCTGTAAAACTCATCCATCGAACGGTCCCGGGTTGTGAGTTGAAGTGCGATCGGCGGGGCCGTTGCATGCGTCACGGCACCGACCCGTTGGAGGATGCGGGGCGCACGCGGCTGGCGGTAGATTTCCGCAGGGATTGCCGTGTTTTACGCGCGTCAAGGACATCGGGATTTACGCCTTGGCGCAGTACTCCTGGTCGAGCATGTACCATTTAAGCTTTTCGTGCATCGCAACGACCTCGCCAACGATGATCAACGTGGGGGGTTTGATGTCGTAGCCATGCACGAGTTCAGGCAGTGTCGCGAGGGTGCCGAGATAAACCTTTTGGTCGGGCAGGGTTCCGCGTTCGACGAGCGCCACCGGGATTTCCGGTTCGCGGCCATGTGCGATCAGTTCGCGGCAGAGGGTTTCCACCCCATGCAGGCCCATGTAGAACACGACAGTCTGGTTGCGATGGGCGAGCATCTCCCAGTTGAGGTCGGTCGTGCCGTCCTTGAGATGGCCGGTAACAAAGATGCAGGCCTGCGAGTAATCGCGATGGGTCAGGGGAATGCCCGCGTACGCGGCGCAGCCGGCCGCGGCGGTGATTCCGGGCACGACCTGAAAGCGCACACCCTCGTCGATGAGGGTCTCGATCTCTTCGCCGCCGCGACCGAAGATGAAGGGATCGCCGCCTTTCAAGCGGACCACGCGCTTGCCGTCTTTTGCCAGGCGTACCAATAGTTGATTGATATTCTCCTGGCGCATGGTGTGATGCGAACGCTCCTTGCCCACATAGATTCGCTCGGCATCGCGCCGGACCATCCGCAGGATCGGTTCGGATACGAGGCGGTCGTAGACAACCACATCCGCTCGTTGCATCAAACGCACCGCCTTGAACGTCAGCAGGTCCGGATCACCCGGGCCGGCGCCGATCAGGTAGACCTCGCCACTCGCGCGCGCGTTGGCGGCTGCGTCTTCCAGCAGGTTGGCCAGTAGTTCGCGTGCCGCCTGGGTGTTACCGCTCAGCACCATTTCAGCGACCGGTCCATCGACGATCTCTTCCCAAAACGTCCGCCGTTGTTCCAGTGTGGCGAGCGCGGATTTGGCTTCGTCGCGGAATTCGTTCAACAGTGCGCCTAGTTGTCCGAAACCAGCGGGGATCTGGCTTTCCAGGCGCGCGCGCAGCATCCGCGCCAGCACCGGGGAGGCGCCGCCGGTGGAGATGGCGACCTGAACCGGAGAGCGATCGATCAGTGATGGTACGATGAAGCTGCAAAGCGCCGGATTGTCGACGACGTTGACCGGCAGGTTGCGTGCCGAGGCGAGCGTCGCGATTTCGCGGTTGACCTCGGTGCTGTCAGTGGCGGCGATGACCAGCGCCTTGTCGTCAAGGTCGATGGCTTCAAAGCGCCGGGCGAAGTATCGATAGTCACCGGCGTGCACCCGCTCGGCGATTTCCCGGCATAACTCGGGCGCCACGAGTGCGATACGCGCGCCTGCCGAATGCAGCATGCTTGCTTTGCGCGCGGCTACCTCACCGCCGCCGACGACGAGACATTCGCGTTGCTGAAGGTTTAAAAAAACCGGAAAAAAATCCACGGGTTATATCTCCGCCATGGTCGCTGAACGAGGACCGATTATGCGGCGCGGGCGAGGTGAGGGGAATATACACGTCGGGAAGGGGAAGGCGACGAATTGGCCGTCCGGAATTCGGATCGGCGTTGCGCCCAAGGGCAGAGTGGGGGCGCGGATCAACCGTGCCCCCAACGTCAGATCAGGTGACTGACTTAGTAGCGCGGACGACGTTGACCGCCGCCACCGCCGCCTTCTTTCTTGGGCTCGGACTTGTTGACCCGTGCCGGACGGCCATTAATCGACTTGCCATCAAGGGACTTGATCGCAGATTGGGCGTCCGCGTCGCTCGGCATTTCAACAAAGCCGAAGCCTTTGGATTGTCCGGTCATTCTGTCCTTGATGATGTTGACACTTGCTACATCGCCAAAGGCGGAGAACGCCTCGGTCAGGTCTTCCTCGGACACGGAGTAAGCAAGGTTTCCTACGTAAATTTGCATCAGATTTCTCGGTTACATACGTCGTGGTAAATCAATCTGGCGGTAACCGACGTACAGATTACCGACAGTTAAACGAATCCTGCGTGGCTGAACGCGAGCGCTGGAAACGCGGTAACGATCGAGGGACAAGCCGCCCGATCGCCCGTAGCCATGGAGTGGTCAGGGAAGAGGTCCGCCCGGTTTTCCGATTCGCGGCCGTGAGGCGTGTCGCGGGAAAGGGGCGCCAAGGGACGCGGTATCCGATCATGATCCATAAACGAGCGCAGAAACTATACGCCGTGATGACGGCAATTGGAATGCGGAACGGGCAGGCTTGTGGGCGATTTCGAATAAACCGAAGAGAATTAGGCAGGGGCCTATCCAGCGGTAATCAGATTGACATGCAGAACTTCGACCGTGGCAAAGCTATCCCGCAACCATTTGTACGCCATCTTGCGGGTAAAACTATCCAGTCCTTCGGCCTGCGCTCGTTTTTGAAGCAGGCTAACCTTGAGGCCGAGTTTGATTTTGTCGGGGGTGTAGTGCTGGATCAGCGCTTCTAGCGCGTTTTTCTGGCGCGGGCGGACGCTGGGCATTGAGAACGCCTCGTTCTGCACTGATCGGACCTCGATGCTGGAAAACACCGGGCGCAGCTTTTGCACGGTTTCCTGTCGGGTGAGTTGGGCTGTGACCCATGCGATGCTCTCGGCGGCGTCGATCAATTCGCGCTCCACGCCGCAGTTCTCGAGCTGGCGAAAATACTCCAGCGCGGGGTAGTAGCCGAGGTGGTGCTGTTGCTCGTAGGCGCTGACCTGCTCCGCGAGTTGGCGCCCGATCACGTCCGGCGACGCTGCGAGCCGGGCTTGCAGCAATTCCGCGCGGAGCTGCAGGCGCAGATGTAGGTTCAGGTGCGCGAACGCCAGCGGCATTAGCGCTTACCTGAGGGTGGGCCGAGGGTCGCAAACCAATCCCGTACCGGGGCGATCACCGGTTCGAGCCGTGTCCGCATCACGCTGCCGATGGCGTCGGTGTGGCCGAGAATCGGGGCGATGGTGTACTCGTTGAGAAGGCCGAGTGCGAGCAGCGCGCGGAGCCGTTCGTGTTGTTCGGGCACGCTGGCGACCACGGTGGCAAGGTTCGGATCCGTCGGCGTTGCGAGTGCTTGCCCGGCGCGAGCGAGGATCGTAACGATGGTGGTGTCGCGATCGGTTGCGTCGGCACCGTGGCGAAAATGATTGCCGATCGCGTCGAGTAGCTCGACGGCTGCGTCCTGGTTGGCGATTTTGCTGAGCGCACGTTGCGCGACGTGCATGAAAGTTTGCCCGGACGGCGATAGCGCCTGATCGAGTTTACGCGCGAATGGATTGCCGGCATCGATCGGTGCTGCGAGTCTCGCGCGCAGGTCAATCCAGTCGCTGTGCGCGGGTAGGGCGTCCGGGAGGGCGTCGGGAACGGCGTGCAGGAAGCCGATGTAGTAGGTTGGTCGCCGTTGCGCGCGTTGCCAGAGCGAGTCGCGTTGCTGCGCGCTCAGCAAGCCGGGTTGCAACATTAACCGTACGCTCTCGATCATGTCCTTGTGCTCGGCCTCGAAGGGTAAGTATTCGAGCAGGTATTGCGCCAGAACCGGCCCCATCGCGCCTTGACTGACCCGTGATTGGCTGAGCATCAGGCGCGCAATTTCGGGCGTCGGGCTGGCCCACCAGGCGAGTTCCGCGAGTTCGTCGGTCAGACCGGGGGCATTCGCAACCGCAACGATCGCTTCGTCCTCGCCAAGCAGCAGAAGTTTGCGCAGGCTTTCCTCGTCGCGGTCCTGTCCCATGCGGGTCCAGCGGCGGATGAATACCGGATAGCCGCCCGGGGAGCCGAGCGCGAAGGTCGAAAACAGCTCGCGCACGCCGCGGAGATATTTTTCCTCGCGTAGATTGGGGTTGAGGCGAATCTTGGCTTCGCCGCGGCTGGTTAGCGCGTGTACGGTGAGTTTGGAGTCGTCGATGCGAACCGCGCGCAGATTCTGCGTGAACAGGACATTGATGCGCAGATTGTCTTCTGGAGCGAGTTCCATCGGCGTCTCGGGCGGGGCTCGTGTTCTAGAATTGCAGCTTAGCGAGTTTTCGAGGGTTTTGCTGCGATCGCGTTGCCGGATTCCTCGTCATTGCGAACCTGGTCTTTGCGTGTCGCACGACCCACACCAACAGCCGGCCGGATACTCGAATCAGTTGAGTTGGATCCGTTGCCCCCAGGGCACCGGGGTACGGCCTTTGACGAGCCAGATCACGGGGTAGTTGGGCTCGTGTTCGGGGAAGCTGCCGCGCCCATCGGTGAAGTAGATCAGCACGTCAGGCGGGCGATCGCGGCGGTCAACGTGGGCGAAAGGGGGGTGGAAGCTGGTGCCGCCGCCGCCGGTGATGTGGCGCGGCAGTTTGAGCTCTTCCCACGGCTGAAATTGCCACGGGCAGCCGGGTGCGAGTTGGGCATCGCAGGCCAGGAGTTCGACCTCGCAGCGCAATTGGGACTTGAGCGCGTTGATCTCGGACAAATACTCACCGATCTCGCGATCACTGACCGAACCGCTGACGTCGACGACCACAGTCATATTCAGCTGCGCGCTGCGAAGGCTCGGGAAGATGGCGGGCTCGCCGCGCCGCGAGGAGGGGCGGCTGTAATTGTAGTCGTCGCGCGCCACCGAGCTGACGTAGCGCGATAGCAGCATGCGCCAGGGGAGGGTCGGCTGCACCATGAAGTCGACCATGCGCGCCATCGCCCGCCCGAGCTTGCCCGCTTGCAAGGCCTGCTGGGCCGCGCCGACCAGGCGTTGCTGCCACTGCAGGCTCAGTGTTTCCATTTCCGCGTGTCCGAGTGGATCGGGCCGCGGTGCCCCGTGCGCGCCAGCGGGGCCGTGGTTGCCGTCGGGCGCTTCCTGGTGCCGGGTCCCGCCATCGGTGCGGGTCGGGTCTTCCGGTGTGGGTTGCGCGTTTGGAGCGCGATCGGTCGCGGCGTTGGCGCTGGGTTGGGGGCGGGTCTGGGTTTCTTCGCGCGCCTCCGGATTCGGACGGCTGGCTTTTCGAGTGGCGCCCTCGCCGGGGTCGTCGCTGTCGTACACGTGTTGATCGAGGGTTTCGACGCGCTCGTTGCTGCCGAGCATCGGATAGATTTCCTCGGCGGTCATGCCCCGATACTCCTTGAGATAGAGACTATCGGGAGGCGCGCGCAGACCGTCTTCAATCAGCAGCGGATTGATCGCATAGTCGCAGGCGACGTCCCACAGGCGTTTGACCCGATGGCCGCGGCGCGCGAAGTGGGACAAGGCGCAATGCAGCGCTTCATGCGCAAGCGTGAATTGGAGCTCGTCGGCGGTCAGTTGACTGACGTATTCGGCGTTGTAATAGAAGTGGCGGGCGTCGGTCGCGGTGGTCCGGCACCAGTCGGGGTCGGCGTGGCGCAGCGGCAGGCGCAGCACCAACGCGCCGAGAAAGGGCTTGTCGAGAATTAGCCGAGTGCGCGCGGCCTGGAGGCGGTTTTCGATGCTGCGGGGATCGATTTCGGCCATGGCGCGGTGGCGGTCAGTGTTGGTACAGCATCAGGTCGGCGATGGCATCGGCCCAGTCCGCAAATTGTGGTACCCGAAACAGGTCCTGGCCAATTGCGCGCTGGAGGTCTGAGACGAGCATAACGCCCATTTCGCGCACCGGAAAACGCCCGGCATAGTGCAGAATGTTGCCGTGTATCGTGCTCGCGTCGGGTTTGCCGCGCACGCGAATCGCATGTCCGACCAGGGTGGCTGCGACGGCGTACTGCAGGTCGATTTCCTGCGGTGCGCCGACCTCCTCGCCGCGCAGAATCGCGTCGATGTCCGGCAATTGGTCGAGCGTGGCCAGAAATCCATGCAGTTCGACCCCAGCCGCCGGTCCCACGCAGGCTTGCAAGGCACCAAGCAACAGGTTTGGCCGCGGCTCGAATTTGCGCAAGGCGCGATGGGCGAACTCCCACGATCGTGGCGATGGGAAGGCGACCGGATTGTGGGCTGGATCGAAATCGAATAGCAGATCGGGGCGAAAGCGCAAGAACGCGATCAGGCGTTCGTCCAAACCTCGGCTGTAGGCCCAATAGACCCAGTCATCGAGGTTGACATCGATCTCGAAGTGCGAAAAGCGATTGGCCAGCGGGGCGGGCATGGTGTAGGTCACGCCTCGGTCACCCTGGCGGTTGCCCGCCGCGAAGATCGCCCAACCGGCGGGGATTTCATATTGCCCCAGGCGCCGGTCGAGAATCAGCTGATAGGCCGCAGCCGAGACGCTGGGCGGTGCGGAGGTGATTTCGTCGAGAAAGAGGATCCCTTCGGGGCCGTGGCGTTCGCGGTTGGGGAGCATCGCCGGTACCGCCCATTCGACCAGTTCGCCTTTGCGAAAGGGGATCCCGCGTAGGTCGGAGGGTTCCATCTGTGACAGGCGGATGTCGACCAGCGGCACCGCGTGTTGGGTGGCGATCTGGCGGACGAGATCGGACTTGCCGACGCCGGGTGGCCCCCACAGCATCACGGGCGTGTGGTGGCCAGTGCGGGCGCCGAGGAATTCGCAATCAAGTACGGAAAGTAGATGGGCGGGGCGCATGGTGATATTTGCTCAAGGGTTGTCGCTGGGGGTCAGAACTCGAAGCCGCCCTTTTTGTACCATTCTTGCGCCTTGGCTGGATCTTTGGGGACGCCATTGCCCTGCTCGTACATGGCAGCCAGGGTCGTACAGGAGCCGCTGAGCCCTTGTTCCGCCGCGAGCGTAAACCATTTCACTGCGTCCGCGCCGTTCTTGGTGACGCAATCGCCTTCCATATACATGAAACCCAGCCCGTGTTGCGCGAGCGCAAAACCCTGTTCTGCGGCGGCCTGCATCCAACGTGCGGCGGCGGCTGAGTTCGCCACTACGCCGAGGCCATTTTGGTACATGATCGCGAGACGATACTGCGCATCGGGATGCCCTTGCTCGGCAAGTGGACTCAAGAGTTGCATGGCACGGGAAAAGTGCTTGGCTTGAAACGCGGCGACACCGCTGGTGTAGTTGATGTCCAGCTCGTCCTGGCTATTGGTCATGGGCTTGTTTCTCTTGCGTTTTTTCGAGGCTCAACATTATACAGAGGCGATTGCGGGTGGCGAATCGTTACCTCGTGGTGGACAAGGTATTCATCCGCTGGCAGGCTTGCGCGGGACCGCAGGGCTCGCGCCGGAATTTCGATTCGTACTCCCTCAACCGGGATATATGGAATTCGAAGGGGTTCGGGTACCGTTGCCGGTCGGTAAAAATGCCGCAGGAACGTCGAGAACCGGGCGAGACCCGGACTCAGTCTACCGTTGGGGGCGCTTCATCGCGGAATGTCGTGGTGGTGCGTCGGAGTCTTGGCGAAGCGCGTTGCGAGCGCGCTGAGCTGTTCGCGTTCCGCAGCGGTGGAGGGGGTGGGAGTCCCGGCGGGATTCCATCCACAGGTTTTTATTCTCAAGCGATTATCCGGAGAGAGACCTATGAACGAGCAGTATCGCAAAACGACAATCGAAATGGAGAGCAAGGGCGTGGCAACCGATTACGTCATCGGATGGCAGGTCGGTTACCTGGGACACCCGATGCGTGAGGAGCAGCGCGTGACACCGGCTTACGAGGCCGGCTACAACGATGGCCGCGAGAAAAACGCCGACGGCTATGGCGAGTGGGTTGGCAAGTAGCCCATTCCCGTCACTCGTCTCCCAGTTTGGCGCCCCGCGGCGGGCGCCAAGCGTCATGCGGGTTTTCCCAGCCGAATAACGAGAAGAGCGCGCGGCGCAGCGTCTTATAGGCCTCTGGGACTTCGATGTCCATGACCTGCTGGGTGATCCATTTCTTGTCTTTGTCGCCCATGACCGCAGTCACATGGTCTCCGATCGTGCGGCTCATCGAAAATCCCGGACCGACACCTTCTTCGAACGGGCACTCGGCGTAGGCGTCGGTGCGCAGATTGAGGAGCGTGATGAAGGCCGCGCGATGATCGCCGTCCGGCTCGATATCGCGACGATTCTCTTCCATCGTGTTGGCGAGGTAACGCGCGGTGGCGTTGACGAAGTCCATGCGCGCTTCGCCGTCGAGACGGTCGAATACCAGTCGGTCACTCAGATGGATCAGGAACGCGCTCAGTTCGCCGATCACGTCCATGCGTTGCGCGCGCGTTCGGGTCTCGAATCCATCGTTTTCGAGGTGTAGCAAAACCTCCTGGCCGATGCGCCAGATCGTGAATGCGACCGCACTGCCGATCTCGTCGAGCGAGTGCTGTTTGTCCTTGATGTTCCACTTAGTCTTTAAGCGCACGATACAGAGCTCCAGGTCGCGTATTTGGAAGTAAGGCTGCGCGGATCGAGCCGCTGTGCCGCCACCAGGTGAATGGCGGCGGTGAGATGACGCCGACGGTGGCGTCGCATTCAGCCCACTGCCGAGGTTGATACATGTGCGATCACGTTGCGGGAATTTTGAGGATTCTACCCTCGCAATGCTAGCATCAAATCAGAGTAAAACAGTATGGTATCCCGAGTCACTTACTGCGGTGCGCGCGAGGGGTTTAGATGTTGGAAGCGCTGAAATCGATCGGTCAGACCGTTCAATACAACTGCGATATCGCCGATGCACGATACGCCGCGGATTATACGCTCTGCGTGTACTTGCTGAAGATGCGCGAGATGTATCGCTGGGCGCACGGCATCGATCTGCTGGAAGAACTTCCGAACGCCGCGGTGGGCGACTGGGTTCGAGCGCGCGAAGAGATGTGGCAGGCGCTCGAAGCGGCCGAATTTGAACCCTTGGCGATCGCCCAGGCGGCCTATGACCCATTTGATGACGACGCCATCAACGCCGCTCTGCATGAGCATCGCCTGGTCTACAGCGGAGGTCTTGGCAATCGCGGCGCACCGCACTTTTTTCTGGCGGATCTCGCCGAGCAGCGGGTCCATGGCGAGTACACGATCTTGATTGCGGACCGCGAGTACGCACGCGATCTGACCGCGCCGCCCGCGATGACGCGCGGCGCGAATATTTTTGTGCGCCGCGAGTCCTTGCGCCGATTGATCTGGGAGCGGGTGCAGGAGTGGCGCTGGAATCGCTGCGACAGTGCCTTGGGGCGCGCGCTGGAGCATTACGCGATCGATACCGATCCTGGCGGCGGACTGAATCGGTTGGTCGAGGATCAACTTGATGTCGTGCTCTGGCACGAACTGGGCGAGGTCGAGGCCGGACGTGGCATTGAGGAGCAGTGGCAAGCATTGCTGGCGGCGGTTTCGGGTACGCCGGCGGAGCTGGAGTTAAGGGCGGTGCGGGATAATCTGGCGGATGTCAGTGTTACTCTGCCGGCGTTGCTGGACAGTAGGCGGTGGGCGCTGCTCGATTTTTACTTCGGCACGCTGAGTCCGATGCGTCGAAGGCTTTATCCGGCCTTGGTCGAGGGCTACGAGATCGGCCGGCGGCAAGCGGCATCGCACGATGGGTTGTTCGAGGCCGTCGCACGCGGCAAAACGCATTGGCGCGAGGTCATGAGCGCGGCACTGGCCCTGTCTGGCGCGCACGCGATTGACGCCGCTGCGCTGCATGCGTTGATCGAACGGAGTTATCTGTAAGAGAATCGCGACGAGTTTTGAATCATGGGAGTCTGGTCACGATGCCTCATAGTGCTGCCGCCGTCGCGCGTACGCCGCTGAAAACGATCCGGGAGGTCAAGGAAAACTCGTTTATTTTCGAGCAGCGCGAAGCGCTGACCGCCGCGCAATGCGCCGACATGATTCAGCGCTTTGAGATGGCGGAGGACGAGCAGTACGAGGGGCGGATCGGACAGCTGGTGCAGAAAGATCGCGGCATCAAGCGCTCGACCGACCTCGTCGTCAGTGGTAAAGCGCATTGGCAGGACGTCGATCGGGCGCTGTTTCAGTCGATGAAGCGGGCGATCCTGGAGTTTCGCGAGGCATTTCCGTACTTCAAAGGTCCGTTCAAAGATATGGGGTACGCGATCCAGCGAACTCGGCCGGGTGAGTTCTACCATTGGCACATCGACGGCGGTAGCCACCAGTTCGCCGAGCGTCAATTGGTGGCAGTGTGGTATCTCAACGATGTCGCTGGGCCGGGTGGCGAAACGGAATTCCTGTTTCAGGCGGTCAAGGTGCGTCCCGAGGCGGGCAAGCTGGTTTTATTTCCACCGTTCTGGACCCACGAGCACCGCGGCGTGACCTTGGAGCAGGGCGTAAAGTACATCGCGACGACCTGGATTGTGTTTGCCTAACCGCATGCGCGCGCCCGAATCTGCTCGCAGATTATTGGCGATTGTCGATCAAGGCGGTTATCCCGATTACTCGGCGATCTATCGAGCGGCCGGTTTCGCGACCGAAACGGTTCATGGGATGCGCAAAGGGATCGCGCGTTTTCAGGCGCTCCGACCCGACGTCGTCGTGACCGAGTTTGTGCTCAACACGCAGTTCAGTTTTCGGATCGGAAATCTGGAATCACTGTTGGGTGCTCTGCAGCGGCAGGGCCGCGACACCCGGCTCATATTGCTGGTCGATCGCGAGACCGTGCCGCAACTCGCGCTCATCGAGGCGCGTTACCCGGTGTTCGCCAAGCTGTTTTTCCCGGTTGCAGTCGACGCGCTACGGCAGACGGTCGAGGCCGCAGCGGTGGAAGGCTAACCTGCATGCCACGACCCGCCCGATTGTGGCCAGGGTCCGGCGCTCCGAGTTAGAAAAATGGCATCATATTTCCGAACATCGACATGGGGCGCACCGCGTTGCGCATGCCTGCGACGTCCTGCCGCATCATGTCCATGTTGACGTTCATGCCGTGGATGCCCTGATTCATCGTAGTCATCTGATTCGCAATCGACTCCATCATCGTCAGATAATTCATTCGTTGCGACATCGTAGCGGTGTCTGACGACATGCTGGTGGTCGACTGCGCCATCACGTCCATGGTCCCGGCCATTTCATGGACGTTGTCGGACATGCGCGAGATGGTCGAGGTCATCTTCTCCATGTCGCCCGACAGGCGCGACATGTGTAAACCCATGTTTGGGTCGAGATTTTGCGCGATGACCCGCATGTCATTGGTCAAGCTATAGATCAGGTAGAACCCGTACCCTGCCAGCAGCATGAACGCAAACATTGCGGGATAGACGATCATCTCCCAGCGCCGCGCGCTGCGCTCGAAGGCGAGCAGGAATCGCTCCATGCTATCGGTTGTGATTGCTGCGCCGCACTCATTAAAGGACGATCCGCGGGAACTTGCGGACAGGTCCTTGATGGGGATGCTCGTGCTTTTGTCCGCCGGTAGTGAAGTGTCGGTACCCTTGACGTCGGTTGGCATAATCTTGATTTTCTCCCCTCGAAACAGACTTCGAGAAAAACAGCTTAAACGAACGTTTGACACAGCGCCAAGGGAAAATGCGCGGGGTGGGTAGCTGGACCTCAACCCAGATTGGGTTCTTATATTTTTTTTGATAAAAATCAATTTAATGAGAATTTTCGGATAGCTGTTTTGCGAGTGCAGCAAAGCCCTTCGGAAGGGGGTGAATGTAATGAAAATCGATGGGGTATTGTCGCTACGGAGCGAGCGCACGTTCGCGCCTGCTGCACGCAGGGGCGCGGCAGCGAAGCGTATTTAGCGTGGGATGTGATCTGAAGGCTTGGCGGCGCTTTGGCGCGGCGGTGACGGCCGCGGCTGACAGGGATTTCCGGCCGCGGAGGCGGCGTCCCGATTGGATGGGGGCGCGCGCATCTCGTGCCACCATTCGCAGAGCTGCGCTTTTTGTAACTGGAGACGGATGCGCAGTCGCGACGCATACGAGCGCACCCGCGTCGCCGCGGGTAAGAGCGGTCCCGCCCGCGCCAGGACGGCCAGCTGAACTCGAAGACGCTGCGAAAGGCTTTGCGAGGAC
Source organism: uncultured Thiotrichales bacterium (assembly GCA_964620675.1). GTDB lineage: Bacteria > Pseudomonadota > Gammaproteobacteria > UWMA-0217 > UWMA-0217 > CAYSFW01. Next base: position 98,881 of record CAZUJU010000002.1, on the reverse strand, counting down.
CAGAATCCCCGCGAATGAACCCGGTAGGCGCTCAGGCATTCGTCGAGATAGAGCGCGGGCGCGCGACGGGTCGCGAGGAGGTGGCAGTACCAATCCCAGGCGGCAGCCCAGGGCGCGGCCGGTACTTCCGGCATTGGCGGTAACGCGGCGCGTCGGTAAATCATCGTCGGCGCCGGAATGAAATTGGACCACACCAAGTCGCGTGCGTAGTAGCACTGGCGTTTTCCAGGCGGGGTGAGCAAGCCGCCCGGATGGTGGTCGATCAGAATCCGGCTGGCGTGAAAACTCAATACCGCTTCGGGATGAGCGTCCAGGATCGCAACCTGCCGGGCCAGTTTGCGCGGGTCGGTCCAGTAGTCATCGCCGTCGAGATAGGCGATGTACTCGCCGCGCGCGACTGCCAGTGCGCGACGCAGATTGCCGACTAAGCCCTGGTTGGCGGTGGCGGTGACGAGCTGAATAAGATGCGGATGACGTTGGGCGTAATCGCCAAGAATTTGCGCCGTGCCGTCGCTCGAAGCATCGTCGGCGACCACGATTTCCCAGCTGGCGTCGAACTGTTGCGCGAGGACGCTCTCCATGCATTGCCGGATGAACGACACCTGATTGTAGGTGATGATGACAACGCTAAGTTTCATCCAGCCGGGGTCTCTCTCGCTGCGAGTGACGGAAACAGTGTTCTTAAATGGGCGTATCCGGGCGGTGCAAATTGATTGCCGCGTACCGCGCGTCTGCGGTTTTCACCAGACGCGAAAGCCGTTCAGTATCTGCCGCATTAATGCCATGTTTGCATCGCCCATCGCCTTGATCATGCGCGCTTTCGCCGCAACGGTGCGCCGCGAATCGTCCCGTCGCGAAGCGATACGATGGCTCTGACCGCGACGGGACGCTTCGCGTTCGCGGATTGTGTCGGAAACGTGACGGAGTTCAAGGCGTTGCTTGCGCGGGCCAACCTCAAAGGGACGACCATTCGCGGGTGCGGGTATTTTCGGTGGTGCCGTACTCGCCGAATACAGCGACGGCTGGACCCGCGAAGCGGATCTGTAACCGTTGTGGTTGGGCGTGGCGAGCCGCGTCGCTTAGGCCGGAGCAACAGTGCCAAGGGTCATCCGGCGCGATAATGCCGGGTCGAAACGGGCCTGATTGTTGCTCGAGGTTGCGAGGCAAAGCCCGGCCGCCGCGCCTGCGTTGCGGTTCGGCGGCCGCTTAGAATATCGCCTCGTCGCGATCATCCAGCAGCTCGGTCTCCTGAACCTCGCCATTGGTCGCGACCCGGACGTGCCGGACCGCCGGTGCGCGCACCAGGATGTAGCCCGCCATTATTGAGGCGACTTTCTGGTTGTCGTTTTCAATGGCGGTGAGAAGACGGTCGGCGATGATCTGACAACGCTGTTCAAGATTCGGTTGATCGACCCAGCTGCGCGCCATTTGCCAGCCTCGGTTCATATCGTTGTCGAGCTTGGTGAAATAATCGCTGCCGGGGTCGAGAATGAATTCGGGGACTTTGACCGGAATCATTTGGTCGTCGATGAAAACCTTGAGTATCGTCATGTTCCGTCCTGCCCAGTGGTCGATATCGATGGGGCCGGAGTATAGGGACGTTGGGGGCAGGTTAACAATCACGCGGACGGCGTTCGTGCGTGCGATCCGTGCGCCCCTCGCGGTGGGGTGTATTGTTGCGTGCGCTCGAATCTCTGATATCGTTCGGGCTCCAAACGCCAACCGTCGAGGGGCTCGTGAGAGAGGTAGATGTTGCGATCATCGGCGCCGGCACCGCCGGGCTGAACGCGATGGCTCAGGTGCGCAAGGCGCAGCGTAGCTTTGTGCTCATTAACGGCGGCCACCTTGGCACCACCTGCGCTCGGGTCGGCTGTATGCCGTCCAAGGCTCTGATTCAAGTCGCTGAGGATTTTCAGCGTCGGCGTGTCCTGGCGCGTCACGGCATCGTTGGCGGCGAGCATTTGCACCTTGAACAAGCCACCGTGATGGAGCATGTGCGGCATCTGCGCGACTTGTTCGTTGATCGGGTGTTGCAGGGCTCGACCGACAATCTTGGCGAGGAGTTGATCGAGGGCTACGCGCGGTTTATTGAGCCAGGACTGATCGCAGTCGGCGATGAAACCATCGGTGCCCGTCGGGTCGTGATTGCCGCCGGTTCGAGTCCGCTTGTTCCGCAGAATTGGCGTTCGTTCGGCGACCGCGTGATCACGACCGACGATTTTTTTGAGCTTCAGACGCTGCCGGCTTCGATCGCTGTGATCGGTCTCGGGGTGATCGGGCTGGAGCTCGGGCAGGCCCTACATCGCCTAGGGGTGCAAGTGACTGGGGTTGATGCGCAAACGCGTATCGGCGGTCTGACCGATCAGGGCGTGAGCGACGAGGCGATCGCGGTGCTCGGAGACGAGTTTCCGCTGTGGTTGGGGCACCCGGCCGAGGTTTTGGAGCAGGATGACGGGCGGCTCAAAGTGCGTTCGGGCGAGCGCGAGGCGCTGGTCGAGAAGGTTTTGGTATGCATCGGTCGCCAGCCCAATCTCGCAGGGCTTCAGGTCGAACGGCTCGGGGTCCCGCTCGATGCGCGCGGGGTGCCGCACTACAACCCCAACACGATGCAGGTCGGCGACCTTCCGGTCTACATCGCCGGTGACGTCGACGCTGATTTGCCAATTCTGCACGAGGCAGGAGACGAGGGACGAATTGCGGGGTACAACGCCGCCCATGGCGTGAGCGAGGCGTTTCAACGCAAAACGCCGTTCGCGGTCATATTCTGCGACCCCGGTATCGCCATCGTGGGTACGCCGTGGTCGCAGTTGGCGGCGCGCGACGATATTGTCGTTGGCGAAATGAAGGTAGGGCCGGTCGGCCGCGCGTTGATCATGGCGAAAAACAAGGGCGTGATTCGGGTCTACGCCGAGCGTGACAGCGGACGCTTATTAGGTGGGGCGATGCTGGCGCCGAAGGCGGAGAGTCTCGGACATGCTTTGGCGTGGTGTGTTCAGCAGCAAATGACGGTGTTCGATATGCTGGCGCTGCCGTACTATCACCCGACGCTGGAAGAGGCGCTACAGGCGGCTCTGTACAATCTCGCGGGCAAGGTTGCAAAGCCGCCGACCGCGCCGCTCGGTCTGCAACGTCTTTAGGACGCCTAAGACGCTCACAACTCACGGGTAAATCGATTTGGATACCAGTCATCTCTCGAAAGAGCAGCGTGTCATGATCATGATGCGCAAGGTGCTCGCAAAGGTTATTCGTGACACGACGCCGCCGCCGGGCATGCGCCGTTCCATCAATGACGATACCGTGGAAGAGATCCGCATGTGCCTGGAGCTGATCTCGGCGCGTGAGCGTGAGTTGGCGGAGGAGCGCGGGATCACTAATACGGCGCGACCGCGTTATGTCGATGAGCCGAAAACCGCGCATGTGATCCAGCTGCAACGAGCAAAGCCGAAGGCCGACGACAAGTCCTGAGACCCAGGTTCGCCGCACTCAATTTCGGGAGGTTGCAGATGGGCGCCACGCCGCGACTTGATCAAACCCACGCCGTTATGGCCCTGTTCGACAGCTGGGGGCTTTCGCCTCGTGATATTCTGAGTGTCTTGGAAATCGACAGCGTGGCGATTCGGCATGTCGACAAGTTCCGCAATGATCGCTCGTTTCCCGATGGCGTCGAGATGGACGAGCGAATCGAGCATCTGATCTGTATCGCCGAGGCGCTGCATACCGCGTATCCTCTCAATCCGCAGATGGCGAAGGTCTGGCTGCGCCGATCGAATCGCAAACTCGGTAATCTTCCTCCGATGGAGCACCTTGTTAGTGGGGGGATGGACGGGCTGCGTAATGTTCGCGCCGAGCTGGATTGCACCTATGCGTGGAAACGCTTTAGCGCGGAAGCTTGACGGATTCACGGCCTTAAGTTCGCGCGACGCGTCGGTCCGAGACTCATCATCTCCCCCAACAGAGGGGGATCGTCGCGAGACGCATACTCCCTTCAGGGGGGTTTTCTCGGCCGCGTATCGGGCTAGAATCCGCGTAGTCTGTCAAAAGTCTAACCCTTGGAAACAGGAGCCAAGCATGTCTGTTGTGGTAGATGGAAATGAGGTCGAGACCACCGCCAATGGTTTTCTGGTGGACGTCAATGACTGGAACGAAAAGGTCGCCGCGGTCATCGCCGAGCAGGAAAAAGTGACGCTCACCGACAAGCACTGGGACGTCATCAATTACCTGCGCGACGAGTTCATCAACAACGCCGGCAACCAGCCAAACACGCGCACGATGCTCAAGGCGCTGTCCGCATTGTGGGGAAAAAATATCGCAGCCAAGGATCTTTACGATCTGTTTCCGCTTGATCCAAGCAAACAGGGCGGGCGGATCGGCGGTTTGCCGGAGAGCCGGCGTAAGGGCGGATACTGAGCACGGATGCGGCCTGACGAGGTGTCCAAGCCCCGCCTCGCCGCTTCGCCGGTAATCATCAAGCGTCCGCTGGGCGCATCCAACTAGAGGTAAGCGAGAATGAGCAGCAAGCGTGAAATGATCGAAAAGATGCTGGAAATGCAGCGCAAATTTATCGAAGAAGAGCACAAGAACGGTTTCGAGGGCGTGAACTATTGGACCCCGAGCCCGGATCACCCGCTGAATGGCTACCGCCAGGAATACCTGGAACTCGCCATGTCGGTGGTTGACGTTGCGCACGAGCAGGTCGGATCTAAGCGCTAACGCTGATGAGTGTCCTGCGGCGACCGCGCCTCTTGGTGGTCGTTGCAGTTGTGAAAAAGGCCGCATAAGCGGCCTTTTTCACAACTGCTCGCGCGATTCTGGAGTGGCTCAAACCTCGGCCCACATGCGAACCAGATTGACGTAAGCGTGATCCACTTGCGCGGTTTCAGATGCATCGGGCAGTTTGCGCAAGAGCTTCTCCCGCGCCTGGCTGAGTTCATAGAGGAGCTCGCGCCGTGCCGAGTCGCGAATCATGCTTTGAATCCACGTGACCGCAACCCTTCTTTCGCCGGCGGTGACCTCAGCTACCCGATGCAGGCTGGTGGAGGGATAGATCACCGCGTGGCCGGCCGGCAACTTGACGTGTTGCTCACCAAAGGTCGTGCGAATCACCAGATCGCCCCCTTCGTACTGTTCCGGTGCGTTCAGGAATACCGTCAGGGAGACGTCGCTACGGTAATGGTTCGGCGATCCCATGACCGGATCGTCAATATGATCGCCATAGGCCATACCTGAACGGTAGCGCGCGTAGAAAGGGGTCGCGATCCGGTGCGGTAACACCGCGTTGCGAAACACGGGATGGCGGATCAAATTGCCCATGACGAGTTCGTTCAGCCGCTCCAACAGGGGTTGCGCGGCGCGGTCCAGCTCAAGATTATGTTTAACCCGTTGGGCGGCCGAGCCGGCCGAGAGCTTGCCGTCGACAAACGGCGCGTCGTCGAGCAGCTGGTCTATGCTTGCGAGTTGCGAGACGCTTAGGACGTGCGGTAGCGTGATGAGCATGGTAGATCTCCAAAGTAACAATTGACCGCGTCGCGACGACAATGGTTGGCTGCAGCGCTGAAACGCCGTTATTGGCGCCTACCGCAAGCGCGTCTGAAGGGTGTCCCCCCGGGTGGCTTCGCGACTGAGGCGTCTACGCGCTGGACTGTGGTTTGCCGACGGCTTCGATCCCTTTGTGCGGAAGAAAGATACCGCAGCCGATCAGGCGGCCGGTGCCGATGCCTTGTTCCTGCAGCACGATCGAATCCTCCAGCGTAAGCTCCGCCAGCATCAGCGATCGGGTGAGTTGCGGCCCGTGCGTCGTGCGCACCGTGTGGCGCTTACCCGGCATCATTTTGCGCGGTTGAATCCCTAACGCGCAAAACTGCTGGTAAACCGTTTCGAGGAATCGCGGTTCGTCGTCTACGTCATCCGCCATGACATAACGGGAAAAGACCGTGCTCATGGGGATGAGTTTGCGGATCGTCGCGTCGTTGACGCGGAGTTGATTGCCGGCGATATCCAGCGTCGTACCCGTCAGCGCGCAGGCCGTCGCAACACGATGCGCCGGCAGGCGGAGGGTGAGGCGGGTGCGCCGAGACAGGTAAAGGAGATCGTGGTCGACGTCATCGGGGCGGATCCACCCGTTTCCGGATTCAGCGACGTGGATGGTATGAACGGCCGCCAGCGGTTCTTCGTGGAGCCACGGCAGGACAGCATGCAGGGCGTCGGACAGGGCTTGGGCGTGGTCGATCGGAAGCGCGCGGCAAGCCACTTTGAATGCCACTTCGAGCACGTTCTCGGGCGCGCGGTAAGTTTCCTGCGCGTCGTGCTCTTCTTGCCAGAACATCGGGTTCATTGTCGTAAACGGGTCATTGTCGACTGTAGAACGCCGCTTCGAGCTGATCTTCCCAATCGGCTGGCGTGTCCTTGAAAGGTGGTCTCGCATCCATGCCAAGGTGGATTTCACCTGCTCGGGCGCGTTCTTTAACTGCGGTCTTAAGCGCCTCGAACGAATCGAGGTCGTGACTTTTCATCAACAGTTCGCTCAGCCATAGCATGGGGTATTTCCTCTGAACTCTAGGGTTAGCGCAGGGTCGAGGTATCCGCGATGCGATCGTAGTAGCGCGCGCGAAAATACAGGCGTTGCTGGGCGTCGCTGTCGGCGAAGCCGCTGCGGTTATGCAGAATATTGTTGCAGATCAGCCCCTGTCCGGCTTGGAGGCGGTGGGTAAAGATCGGAGGCGCCTGGGCCTCGAGTAGACCTTGCAGGTAGGTTACGGCGGCTTGGGTTGTCGCGTCGTCGCGCCACTGAATGTTGCGCTTGCGAGCGGTGTAGCGCATGTGCAGGCAGCCCGTTTGCGGATCGATCGAGAACACGGGACCGGTCTCGGCCTCGCGAATTTCCACGCCATTTTCTTCGTTGGGCGGGATGGTCATTGCCTGCGGGTGCATCAGGGCGGTGACAAAATTCGGGTCGGCGTCGCGCAGTGCGAGGTAGGCGAATTCGTGGTCCAGCAGCGAATTTTCGCCACCGGTGGCGGCCGGCTGGGCGCAGTGCAGGATGAACGCGCGTACGTAGCGGCCATTCGGGTTGTAATAACCATCCGTGTGCCAGTTGATCGGCCGGTTGCTGTAAGGGATGTAACCGGCGTGGCGTCCGTCGCCGACCACACGCAGCGAAGTCACGCTGTCCTCGTCCGCGCAAAGATTTGAATCGAGGCGATTTAGACCGAACCACTGGCCGAACCGGATGATCCACGCCTTGTTCACGACGAAATCCGCGGGTAACTGATAGACCGCGTAGTTGCTGTGTTGCAATTGGCGCTGGAGTACCGAGAACTCAACCGTGGAAAGGCGGGACGGATCGCTGATTGCGACAATTTCCGGCAACGGATCGGCGTTCATCCATTCGAGCTTGCGCGCGCGCCACGCCCGGTAGGCGGTGTCATCGGCGAGGTCGAACGGGCTGAAGTTGCACTCGAGGTTAAAAGCCGAGGCAGTCATGACGGTAAACCCGCTGGTTGAACTTGGTTGCTCATTCTATTACATCCAGCGTCCACCTGTAGAAGCCGCGATCATCGTAGGCCTATCCGGGCGTGACGAGCTAACTTTCATGGCGAGGACACCGCCCCGGAGTATGAAAGCCGCTCCGGGCCGGCCAGGCGGGAAACGCCGTGAACCCGTCCCTGGGGGCTCGGCAGCCGCCTCCCTACGGCCGACGCGCCCGCCTGGCCAACCCGGAGCGGCACTCCTGAGAATCGGGTATTTCACGTTAACGGTCAGCAGGTGCTCGCGGAAGGCCGCGCATTGTCGTTCCTAAGCTATTGACAAGCGTGGGCACCCGCAGTATTGTGCACTGCATCAATGGTGCACTGCATCATTGCTCTAAACCTAATCACTGCCATGGAGTTTGTCATGCAAAAAGAAATGTTTGAACTTGCAACCAAGATGACCCAGTCCGTACTGGATTCCGCACAGAAACTGAGCGAGCTCAATGTCAAGACGATGGAAAAAGGTTTCACTCAGCAAAGCGAACTGATGTCGGCCTACTTCGATGCCAGCACCAAAGGCCTCGAACTGATGAGCAAGGCGAAAGGCTACCAGGATTTGCTGGCTGGCCAGGCGCAACTGGTGCGCGAGTTGGGTGACACCGTCATGGCATCCGTCAAGCAAGGCGCGGCGGTCATGAACGAAACCCGCACCGAGTACGCCGCGCTGGTTGAGACCAACGTCAAGACGGCGCAGGATCAGATTGCCGAAGTATCCAAAGTCACCCGCAAAGCCGCTTGATTGCGGTCGCGCTTAACGCTCGGTTGTTGGAGGAAATTCTGTTATGAGTGAAAACACCGACAAGAAGCGCATTGCACTGGTCACCGGAGGCACCGGCGGTATTGGCACCGCTGTGTGCCGCGAGTTGGCTTCGCGCGGTTACAAGGTTGTGGCCGGTTACTTCCCGCCCGAGCGCGAACGTGCGCAGGATTGGATGGAGACGATGCGTACGGCAGGGTTTGACGTCGCCGTGGTGCCGGGAGATGTGACCGATTTCGATTCATGCGCCCAGATGGTCATGAACGTCGAATCCAATTTCGGTCCGGTCGATGTGCTGGTCAACAACGCGGGGATTACCCGCGACAAGACGCTGCGCAAAATGACGCTGGATCAATGGGAAGCGGTCCTGATCACCAATTTGCACAGCGCGTTCAATGTGACGCGGCATGTCGTGGACGGTATGTCGGAGCGTGGTTTCGGACGGATCGTGAACATCTCCTCGGTGAATGGGCAACGCGGTCAGTTCGGTCAAGCCAACTACTCCGCGGCCAAAGCCGGGCTGCATGGCTTCACGATGGCGGTCGCCCAGGAGCTCGCGACCAAGGGCGTGACTGTGAATACGATTTCTCCGGGCTATGTCGCGACCGCGATGACTGAGGCGATGACGCAAAACGTACTTGAAAGTATCGTGGCGCAGGTGCCGATGCGGCGTCTGGGGCGTCCGGAAGAGATTGCAAGCGCCGTGGCGTGGTTAGCCGACGACATGAGCGGCTACATCACCGGGGCAAATATCCCGGTCAACGGTGGCTTGTACATGACTTGACAGGTTGTGGGTTGCCTTCGCAAGAAGGTAACTGGCAACCGGTTTAAGCTGCGATCCTCCCCTCTGGTTAGGGCGCCATTTCGGCGCCCTGTTTTTTGTGCGCGATTCTTAGTACGCGGGTGCGAGCTCCGGTGCAGGGCGCTGCGCCGCGGCGCGCGAACTGCGGTTATTGCCAGCCGGCCGAATTCATCAGTTTCACGGCATCGGCGTTCCGCCGCCCAAGCTCGGAAAGGTTCAGGGTATCCGGTTTGAACTGCCCCCACTGTTGGAGGGTTTTGCTGTACTCGATGCCGTCGCGAACCGGGTATTCCTGGTTGACCTCGGCATACCAGCTTTGGGCGTCGTCACTGGCTAGATATTCTAACAGCTTGATGGCGTTGTTTTTATTCGCCGAGGCTGCGGTGACGCCGGCGCCGCTGACATTGATGTGAACGCCGCGGTCGGCCTGATTCGGCCAGAAAACGCCAATCTTGTCCGCGGCCGCACGCGCGGCTTCGTCATTCCCTGCGGCCATCCCGGCCAAGTAATACGTATTGGCGAGCGCGATATCGCACTGACCGTCGGCGGCGTTCTTGATCTGATCGCGATCACCGCCGGCCGGCTTACGCGCGAAGTTGGCGACGATCCCGCGGGTCCACTCCAGGGCTTTGGATTCCCCGTCGTGGGCGATCATGGCGGCAAGCATCGATTGGTTATAAATGCTGTCTGACGAACGGACGCAGATCTTGCCTTTCCACTTGGGGTCGGCGAGATCCTCATACGTCGACAACGACTCGGGTTTGACCCGATTCTTGGCGTACATGATCGGGCGCGCCCGTAGCGACAGGCCGAACCATTGGCCATCGGGGTCGCGCAGATGAGACGGGATGTTCGTGTTCAGCGCCTTCGAGTCGACGGATTGCAGGAGACCCGCATCCTTGGCGCGGTAGAGTCGACCCGCGTCGGCGGTCAAGAAGACGTCAGCGGGTGAATTTCTACCTTCCTGCTTGAGTCGCTCCAGCAAGGCATCGTCCTTGCCGGTCACTAGATTGACCTTGATGCCCGATTTTGCGGTGAATTGATCGAGCAGCGGTTTGATCAGGTCTTCCTTGCGGGTGGAGTACATATTAACCTCATCGGCCGCGCTGGCTGGGAGGGTCCAGGCGAGGGCCAGGCACGCGGCAAGGAGGATGTGAGGTGTTTTCATGAATGCGTTCCTAAAAGTAAATGCGAATGATTAGTATTGAATATTATTCCCGGGTTCGCAAGCCCGTCTAGGCTCGGGTATGCTTGCGGGGTCTGACGCGGGTCGGAGTGTGCCACCGGGGGCAGGGTCGATCAGATTGAGGTCTTCGCTTGATTGGGAGCGGCGGTACCGTTTTAGTGTCGATAACATGATCGGCTATCTATTTTTGTGGAACCGCTTGGATTTTCGATGTGGGTTCATGCCCTAGAATAAGGACTTTGGAGGTCGTCACGGTTCCGCGGTTGGTGGCACCGGTTGCGACGGTCGTGCATTAGGTCGGTCGCGCACGCGACCGCGAAAAACGGAATAGTCGAGGATCGCGTTGAGTCTGTTTGCCCAATTTCGTACCGATCGGAACGTAATGCGCTGCCTGAGCGCGCCTGACCTGGTTGGCGCGGAGGGGCGGCGTTCGCTTGCGACGCTCAAAAAATTCGCCGATGTCGCGCTCGGCTCGCTGTTGACCCGGCTCGCGACGGCGGGCGACGCTGAGGCAACTCGCATTCGCGAGATTATGATCTATCTGCTCGATAACGAATCGATCACGGCCTATGTCAAGGGTCTGTATTCGCAAGTACACCCGCGCGTGCTGAATACGACGATTCGGGTGCTGTCGCAGAGCACGACCTATAATCCCAATCAGTTGTTGGCATTGTTCGATAATCCGGACGTGGCCAAATCCGCCTTGTTGAAGGTGCTGGAGGCACGCAAGGACTCGCTCAATCCCGCCGCTCTGTTACGCAAGGCCTATACCCTGGACCCCGCCGAGCGGGTCGCCATGTTCAAGGTGCTCGAGGATATCTCGGACGAGTCGATGGTCCCCGAACTGGTGAATCGCGTGACCGCGCAGGACGTCAATACCCGGCTCGGCATGGTGCGATTGCTGCGCAAATTCAACACCCCGATGAGTCGCAGTGCGCTCATGAACCGTCTCACCGACGCTAGCAAGGAGGTGCGCTTTGTCGCGCTCGACGCGCTTGCGTCGATGAATGTGAACATCGACGTCGGGGTGCTTTGCAAGCTGCTGCGCGATGACGACTACAACGTGCAGAACCGTTCCATCGACGCCATCGTCAAGCGCAACGATCCGGTTACGATCCGGTATTTGGTCGCGCTGTTAAAGGACGAGTCGGAGTACATTCGGCGCGCCGCGGTCGAGGTGCTTAACGGGATGGAGTATCCCGATGCGGTGAATGACCTGCTGCAGGCGCTGAAGGATGAGGACTGGTGGGTGCGCGCACGGGCCGCAGACGCGCTGGCTAAGATCGGCGGCAAGCGGGTCGTCGAGGCGGTGATCAAGCTGCTGAAGAGTGAGGACGAGTACTTACGCCGATCCGCGATAGAGGTGCTGAATTCGACCAAGGATGACGCCTCGATGGAGCACCTGATCGGTGCGCTCAACGACTCCGACTGGTGGGTGCGTGAACGCGCGATCGACGCTCTGGCCAGCATCGGCAACAAGGCGTCGATCCCGTCGCTGCTGCGCCTGATGCGGGACGACAATCAAGCGGCACCGATCGTGTTACGCGCAATGAAAGTCCTGGCGGACGAGAGTCACGTCAAGAGCATTATCAGCATGCTCGGCAGTCAGGATGAGAACATCGTGATCGAAACCGTGCGAACGCTGGCCGAAATCGTCGACACGCCGCAAGCCGAGCGCGTAGTCAAGGCAATGAAACGTCGGGCGATGGCCGGTAACGAGGAAATACGCGACGCGACCCGCGAGGCCTTGAAGCGGATCAATGCGCGATTGGCAGTCGCCGTGCGGCGGCCACAACCCGAAGCGCTTGCCGCGCCCGGTGCGGTGGCGGCGCCTGCGATGGCCGCGTCGTCACGGCATATCGATGTCAAGGCGCTCAAGCCCGGCGACAAACTTTCGGACCGCTACGAGTTTGTGCGCCGAGTCGGCAAGGGCGCGTTCAGCACGGTGTTGCTGGTCAAGGACGTGGTGGTCGGCGAACGCATCATTCTCAAGGTGCTGCACGAGAAGATGACGGCCGATCAGGCAATGATCAAGCGCTTCATTCGCGAAATCCGGTATTCGCGGCGGATCATGCACCCGAATGTCATTCGGATCTTCGATTTCTTAACGATCGATAAGCTGCACGCCATCTCGATGGAGTATTTTCCGTCGGTGACGCTATCGGCATTGCTGGAGCCGAAGCAGCCGCTTGATTCCGCGCGTGCGTTGCGACTCGCGGCGGACGTCGCCGCCGGCATTGACGCCGCCCACCAGCTCGGCATCATTCACCGCGACCTCAAGCCCGGTAACGTCTTGTTGAACAAGGACGACTGGGTCAAGATCGTGGATTTCGGCATTTCCCGGCTTCAGTCATCGAGCGATACCCAGTTAACCCGCGCCGGCATACTGATCGGAACCCCGCGCTACATGGCGCCGGAACAGGTGACCGGCAAACGCCTCGACGGCCGTGTCGACATCTATAGTCTCGGTGTCATTCTCTACGAAATGCTGACCGGTGAAACGGCCTTTAAGGGCGATGACAATGTTCAGGTGCTCTATCGTCACGTACACGGCGATATCAAACCCTTGCACGAGGCCAATCCGGCAATTCCATTACCACTCAGCAATATCGTCATGCGTATGATGGCGGTCAATCCGGGTCGCCGCTACCAGTCGATGGAGGAAGTGGAAGACACCCTGCGCGCATACCGCGTTTGATCGTACGGGATCTTCGCGTCGTGCGCGTGGCGAGCTGTTAGAATTACGGCTAATGCGCCACACGACGCCATTTGAATGCCACGCATCGATGCCTTTCTGAAACTTGCCCGCGAGCAAGGCTGTTCCGACGTCCACTTGGCGGTCGGCCTGCCGCCCATGTTGCGGATGTTTGGCGAACTCTTGCCGATCAAGTTCCGTGACCTCGAAGGGCGTGAACTCACGACCTATCTGCACGAAATCATGACGCCCTTGCAGCAGGAGCGATTTCGCGCCGGGGGCGACCTCGATTTTTCGTATCATGCCACTGCCGTCGGACGCTTTCGCGTCAACCTGTATCATAAATCCACCGGTCCCGGGGCGGCGTTTCGTTATGTGCCGGAGGAGGTGCCGACCATCGACAAACTCGGGTTGCCGCCGATTTTGCGTCGCTTGCTCGATTACCAGCAGGGGATGATCCTGATCACGGGTTCGACCGGAATGGGGAAATCGACCACCCTGGCGGCCCTGATCGACCACATCAACTTCAGTCGCGCGCTCAATATCGTGAGTCTCGAGGATCCGATCGAGTTCATCCACCGCAGTCAGCGCGCGCAGGTGATTCAACGCGAGATCGGCACCCATGTCAGCAGCTTTGTCACCGGACTGCGGGCGGCGCTGCGCGAAGATCCGGATGTGATTCTGGTCGGCGAGTTGCGTGACTCGGAGTCGATTGAGATGGCGATGACCGCCGCGGAAACCGGTCATCTGGTGCTCGCAACCCTCCACACGACCTCGGCTGTCAAGTCGCTCGACCGCATCATCGACGCCCTGCCACCCGAGCAACGCGATCAGGGCAAGACCTTTCTGGCGCAAAATCTGCTCGGGGTGGTCACGCAGGTACTGGTGAAGAATGCCGAAGGGCGCGGTCGGCGCGCGATCTTTGAAACGATGGTCACGACCAAGGCCATCGCGAAGCTGATCATGACCGATAAGATCCATCTGTTGCCGTCGCTGATCCAAACCGGCCGTGACCACGGAATGCAATTGATGGATCAAGCGCTGCTCGCTGCACTCGAGGCAAAGTTGATCGATCCCGATCAGGCCTACGAGTTCGCGCTCGATAAAAAGCCGTTCAAGCGTTATGTGACCGACAGCAGCCTGCTCGCGTCGTTGCAGGATCCCACTTGGCTGGGGGACGAGCGTTCGTGAGGTTGATCGATACCTTATTGCATGAACTGGTCAGACGCGACGGGTCCGATCTGCACCTGCTCTCGGGTAAGGCGCCGCGAATCCGTTTGTTTGGTGAGCTAATACCGTTGCCCGCGCAGGCGATCGAAACCGAGATTCTGAACTCGTATCTCTCCGAAGTCATGAACGACTTCGCTCGGCAGCAGTTCGAGGCCTATGACGGGGTGGATTTTTCCTATCAAATTGACGGCCTGTCGCGGTTTCGGGTCAATGCGTTTCGGTATATCGATGGCGTTGGCGCGGTCTTCCGCCGGATACCGACCGAAGTCGCGACGCTGGATGCATTGCGTATGCCGCCGACGCTGCGTGCGCTGTGCCGCAATCGCAGTGGCTTGATCCTGGTCACGGGCAAAACGGGTTCCGGTAAGTCCACCACCTTGGCGGCGATGGTTGACGAAATCAACCATTATCGTAAGGGTCACATCATCACCATCGAGGACCCGATCGAGTTCGTTCACGAGCGCAAGAAGTGTCTGATCAGTCAACGCGAGATCGGCCAGCACACGCCGAATTTCGCCAGCGCGCTGCGCTCGGCGCTGCGCGAAGACCCGGATGTGATTCTGGTTGGCGAGATGCGCGACCTTGAAACCATCAGCTTGGCCGTCACTGCGGCGGAGACCGGAATACTGATTCTCGGCACGCTCCACACCAATCGCGCCTCATCCACCGTGGACCGCATCATCAACGTCTTTCCGGCGAAAAAGCAATCGCAAGTGCGGGCGATGTTGTCGACCTCGTTGCGTGCCGTGATTACCCAGCAACTGGTGAAAAAGCATTTCGGCGCGGGCCAAATGGCGGCGATGGAAATCCTGCTCAGCACTCCGGCGGTGGCCAATTTAATTCGCGAAGGTAAAACCGATCAACTCGAAACCGCGATGCAGAGCAACGCCGCGCAAGGCATGCAGACGATGGACGGTACACTGCAAAAGCTGATGGAAACCACCCAGATCTCACTTGACGAAGCCTATCAAAAGGCGTTCAACAAGGAGTATTTCGACCGGCTCAATACGCCCGGCAGTTGATCGGGCGGCACGCTGTGCTCGGGCGGTGTTCAAGCCGTAACTGCGCCGGTAATCGGCTGCTGGTTCGGCGCACTTGCTTCAAGTCCGATTGTTCCATGCCCTTCGCGCGCCCAAAACACGGTGATCGAGGCGTCGGCTAACCGCGCGCGGGGCTGGATGCTGTGGCAAACTGGCGCGATCGTGAGTTGTCGTGACGATTATGCTTGATCAACTGCTGCCGCCCGATACGCCCCCATCCTTGCGCGCCGCGTTAGCGGGCTACCGCGAGCGCCTCCTCGCGGCAGCTCCGGAGCATTCCGAGCGATTCGAGGCGGCGTTGCCGCGACTTGTTCGGCTGTGGTTGGCTTCCGACTTTGCGGCCCAGGTGTGTGCTCGATTCGCGGCGACGCTCGCGGACTGGCTCGACGCGGACCGGTTTGCGCGGGTTCACGACACTGAGGCCATGTGCCAACGCTGTATCGAGGCGCTGCAAGATTGCGGTGACGAGGCCGGGCTCAACCGCAGTTTGCGCCAGTTTCGTCAGCTTGAGATGTTGGGTATTGCGTGGCGTGATGCACTCGATCTGGCGGCGGTCGACGAAACCTTGCTGGCACTGTCGGACCTCGCTGATACCTTAATCAACGGCGCCCTGCGCTGGCTTGATGCGGAGCTGCGAGGTGGACCTTTCGGTGTGCCGCGCGACCGCGACGGCCAGGCCCAGGCGCTGGTGGTGCTTGGGATGGGCAAGCTCGGTGGGCGCGAGCTCAATTTTTCTTCCGATATCGACCTCATCTTTGCCTATCCCCGCAGCGGCGAGACCGATGGTCGCAAGTCGGTCAGCAATGAGGTGTATTTCACCCGTCTCGGGCAACGCCTGATCAAGGCGCTCGATGCCGCGACTGCCGATGGATTCGTCTACCGGGTTGATATGCGCTTGCGCCCCTTCGGTGATGCCGGTGCGCTGGTGTTCAATTTTGGCGCGATGGAACTCTACTACGAGACCCACGGCCGCGAGTGGGAGCGTTACGCCCTGGTCAAGGCGCGCCCGCTGGCAGGCGACGCGGCAGCGATTGCGGAGCTGACCAAGCGTCTGCATGGCTTTGTTTATCGGCGCTATCTCGACTTCGGTGCGATTGAGGCCTTGCGCGAAATGAAGCAGATGATCAGCCAGCAGGCGGCGCGCAAAGGTAAGGCGGACGACCTCAAGCTCGGTCCTGGCGGGATCCGCGAGGTTGAATTCACGGCGCAGGTGTTTCAGCTGATCTACGGCGGGCGCGATCACCACTTGCAGGGTCAGGCGCTGTTGCCGCGACTGGCTTATCTGGGTGAACGCGGTCTGATGCCGGCCGAGGATGTCGCCGAACTTGCGGCGGGATACCGGTTCTTGCGCCGCGTCGAGAATCGGTTGCAGATGCTGAATGACCAGCAGGTTCACGCTTTACCGGATGACGCCGTTGCTCGCTGGCGTTTGGCTTCGAGTCTGGGCTACCCGGACTGGGTGACATTCTACGCCGATCTCGAATCGCATCGCACACGCATCAACGCGCACTTTCAAAAGGTGTTCGGGGCGGAGCCTGGCACCGAAACGACCTCGGATCTGGCGAGCGAGTTGAGCGCGTTCTGGAATGCGCTGATGCAGCAGAATCCGACGCAGGACGAGGTGCTCGCGCGCGCCGGCTATCCCGATCCGACGGTGGTCGCGGCCCCTTTGCGTGCCTTCGCGGCGGAACGCCGCGTGACCGCGCTGAGTACGCAGGGGCGCCAGCGCCTCGATCGTTTGATGCCGTTACTGCTTGCGGAGTTGCCCGATTGGCCCAACCCGGCGCGCACCCTGGAGCGGGTGCTCGTGTTACTGCTCGCGATTGTGCGTCGAACCGTCTATCTGGCGCTGTTGAGCGAGCGTTCGCAGGTGCTGACCCAGCTCATACGCCTGTGTGCGGCGAGTCCGTGGGTTGGCGCCAACCTCGCCCGGTTTCCGATTTTGTTGGATGAGCTGATCGATCCCAGGCAGCTCTACGCGCCGCCGGCGAAGGGCGCGTTGACAAACGAACTCGCTCAGGAATTTACCCGGATCGACCCGCTCGAACAGGAGCAGGTGCTCGATCGCTTGCGTCACTTCAAGCAAGTTCAGACCTTTCGAGTGGCGGCGGCAGACATCGTCGGCGCGCTGCCGTTGATGAAGGTTAGCGATCATCTGACCTGGATTGCGGAGGTGCTGCTGGAGCAGGTGGTACGTTCTGCCTGGCAGGCCCTCGCGCTCAAGCACGGTCATCCGGGCTACCGGCTGGATGGGCAGCCCTATCGGGTGCGTTTCGTCGTCATTGGTTACGGCAAGCTCGGCGGCCTTGAGATGGGCTATGGCTCGGATCTCGATATCGTGTTTCTCCATGATTCGCGCGGTGATATGCAGCAGACCGACGGCGAACGCCCGCTCGATAACGCGGTATTTTTTGCCCGCCTCGCGCAGCGGATGGTGCAGTTGCTGACCTTGTTCACCGTCGCTGGCAAGCTCTACGAAGTCGATATGCGGCTGCGCCCCTCGGGTAACTCCGGACTGTTAGTGTCGAGCATTGAGGCGTTTGAGCGCTATCAGCTGGAAAGCGCCTGGATTTGGGAACATCAAGCCTTGGTGCGGGCACGACCGGTTGCCGGCGATATGGCGTTGGCGCCGGCGTTCGAGGCCGTTCGTTCGCGGATCCTGACGCAATCGCGTGATCGGCTGACGGCGCAAACCGAGGTGCGGTCGATGCGCGAAAAGATGTGGTCACAGCTCGATCCAGCGCAGTGCTCGCGATTCGATCTCAAGAAATCGCCGGGCGGTATCACCGATCTGGAATTTGTGGTGCAATATTTGGTTCTTGCACACGCACATACGCACCCGGCGTTGACAACCTGGACCGACAATATCCGGATTCTGGACTCGCTCGCCGCAGCCGGTATTCTCGACGTTGCTACGGCGCGGGCGCTGGCCGATGCCTATCGCACCTTGCGCGACGAGATTCATCGCCTGACGCTGCAGGAGCAGTCCGCGCTGGTCGATCCGGACGAGTTTCCGGCCGAGCGCGAGTTGATCCAGCAGGTGTGGCGGCGGTGGCTGACGGCGAGTGCTAATTAAATTTCAATACGGGAGCTTGATTTATGTCGATGGCCGATCGTGATGGCGTGATTTGGCTGGATGGTGAAATGGTCCCCTGGCGTGAAGCCAAGACCCATGTACTCACGCATACGCTGCACTACGGGATGGGTGTTTTCGAAGGCGTGCGGGCCTACCAGACTGGGCATGGCGCGGCGATTTTTCGTCTCAAGGAACACACCGATCGGTTGTTCAATTCGGCCAAGATTCTGCAAATGGCAATGCCGTTCGACCGCGCAACCTTGAATGCGGCGCAGTGCGCGGTGGTCCACGAAAATCACCTTGAAACGGCCTATTTGCGCCCGATGTGCTTTTACGGCTCCGAAGGTATGGGGCTGCGCGCGGATAATCTGAAGGTCCATGTCATGGTGGCGGCCTGGACTTGGGGGGCCTATCTCGGGGCCGAGAACATGGAGCGTGGCATCCGCATCCGGACTTCGTCCTATACCCGGCATCACGTCAACATCACCATGTGCAAGGCCAAGGCCAATGGCAACTACATGAACTCGATGCTGGCGCTGCGCGAGGCCATGACCGACGGTTACGATGAAGCCTTGTTGCTTGATCGCGAAGGGTATGTCGCAGAAGGTAGCGGGGAAAATATCTTCATTATCCGCGACGGCGTGCTGTATACCCCGGACCTGACCTCGGCGCTCGACGGCATTACCCGGCGCACGATCTTCACGCTGGCAGCCGAGGCCGGATTTGAAGTGCGTGAAAAGCGTATCACGCGAGATGAGGTCTATATCGCCGACGAGGCATTTTTCACCGGCACCGCGGCTGAAGTGACGCCAATTCGCGAGGTTGACAATCGTGCGATCGGAGCGGGCTCACGCGGCCCGATCACCGCGCGTTTACAGGCGGCGTACTTCGATGTCGTACATGGTCGCTCGGAGACGCATCTGAACTGGCTCACGCCCGTGGCTTAACCCCTAAAAGGTATTCCCATGCCCAATCCCGGAACTGCCAAGCATCAGGATCAATATGAAACGGCGAATGCGGAGCAGCGCGTGATCGTCACCCGCGCCGATTTGCCGTTGTTCTGCCCCGGGCCTAAAGCGGCGCTGTGGGCTTCCCATCCGCGGGTCTTTTTGCCGATCGAGGATGCGCTCGACGGCGTGGTGCTGTGTCCTTACTGTGGTACACGCTACCTGCTCGAACGGGCCTGATTCGTTGCGCCTGGGCGCCTCGGCTTAGCGCCTGTTCTAGAACGTAACACGCTTTCCCCGCGGTTTGTTTCGATTGAGGTGGCGCCACCGCCTCCTTCCGGGCGTGATAGTTGCGTGCCCGGTGACTCCGGGCATCCGGCCCTAGGCGCTTCGGACCAGCCGTCGGCTGTCAAAATCCGCTCCGGCCGAATTTGTACCTCGCACCCCGAAAACCGCACACTCGGACGCGTCCAATCCAGGATTCTTAGATCCTCGCCGCATCGGTTCGATGGGTATCCGTTCTGGAAGCCGGAATCAATAGACCTTCGCCAAGCCTTCCGGGCGGGTCTTGAAACGTCGATGAACCCACCAGTACTGCTCTGGGTGCTCGCGAACCGCGTGTTCGATAAGTTCATTGATGCGGCGGGCGTCGGTGCGGTCGTCGCCGCTAGGAAAGTCGGCCAAAGCGGGTCCAATCTTGATCGCGATGCCGCGTCCATTTGGCAGTCGGATCGGAAAATACGGAACGACCGGCGCGCCGCTGCTGGCCGCGAGCCGCGCCGTCGTCGTGAGTGAGGCGGTCGGAACGCCAAAAAAGTCGGCGAAAACGCCGTGCTTAAGCCCAAAATCTTGATCCGGCGCGTACCAGGTCGGTAGGCCCTCCTTGAGCCCGCGCATAAATGCGCGGAAATCGTCGCGGAGAAAAATTCGGCGGGTAAAGCGCTCGCGTCCACGTCGAATCTGCATTTCAAACAGGGGATTGCGCGAGCGCTTGTACATGACCTGCAGGGGGCGCGCGGTAGCGGTGAGCGCGAGGGCCAGAATTTGTCCGCCGAGATCCATGCTGGTCATGTGTCCGGTGAGCAAAATGGCGCCTTTGCCGCGCTGTAACGCGGTTTCGAGATGATGCAGGCCTTCAATATGGCCTAGCGCGGCTATCTCGTGTTCGCTACCCCACCAAGCGATTCCCGTATTGAGCAGCGCTTGACCGAGTTCCTCGAAATGGCGACGCAATAGTGTCGCCTGTTCGCTCGAGCTGACCTCGGGAAAGCATAATGCGAGGTTGGTGCGGGCAATCCGGCGTCGCCGCGCCATCGTTGCCAGCATCACTCGCCCCAGAGTTCGGCCGACCTTAACTTGCGCGGTATACGGTAAGCGGCCGGCGAGCCAGAGCACGCCGAGTGACAGGGCGACGGGCCAGTTGCGCGGCGCGAGAAAGAGGCGGAATTCGAGCGTGGTGCGGGCGCGGGTCGCGGATGAGCGGGCGTCGCTCAACGCAGAAACCAGGAGACCTTGTTGAAGTGCTCGTGTGAAGACGACCGTAGCCACTCGAACAGCAGCGATTCAGTAATGCTGACTACCGCGCCGGCTTGACGTAAGCGCATCAGGGCGCTTTTCCAGTGCGCGAGGCGCCGCGAACACACGGCGTCGTCGATGACGTATACCTCAACCCCGTGTTCGAGCAATTCGAGCGCGGATTGCATCACCGCCACGTGGGCCTCCATGCCGACCAGAATGACTTGGCGCTTGTGGCTTTTGCGCACTGACTCGAGGATGGATGCGTTGCCACAACAGGAGAACGCGGTCTTTTCGAAACGTTGGGCGGTGTCCGGCATGGCGGCGCGCACAATCTCGACCGTACCGCCGAGCGCGCCGGGTAATTGCTCGGTATAGAGGACCGGAATCTCCAGTAGGTTAGCCGACTGCAGGATGCGAACCAGATTCTCCAGCGTGCGCGTGGTCGAAGGCTCCGGCATCGAGTCGGCCAATCGCTCCTGCACATCAATACAAATCACCAGGCAGTCGTCGGCGCGGCAAAGGGGCGTCATGTCAAAGCCATTTGTTGAGGAGCAGCAAATCGGCTTCGGAGAGCGTGCCGGCTGCTTGCTTGAGTCTGAACGAATTGATGATCGCGTCGTAGCGTGCGCGCGCGTAGTTGCTTTGCGCGCGATACTGATCGCGTTCGGCGCCCAACACCTCGACCGAAGTTCGCGTGCCGACCTCGAATCCGGCACGGGTGGCTTCCGCGGCGGTACGGGTGGATTCCAGCGCCTGCTTGAGGGCTTTGGCGCGACTGATGCTTGCCTGGACGTTGAGGTAGGAGGCGCGGGCCTGTTGCGTCGAGTCGCGCTTTTGCAGTTCGAGGTTTTTTTGCGCCGCGCCATGTAGTGACTGCGCTTCAGCAATCTGGGCGCTCGTAAGGCCGCCGGTATAGAGTGGCAAGGTGACGCCCACGCCGAGAGTTGTGTCAGTCGCTCGGCCTTCGGCAACGCCGCCGTCATCGTCCTGCATACCATGTGACGCGGTCAGCCCCAGCGTCGGGTACTTGGTCGATCTGCGTCGTTCAACTTCTTGTTGTGCCAAGGCAGCATCTTGTTCGGCTGCGCGCAGTGCCAAGCTGTTTTGCATCGCGGTTTCGACCCATTTATCGATATCGGCCGGTTCCGGTTGGGGGAGTTCGAATTCGGCTTTCAGCGCGTTTAGCGCGGGCGGGTTTTGACCGATGATCTGGCGCAGATTTTCCCGCGCAATGTCGATCTGGTTTACCGCATCGATTTCCTGCGCCAGCGCGAGGTCATAGGCGGCCTCGGATTCGCGTACGTCGGTAATCGCGATCATGCCAACTTCAAATCGCTGTCGCGTTTGCTCGAGTTGGCGCGTGACCGCTTCCTTTTCGGCGCGGGCGAACTCGAGCGAATCGTTGGCGCTCAGCACGTTGAAGTACGCTTCGGCAACGCGCACGAGGAGTTCCTGGCGTGCAGCGTGGATATTGGCTTCGGCCCGGGCGAGTTGAATGTCGGCTTGGTCGATGCGCACCGAACTCTCGCGGTTATACAAGGATTGTTCGAGTCGTAAGCCGTAGCTCAGACGGTTGAAGGAGCCGTCGCGAAACATCGCGTTTGCGCTTGAGTAGTCCAAATCCTTGCGCTCGAATCCACCCTTAAGACTGACCTGCGGTAAAATTGCCGCGCGCGCTTGCGGCTTGGCCTGTAAAGCGGCTTGATACTGAAATTCCGCCGCACCCAAGCGCGCATCGGACTCGCGTGCCAGGCGATAGATGTCTTCGAGGTTTTCCGCGTATATCGACGGGCTGACGGTGAGTAGCAGCCATGTCGCGGCGCACAATGTATGTTTTTTGCGTTTGCTCATGCCGGAGTCCAGGGAGTTAGATGTGGCGAGTATATTAGAGTATTCTAATAAATCCCAGTTGCCATAGTTTCCATGCTGGACGCTCTTGCGGTCCGGCATTTATTCAGCTCCGCCCTAGAATGCAGTCTATTGGGTTTGAGGGCCATACGCGAGCCCGATTTGCGCTTGCCAGTCGCGGTCCCGTATGGCGCGGACCATCGTTATACACAAACAAATAGCCATGCGGTTGTCAAACGCGACACGCGCGCGGCGACGCCGAAAAAGCGCGGCATGGGGCGTTCGCCCGAATCAGAATACGAACGTAGGTTTCGGCTCCCGACCGATCAGGGCTTTAAGCTGGGTTTCGAACAGGGACGTACGATCATACCGACGCTCGGCGATCCGCGTCACGAGCCACGCCTCCATGGCCGGTGCTCGGCCAACCACAACAAAAAGTCGCCCACCCGGTTTCAGTGCGCGCTCGAAGCATGGGTCATATTCCGGCAGCGAGCCGGTTACCGCAATTGCATCGTACTCGTCGCTGCCCCAACCGTGCGCGCCATCCCCCAGGTGAATCCTGACATTGGCGACGCCGACAGCATCGAGTCGTTGTTCAGCCGCGAGTTTGAGGCTTTCGTGAATCTCCACGCTGTCCACTTGGGCGGCAAGGCGTGCAAGGCAGGCGGTGAGAAAGGCGCTACCGGTACCGATCTCCAGTACCTGTTCCTGACCGACTAAATTAAGTGCCTGGAGCAGACGGGCTTCGATCTTCGGCGCCATCATGTATTCGTCAACCCCAAGCGGCAGTTCGACGTCCGAAAACGCGAGCTGCTCCATACCCGCAGGAACGAAGCGTTCCCGCGGGACCTCGGACATCACGTCCAATACCCTTTGATTGAGGACGTCCCACGGCCGGATCTGCTGCAGGATCATATTTTTACGGGCGAGTTCAAGATTGAAGCTGGGCATGGGCAGGGTCCGTAACTCAAGTCGGTCGGGGATGAGTAGGGTAAGGGGCCACAGGGGGGGCGGGCAAGCTCTGGAGCCATTCATCATTGCGCCTGCCGTATCGGCGAGCGTTGCTGCCACATACCCGAGTGCGCCAACGGTAGGTGCGGCAGGCCCCGTGCAGAGACCATCGCATGAGAGTTCCTTTTTTTCGTTTCGGGAGATTGAATTTTTCGAATCTGTGCGTACCATTCGTGTCGCGAGTATATTAGGTACTTCTAATTTAGGTGAGGGCGAGTTCGGTGTACGGATTTGAAACGATTGATGCTGCCACGTTGGCGCAGTGGTTGGACGCGGGTAAACGGGTGCGTTTGGTCGATGTTCGCTCTCCGGTCGAGGTGGCGCGAGGCGTTCTTCCGGGCGCGGATGCGATCCCACTGCACATGGTGCCGATTTTTCCGCCGCGCCCGAGTTCCGATGAAGTGTTGGTGTTCTATTGCCAAAGCGGTGCACGTTCGGCTCAGGCATGCAGGTATATGAGTCAGCACGGAGTTGCGGAGCCCCATAATCTTGCTGGAGGGATCATTGCCTGGGCGCGTCTGGGCTTTCCGATTGTTGCGCCGGACGAGAGGTTGATGGCAGGATAGCCGGTCATCAGTGGCCTGATGCAATCCGCAGGGCCGCTCGACGCGGTATCATCCCGACAGCATCGATTATGCGAGAGAGGTAAAATTCATGTCTGATGCGAAGAAGCTTGCCATCATAGCAACGAAAGGGACGCTCGATTGGGCCTACCCGCCATTCATTCTGGCCTCGACGGCTGCGGCGCTAGGTTATGAAACGCAGATTTTTTTCACGTTTTATGGTCTGCAGTTATTGAAGAAGAAACTCGCGCTTCAGGTGACGTCCCTCGGTAATCCGGGCATGCCGATGCCGATGCCGATGCCCGTGTTGCTGCAGGCGTTGCCGGGTATGCAGGGCATGATGACGACGATGATGAAGAAAAAGATGAAGGATAAAGGGGTGGCGGATCTGGCTGAGCTTCGTTCACTCTGCTTGGAAGCGGAAGTCAAGTTTGTTGCCTGTCAGATGACCGTTGATCTATTTGATCTCAAAATTAGTGAGTTCATCGACGGCATCGAGTACGGCGGCGCAGCGACGTTTTTCGAGTTCGCTGGCGAGTCCGACATCTGCCTATTCATTTGACCTACACACCTGGCGTGATGTCCCGGTTGAGTTGTAACCGGGGCGCGGCCAACACTCGCGGCTCGATCGCTCGTCAGCGTATTCGCGCCGAATAGGTGTAGGCGATGAGCGAGCGTCGCCTTGTTCGTCTACTGTAGGCAATCCCGAGGCGGGCGTTCGAGCGCCTCACGCGCTGATCTTGGTGCGTCGCATTACCGATGAGGCTATCCCATGCGGGATAAATCGCAACGGTCTAGGGGGTCCCCCAACTAGGAGATTGCCGGCTGGCTGGACCACTTCTACACTGCGGGGCTACTTGGCATAACGGCTAGACCCAGACTTGATCGACTGTCGGTAGGCGCGCTTTAGCGCTTCCGGCGGCGGTAACGAGAAACCCATTAATTCCTTAGGAGACCGACATGGCAAAAAATCTCCACGATACCCCGATGCTGGATGAGCTCGAGAACGGTCCTTGGCCGAGCTTCATCTCTGGCTTCAAGCGGTTGCGCGACCAGCATTCGGATGAGCGTATTCGCGATGTGGCGAATTCGCTGCTCGGTCAACTCGAGCACTCTTACGAGACCCGCAAGGGTTACTGGAAAGGGGGTACGGTTTCCGTATTTGGTTACGGCAGTGGCATCATTCCGCGGTTTTCCGAGGTCGGAAAGCAGTTTCCTGAGTCACGTGAGTTCCATACCCTGCGCGTCCAGCCGCCTGCCGGCAACCACTACAGCACGGATATGTTGCGTCAATTGGCCGACAGTTGGGAAAAGCATGGATCTGGCTTGATCACATTTCATGGTCAGACCGGAAACATTATGTTTATCGGGACGACCACTGAGAACACCCAGCACTTTTTCAACGAAATCAACGAGTACGGTTGGGATCTGGGAGGGGCGGGTCCCTGTGTGCGCACCGGCATGTCGTGCGTCGGTGCGGCGCGCTGTGAGCAGTCCTGCGCCGACGAGCAGCGCCTCCATCGTACGCTGCTGAATCGCTTTACTGATGACGTGCATCGCCCGGCGTTGCCGTATAAGTTCAAGTTCAAAGTATCCGGTTGCCCCAACGACTGCCAAAATGCGATCGAGCGTTCCGACTTCGCAATCATCGGCACTTGGCGCGACGACATGAAAGTCGATCAGGCGCAGTTCAAGGCGTATGTCGGCTCAAAGGGGCGTCAGTACCTAATCGACAACGTCATTACGCGTTGTCCGACCAACGCGCTTTCGCTCAATGATGATGACACGCTGCGCGTCGACAACCGCAACTGCGTGCGCTGCATGCATTGCCTTAACGTCCTGCCGAAGGCGCTTTCGCCTGGGGACGATCGCGGTGTCAGTATCCTCATTGGTGGCAAGCGTACGCTCAAGATCGGTGACTTGATGGGTACCGTCGTGGTGCCTTTCATGAAAATGGACAGCGACGACGACTATGCCAAGATTGTTGAGCTTGCCGAAAACATCATCGATTTCTGGGCTGAAAATGGCTTGGAGCATGAGCGTTGCGGCGAAATGATCGAACGTATTGGCCTGGTCAACTTCCTTGAAGGCGTCGGTGTCGATGTGGATCCGAACATGGTGAGCAGTCCGCGTCAAAGTTCATACGTGCGTATGGACGAGTGGGATACGGAAGCCGAAAAGTGGTTTGAACGCAAGGCCGAGCAGGCTGCCGGCTGAAACGGTGCGGATCAAATACGTTATCTTTCAGGTTAAACCTCAATTGAACTTTTGGAGATAGGTATGGCTGACGCAGCTCTCCGTCCACCGATCGAAACGGGATGCCCCGAATCGTTTCAATACATGCATCCGTCCATGCGCCGCAACTATGGCAACTGGGATTATCACGAAGATCCTCAACCCGGCGTGCTGCTCCACGTAGCCAAGTCCGGTGAGAAACTCTGGAGTATCAAGTGTGGTACCCAGCGTATCCTTGATGTATTCACGATTCGCAAGCTTTGCGATATCGCTGATACCTATGGCGAGGGGTTTATTCGCTTCACCATCCGTAGCAACGTCGAGATCATGGTGAGCGATGAGGCCAAGGTGCAGCCGCTCATCGATCAGCTGACTGCGGCTGGATACATTGTTGGTGGTACGCGAAACTCGGTTGCAATGATTTCGCACACCCAGGGTTGGTTGCACTGCGACATTCCTGGAACCGATGCGTCGGGTGTTGTCAAGGCGATGATGGACGAGCTTATCGATGAGTTTCGTTCGTGGAACATGCCCAATCGCGTACACATCACGACCTCTTGCTGCCAGATCAACTGCGGTGGCCAAGGTGATATCGCGATTAACGTGCAGCACACCAAGCCGCCCAAGATCAATCATGATCTGGTTGCCAACGTTTGTGAGCGGCCTTCGGTCGTTGCGCGTTGTCCGGTCGCCGCAATTCGTCCGGCACTGGTGAACGGTAAGCCGTCGCTTGAGGTCGATGAGCGGAAATGCATTTGCTGCGGTGCCTGCTATCCGCCATGCCCTCCGATGCAAATTAACGATGCCGAGCACTCCAAGCTTGCGATCTGGGTCGGTGGCAACCACTCCAATGCGCGTGGAAAGCCAACCTTTCAGAAGCTGGTGGCGTCCGGCATTCCCAATAATCCGCCGCGTTGGCCCGAGGCAACTGCGATCGTTAAGAAGATCCTCAAGTGTTACAAAGAGGATGCGAAGGATTGGGAGCGTATCAATGATTGGATCGAGCGCGTGGGTTGGCCGCGGTTTTTCGAACTGACCGGCTTGCCGTTCACGAAGTTCCATATCGATAACTGGCGTGGCGCGCGAAATAGCCTCAACGCCTCGACGCACATCCGCTTCTAGAACAGAGGGCGTAACGTGAAGCTTGCGATTCTGGTTAACGAGGGTCCCTATACCCATCAGTCGTCCGATTCGGCCTTGCTATTCACGAAAGCCGCGCTGGAAAAAGGACACGAGATTTTTCGCGTGTTCTTCTACCACGATGGCGTGAATAATGGCACGCGTCTTGCGGTACCCCCGCAGGACGATCGGAACATCACGCAACAATGGAGCGAACTTGCTGCCCAGCATGGTCTCGACTTGGTCATTTGTATCGCTGCGGCCCAGCGCCGTGGTCTGCTTGACGAGAACGAGGCCAAGCGCCAGGGTAAGGACGCTAACAACATCGCCCCTGGCTTTAGAATTTCCGGGCTCGGTCAGTTGATTGAGGCGGGAATCCAGGCGGAGCGGCTTGTCGTGTTCGGAGACTAAGGGGGCGCTATGTCAACAGTGAAACAGTTCTACTATGTGAACCGCAAGGCTCCTTACGGCACGGTTTATGCCTTGGAGTCACTTGAGGTTGTGCTGATCGGTGCGGCATTTGAGCAAGACGTGCGACTCGTGTTCGTCGACGACGGTGTTTTTCAATTGACCAAGGGTCAGGACGCGGCCGGGATCGGCATGAAAAACTTCTCTAAGACCTATTCCGCGCTGGGCGACTATGAGGTCACCAAGATTTACGTGGAGAAGGAATCGCTCGAAGCGCGGGGTTTGACGGTAGACGATCTACAGTCTCTGACCTATGAGGACGCAGAAGAGGATTACGCCGAAAAGGATTCCATTCAGGTGGTCAGTTCCGGTGAATTGGCTGCACTGATGGGTCAAGCCGATGTCGTTCTGAGTTTCTAGAGGTAAAAGTCGATGGCAATGTTGCATATCGTTAACAAGTCACCTTTCGAGCGCAATGCGTTGAGCAGTTGTCTCAGGCTTGCCGCGGAGGGTTCATCGGTGCTGATGATCGAGGACGGCGTGATCGGTGCGATGAATAATTCCGCGTTTTCCGAGCAGGTGAAAGGCGCAATGGGTGGGCTGAAAGTTTACGTCCTCGGTCCTGACGTTAAGGCTCGAGGAATCTCGGACGCGCATCTGATCGAGGGTATCAAGTCGGTAGATTACTCGGGTTTCGTCGATCTCGTCGCGGAACACGACAATAATCAATCCTGGCTTTAACGCACATCTTTAATAGATTCTGGTAGGAGATTTCTGCAATGGCACTTGAAGTAAACGGTAAGACATACGAAACCGACGAAGAAGGTTATCTGGCTAACCTTTCCGAGTGGAATCCCGAAGTGGCTGCGGCCATGGCGCAGGCGGACGGCGCTGATCTCAGCAATAACCACTGGGAGGTTATCAATTTCCTGCGCGAATATTACGATGAGTATCAAATCGCGCCAGCAGTTCGCGTGCTGACAAAGGCAATCGGCAAGAAGTTGGGTCCGGACAAGGGTAATAGTAAGTATTTATACGAGCTCTTCCCTTATGGGCCAGCGAAACAAGCGTGCAAATACGCCGGTCTGCCGAAGCCGACAGGCTGCGTCTAGTTCTGAAGTACATTTGATCCAGATTCGGGATCCGGTTGGATCCCGAAATCCTAATCTGCGGAGAACAGAAACATGTCGTTTCTGACGGTTGTCTATGCGCTTTTATACTATGTTGCGACGGTTCTGCTGATCGGCGGAATTGGTTATCGCGTATGGACGTATTACAAGACACCGGCACCGCTCAAAATTCCGACTACGCCAGCGCCGACAACGCAAGTTGGGGTAGCGATCCGCCTCGCCAAAGAGGTGGTGCTGTTTGAGAGTTTGTTCAAATCTAACAAGTGGATTTGGATTTTTGGTTGGCTGTTTCATTTTGGTTTGTTGTTGGTGCTTTTGCGCCATCTGAGATACTTCACCGAACCGGTGTGGTTTTGGGTCACGCTCATACAACCGTTTGGAAAGTACGCCGCGTTCGCGATGTTGTTCGGACTCGCGGGATTGTTAGTGAGGCGTATCGTCGTCGATCGCGTAAGGTATATCTCGGCGCCGTCAGATTATCTGATGTTGGTACTGTTGATCGCTATAGGGATCAGTGGCGCGCTAATGACATTTTTTACCAAAATCGACATCGTCGCGCTCAAAGCCTTTTTCTTGGGGTTGATGCTATTCGATTGGCAAACACTCCCTACCCATCCGGCACTGTTGATTCATTTACTCCTCGTTGCGGCACTGATGATCATCTTCCCTTTCAGCAAGCTGCTGCACGCGCCGGGTGTGTTTTTTAGCCCCAGTCGCAATCAGGTCGACAATCCGAGGGAGCGTCGCCATGTCGCTTCGTGGGCGCTCAAGCTCGAAAGCCCCAACAAACGCTAGAACAGAGATCCTACAGGAGTCACGATACTGATGGCCGCCGTAGAAGTACCAGAAGTTCACGACAGCATACGTATTCCGCGCATCAAGCCTGGTTCGATGGAGAAGAGTGGCCCGTTCGTCGCCAAGCCGGATCACCAGGCGCCACTCGGATACCCCGGTGAGTTGGTGGAAAACTGGCAAGAAAAGGCCATCGACAAGATGGGCGAACTACTCGGTAAATACCGCTCGCTCAAGGTTTACATGGATTCTTGCGTCAAATGCGGCGCGTGTACCGATAAATGCCACTACTACCTCGGTTCGGCAGATCCGAAGAACATGCCTGTCGCGCGCCAAGACCTGTTCCGCAAGGTCTATCGACGTTATTTCACACTCCCCGGCAAATATCTTCCGAAACTGGTCGGCGCGGTTGATCTAACGGAAGACGTACTGAACGACTGGTACAACTACTTCCATCAGTGTTCGGAGTGTCGTCGTTGCTCCGTGTACTGTCCCTACGGCATCGATACCGCTGAAGTCACGATGGCGGCGCGCGAAGTTATGGCGGCCGTCGGGAAAGGGCAAAAGTACAGTAACGAGATTATCGGCAAGGTATACAAGATTGGTAACAATCTCGGTTTGCCCGAGGCCGCGCTTCGTAACACGCTCGAAGGCGTCGAAGAGGATGTGAAGGACGAGACGGGCATTGACGTGCGGTATCCGCTTGACGTCAAGGGCGCCGAGGTACTCGTTGTCACGCCTTCCGCCGATTTCTTCGCGGAACCGCATATCGATGGTTTAATCGGCTACGGCAAGGTGTTTCACGCGGCCGGCGTCAGTTGGACCTTCAGTTCCAAAGCGAGCGAGGCCGCGAATTTCGGTTTATTCATCGGAAGCTACGAGAACATGCAGCGAATCGCGCTGCGAATTCGCGAAGCGGCGCTTGAGCTTGGGGTCAAACGCATTGTATTTGGCGAATGCGGTCACGCTTGGCGTGTTGCATACAGCTTTCTGAACACGCTTGCCGGGCCGTTCGATTTTCTCGATCCGCGCTACCCGGTTCCGCAGCATATTTGCGAGTTTACCTATGACCTTATCAAGGCAGGGAAACTGCGCTTCGATAAATCGGCGAACGATGACAAGGTCGTAACGTTTCACGATTCGTGCAACGTCGCCCGCGCCTCGCGAATGGGTGATAAGCCTGGCGGACAGTTCGAGATTCCCCGAGCGATTCTTAAAACCGTATGCAATAACTACGTCGATATGGCCGCGGAGACGATCGGAGAAGGCACTTATTGCTGCGGTGGTGGCGGCGGATTGCTAACTGATGACCTCATGGACGTGCGGATTAAAGGGGCCTTGCCCAGAATGACCTCCTTGAAAGAGGTTGTGGAACACCACGGCGTTACGCACATGGCTGCTATCTGTGCGATCTGTAAGAGTCAATTCTCAAAAGTGCTGCCGTACTACGGATTTGAGATGGATCAGATTGTTAGCCTACATCAATTGGTTAGCAACGCCATTATTTTAGATGGGGCCGAGGCCTGATTGGGTTCGGCAGAATTACGAGTAAAAAAACCGCGAGGTGATTGAACATGGCTACCTCTCACGACGATATGAGCAAGAAACTCACGTTCCGCAAGTTTGAGGACGGTGATTACAAATGGGATGACCTGACTGCCAAAATCTTTAAGGAGGATACTTCTCACAAGTGTCCAACTTACGTTCACCGGACTCCGCCTTGCCAGGGTAGCTGCCCGTCAGGTGAGGATATTCGCGGTTGGCTCGATATCGTACGCGGAATCGAAAAGCCTCCCGTTGGCATGACGTGGCAGGAATACGCGTTTCGCCGCTCGACGGATGCGAACCCGTTCCCGTCGATGATGGGACGAGTGTGCCCCGCTCCCTGCGAAGACGGATGTAATCGTAATCAGGTTGAAGATCACGTCGGCATCAACTCGGTGGAGCAGTTCATTGGTGACCATGCTTTCCAGAGCGGCTTTAAATTCGCGCTTCCGAATCAGGAATCTGGAAAGAAAGTTGCCGTTATCGGGGGTGGTCCGGCGGGCCTCGCCGCTGCCTATCAGCTGCGCCGGCTGGGTCACGGGGTGACGCTTTTCGATGACCATGACGAGCTCGGCGGAATGATGAAGTACGGTATCCCCGGGTACCGCACGCCGCGAGATGTACTCAATGGCGAGATCAACCGCATTATCGAGATGGGTGTTGAGGTGCGTCTCAACACGCGTGTCGGACGCGACATTTCGGTCGAGCAGGTGGAAAGCGAGTTCGACGCTGTTTTATGGGCACTAGGTGCGAAGGCGGGCAAGGACCTGCCTATTCCGGGATTCGTCGAGGCTAAGAACTGCGTCAGCGGGGTTGCGTTTCTCGAAGCGTTCAATGATGGTCGCTTGAAACTCGTTTCGGAACGGGTTGTCGTGGTAGGCGGTGGCGATACCTCGATCGACGTTGCTTCCGTGGCGCGTCGTCTTGGCCATATCACCAATATCAATGACAAGGACCGACCTGAAAACGTCGTACTTGGCTACACGGCGCACGACGTAGCGGCCTCTGCGATACGCGATGGCGCGACGGTTACGCTGACCTCGCTCTTCCCAGTCGAGAATATGACCGCGGCGGAACACGAAGTGCGTGACGCGCAACGCGAAGGCGTATCGATCATCGGTAGCGTAATGCCGTTGGAAGTGCTACGCGACGACGACGGTAAAGCTACCGGTATGCGTTTGTGCAAATGCAAGATGGTCAATAACCGTCCGGAAGCGATCGAGGGTTCCGAATTCGTTATCGAGGCGGATTTGATCGTCTCGGCGATCGGGCAGAAAGGGGATCTTTCTGAGCTTCCCGATTTCGATAACGGATACGGCTTCATGAATGCAGACCCGCATTTTCAGGTCAAGGGTAAGGCAGGGCACTTTGCTGCAGGCGATATCGTGCGACCCCATCTTTTGACCACTGCCATTGGTCAAGCGTCGATCGCGGTGGAGAGTATTGAGCACTACCTAAAAAGTCAGGAGCTCGGAAAGCGTCCGAAAGTCGATAAGCATCATTTTGATTTGTTGGCCAAGTTACGCGAAACCGGCC
Source organism: uncultured Thiotrichales bacterium (assembly GCA_964620675.1). Lineage (GTDB taxonomy): Bacteria > Pseudomonadota > Gammaproteobacteria > UWMA-0217 > UWMA-0217 > CAYSFW01. Next base: position 65,917 of record CAZUJU010000002.1, on the reverse strand, counting down.
TTGAGCCAGAGGCGTATCAACACGTCGAGACCTGGGGAACGTCCAACGCGAAGTTTGCGGTACATAACTACGAAGACCGTTCGGCACACGAAATCATTCCGGCTGACAAGCTTTTCCTGGCGCACTTCACCTATGAAGAGCGCAACCGCCGCGACGAAGTCGTCGTGGACTCCGAAGAGGTGCTTGGAAACTTCGCCGAACGGACTATTGGTCTTTCCGAGGAAAAGGCCAAGGCGGAGGCTGGCCGTTGCATGAGTTGCGGCATGTGCTTTGAGTGCGACAACTGCGTGATCTTCTGCCCGCAGGAAGCAGTCAAGCGCGTACCGAAAGACGAGCGAACCATGGGTCGTTACGTCTACACCGACTACGCACGTTGTATTGGCTGCCACATTTGCGCGGATGTATGCCCGACCGGCTACATTGATATGGCAATGGGTGACTGAGTCGTTACTATCCGGGTACTTTGGCATGGCTGTGATTCGCAATTTTCTGATCAGTGCCGGACTACTGGCCTGCGCGGTGGGTTTTTCCGCCGTAGCGCTAGCGGGCACGCCGTTTCCCAATATTCCGCCCGCGAAAGGTGAGGAATGCGTCGAGCCGACGGCGGATATTCGCAAGAACCACATGAAGTATCTGATGCATCAGCGCGACGCGACCGTGCACCTCGGTATTCGCACCAAGGCGCACAGTCTTAAGGGTTGTATTGATTGTCACGTGCAGCCGGACGATCAAGGGGGCTATCCTGCGCTCGGTAGTTCGGAACACTTTTGCAGCAGTTGCCACAACTACGCCGCGGTTTCGATCGATTGCTTTCAGTGTCATGCACATAAACCCGATAACGCGATCGGCAAACCCCACGTCCTGCCGCGAAATGCGGGCTCGGCGATTGAATCCGCGGAAATTTTCTCCGCCATGCATGGCAGGCTTTCGCAGCTGAATTCGGTGGATACTCGCGATGAATGAACCGACCAACGCAGTCAATACGCGGCGCGATTTCCTTAAGGCGTCCGCCGGAGTTGCGGCGGTCACGCTGGCTCCGGGCGTGCTGTTTATCAAGGTGGCGGCGGCGAAGCGTGACGATGAGGCGGTGAGCTCGACGCGGCGCTGGGGTATGCTCATTAATACCGCGCAATGCACCGACTGCGGCGTCTGCGTGGACGCCTGTGTACAGGAGAATGGCATCACCTCGCATGATCGGCCGCTGACGGATCCACACTGGATTCGGAAAATGTCGGTCAAGGACACGCACACCGGACACGTGATGTCGCTGCCGATGTTGTGCCAACATTGCGAGAGTCCGCCGTGCGTCGATGTGTGCCCGACCGGCGCGTCATTCAGGCGTGAGGATGGGATCGTATTGGTTGACAAGCACATTTGTATCGGATGCCGTTACTGCATGATGGCGTGCCCGTACAAGGCACGATCATTTATTCACGAGGTAACGACCGGTCAACGCGCGCACGCGCCAAGAGGCAAAGGCACGGTCGAATCATGCACGATGTGCGTTCATCGTGTCGATGCAGGCGAGGAACCAGCCTGCGTGGTCGCATGTAATTCTCAAGGAAATCAGGCAATGGTTTTCGGTGACACGAAAGACCCCGAAAGCCGGATTTCCCGGGTACTTCAGCGATTCGGCGGACAACAAGTGCGCGCGGACTTAGGATTAAACACCGGAGTGCGCTACCTCGGTCTTTAGTGCTGAGCCGCGTAGACCGACTGATAGCGCTCACCGCGACCCAGCGAATAGTGCGATTGACGAGAATTAACTATGGCATCTAGCAAACTGAGATTTTCGCCGCTCGAAGGCCGCTCCGCGGCGTTCTATGGATTGCTTGGGCTACTGGGCGCCGTCATATTGTTGGGGTTGTTCGCCGCTTATCACATGGAGACGGCCGGCCACTACGTCACCGGTATGAATAATCAAGTCGTGTGGGGGATGCCGCACGTATTCGCGGTTTTTCTAATCGTCGCGGCGTCGGGGGCGCTGAACGTCGCCTCGATCGCGTCGGTATTCGGGAGAGAGGTTTATAAACCGCTTTCGCGCTTGTCGGCATGGACCGCAATCGCACTGCTGGCGGGCGGCTTGATCGTGCTGGTGCTCGATCTCGGGCGACCTGATCGTTTGATCGTTGCGATGACGTACTACAACTTCAAATCGATTTTTGCGTGGAACATCATTTTGTATAACGGCTTCTTCGTTGTCGTCGGTATCTATCTATGGATGATGATGGAGCGGAAAATGAACCGCTTCACGAAAATCGCAGGATTTGCGGCATTCATCTGGCGCCTTGTGCTCACCACCGGTACAGGGTCGATTTTCGGTTTTCTCGTCGCGCGCGAAACTTACGACGCGGCAATCATGGCGCCGATGTTTGTGGTCATGTCGTTTTCGTTTGGATTGGCGGTATTCAATCTTGTGCTCATGGCCGCCTACAACTGGAGCGGACGCACGCTCGGAGGTCTTATTCTTGAGCGCTTACGCAAGTTGCAGGGCATCTTTATCGCGGCGGTGTTGTATTTCCTAGCGGTATTTTTCCTTACCAATCTGTATGCGACTCAACATCATGACGCTGTGGCCTTCACCCTTCTCGGGCGCGATGGCGGCGGTGTCTACGCGTTAACCTTCTGGTTGGGGCAAGTGCTGATCGGAGGACTTCTGCCGCTGGCGCTGTTGTACTGGCCGGTGACGGCGCCAAGTCGCTTCTGGCTTGGTATCAGCTCACTACTGGTTATCGTTGGCGGTTTTGCCCTGATGTATACCTTTATTATTGGCGGTCAGGCATTCCCGCTGTCCCTGTTCCCTGGCAAAGAGGTCAGCAGCATATTTCAGGATGGGGAAGTTGCACAGTATGCGCCGAGCGTTTGGGAGTTAATGCTTGGAATAGGCGGAGTTGCGATTGCGTTGCTGCTGGTGGTGGGCGCCGCGAAACTGCTCGCACTGTTGCCGGAGAGTCTGGCGGATGAGATCGTTGATCCGCACCACGCGAAATCGCACTAAGGATCGGTCGGTTGGGGTAAATTGAACGCCACCCCCCTCCTCGTTGCCTTGGGATAGGCTGAAATTCGGTTTACCAATCGCTCGTTGATCGGCTGGCGGTAAACGGCGGCAATCCCGGCGTGTCGACGAGACATTCCCCTGATATGCCCTGGCCTGAGGGATTTTGGGTGGGTGTGCAGGCTTGACATGGGGCGAAGCGGCGGCGGTTGTTCCGGGCGAATCACTGTCACCCTACCGCCACGCTCGGCAGAGACGAATTGGCCTTTGCGACGTGACGCCGCGCGTTGCTCCATGTCTCCAGACAGCAGACGTTGCTTGACTACCGTTTTACCACGCCTCTCGCCTTATAGGGCTTGCGATGCGAATCTACATTTCAGGTGCCCACAAGTCGTCAGGTAAAACCACCGTGACGCTCGGAATCTGTGCGGCTTTGGTTGATCGTGGGATATCGGTCCAGCCCTTCAAAAAAGGTCCGGATTATATCGATCCAATCTGGCTCTCTCAGGCATCAGGACGAGCTTGCTTCAATCTGGATTTCAACACTTCCACCACCCGCGAAATCCTGGACACCTTTCTCAGACGCGAAGAGGCGGACATCGCGATCGTTGAGGGTAACAAGGGCTTGCATGATGGAATGGCGCTTGACGGTAGCGACAGCAACGCGGCAATGGCGCGTTTGTTGGATGCTCCGGTGGTGCTGGTCATCGATACCCGCGGGATTACCCGATCGGTCGCGCCTCTGTTGCTTGGATATCAACAATTTGATGCTGCGGTGAAGGTGGAAGGGGTGATCCTAAATCAAGTTGGTGGGCCGCGACACGAAAGCAAATTGCGTGCAGCGGTGGAGCATTACACCGAATTAAAGGTCATTGGGGCGGTTCACCGCGACGAGGCCTTTAATATCGATGAGCGTCACCTCGGATTGATGCCGGCTAATGAGCACAAAAGTGCAGTCAAAATCATTAACCGAATACGCGATGGGGTCAAACAGCAAGTGGACCTCGACGCGTTGGTGGGTGTCGCCAAACATTGTCCGCCGCTGGTTCCGGTGTCCGTTGACGCACGCGCGAAGCGCCGGGAGATTTCGCATCCGCGACTGCGTATCGGCTACGCGCGGGATGCGGCTTTCGGGTTCTACTATGCCGACGATCTGCTGCGCTTCGCCGAGTTTGGCGTGGAATTGGTTCCAATCGATCTGCTGAATGACGCGATGTTACCCACGCTGGACGGTCTTTTCATCGGCGGTGGATTTCCCGAAACCGTCATGGAGACGCTCGAAGCGAACCGCTCCATGCGGGTTTCGGTTCGGGCCGCGATCGAGGCCGGCCTACCGACCTATGCCGAGTGCGGTGGGTTGATGTATCTCACTCAGAGCATTCTTTGGCAGGGGCGCCGGTCCGAGATGGCGGGGGTGCTGGCAGTGGATACGATCATGGCCGAACGCCCGCAAGGGCGGGGGTATGTGGAACTGGAAGAATCCGCCGATTCACCTTGGCCCGACGCATGCCCAGGGCGAATCATCAAGGCGCACGAGTTTCACTACTCGAAGCTCTCGGCACTACCCGCTGGCGCCCGCTTTGCCTACCGCGTTCGTCGCGGATACGGGCTTGACGGCCAGTACGATGGAATTGTGTACCGCAACCTGCTCGCGAACTACGCGCATCTACGCGATCAAACCCAGCACCGCTGGGTCGAACGCTTCGTGCAGTTCGTGAGAAAGTGCCGCCAATAGGATTCCCTCGGTGGCTCAGGTCAACCCATTTCGGTCCCTCGTCGCCACGTAGTCCACCCCCCATTTCCGCAAGTGCGTGCTGTCGGATCCCGCTTCCCGAAGCGAACGGGTGCGAAACGGGCATTTGCGAGTCCGGCTAAGCGCTATGGTAATATCGCGCGATACCAGCCTGACGGGCCCACTCCGGAGATACACTGGGCTCTACCGCTTCAAGCCTCCGCCGATCTGAGAATATGATGGGAGTGATGTACGATGTTGACAGTGACTAAACCCGCAGCCGAGAAGATCCGTGAAGCCTCGCGGCAAAGTCAGCTTGAAGGTGCGGCATTACGCATTGCCGTGCGCGAGGCGGCCGACGGCAGTTTCGTCTACCTCATGGGTTTCGACGATACCCCGGGTGGCGACGACGTCAACTTGGAATCCGAAGGAGTTGCGATCGTAATTGACGCGCTACAAACTGAAAAGATTGCGGGGATGGTGATCGATTTCGTTGAGCTCGATAACGGCGAAACGAATTTCGTGTTTATTAATCCCAATGATCCTAGCCACAGCGCCGCGCGCGAATGATGGTGTTCGGATCCGCATGATCAGATTCGCCAATTGCACGGCCACGCCGCGACCGGAGAGGGCGTGACCCCGCGACATCCTAGATTTCCCGTCGACGTCAAGTCTCTAGTTGGCGCATCGTGGACGCGCGGGCGCGCCGCGCTTGCCAGCCCGTTGGCAAAGGTGACCGCCCTCCTTGCAGGTGTGCTTGCAATCGAACTGTTGCGATCGTTATCGGGTGCCGCATGGCTCGGCTATCTGAGTTTGGTGGCAGTGACCCTGGCGTTGATCGCCACGGCCCGCCTTTACTTGCAGCCGCCCGCGCGCGAAGCGGAAGCGATCGAGCAACCCGTCAAGGCAGGTTCCGTCGCAATCGATCCAGAGGCGCTTCCCGGAGACGCTGAACGGTGTCTGTTACGCCCGAAAGGCGGTGATGCTCGGGGGGTGGAGGCTGGCGAAGGCTTTTTACCCGGTTATAAGTGCATCTCGATGCTGGAAGTTCTCTACGACGTCGCGGCCAGCATCAACGTGACGCGGGATGTCAACGAAGTACTGATGCGCTTCCTGCATACCTTGACCGAGATCCTCGACGCGAAGGGCGGCGCGGTGCGTTTGTTGGGCGAGGATAACGAAATGCATCTCGTCGCAAGCGTCGGCCTTGATGACGATATCATGGCGCGCGAGTTGGTGTTGCCCGCTAAGACTTGCCTCTGCGGCCAGACCGAGTCGACCGAGTCGGTGTTATATCAGCGCGATCTACGTTCCTGCGCGGTACTCAATGGCCGGCCGATGTTTGCGGATTCCGCGTCCTCGCTGATTGCGGTTCCGCTACGGTTCCGGGAGCGCACTTTGGGGGTCTACAATCTTTTTGTCCCAAAGGAGAGCTTCGACCGGTACAAGGATTTCGAAGAACTGTTCACCTGCATCGGGCGCTACCTGGGGATGGCAATCGAAAAGGCCCGACTCGACGAGGAAAGCAACCGACTGACCATACTCGACGAGCGCGCGAGACTCTCACATGAACTCCACGATTCCTTGGCGCAGACCCTGGCTTCCGTGCGATTCCAGGTCCGGGTGCTGGATGAAACCTTACACCACGGCAACGAGGCGTCGATGTGGGCGCTGCTGGAGCAGATCGAGAATTCGCTGGACGAAGCGAACTACGAACTACGCGAATTGATCAGTCACTTTCGCGCTCCACTTGATAAGCAAGGCGTCGTTCCCGCCGTCGAGCGTGCGGTCGAGCGTTTCCGCCGAGAATGCGACATCCCGATTTACCTGCAAAAGGAGTGGCCGCAACAACGGCTGCCGGCGGACTACGAAATGCACATCATCCGCATCGTCCAGGAAGCGCTCGCGAATATCCGCAAGCACAGTGACGCGAACGCAGTGCGGGTCATGTTGTACGGAAATAAGGCCGGCGCATACAAGGTGTTGGTGGAAGACGATGGGGTCGGTATCAAGGAGGCGGTCAAGGGCGGGAGCAATCCCGGCGACCATATCGGTCTCAGCATTATGCGTGATCGCGCGCGGCGTATTGGTGGTACGCTCGCCATTGAAAGTGAACCAGGCGAGGGCACGCAAATCATGCTCGAATTCAAATCGCCTAAAGTATTGATTTTGGCCGGTGAGACGCGAGCATCCGAGGCGGTGGGCGAATGAACCAAAAATTGAAGGTGTTGATCATCGACGACCACACCTTGTTTCGCGAAGGCCTGCAAGGCTTGCTGAAGCACCGCAATATTGAAGTCGTTGCGTCAGTTGGGGATGGTCGCGAGGGGATACGCCTTTCCAGCGAGGTCGCGCCCGATGTCATTTTACTCGACATGCGCATGCCCGATATCGATGGCTTGGGGGTCTTGCGCGCCTTGCGTCAGCGCGGCTTGAAAATGCCGGTGGCGATTCTTACGACCAGCAACAACGAAAAGGATCTGGTCGATGCCCTGCGCAGCGGCGCGCAAGGCTATCTGCTGAAAGACATGGAGCCGGATCAGTTGGTCGTCGCGTTGTTCGATATTGTGGCGGGCAAAATGATCGTGGCGCCGGCGTTGACGCAGGTACTCGCAAAGGTCGTCCAGGGTGAAACGCTCACGCCCGAGGCGGCCAAACCGATCGACACGCTTACCCCGCGCGAGGCCGAGATTCTGAGCCTGTTGGCCGACGGACTCAGCAACAAAGTGATTGCGAAGCATCTCGGGATCTCGGATGGCACCGTCAAACTGCATGTCAAGGCCATATTGCGCAAACTCGATGTACATTCGCGCGTCGAAGCTGCAGTCATCGCGGTTGAGCACGGATTCCGCTCCAATCTCATGACGGGCGGATCGCTCAACGGCCACCCTGCCGCAACGGCCGATTAATCGAGACCGTTACTGAATTCTCGACATGAAACGATACATTGATCTCGTTGAGGCGCAGCGCAAGGACATCACCGAGGTCATGCCCTGGGACCTCGCCGAGCTACAGCAGGCACAGGGTAGAGAGCTGCTCCTGCTGGATATCCGGGAGCCAGCTGAATTCGCGTGCATGCACATTGAGGGATCGCTCAACGTTCCGCGCGGAATTCTGGAGGCCTCCTGCGAGTGGGACTACGAAGAAACGGTACCTGAACTCGTTTTGGCGCGGCAACGCAAGGTCGTGGTGATCTGCCATTCGGGCTTTCGCAGTGTGCTCGCCGCCAACACGATGAAGCAACTTGGCTACGAGGATGCCTGTTCACTCAAGACCGGCCTGCGCGGGTGGAATGATTACGAACAACCACTCATCAACGCTAAGCGCGAAGCGGTCGATATCGAGCGTGCGGATGAATATTTTACGTCGCATATCCGGGCCGAGCAGCGCAAGCCGGGCTAAGTCACCGAGAAAGAACAACTTGAACATTGTCCATCTTGCAGCCGAGCGCCACGCAGCGTTGCAAGAATGCTTGTGTGGCCAGCCACACGGCGCATTCTTGCGCCTTGCCTGGCATCTCGTCTGCAAGCAGCCAATCGTCCAAATTATTCTTTCTCGGCTCCTAAACCGGCTCCGCGCGAACTTGCCTAGCGCAACCGCGCCTGTTCGTACAGCGGCATGACCTTGCGCGAATAGACTTCGAGGTCCTGCATCCGATTTTTCGGCGATGGGTGGGTACTTAGGAACTGTGGAGGCCCGTTGCCGCTCGCCTTGTTCATCTTGTCCCACAGCGAAATCGCGGCGCGCGGGTTGTACCCCGCTCGTGCCGCGAGTTCCACGCCGATCCGGTCGGATTCAGTCTCGTGCAGACGGCTATTGGGCAGCGACAGCGTGAGCTGGGTGACCATTTGCGCCAGATCGACCGCAGTCTGGCCCGCGCCGACCGCTGCCGCGCCGACACCGATCACAAGTCCGGTGCCCATCTGCTGTGAGGCCCGTTCGCGCGCGTGTTCACGCAGCGCATGCGCAATTTCGTGACCCATGATCGCCGCGATTTCGTCATCGGTCAGATTGAGTTTAGTGATGATCCCGGAATAAAACGCGATCTTGCCACCCGGCATGCACCACGCGTTGAGTTCGTCCGAGGTGATGACGTTCACCTCCCACTGCCACTTCGGCGCATCCGGACGAAACGCCGCAGTGTGTGGGACCAGGCGCTGGGCGATGCCGCGCACCCGTTGGGTCAGGGCAGTGTCCTGGTTCAGCTTGCCTTTTTGCTGTGACGCGGTGAGGGTCTCGCGATACGCCTGGATCGACGCCTGTGACATCTGCTCCGACGAGATCAGTGACGACATCAATTGCTTGCGATCGAGACCGATGGCGCCCCCTTGAGTCGTACTGACCGACTGGCAGCCAATGATCAGGCCACCCGTCAAGCTGATAATGAGCAGCACGCTCGCAACGAGTGCCGGTTGTTTCATGGAGTGCCTCCTGGTAACAATTCAATCGCGCTTGCTTTAAGCGAGTCTAGATGAATCCGCGCTGAACCGCTGTTTCAGCGCCGCAGCTTGCGACCGAGAAACGCCGGCATCGCTAAGGCTCCGCGGTGGACTGCCGCGGTGTAGTAATCGGTTTCGATCGCGCCACTTTCGGCATCGGCTGCGCGTTTGAACTCGACTGCGCCGTCGGCGCTGGCCAAGGTCGCGCTCCACCACCCGGTGGGATAGATCGGCTGCGGGAACTGCAAGGTCTTGGTATCGTCGAATCCCGCCTCGCGCATCCGCGCGTGCATCGGCACGATAATCGACTCGGTATGCACCAACGGCGATTCACTTTGCTGAACCAGCAGCCCGCCCGGACCCAAGGCACGGCGGCAATGGCGGAAAAACTCCACCGAATAAAGCACCACACCGGGGCCGACCGGGTCGGTGCTATCGACGATAATGAGATCAAGGCTACCGGCCGGTTGCTCAGCCATCCAGCGAATGCCATCGATAAACTTGAGCTCCGCGCGGGGATCGTGGTTCGAGGCGCACAATTCCGGGAAATAGCGTTCGGAGACGCGGGTGACGCGCTCATCGATGTCGATCTGGGTCACCCGCTCGACCTGCGGGTGTTTGAGGACCTCACGCAGGGTGCCGCAATCACCGCCGCCGATAATCGCAACCCGCTTTGGCGCGGCGTGGCTGAACAGCGCCGGATGCGCCATCATTTCGTGGTACACGAAATTGTCGAGGCCCGTGACCATATAACACCCGTCGAGCACCATCAGATTACCCCAATGCTCGGTCGCATAGATCTCGATCTTCTGAAACGGCGACTGCTCTTCGTGGAGTTTCTCCTTGAGCTTGAGCGAGAAGGCGAAGCCGAAGTCCGGATTGACTTCGGTAAACCACTGATCGTCCGGTTTCATCGTGCTGCTCCGAGGTTGTTAAAGCGGGTATCATAGCCGCCGCGATGTGACACACAACACCTTTTGGACACCCGACATGAGCGACTGGACGATTGACGACGCCCGTGACCAGTATCACTTGCGCGGCTGGGGCGGCGACTATTTCGACATCAATACCCGCGGGCATGTCGTGATGAATGCGGGTGTCGACGATCCGGCGCGCGGGATCGATTTGGTCGAGCTGACCCGACGGGTGTTGGGCGAAGGCCTGGATCTACCGGTGCTGGTTCGCTTTGAGGACATTCTGCATGAGCGTATCGATCGTCTCTGCGACGCCTTTGCCCACGCGCGTTCGGTGCAAGGGTATCCGGGCGGCTACACCGCGGTGTATCCGATCAAGGTCAACCAGCAACGCAGCGTGGTCGATGAGATCATCGCGCATGGCGGCGCCCGCGTTGGGCTTGAAGCCGGGAGCAAGCCCGAGTTGCTGGCGGTGTTGGCGCTGTCACGTCCGGGGGCTGCGATTGTCTGCAACGGTTACAAGGATCGCGATTTCATCCGCCTGGCGATGATCGGGCAGTTGATGGGGCATCGCGTGTTCATCGTGGTCGAAAAGTTGACCGAGCTTGCGCATGTATTCGCGGTGGCCGAGGAATTGGGTATCGAGCCGACGCTTGGGGTGCGGGTGCGTCTTGCGTCGTTGGCCAAAGGCAATTGGCAGAACACCGGCGGTGAAAAGGGCAAATTCGGACTCACTGCGGCCCAGGTGCTCACGCTCATCGAACAATTGCGGCAGCGCGACCGCTTGCACTGGCTCAAGCTGCTGCATTTCCATATGGGGTCGCAACTCTCCGATATCGCCGATATCCGCCGCGGTGTCACGGAGGCGGCGAGCTATCTCGGTGAACTCCATCGGCTCGGGGTCGACATCCGGGTCTTCGATACTGGGGGCGGTCTGGGCGTGGACTACGAGGGGCTGCACAGTGAGCATGCCTGTTCGATCAACTATGACCTGCGCGGCTACGCCGCGGCGATCGTGGAAATCCTGCGAGCGACCTGCACCTTGTACGGCTTGGCGCCGCTCGAAATATTTACCGAGGCCGGGCGGGCGATGACCGCGCATCACGCGGTGCTGATCACCGAAGTGGTCGACAACGAGGCGCTGGCGCTGCACGGTAAGCCGGGCGGTCCGTTCGCCGACTTGTACGATTGCGTCAATGCGGACAGCCCCATCGAGCTCCTGCGCGAAGCGGAACGGCGCCTGGCCCGCTATCAGGAGGCATTCAATGCCGGCCAGGAACGGCTGGCCGCGCGGGCGGCATGGGAACACAGCTATTTCACCTTTTGCCGTTGCGTGCTCGATCACGTCGCGGACGAACACGTCGAACTGCGTGCGGCGTTGCAGGAAAAGCTCGCCGACAAGACCTTCCTCAATTTTTCGCTATTTCAGTCGATTCCGGATGCGTGGGCGCTTAAGCAGATTTTTCCGGTATTGCCGCTGCAGCGTCTGGATGAGCGCCCAACCCGCGCGGCGGTGTTGCAGGATCTCACCTGCGATTCGGACGGCCGGATCGGGATCTACAGCCACAGCGGATCCATTCAGCATACCTTGCCACTGCACGCGATCGAGCCGGGCGAGCACTACCTCGTCGGGATCTTTTTGATCGGCGCCTACCAGGAAATTCTGGGCGACATGCATAACCTGTTCGGCGATACCCACTCGGTCAACGTGCGGCGCACCGCCGACGGCGCCTACCTTCTGCGCGAGGAGGAGTTGGGCGATACCGTTAATGAATTGCTCGATTATGTTCATTTCAATACCTATCGACTGACCAATGAATGCCGCAAGAAAATCGCGCATTCCGGGCTGCCGGAGACCACCCGGCGGCTCCTCGATGGCACCTTGAGCGCCGCCTTGAGCGGCTACTCCTACCTCAATCACACGCTTGAGGAGTGATTACGCGCATGCGTTGCCACGTCTACCGCAGTCCGCGTCGCGCCGAGACCTACCTCTATCTGCCGCGCGCCGACGATTTTGACGCCGTGCCTGAACCGCTGCGGCAGATGTTCGGCACCCCTGAATTCGTGTTGGCGTTCGATCTGCATCCGCAACGCACCCTCGCCCGCGCGAACGCCGCCGATGTGATACGCAGCCTCAATGCCCAAGGGTTTTACCTACAGCTACCGCCCGTGCATCCGGCGGTCGAGCGCGCCGGCGACGTAGCAGATCTGCGCTGATTTCGTCGCCAGCGGTCCTGCGCACGATGCCAGGCGGGGCGCTCCAACCTACGGTTTCACCGCGTCCGCAACGGATGTATCCTTGGTAAAAGCCTAGCGATTACAAGGTCACTTAAGCGTTTCCGCGGCCCTGGCGAGGTTCCTTGCGCAGGCGTAACGCCGTGATTTCCTGCGCAAATCGAAGCCTACCGCAGGGGCTGAGATAAACCACGCGGGCAGCGGCGTTGAAAACGGGAAGGCGCTTCAGTATACAATACCCAAGTAATTTGCTCGGGTATAACCGACGGGGATCAATGAATGTCAGGAACCAATCAAGCTGTTGACGACTTCGTAGGGAGTGACTACAAGCACGGCTGGGTCACCATGATCGAGTCGGAAACGTTTCCGCCTGGATTGAACGAAGATGTCGTGCGCGCCATTTCGGCCAAGAAAAATGAGCCGGAATGGATGCTGGAGCATCGTCTGAAGGCCTTTCGTCACTGGTTGACGATGCGCGAACCGCAATGGGCCTCTCTGCACCACCCTCCGATCGATTATCAGGCGATCTCATACTACTCCGCGCCCAAGGCCAAGGGCGATGGGCCAAAGAGCCTTGATGAGGTGGATCCCGAATTGTTGCGCACCTATGAAAAGCTGGGCATCCCGCTGGAGGAGCAAAAGGCGCTGGCGGGGATCGCGGTGGACGCGGTTTTCGACAGCGTTTCGGTCGCGACGACTTTTCGCCAGAATCTCGCCGATGCCGGGGTCATCTTTTGTTCGATGTCCGAGGCGGTGCGGGAACATCCCGAGCTGGTTCAGCGTTACCTCGGGTCGGTCGTCCCGCACACCGACAATTACTTTGCGGCGCTCAATTCGGCCGTGTTTTCGGATGGAACCTTTGTCTACATTCCGGAAAACACCCGTTGCCCGATGGAACTCAGCACCTACTTTCGTATCAACCAGGCCAACACCGGACAGTTCGAGCGGACCTTGATCGTCGCGGAAGCGGGTAGCTACGTGAGTTATCTTGAAGGGTGTACCGCGCCGATGCGCGACGAAAATCAATTGCACGCCGCGGTCGTCGAACTGGTCGCGATGACCGATGCCGAAATCAAATACTCGACGGTGCAGAACTGGTATCCCGGCGATAACGAGGGCAAAGGCGGAATCTACAACTTCGTGACCAAGCGCGGTGAATGCCGTGGCGACCGCTCGAAGATCTCGTGGACGCAGGTCGAAACCGGTTCTGCGATCACCTGGAAATATCCCAGCTGCATCCTCCGCGGCGAGAGTTCGATCGGTGAATTCTACTCGGTGGCCGTGACCAAAGGCCGGCAGCAGGCGGATACCGGGACCAAGATGATCCATCTCGGGCGCAACACGACCTCGACGATCGTCTCGAAGGGAATTTCCGCGATGCACGGGCAGCAGTCTTACCGGGGCTTGGTGCGGATCGCGCAGCGCGCTGAAAACGCGCGCAACCACACGCAGTGTGACTCGCTGTTGCTGGGCGATAAGTGCGGCGCGCACACCTACCCGTATATCGAGGTTAAAAATCCGACCGCCAAGATCGAACACGAGGCCACCACCTCGAAGATCAGCGAGGATCAGTTGTATTACTGCCGCACGCGCGGCCTGTCTGCGGAAGATGCGGTATCCATGATCGTCAATGGCTTCTGCAAGGAGGTCTTTAAGGAATTGCCGATGGAGTTCGCGGTTGAGGCGCAAAAGCTCCTCAGCATCAGCCTAGAAGGCGCGGTGGGTTGAATCGTTATCGCCAGGCGTGCCGCGCTGCGGCAAACCCGGTGCGAATGTCATTATGTGAGGTTTTGAGAAATGCTGGAAATCAGGAATCTTAAAGCGGGTATCGACGGCAAGGAGATCCTGCACGGGATCAATCTGAGCGTGGGCGCGGGTGAGGTGCACGCCATCATGGGCCCGAACGGCTCGGGAAAGAGTACCCTCGCACATGTGCTGTCGGGCCGCGATGGCTACGAGGTGATGGCGGGCGAGGTGCTTTACGAAGGTGAGGACTTGTTGGCGCTCGAACCCGAAGTCCGTGCGCACAAGGGCGTTTTCCTAGGATTCCAGTATCCGGTGGAGCTTCCGGGGGTGAATAATTCGTACTTCCTGAAGGCCGCCCTGAATTCGATTCGCAAGGCGCGGGGCGAGACCGAACTCGACTCGGTGGCCTTTATGCGGCTGATCAAGGACAAGCTTAAGCTGCTACACCTCAATCAGGATTTGTTGAAGCGCGCCGTCAATGCAGGATTTTCCGGCGGTGAGAAAAAGCGCAACGAAATCTTTCAAATGGCGTTGCTTGAACCGAAATTGGCGATCCTCGATGAAACCGATTCGGGGCTTGACATCGATGCGCTCAAGGTCGTGGCAGACGGGGTGAACGCACTGCGCAGCCCCGAACGATCGATCATTCTGGTGACGCATTATCAGCGCTTGCTCGACTACATTCAGCCGGACTATGTGCACGTGCTCGCGCAGGGTCGGATCATTCGCTCCGGCGACAAACAACTGGCGCTCGAACTCGAAGCGCGTGGATACGCATGGATTCTTGACGAGGCCGCGGCATGAGCACGGCGGTACAGGGTCTCCAAGATTTGGCGGGGTGGGCGGCCGCGGCGCTCGCCGCGGGCGACGCGCCGGACTGGTTGTTGGCATCCCGCGGCAGCGCCCAGGCGCACACGGAAACGCTGCCATTGCCGAACCAGAAATCCGAGGCGTGGCGGTACACCAGCATCGAGCCGCTCCTGCGACAGGGCTTTGCGCCGGTTACCGAAGTGCCGGCGGTGGCGCCGGCGGTCATCGAACGCTTAGCGTTACTGGGCGATGATTCGGTCCGTCTGGTGTTGATCAACGGGCGGTTCATGCCAGCGCTCTCCCGGTTCGATGGGTTACCGGATGGCGTAACCCTGGGTAGCCTCAAGACCTTGGGTGACGCGGGATATCCTTTGGCCCGCGCGCGCTTGCTGCAAGCGTCCGCCGATTCGGGACCGCTGTTTACCGCGCTCAATACTGCCGGGTGGCAGGACGGATTGCTGCTCCACCTGAAAGCGGGCGTGCTGCTCAGCTTGCCGCTGGAGATCATCCATTTGTCCGTCGCCGGCGAAGCGCCACATGTGGCGCAATCGCGTCACGTCATCGAGATCGAAGACGGGGGCCACGCGAGTATCGTCGAGCGCTACGTAAGCCTCGACGATCCGAGCTACTGCAATAACGTGGTGCTGGAAATCGAACTCGGCACAGGCGCTTCGTTGCTCCACACGCGGATGCAGGAAGAGGGTGCGCAAGGCTTTCATGTCGCAAGCATCTACCTCACGCAAGGCGCCAACAGTGACTATCGCGCGGTGAATTTCGCGGCGGGCGCGCAGTGGTCACGGACTGACATCAACGTCGCCTTCGCGGGCAGTGGTGCTAACTGTGATCTGAACGGCGTCTATCTGACCGGTGACAAGCAGTTGACCGACTTTCATATCAATGTGACGCATGGCGTGCCCGGTTGCACCAGTAAGGAGCGCTTTCGCGGCATCGTCCACGGTCGTGGGCGCGCGGTGTTCGACGGACGGATTTTCGTCGCCAAGGATGCGCAACAGACCGATGCCCAACTCTCAAACGATAATCTCCTGCTCTCGCGCAACGGCGAAGTCGATACCAAGCCGTGGCTGGAGATTCTGGCCGATGACGTCAAGTGCAGTCACGGCACGACGGTAGGGCAACTCGACGAGCAGATGGTGTTTTATTTGCGTTCGCGCGGAATACCTGAATCCGAAGCGCGGCAGTTGCTCTGCCTGGGATTCGCTGGCGAGATCCTCGATACATTGGAGTTGCCGGCATTGCGCGAACATGCCGAGGACATTGTGAAAACCCGCTTGGGACAGGTTGGTGGCGAATCGGTCGCGGCCTGATCCCTTTGTTCAGTCAATGAGGTGAGCACATGCTGTTTCGTTTGGCTCGATTTACGCAACCCGCAGCGTCGGCGCTGACGGAGGCAGCCGGCATCGACGATTCGAGCGACCTGGCCGATATGCCGGCGCAAGATTCACTACCGGAGCGCGTGCTGAGTGCATTGCGTACGGTTTATGATCCCGAGATTCCGGTGAATGTGTATGATCTCGGCCTGATCTATCGTCTGGACGTCACCGATGATGGCGATGTCGATGTCGACATGACCTTGACCGCACCGGCTTGCCCGGTCGCCGAGTTGATGCCGGTGATGGTCGAAAAGGCGATTCGGCTGGTGGATGGGGTCACTGCGGTGAAGGTTCAATTGGTCTGGGACCCGCCGTGGACGATGGATCGCATGACGGATGAGGCCAAGCTTGAAGTGGGTTTACTTTGAGTGGGCATCGAATTGTTGGGAAACCGCCCGTAACCAGGGCTGGGCAGCAATCTAGAGAGGCGAAAGACATGTCGGTAACACTTACTGTCACAGCGGCTGATCACGTGCGGCGCATGCTGGAGAAGCGCGGTCACGGGCTCGGTCTGCGCGTGGGCACGAAAAAAAGCGGATGTTCAGGCTACGCCTACACGGTGGATTACGCCGATGACCTGGCCGAAAACGACCAGGTATTCGAAGCGTATGGCGTCAAGGTCATTGTTGATCCCGCGAGTCTCGCGCGGATTACCGGGATGGAAATCGACTATGTACGCACCAACGCGCTGAATGCCGGATTTGAGTTCAACAACCCCAATGTCAAAAACCAGTGCGGTTGCGGCGAATCATTCAGCGTTTAATGCGAGACGCTGCAACGATATCCCGGCTTGGGTGACAGGGATGACGGAAATTGATGACATCATCGACGACTTCGAGTTGTTCGGTGACTGGGACGAGCGGTACCAATACCTGATCGAACTGGGTGAACGTCTGGCGCCGATGCCCGAGGCCGAAAAAACCGAAGAAACACGCGTCAAGGCGTGCA
Source organism: uncultured Thiotrichales bacterium (assembly GCA_964620675.1). Lineage (GTDB taxonomy): Bacteria > Pseudomonadota > Gammaproteobacteria > UWMA-0217 > UWMA-0217 > CAYSFW01. The sequence continues at coordinate 48,707 of CAZUJU010000002.1, read as the reverse complement.
TGAGCAAGGTTTGGGTTTTCGCGTATCGTGACCAAAGCAATCCAGAACGGATCAAATTCTATGGCGATTGTGATACCGCGATCATCAAAGGCGTCGTCGCGCTCTTGGTCGATCTACTCAGCGGTCGTGATGCCGACGACATCGCTAAACTGGATATCGATACGTTATTCGAGCGCATTCAATTGGCCGAACATCTCAGCCCGAACCGCCATGTCGGCGTTTTTGCGATCGAGCGGTTGATGAAGCAGCAGGCGGCAGCGCTCGCCGCTTAGCTTAGGCCTTTCATTCGTAGCGCGCGTAAAGACGCGCGCTACGCTCGCGCTAGATTGCGGTTAGCCGCGTACCGACCAATACAATCGTGGCGATGACTGCGCCACCAATCAAGATGCGATTCAGAAGTCGCAGCGGTTCGCTGACCTGTTTCGGGGTCGAAAAACCGATGGAGCCTTTCCAGCGGGGATATTCCGGTGCAAATGAAGGTGTCTTTTTCATCTGACTGCGTGTTGGTTGGTTTTTATTTTGGTACCGCTCATTCGGAGTGACTCGACTTGACGCGTATCCTCTCTCGAACCGAGGGACGCCTTGCTAGGAATCCTCCAGCCTCCTATTAGATATCGTTACCCCACGACGCGCTCTGTTGCACATCCGTGTTCATGGCAAAGATTGACACACTGACGTAAGCTTGTGATTTCGGTCGATCCCGCACCCAGCCCGGGGTTTACCCTAGGTAGTCGCGCGGCAACTCGGGCTCGATAACGGCGCGGATCGGGATTTATTCTCCTTGAACGCTTTCTTAGTTATTGGCGTCAACCGCACTCAACACTCTGAATGCCACCATGACTGAACACCTAGACACGGCGGATGAGCACGATCCCACGGAACAGGTTGCCGCGTCCGTTCACGCAGATGGCGCAGCGCCGGGACGGCCCCACGACATGGTGATTGTCGGAATCGGCTCTTCCGCGGGCGGCCTGGAGGCATTGCGCGCGTTGGTGCCGACCTTGCCGATCCAGCCGGATCTGACCTATGTCCTGGCGCAACATATGGATCCCAAGCACAGCAGCATGCTTGGGCCGATCCTGGAGCGTGAGGCCCACATGCCGGTACTTGAACTCAGGCATGGGCAAACGCTTAAAAGCGGCGTCATTCATATCATTCCGCCCGGAATGGACGCGATGATCGAGCACAACCGCATCATTCTCGTGCCGGCGACGAGCATCGGTCCCAAGCCGTCGATCGACCGCTTCTTCGCGTCGCTGGCAAAGCACCAGGGCGAGCGCGTGGTCGGGATTATTCTCTCGGGCACCGGAATGGATGGCGCGCACGGGATGCGCGCGATCAAGGCCGAGGGCGGTATCACCATCGCGCAGGAAGAGGCCACTGCGAAGTTCTCCGGCATGCCACACGCGGCGATTGGAACCGGGCACGTGGATCTGATCCTGGCGCCGGAAAAGGTCGGCGCGCAGTTGCCGGAGCTGATCCGCTATCCACGCGTCATTCCGGCGGTCGAAGGTGATGAGCGTCCGCCCGACAATCTCAACAAGATCTTGCGTCTGGTGATGGACCAGACCGGCGGTGATTTTCGTAACTACAAACAAAGCACGGTGCGGCGCAGGATCGAGCGGCGGATGGCGGTCAACAAATTGCATACGCCGGACGAATACATTGCGCTGCTGGAGCAAAATCCCGCCGAACGTTACGAATTGCATAAGGACTTGCTGATTTCGGTGACCGATTTTTTCCGCGATGCCGAGGCCTTTCGTGACCTCGCAAGTATCGTGCACAAGATCGTCGCCGACGACGGCGGCAAGGAGGATGTGCGCATCTGGATCCCGGGCTGCGCGACCGGCGAGGAGGCCTATTCGATTGCGATGCTGCTCTCGGAACACCTCGGAAAGCGCATCAGTCGCTATAACATTCATGTTTTCGCGTCCGACCTGGATGAGGACGCGCTGGCGGTGGCGCGCCAGGGGGTTTATCCGAAGGCCGCAGTATCGGCAATCCCGAAAAAGCTCTTGAACGACTATTTCACGCGGCAGAACGACACCTACAAGCTGGTACCGGCGATTCGCGACATGATTTTGTTCGCGCGCCACGATCTGGTGAAGGATCCGCCATTCTCGCATCTGGATATGATCTCGTGCCGCAATGTGTTGATCTACTTCAACATCGCGTTGCAAAAACGGATCCTGCAGGCCTTTCACTACGCGCTAGAAACCAACGGCGTGCTGTTTCTCGGCAAGTCGGAAACCACTGGCGCCGCCGAGCGCTTGTTTTTGCCCCTGTTACGCGCCTCGCGGATCTATCAGCGCAATGGCGACGTCAAGGCCCATTTGCCCCATCTCACCGCCGCGCGCGGGGAACGGCACCCGGTCGAGGGGCATTACCTGCCCGGCGCGGAAAAAAAGGTGACGCCTTACGATGTGCTCAAGCAGTCGATCCTCGATCTCTACCGGCCCGCTTGCGTCATGCTCGACGATCGACTCGATGTCACTTATGTGCGCGGCGACGTCAGCACCTATCTCAAGCTGCCGGAAGGGCGCGCGGCGCTCAATGTGCTGGACCTGGTGCGCAATGAGTTCCGCCACGACTTGCGGGGGCTACTCTATCGCGCGCGGCGCGAGGGCGATGCGGTGCGCAGCCGACGCTTTCGGATCGGGCTCGACGAGAAGAACTTCATGGAAGTCACCATGGCCGCGCTCTATCTCGGCAAGACCGCCTCGGCGAGCGAAAAATTCGTGCTGGTGTTCGAGCGTGGAGCGATCGAGGAGCAAACGGTCGCGGACGCGGCCTCGGTCGTCGATGCGCGGCGAATCCGCGAGTTGGAGGACCAACTGCGCGAAACGCGCGAAAGCCTACAGACGACGATCGAGGAACTCGAGACCGCCAACGAAGAACTTCAGTCCACCTACGAAGAAGCGCAGTCGACCAATGAGGAGTTGTTCACCTCCACCGAGGAACTCCAAACCGCCAATGAAGAACTCCAGTCGACGAATGAGGAGTTACGTACCGTCAATGAGGAGCTTGGCGTCAAAAGCCACGAAGTTGAGGTTACCAACGAGAAACTGAAAAAGACCAATCAGCGTCTCAGTGAGGAGATCGCGGTACGAAAAAAGACCGAGCAGCGCCTCGAAGAGCAACAACGCCGGTTGCGCGCGATCATCAGTTCCGAACCTGCATGGGTGAATCTGTGCCGCAGCGATGGCACCATTCTTGAGGTCAATCCGGCCGGTCTCGGCATCATGGAGGCGGATAGCGAGCGCCAGTTGATCGGTAAGCGTCTGGACGATTTCCTCGCCCAGGGTCAAGATGAAACCCTGCGGACGTGTCGCGAGCACCTGCAGGAAAATCAAACTTCGCGCACCTTGATCGAGGTGCGGACCTTGCGCGGCACCCCGCGCTGGCTCGAGGTGAGTAGCGCGTTGCTGCCGGGTAGCGAAAGTGATGCGGCGCACATGCTATCGATCGTCGTTGATCAGACCGACCGTATCGACGCCCAGCAGTCGCTCCTGCAGCGCCAGAACGAACTGGCGCAGTTGATGCGGTTGAATACCTTGGGCGAAATGGCGTCCGGTTTGACCCACGAACTCAATCAACCGCTGTCGGCGATCAGTAACTACCTCAGTGGTTGCGAACGGCGACTCCAGGCGGACAATTGTGACCGGGCGGAGGTGATGGGGGTGCTGCGCATGGCGAGTATTCAGGCCCGGCGCGCCGGCGAGATCGTCAATCAGATGAAGCGCTTCATACGCCACGAGGACGTTGAATACATCGCGATCGATATCAATGAGGTTATCCGAAGCGCCGTGGGGCTGATCAAGGCGGCCGCCGAGGAGGGCAGCATTCGGATCGTGCAGAAATTGGACGGGCGACTACCGCCATTGTTGGCGAACCGGGTTCAGATCGAGCAGGTGATGATCAATCTCCTGCGCAATGCGGTCGAGGCAGCCACAAGCGCGCAAACCGAAAAACCCGTGATCACCGTGCGCAGTCGCTTGGCCAAACCGGACACCTTGAACGTCGGCATCGACGACAACGGCCCAGGGTTGCCCGATACCGAGGCGTTGGATATTTTCAAGCCGTTTTGTACCACCAAGGCGCAAGGGATGGGGATGGGGCTCTCTATCAGTCGGTCGATCATCGAAACCCACGCCGGAACGCTGACGGGCAAAAATCGCCGTGGCGGCGGTGCGACGTTCAGCTTCACTTTGCCGATTCAGCGGGAGCAGGTCCATGTATGAACCGACCGTATTTTTGGTGGATGATGATGCCGCGATTCGTGATTCGCTGCGCTGGCTGCTGGAAAGCGTCAATCTGCGCGTTGAAACGTATGAGTCGGCGGAAAAATTTCTTAAAAACTACTCGATCTATCGCACCGGATGTCTGGTCGCCGACATTCGGATGCCCGGCATGAGCGGGCTTCAGCTGCAACAAAAGCTGAACGAGCACCCCTACGCATTGCCGATGATCGTGATTACCGGGCACGGTGACATTCCCATGGCGGTTCAGGCCATGCGCCACGGCGCACTCGAGTTCATCGAAAAGCCGTTTAACGATCAGGAGTTGCTCGATCGGATCCACCAGGGCCTTGAACTGGATCTGGTCAGCCGTGAAAAACGCCTACGCTACGATGCGACCCGGAGCCGGCTTGCCAACCTGACGGAGCGCGAGCGCGAGGTGCTGACATTGATCATCAACCATTCGTCCAACAAGGCGATGGCCGCCGCCTTGGGAATCAGCATCAAGACGGTGGAGTTCCATCGCGCGCGGGTGATGGAAAAAATGCATGCCGAGTCGCTGATCGACTTGATCGAGATGGTCAAGGCGCTCGATCCCAACGGCCAAGCGAACAGCGTGAAGGCGAATAAATCACGCTGAGCGCCGGTTCCAGACCGCAAGACTCCGCCTCGGGACCACCCTAGTTGACGCCGTGTGCCGCCCCGATGACGTGCGGCTGCGATTGCTGCATCGTAACGACATACCTCGTGTCGGGGTTACTTCGCGGTCGACTTCGGTCGTGGCGCCAAGTCATGCGGTCCGAGGAGCTTGTTATGAACCGTCAAGAAGAACGGCGGTTGTTACTGGCAATCGCTACATTGGCAGTCCTGTTACTTATCAACGTGGTTTTGACCCTGAACGGCGTCTCTCCATTTCGCTTTTTGTCGTTGTGAGCGAAGCCCCATTGTGGGGCGTGGGTGTGCTAGAGTCCCGACCCTTCGTAACTTCCGCTTAGCTCGTCTATGTACCCGATTCTGCTCAAGGTTCACTTGATCGCCGTAGTCTTGTCGCTGCTGGGGTTCCTGGTGCGCGGGGCCTGGATGTTTACGGATTCGCGTCTTTTGAAATCCAAGCTAACGCGAATCCTGCCGCATATCGTAGACACGATGTTGCTGGTGGCCGGCGTCGCGCTGGCGGTCATGGCGAGTTTGAATCCGCTCGATCAGCCATGGCTTGCGGCGAAAATTCTCGCGCTACTGGTGTACATCGTGCTCGGCACGATCGCGATCAAGCGCGGTCGAACGAAAACCATTCGGGGCATCGCCTGGGTGCTGGCGCTGTTGGTTTTCGCCTACATGATGTGGGTCGGGCACAGTAAGCAGCTTTTTTTCTAGCTTACGCCACCACAGGTCTTTGAGCCGGCGTGGCGAATTGAACTCACCGGCGCCTGATTCGCGGTCCCTTCAAGTGGTTTTTTTTGTGAGAACGGTTGCGTGCTCGCAACGTTTTGTTGGATTATCTGTTGTCGTCTATCAAAAAAAGTGGGATCAAGAACACGGACATAATCCATGACTGTGTGCTTAACCCGCGACCTGTTCCGTACCCTTTCACCCATTGGAGGATGTAAAGCTTATGAGCAATCGATCCGCGCAGGCCTATTGGTCTGCAAACGTCAAGCTCTTGGTTGTCTGCATGGTTATCTGGTTCATCGTCTCGTTTGTATTCGGCATTCTACTTTTCGAGCAACTGAATGCCATCAAGCTCGGCGGTTACAAGCTGGGCTTCTGGTTTGCCCAACAAGGTTCGATGTACGTCTTTGTCTTGCTGATCTTCTTCTACGCCTGGCAGATGGGGCGTCTGGATCGCAAGTTCGACGTTCACGAAGACTAACCGGGAGGCACGAATCATGGACCTAAAAACAATGACCTACATCGTCGTTGGCGCGACGTTCGTGTTGTATTTCGCGATCGCGATGTACTCACGGGCTTCGTCGACCGGCGAATTCTATGTCGCGGGCAAGGGCATCCATCCGGTCGCAAACGGCATGGCGACGGCGGCGGACTGGATGTCGGCGGCGTCGTTCATTTCGATGGCGGGCTTGATTGCCTTCCTGGGTTACGGCGGAGCCGTTTTCTTGATGGGGTGGACCGGTGGCTACGTCATATTGGCACTGCTGTTGGCGCCGTATCTGCGCAAGTTCGGCAAGTTCACGGTGCCGGAATTCATCGGTGATCGCTTCTATTCGCAAACCGCGCGGATCGTCGCCGTCATCTGTCTGATCATTATTTCAATCACCTACGTAATCGGTCAGATGCGGGGGATTGGCGTAACGTTCGGGCGTTTCCTCGAGGTCTCCGTCGACGTTGGTCTCTATGTCGGTATGGGTATCGTGTTCGTCTATGCGGTATGGGGCGGCATGAAGGGCATCACCTACACCCAGATTGCGCAATACGTGGTGCTGATCTTTGCCTACACGGTTCCGGCCATTTTTATCTCATTTCAACTGACCGGCATGCCGATTCCGCAAATCGGTCTGGGCAGCACGATGAACGATGGCAGCGGCGTTTATCTGCTCGATCGCCTTGATCAAGTCGTGACCGATCTGGGTTTCCGGGAGTACACGACGTCGGCGAACGGCAATACCCTCAACATGCTGTTCTATACCATGTCGCTGATGATCGGTACCGCGGGTCTGCCCCACGTGATCATTCGGTTCTTTACGGTGCCGAGGGTGCGTGATGCGCGGTCGTCCGCTGGGTGGGCGTTGTTGTTCATCGCAATTCTCTACACGACCGCTCCAGCCGTAGGCGCGATGGCCCGCTTGAACTTGATCAATACGGTCCAAATTGGTGAGGTCGGTGACCCTGCGGGCAACCTGTTGATCGATGAGCGTCCCCAATGGATGTTGAACTGGGAAAAGACCAAGTTGCTCGAGTTCACCGACAAGAATGGTGACGGCCGCATCCAGTACTACAATGAAGCCAACAAGGATATGGCGGCGAAGGCCGAGGCATTTGGCTGGAAAGGCAACGAGTTGACGAAGGTCGATCGCGACATCATGGTGTTGGCGAATCCGGAAATCGCGAATCTGCCGAACTGGGTCATCGCTCTGGTTGCCGCGGGTGGCATCGCGGCCGCGTTGTCGACAGCGGCGGGTTTGTTGCTCGCGATCTCCTCGGCGATCTCGCATGACCTGCTGAAGGGCGTGTTCGTCAAGAGCATCTCGGAAAAAGGCGAGCTCCTCGCGAGCCGAATCGCGATGGCCTTTGCGATCGTGCTGGCGGGTTATCTGGGATTGAATCCACCCGGATTCGCAGCCGAGGTGGTAGCCCTTGCGTTCGGTCTGGCTGCCGCGTCGATATTCCCGGCGCTCATGATGGGAATCTTCTACAAGCGGATGAATAAATGGGGCGCGATCTTCGGCATGTTGTCGGGTCTGATCGCGACCCTCATTTATATCTTCTGGTTCAAGGGCTGGATGTTTATCGCCAGCACCGCGATGGCGCCGAACAACGCGGACAATTGGTTCCTCGGCATCTCGCCGGAGGCCTTTGGTACCGTCGGCGCGGTCATTAACTTCGTTGTCGCGTTCGTGGTGGCGAAGCTAACCGCACCGCCACCGGAGCACATCCAGCATCTGGTGGAGGATATTCGCGTACCGCGTGGCGCGGGAACCGCTTCCTCACATTGAGCCTTGGCTTGACTTAAGCCATTAGGTGTTAAACCCCTGAGCCCCGTATAATTACGGGGCTTTTTTTTGGTGAACACGCGATGGACAGTGATAAGTCGACGATCAGGCAGTTTCTTGAAAAACACCCACCGCTGAACGCGCTGCCCGCGACCGCGCTCGATGAAATTGCCGAGCAGGTGACGATCGCTCACTTTGACGAAGGTTCGGTGATCCTGAAGATCGGAGCCACGAATGATTGTCTTTACATGATTCGTAAAGGCGCGGTCGAGGTCGCGGATGGCTCGGGCGAACTGATCGGGCGTTTTAGCGACGGCGAGTTTTTCGGTTACCGCTCTTTGTTGACCGGCGGTGTGGTTCGGTTCGAAGTCCTCGCGCTCGAGGACTTGTTGGTCTATAGGATTCCGAGCGGGATTTTCGGCAATCTGAATGCAAGCTATCCGGTGTTTAGCGATTATTTCGATAAGCAGAGCTCGCGCCGGTTGCGCGGCGCGCTCACGCTCATGCGCCGCGATACGAGTCGCGAGTCGTTGGCCGCATTGCAGATCCGTAGTCTGGTTTCCAGACAGCCTGTCACCGTAGGTTCCGCTGCGACGGCGCAAGAGGCTGCGCGATTGATGACCGAGGGGAAGGTCTCCGCGCTGCTGATCGCCGAGGAAGGGAAACTGCTCGGTATCGTCAGTGATGTCGATTTTCGGAGCAAGATCATCGCGCAGGGTCTGGACTACACGGTGCCGATCACCGAAGTGATGACACCGAATCCCATCACGATATCGCTAGACGGTACGGCCTCGGAGGCCCTCGTGATGATGGCGCGTTATCGCCTGCGTCATCTACCGGTCTGCCATGACGGGAAGATCGCGGGCGTTGTGTCTGCCTCCGATTTGCTGCATCACCAGAGTCACAACGCGATCTATCTGGTCAATGAGATCGATGAAGGCGATTCGGTCGAGGCGCTGGCGGCGATTTCGCGCCAGTTGCCCAATGTGTTGGTCAACTTGGTCCGCGGCAGTCTGACCGCGCACGATACCGCGAACACGATCAGCCTGATCGGCGAGTCCATTTGTCGACGCTTGTTGCAGCTCGGCGAAGCCAAGCTGGGCCCGCCGCCGGTGCCCTACGCGTTTGTGGTCTGTGGTTCGATGGCGCGGCGCGAACAAACCGCGCATTCCGATCAGGACAATGGCATGGTCATCTCGGACGAGATGCAACCGGAGCATGACGCGTACTTTCTCGCCCTCGCCAAGTTCGTCAGCGACGGACTCGACACCTGCGGATATGTCTATTGCAACGGCGACGTGATGGCGACCAATCCCAAATGGCGTCTGACCTATTCGCAATGGCGACGCAATTTCGATACCTGGATCGATACGCCACAGCCAATGGCACTGATGTATTCGAGTATCTTTTTCGACATGCGCGGGATCTACGGCGACGTGCAAATGGTTAAGGATCTCGCCAGCCATGTGCTGGCGAAAACCCGAGCGAGCACGATATTTCTGGCGCACATGGCGCGTAATGCCCTGCAGTTTCAACCGCCGCTCGGGATTTTTCGCCAGTTTGTGTTGGAAAAAGGCAAGGACCATGGCGAAACGCTCGATCTCAAAAAGCGCGGGATCATGCCGATCATCGACCTGGTGCGGGTTTATGCGCTATCGGTGGGCACGCGGTCGCTTAATACCTGCCGGCGTCTGGAGGAGTGTGAGCGCTTAGGCGCGATCAGCAAATCAGGCTCCGAGGATCTACGCGATGCGCTTGAGTTCATCAGTACCTTGCGCCTGGAGCATCAGGCACGGCAGATCGAGGCGGGGCAGAAACCGAACAACTTTATGTCGCCTGAAAGCCTCTCGGCGCTTGAACGGCGCCATCTGAAGGATGCCTTCGAGGTTGTGCGCACCCTTCAGGCGAGCGCGGAGCAACGGTACCAGCTGAATCGCTTTTAGGCCGATCGACGGCATTGTGCGTGGCATGCCGGTGCTGCACGCCAAGCATTACCCGGCGTGAAGCCCCCGCGTTCCGATCGAAACTGCGGCCCTCGCCCGATTACTCGGTGCGTGCCGCTGGAATCACATATGGGCGCCTACGATCAAGCTTTGTCGCGGCGCCGGTCGGCTTTCTCTTTGCAGGGGACTGATCATGCTCAAAGGTATTGTTTCCGAACGGCTCCTTGCCTTGTTTTTCGTTGGCCTCGCGTTGCTCAATTTTCCATTGCTGGCATTGTGGGACCATGACGCTGTGGTGTTTGGGGTACCGCTATTTCCGGCCGGTCTGTTCCTGGTCTGGATGGCGTTAATCGCCATGCTGGCCTGGATGATGGAAACCCACGAGCACTGAGCGCGCACGATGCTGCCCAGCGCGCTCGTTATCGGTGCCTCGTTTATCTATCTGTTGCTGCTGTTCGCGATTGCCTATTTCGGTGACCAGCGCGCGGCCGCCGGGCGCTCGATTATCGCGAGTCCGTGGGTATATGCATTATCGATGGCGGTGTATTGCACCGCCTGGACATACTTCGGCAGCGTGGGCCGCGCCGCTAACGCCGGGGTGTGGTTTTTACCGATTTATCTCGGACCAACGCTGGCGATGATCTTGGCTTGGATCGTGGTTCGAAAGATGATCCGCATCGCCAAGACTTACCGCGTCACGTCGATCGCCGATTTCATCGCCAGCCGCTACGGCAAGAGCCCACTGCTCGCGGGAATGGTCACGCTGATCACTGTCGTCGGCATCGTTCCGTACATCGCCTTGCAGCTGAAAGCGATTTCAAGCGCGTATGTGGTGCTCACCTCGCCTTTGCACGCACCCGCGGTTCAAACCGGCGAGTGGTGGTCCGACAGTACATTGTATGTGGCGCTGGCCCTGGCCGGCTTTACGATCGTGTTTGGCACGCGTCATCTCGACAGTACCGAGCGCCATGAAGGCATGGTCGCCGCGATCGCGTTCGAGTCGATCGTAAAGCTGGTGGCTTTTTTGGCGGTCGGTTTGTTTGTGGTGTTCGGGGTTTTTGGCGGGTTTGGCGATATTTTTTCGCGTGCAATGGCGGATGACGCGCTTCGGGCGCTATTGAGCTTCGATCAAGGCAAGCTGTTTGCGTATCCGCAATGGTTCGCGCTGACATTGCTCGCTATGTTGTCGGTGATTTTTTTACCGCGCCAGTTTCAGGTGATGGTGGTGGAGAATGTGGATGAGCGTCATCTGAAGCGCGCCGCGTGGGTATTCCCGCTGTATTTGTTGTTGATCAATCTTTTTGTCTTGCCGATTGCGCTGGGTGGGTTGCTTTACTTTGGTGACGACCGCTTCAACCCGGAGTTTTTCGTGCTCCTGTTTCCGCTGGCGCACGATCAACCGGCACTGGCGCTTTTTGTTTTCATCGGCGGGCTCTCCGCCGCGACCGGGATGGTGATCGTGGAGGCGATCGCGGTGTCGACCATGGTCTGCAATGATCTAGTCATGCCCTTGCTGCTGCGGACGCGACATTTCGGCGCGCGCTCGGGGGGTGATTTGACGCGATTGCTATTGGCGATTCGCCGCCTGGCGATCGTCGGCATTCTCTTGCTCGGCTATTTGTATTTTCATCTCGCGGGCGAGGTTTACGCGTTGGTCAGCATCGGTCTGATCAGTTTTGCCGCGGTGGCGCAATTCGCGCCGTCGATGTTGGGGGGCATGTACTGGAAGGGCGGTACCCGGCGCGGGGTTTTGGTCGGGCTGTCGTTGGGGTTCGGGTTTTGGGTCTACACCTTGCTGTTGCCGTCGTTGGCGAAATCGGGCTGGATTTCGAGTGACTTCATGACCGCGGGTATCTGGGGTATTTCGTGGCTGCGTCCGGAGCAGTTTCTTGGTCTTGGTGGGCTCGACAATCTGACGCATTCGTTGTTCTGGAGTTTATTCGCGAATATTTCGGGATATGTTTTGGTGTCGCTGTGGGGGCGTCCGTCGCCGCGCGAGGCCAGTCAGGCGTTGTTGTATGTCGACGTTTTCAATCGCACCGCGTCCGCGAATCCGGTGTTCTGGCAGGGCCGTGCCACGGTCGCGGATCTGCGTCGTCTGGCGGCACGCTTTCTAGGCGCGGACCGCACCCTGCGGCTGTTGCAGGACTACGCTGGGCGCGTGGGTGCGGCGCGGATCGAGGCGATTCCAGCCGACGCGCGATTGGTTCAATTCGTCGAAACGCAACTGGCCGGTGCGATCGGTGGCGCCTCGGCGCGCGCGATGGTGGCGTCGGTGGTCGAGGAGGAGCCGCTAGACATGGACGATGTTGTTCGTATTCTGGAGGAGGCATCGCAATTGCGCGCCTATTCGCGCGCGCTGGAGGATAAATCGCGCTCGCTTGAGCGCGCGACCGAGGAATTGCGAGCGGCGAACGAACAGCTGAAGAGCCTGGATCGACTCAAGGATGACTTTATGTCGTCGGTGACGCACGAATTGCGCACGCCCTTGACTTCGATCCGGGCGTTGTCCGAGATGATGTTGGACGATGAGTCGATGGAGGCGTCACGTCGCCAGGCCTTTCTTGGCATTGTGGTCGCCGAGGTAGAGCGTCTCAGTCGTTTGGTCAATCAGGTGCTCGATATGGCAAAAATCGAGGCCGGTCACGCCGAATGGCATAACAGCGACGTCGATATGCGGGCGGTCGTTAAGCAGGCGGTCGACAGTATCGCCGAGACCTACCGCGAGCGCGGCGCGGTGCTGGTGGTGTCCGACGATCCGTCGATCCAGCCGATCCGCGCGGATGCCGATCGACTTGTGCAGGTGATGCTGAATCTATTGGCGAACGCGGTGAAATTTACGCCAGCGGGTGCCGGACGAGTTGAGATCCGGTTGAGCGATACGCCCGACGGCGTCACGGTCGAGGTGCGCGACAATGGTCCGGGTATTGCGCCGGATATGCAGGAACAGGTTTTTTTGAAGTTCCGTCAGGTCGGGGAGATGAATGGCCGACCGCAGGGCACGGGACTGGGATTACCCATCAGTCGGCAGATTGTCGAGCACTTCGGGGGCAGGATGTGGTTGCATTCCGAGCCGGGGGAGGGGGCGTGTTTCGGGTTCTTCCTGCCGCGCGTTGCGCTCGACGAATACCGGCGTCGGGGTAAATGATAATGCGCGAATTGCCCGGATCGCGCGCTGACCGATTACAGAGTCGCAGGAGAGAACCAACCCATGAACGATAAGATACTGATCGCCGACGACGAGCCGAATATTCTGATTTCACTTGAATACCTGATGAAGCGCGAGGGGTTCGAGACGATCGTCGCGGAGGATGGGCAGGTGGCCCTGGATGCGATTCTGCGCGAGCGGCCGCGCCTCGTGTTACTCGACGTCATGATGCCGAAAATGACTGGATTCGAAGTTTGTCACGCGGTGCGCGCCAACGAAAACCTCAAGGATGTTCTGATCCTGATGCTGACCGCCAAGGGGCGTGACACCGACATTGCCAAGGGCCTCGCTTTGGGGGCCGATTCGTACATGATCAAACCCTTTTCGACCAAGGAGCTGGTGCAAAAGGTGCGCGACTTGCTGAGTCGGGCGTCATGAGGCGGTTCGATTGGCGTATCGCGGCCGGTGTCTCGATTGTCGCGGTGGTGTGTCTGGCCTGGTTGTTGGCCACTGGTTGGCTGATCTGGGCGGTGCTGGACCCAGGTGAGCGTGCCGCAGTGGTCGCGGCAATCGGGCCACGGCTGGGGCTGTTGATTCTGATGTGGGCGGCTTCGTTGCTTGCGGTCGCAGTGGCATTACAGCGCCTGGTGGGACATTTTTTGACGGCACCCGCGCGATTGCTGGAGGAGGCGCGGGTGCTGCTGGGCACCGACGTCAAACGCCGCCTGGTGCCTCGCGGCAGTCGCGAAAATCGCGATTTGGCGGAACTGATTAATCAACTGGTCGAGCAGCGGGAGCAGTTGCGCATCGAAATGGACAGTCGGGTGCAGGAGGCGAGCCGCAATACCGAACTGGAGAAAAGTCGTCTCGCGGCTCTGATGTCCGAACTCACCCAGAGTGTGGTGGTTTGTAACCTGGACGGGAGGATTTTGCTCTACAACAATCGGGCGCGGATGCAATTTCGGGCCTTGTCGAAGGCGCCGGCGGTCGCCGGCGGCGCGGAACTGATTGGCCTCGGGCGTTCGATTTACGGGGTGTTCGATCGCAAGCTGGTGACACATGCGTTGGAGAACATTCAACATCGCCTGCAACGCGGCGCCGCAACTCCGGCCGCGCAATTCGTCACCACGACCCAGGCCGGGCAGTTGCTCCGGGTACAAATGGCCCCGGTGCGCGCGATCGGGGCGGCCAATGGTGATGACGCGGATCCGACAACCGCCGCGGCGGCGCAGAGAACGGTGGTGCTCACCGGGTTCGTCTTGATGCTGGATAACATCACGCGCGACTTCGAGGATGATTCCGAGGTCGACCGTACCCTTTATACCCTGACCGAGGGCAGTCGCGCGGCGCTTGCCAACACTCAGGTCGCGGTGGAGGTGCTGGAGTATCCGGATCTTGAGCCAGCGATGCGTGAGCGATTGCTGTGCGTCATCCGCGACGAAATTCAGGGCTTGGGCAAGCGTATCGGCGAGGTGCAGGCTTCGTCGGCGAGCAAGTTGCGCTCTCGTTGGCCGTTGGAAGATATGTTTGGCGCGGACTTGATCGATGGCGCGTTGCGCCGGATCGAGTCGAGTTTGCCGTTGCGCGCGACCCGGGACGAGGTCGATACCGACCTATGGTTGAAAGTAGAGAGTTTTTCGTTGCTCCAGGCGTTGGTTCATCTTGCGGGCCGGGTGCACGAGACCTGCAAGGTCGCTGCGGTGCAGCTGCGGCTCGGTGCATCCGGCGGGCGGGCGCAGCTCGATCTGTTGTGGACGCTGCGGGCGATGGAGACCAAGGCCGTATTGAGCTGGGAAATGGAGCAGATCAAGGTCGGTCACGAAACCATGTCGCTCACGATTCAAGACGTTGTTGCGCGTCACGGTGGCGCGTTCTGGTTTGAGCGCGATATGGATGGCGAACGTGCGTTTTTTCGCTTTCTCTTACCCTTGGCGAGTCCGCAGGAGGAATTGGCGCCGGCGACGTTTCTGCGCAGTGAAAGCCGTCCCGAGTATTACGATTTTGACCTCTTTCAGGCCTCGGCGCAGTCCCAATCTCTGTTCGAACGCCCACTGACCGAGCTGTCCTACACCGTCTTCGACACCGAGACGACGGGGCTCGATCCCGCGGGTGGCGATGAAATCATTCAGATCGGGGCGATTCGGATCGTAAACGGTAAACTCTTGCACCAGGAGTTTTTTGAGCAGCTCGTGGATCCCAAGCGCTCGATCCCTGCCGCGACGATTCCGATCCACGGCATCAAACCCGAAATGGTGCGCGGACAACCGACCATCGATCAGGTGTTGCCCGCGTTTCATTCCTTCGCGCAGGATACGGTGTTGGTCGCGCACAATGCCGCGTTCGATATGCGGTGTTTGCAGGTCAAGGAGGCCGTGACGCAAGTGCGGTTCGATCATCCGGTGCTGGATACGTTGCTGCTTTCGGCCTTGGTTCATCCCAATCAGGAATCACACCGCCTTGAGGCGATTGCCGAGCGTTTTGAAGTCGCCGTGATCGGCAGGCATACTGCGATGGGCGACGCGATCGTCACCGCCGAGGTATTCCTCAAGCTCATTCCGCTGTTGGCGGAGAAGGGCATCTTCACCTTGGGGCAGGCCCGCGAGGCGGCGCAGAAGACATTTTTTGCCCGACTCAAGTACTGAAGCGGCAATGCCTGACGTCCAACGAGAGTTCGCGCGGGAAAACCCGGTCCATCTTGACAAAGATCATGGGGTCGACGTGCGGACTCGGGCAAATTGCGATCAATGTATTTCAACCAAGCATACTAGGGGTATTCACGATGGAGCTTTGGAAAGATCTGTTAATGGACGACGTGGGTTTGTTCACCGCGGGTGGATTTATCATCATGCTCGGAATTGGCGTCTTCTTTCTGATCATGTTTATTTCGAAGTCGTCAAAAACGGGCGGGCGGTAGGCCCTTTCCAGCTCGACTCGAGATACGCGGGCCTAGCGCCGCGAGCGCGGAATCGTCGGATTCCGCGCCGGTCGTGGGAATGGAATCAGTCCCCTGCGCTCGGATCAGCGCGGTTGCGCATGTGATCGGCCGTTCGCGCCAAGGCGCGTTCCAAGTGCGCCCTGAGTTCGCCTTGTAAGCCGCAATCGTCCATCGCACGCGACATGCACAATAACCACTGATCGCGGGCGGCGGAATCGATCGCAAAGCCCAAATGGCGCTGACGCAGCATCGGTGGTCCGTACTCCTCCGCGTACAACGGGGGCCCACCCATCCAGCCAACCAAAAACTTGTAGAGTTTATCGCGGGCGTGACTGAGGTCGGTCGCGTGGATGTTCCGAAGGGGGCGCGCTTCCGGGAGTGTGTCCATGACGTCGTAGAATCGATCGACGAGTGCCCGGATTTTTTCGGATCCCCCAATCAGGTCGTAGGGGGGTAACGTCGGCATTGTGCTCACGTTGGCGTTGGTAAGTGAAATCAAGGATCTTGTGGCTTGTAGCGCGCAATGTCGGCGGCGTTATTAATCTATATCAACTAATGCTCAAATTTTACGATTACGCATCTTTTGGGTGCAGCGCTCGCTCGCGCGTTGCGTGATCGCTCGCGGCGAGAGGCGCGGATTGTGTGCGCGCAGGTTGTTGCGTTGCGGCATTCGCGGATCCCCTTAGCTAAACGGCGGCGATGGCGGAAATTCCTTGTCCTACTTGGAGATAACGACAAATTCTTTTGCAATTGGTTGAGCGCTTAGGCATCATTAAACCACCGTACGCCCGCGACGGGCTTCAGTTCTCGATTCTCGTGCTATTGATTGAGGCCTGATGTGTTACTTGTCCAATAGCACGTTTTTTTCGAGTGTAGGTAAGTCGTGGTGAACATTTACGTTGGAAATCTGCCGTACCGTCTGGAAGAGGACGAGTTGCGCAGTGCCTTTGCTGCCTTCGGTGAGGTTTCGCTGGTCAAGGTCGTGATCGATCGTGAGACCGGTAAGTCGAAGGGGTTCGGGTTTGTTGAGATGCCGGTTCAGGCGGAAGCTGAGGAAGCGATTCGGCAACTCAATGGCCAGGAGTTCAAGGGCCGTAGTCTGCGTGTAAACGAAGCGCGTCCCCGCGAGAACAATGGCGGTGGTGGTTTCGGCGGTCGCCCGCCGCGCTCGGATGGCGGCGGCAAGCGCTTCCAGCGGTACTAAGCATCGTTTTGGGCTCCGCCGGGTAACGCCCGGCGGAGCGAATTGAGTTACTCTGCTACGCTTCGCCCGGGTCGTCGTTGATCCGGCGACTTCACGAAATCGCTCGCATATTCCGGCTTCATCGCTATAATCGCGCATCCTCAATCGCCGCGCGCCTACCTTTGTGATCGAAAATCTCCGCAATATCGCCATTATCGCCCACGTCGATCATGGCAAGACGACCCTCGTTGATCAGCTGCTGAAGCAATCCGATACCCTGGATGCGCGCACTCATCTCGAAGAACGCGCGATGGATTCGAATGCGCTGGAACGCGAGCGCGGCATCACGATCCTGGCCAAGAACACTGCCGTCAAATGGGGTCAGTACCGTGTCAATATCGTCGATACGCCGGGCCACGCCGATTTTGGTGGCGAAGTGGAGCGCGTATTATCCATGGTGGATTCGGTGCTTTTACTGGTTGACGCCGTCGAGGGGCCAATGCCGCAGACGCGTTTCGTGACGCAAAAAGCACTCTCGCGCGGCCTGAAGCCGATCGTGGTAATCAACAAGGTCGACCGGCCGGGCGCGCGCCCCGCCTGGGTGTTGGACCAAACCTTCGATTTGTTCGATCGTCTCGGCGCAACCGAGGAGCAGCTCGACTTTCCGGTAGTCTATGCGTCGGGGCTCAATGGATACTCCGGACTAACCGAAGACGTGCGCGAAGGAACGCTCAAACCGCTGTTCGAGACGATCATTGAGCACGTACATCCGCCCCAGGTTGACCTGGAAGGTCCGTTCCAGCTGCAAGTCAGCCAGCTCGACTACAACAGCTACGTCGGCGTGATCGGAATCGGTCGCATCGCGCGTGGTCGAGTCAAGACCAACTCGCCCGTCATCATCGTCGATCAGGACGGCGCGCGGCGTAACGGTCGAGTGCTGCAGATCTTCGGCTTTCTCGGACTGGAGCGCATCGAGGTGCCGGAGGCGACCGCCGGCGATATTATTGCGTTTACCGGGATCAACGAGCTTTATATCTCGGACACGCTGTGCGAGCCCAATGCGGTCGAGGCGCTCGCGCCGCTTCAGGTTGACGAGCCTACCGTCAGTATGACCTTTCAGGTCAATAACTCGCCGTTTGCCGGGCGCGACGGCAAGTTCGTTACCAGCCGTCAGATCCGCGAACGGCTGTCGCGGGAACTGCTGCACAACGTTGCGTTGCGGGTCGAAGACACAGCGGATCCTGACAAATTCAAGGTTTCAGGTCGGGGCGAGCTCCATCTCGCGATTCTCATCGAGAACATGCGCCGCGAGGGATATGAGCTCGGCGTGTCGCGTCCGGAAGTCATCATGCGCGAGGTCGATGGCGAGAAGCATGAGCCGTTCGAGCAGCTCACGATTGATGTCGAGGAGGTCCACCAGGGCACGGTCATGGAGCGGATGGGGCAGCGTGGCGCCGAGCTCAAGAATATGGAGCCGGATGGGCGTGGTCGCGTCAGGCTCGACTACATCATCCCGTCGCGCGGATTGATTGGATTTAGGACCGAATTCCTGACCGCGACGCAGGGTACAGGTCTGCTCTACAGCGTATTCGATCATTATGGACCGTTGAAAAAAGGGAGCTATGGTCAGCGGATCAATGGGGTGTTGATCGCCAACGGCGCCGGAAAGGCCTTGGCTTATGCGCTGTTTAACCTGCAGGAGCGCGGTCGGCTGTTCATTGGTCATGGCGAAGAGGTCTACGAGGGAATGGTTATTGGCATTCACTCGCGTGACAACGACCTCGTCGTCAACCCGTTGAAAGCGAAGCAGTTGACCAACATCCGCGCCGCCGGTTCGGACGAAAATATTATTCTGACGCCGCCGATTCGGTTGTCGCTGGAGCAGGCGCTTGAATTTATCGATGACGACGAGCTGGTTGAGGTCACGCCAAATCACATTCGCCTGCGTAAGAAGCTGCTGCTTGAGCATGAGCGTCGTCGCTCCGACCGTAGCGGCGCCTAAGCGAAGTTGAACCTCCGCGATCGCCCTGCGCGCGAACGACCAAGGTGCGAGCGGGCGCGCGGGCCAGTTGGACGTTCCCTTGGTCGGATTATCGCGCAGCGCCTTTCGGTTCTTTGATCCAGTGCCGTCGAGAAGGCTGGATTCCGTGCTAGATTTCTACGGAATTCAACCCTCTTGACGACGCGCCGATGACCTCATCCAAGAGCACTGTACTTGTTGCCGACGATTCCCGCGTCGTTCGCAAGGCGGTCAACAGCATACTCTCCGAAGAGTTTCACATTCTGGAAGCTGAAAATGGTGAGCAGGCGCTCAATCAGCTTCACGCACATCCGCAGATCGGTGCCGTATTGCTCGACCTCTGGATGCCGGATATGGACGGCTTCGAGGTGCTTGAGGCCATGCGTGATTCAGAGGACGAACGGTTACGCAGCTTGCCCGTGATCATCGTAACAGGGCATGACGACGACGCGGAAATACGGGTTCGCGCCAAGCAGCTGGGTGCTTCCGAGCTGATCGGCAAGCCCTTTGGCGCGGCCGAACTACGCACCAGCGTGCAGCGCTTCATCCGCGACACAACGGCGGTCAATATCGTTCCGTTTCGCACTGCCGAGGCCAAACCCGTCGCAGGTCCGGCACAAACCGTCGCCGCGAGTCTTTCGGCCGCGATCGTTCCCAAGCCGCCGACGGCCGAGGCGTTACGTCAAGAGCGCCGGGATCTGTTGCAGCGCGAGGGTACGCGACTGGTCGAGGCGTCAATCCAACAACGGCGTCCTCTCACCGTGCTTGCGCTGCAGGTGGATCGGGTCAAGGGGTTGCTGCATAAGACCGATACCGATTTTACCAAACGCACCTTGTATCGCATCTACAAGTTGATTGAGTCCGAGACGCGACGCAAGGATATTGTCGTACGCTCCGGACCCACAGAATTCGTGGTCGTCATGCCGGGAACCGATGGCAACGAGGCACGCGAGGTCGGCAAGATGGTTTATCGTGCGCTCCGGCACACGGCATTTAGCTACGGGACGCTCAAATTTCGCCTGACGCTGAGCGGTGGCCTATCGGCGCCCAAGGTTTCGGAAGGTACCAGTTTTACCACTTTACTTCGCCTTGCGGAGCAGCGCCGTGACCGGGCCGCGCAGGCCGGGGGCGATCAGTTGGTGCTCGACGAGTTACTCACCAACGCCAGCCATGAACCGGTGCCGATCAGCCTCGACGAAGCTGCGAGCAATCTCAACAGTGGCCACACCGCGTTGGTGCGGTTGCAGCTCGAGCGCCTGATGCGTAAGGCTTTCCCATTAATCGTTTACGCCAATACGACGCTCAAACTCGATATCGACGAAGCGGTGGGTAAGATCCACCAAAAGTTCCATACCGAGCACCAAGGCGTCTCCTGACCTAAGCGATACGCACTGCTTCATCCGTGGGTTTCGCGCCCGGTCTCGCGCGCTTGATCAAACTGTGTCGGTGCGCGGCAATTTAACCTAAGCCGGACGAGCCGGAACCAAACAGCCAAGCGACAACGTCGGCCATACGCAGAGAAAATGGACGTTCAGCCGATTTACGTCCCTGCAATTGTTCCCGACGAGGTCGGGTTGACTACGATAACCCATTGCGTTTAAAGGCGTCTCGCCTTGCGCGTCATCGACGCTGGCTTCATGCTGGCACATAGAAATTCTTCTCACAAATTGTCAAGAATGAACCGACTAGTGACTAATGGAGTGGCTCGCAGCGGGGGCGTGTCTGAGGGTGTGACAAGGACGGCACTGGGTGGTGCCGCCCCTTTGGCGGTTGATTTCAGTTCGGTTTCGGTAGCTCCGGGGTGATCCGGAGTTGCACCCGACTCATCAGGTCGGTTTGGATCTGGTGGATGATGTCCAAGGCGTTTTGATTGCCGTGGATGCCGAGCAGCTTATCTTTCGTTTTGGCCTGAAAGTACGCGAACACAAAATTTTCGGAACGCATCGCGAACGCCGCGATCCGCTCCGGGCCAATCGGCAGGAATGGGTTTTGGCTGGTCTTGGCGAGCAACGTTTGCTGGGTGCGGTGGTAATGCTGTAGCAGCACGACGAAGTTGATCATGCCTTCGCGGTAGCTGTTGCTCAGATTGGCTTTGCCCGGGTGCGTGATCGCGAAGTCAATCAGGGCATCCAGCCATTGCGTGAGTTCGGACTCGTCCAGCGGTGAGGCCAGGCTGTTCAGAGCAGTCGAGGCTTTCGCGATTTCAGTGCGGACCAGATCCATCTGGCGCAGTACTGAGCTGCGATCGCGGGCCGCGCCGAGCATCGTATGGAGTTCGTCGAGGCGCAGTTGCATCGCCTCAAGGCGGTTGCTCACTGATTCCTGGCGACTGGATTGTTGCTGAATCATCTTGACGTAGCCCGACATGACCTGGGCGCAGGCTTCCATACGTTCTACTTGAAATAGACGCAACACCTCACTGTGAACGCGGGCGTGATTGAGCAGCTTCTCTGCGGCACGCTCCAGCATGTCGCGCAACAGGGTGTCGTCGATCGAGCTGCGATTGAGGATTTGACGCGCGCGCAACAAGCGGGCGCGATGCGCATGCACATCGTGGACCAGGCGCAGGCAACCGTCGAGCGATTCGAGCAGAATCAGAGCACCGCGATGGCTGTTCTGAGTGGTTTGGGTACGCTTGAACTTGCGGTGATTGTGAATCTTTTCGTTCAGGTCGCGCACCGGCCCGGTCAGGGCGCAGTGCATTGCGAGGTCGAATGCGGCAAGTCCTTCGTCACCCAGCACGTCACGCAAGGTGCGGCGTTGTTCCAGGCTATCGGCCTGTTGCTGCAGGAGCAGGGTCTCCAGAGTCGCGGCGGATTCGCTCGGGGCGTTCGCCAGAAACTCGACCGGAATGTTCCGCGGCAGGCGTTCTATAGGCAGCTTGGCGAGTTCCGACGGCGGCAACTCGGCGATCATTTTCTGGAGTACGGGTAGCGGAATCTGTGGGGTGTTCAGGAACATTGTGCTCTCCCTAGCAAGATGCAAGTCCAGGCTCGCGACCGGTATCAGCTCAATGTTCTTGCGAATTCGAGCATCCGCATCGTCGATTGGTAAGCCTTTTGGCGAACGGCCTCGTCGACGTGGATCTCGTTGCGTCCGGTTTTGAGTACGTTTAACAGCGAGTCGATGCTGTTCATGGCCATCCACGGGCAATGTGCGCAGCTTCGGCAGGTCGCACCAGCCCCGCCCGTTGGGGCTTCGATCAGAATCTTGTCTGGCGCTGCCTTTTGCATCTTATAAAAGATGCCGTTGTCGGTCGCAACGATCAGATGTGAATTGGGTAGAGCTTTGGCGGCTTGAATCAATTGAGTTGTGGACCCAATCACAGTGGCGAGCTGTAATACCGCCTCCGGCGACTCGGGATGGACCAGGATGGCGGCATCCGGATACTGCTCGATCAGGGCGCCGAGGGCGCGCGATTTGAACTCATCATGCACGACGCAGGAGCCATTCCACATCAGTATGTCGGCCCCGGTCACCTGTTGGACGTAATGTCCCAAGTGTTTATCGGGCGCCCAAAGTACCTTTTTGCCGCGCTCGTCGAGATGAGCGATAAGTTTCACTGCGATGCTTGAGGTCACCACGTAATCGGCGCGTGCTTTGACCTCTGCGCTGGTATTGGCGTATACCACGACAGTGCGATCCGGGTGGCGGTCGCAAAACTCGCTGAATGCGTCGGCGGGGCAACCCAGATCGAGCGAGCACTCGGCTTCGAGGGTCGGCATCACGACCCGTTTCTCGGGATTGAGAATCTTCGCGGTCTCCCCCATGAAACGCACACCGGCCACCACCAGCGTGGTTGCGGGGTGCTCGTTGCCGAAGCGCGCCATGTCGAGCGAGTCCGAGACGTGGCCGCCGGTCTCTTCGGCAAGGCGTTGCAGATCCTGATCGGTGTAATAGTGCGCGACTAGCACGGCGTTCTGACGCTTAAGCTCGTCTTTGATTTCGGCGATGATCGCGCGCTTCTCAGCCGGATCGTGGCGCGGCAATCCGGCCTCGATCGCATCGGTGCGAGGCACGAATGTGACCGGGAAAACCAGCGGTGATAACTTGGCCTGAGAATTCATCGTCGATACTAGGATTAAGCTCTTGAAGCTAATATGCTGCGGCGACTTCCCGATTTCAACCTTGGGTCAGCGAATCTCCTTCGGCGAACGCGTGGATTCGCGATCCCATGCGCAAAGGTGATCGACCGGTATGCTCCTGAAACGTCCTAAATCCGCGCGGCGTCGCGCGTTCATTATATTCCTCGAAGTACTGCTGTTCGCAGCATTGTATTTTGGCTTGCGGGCCTGGATGCAACGCGAAATGGTGAGTGGCGATCCGCCGCCGCTGGTGTACGAGGATATCCAGGGGCAACGGGTGAATCTCGCCGACTATCGCGGCAAGCCCCTGTTGCTTTACTTCTGGGCCACCTGGTGCAAGGTGTGCGAGATGGAGCGTGGTGCGATTACCAAGGTTGCCCGCGATTGGCCGGTGCTCACCGTGGCGATGCAGTCGGGCGGCGCGGCAACCTTGCGCGAGTATCAGCAGGATCAAGACATCGATTGGCGCACGATCTCGGATGAGTTCGGCGTGATTTCGAAGGATTTTGGGGTGCCGGCGGTGCCGGCTTTTTTTGTGCTGGACGGCGATGGGAAAATTCGGTTTAGCGAAATGGGATTTACGCCAAGCGGAACTCTGCGCCTGCGCCTTTGGCTCGTTCAGCTGCTAAGCTAACGCAATGACTGAAGAAAAGCTCGATCTCAAGCAAATCGCAACGCTCCCGAGCCTGTTTCGCGCCCGCGTCGCACAAACACCGGACAAGATCGCCTATTGGCAGTTCGATGTGGCGAATAACAGCTGGCAATCGACCACCTGGCGCGCGATCGCGAGCGAGGTGGCGCGCTGGCAGGCGGCGATGTTGCGCGATGGCTTGCAGCGCGGCGATCGGGTGGGAATCATGCTGCGCAATTCCCGTGAATGGGTGGTCTTCGACCAGGCTGCGCTGGGTTTGGGTCTCGTTACGGTGCCGCTCTATCTCGATGATCGTCCGGATAATGTCGCCTATATCGTACGGGATGCCGGCATTCGTCTGCTGCTGGTGGAGGGGCGGCGCCAGTGGCAGCGCCTGCAACAGGTCGGCGGTGATCTGCAAGAGGTCGTGCGCATCGTCAGCGTGCGCACCATCGAGGAGGAGGACGCGCCGCGCGATCCGCGCCTCGAATCGCTCGCGGATTGGATTTTCGGTCTCCATGGCGCGCTCGCGGCCGAGGAGGGTGCGGCGCAAGACCTGGCGACCATCGTCTACACCTCCGGCACCACCGGGCGTCCCAAGGGCGTCATGCTCAGCCACGATAATATTTTGTTCAATGTGGCGGGGGCCAACAGTTGTGCCGAACTGGGTGGCAGTGATCGATTTCTTTCGTTTCTGCCGCTCTCACACATGCTGGAACGAACCGGCGGCTACTACTTGCCAATGCTGGTGGCAGCCGAGGTGTCGTTTGCGCGTTCGGTCAACCAACTGGCCGAGGATTTGCAAACCCAGCGCCCGACTGTGCTGATTTCCGTGCCGCGGATCTACGAGCGCTTTCACGCGCGCATTCTGCAAAACCTCAGAAAGCAGCCGGCGTTCAAGCAGCGCATGTTCCGAACCGCGGTCCAGATTGGCTGGCAACGGTTTTTGCATGAGCAGGGTCGCGGTGGTTGGCGACCAGGCTTTGTGCTCTGGCCGCTGCTGAAAAAGAAGGTCGCCGACAAACTGCTGGGTCTGTTGGGTGGCCGCTTGCGGTTCGCAATCTGCGGCGGCGCGGCAATGCCGCCCGAGATCGCGCGCGAGTTCATCGGACTTGGCCTAACGCTGCTGCAAGGGTATGGGTTGACCGAAACCAGTCCGGTCATCAGTGTCAATCGACCTGAAGACAACATACCGGAGAGCATCGGAACCGTGCTGCCGGGGATCGAAGTCATGATCGGCGCCAACGACGAGTTACTCTCGCGCAGCCGTTGCGTCATGTTGGGATACTGGAATAATCCGACCGCGACCGCGGCTACGATCGACGCCGATGGCTGGTTGCACACTGGCGATCAGGCCCGTATCGACGCCGCCGGGCACCTCCATATCACGGGGCGTATCAAGGACATCATCGTGCTCGGCAACGGCGAGAAAGTTCCGCCCGCCGACATGGAGATGGCGATCGCGCTTGATCCTTTATTCGAGCAGGTGATGCTGCTCGGCGAGGGTCGTGCGTATCTGGCCGCGTTGATCGTGCTTAATCCGGAGGAATGGAAGGCGCTCAGTGAAATGCTCGGTGTCAACGCGGCGGACCCCGAGAGCTTGCAGCATAAGTTTGTGCAAAAGGCAGTGCTGGCGCGGGTGAACGATTCGATCCGCGCGTTTCCCGGATTCGCCCAAGTACGGCGGGTGCATATTGCGCTTGATCCGTGGACGATCGAGGCAGGCTTGATCACGCCGACGATGAAAATGAAACGCGCCCAGATCGTAAAGCGCTTTAGTCACGAGATCGACGAGCTTTTCGGTGATGGCGCATGAGTACCTCCATGCCCGCTCTCGAACACCTGCAAGTGCGAGTGCCGGCGATGCCGGAACATACCAGCGCCGGCGGCGACATTTTCGGCGGTTGGATCATGGCCCAGGTGGATATCGCTGGCAGCGTGCCTGCGGTGCGGCGTAGCCGCGGCCGGGTCGTCACCGTTGCGGTCAAGGATTTCCTGTTTCTGCAGCCGGTGATGGTGGGCGACATGGTGAGTATCTATGCCTGGATCGAGTGCGTTGGAACGACCTCGATGACGGTCGCGGCGGAGGTCCAGGTCGAGCGCAACCCGCGCGATCCCGAGCGGGTCAAGGTCGCTTCGGCGCACTTGGTCTACGTTGCGGTGGATGACAAGGGGCGCCCCCGAGCGGTCGATTGACGCATCGATCCGCGTTTCGAGCCGCCTATTGCCTCAGCCGCGCGCTGACGCGCAACACCGCGCGTCCTTGAGTGGTCGGGGCCGGATCGTCCGCCAACGCGCGTCGCAGCGGAAGTATGATGGGTGATATCACTTTTACTGCTTGGAGTAGGTTGCAGCATGAACGATAGCTATCGCGCCTTGCGAGTACACGAAGACGCTTCGGTCCATATCGAGGAGCGCCGCGTCGCGGAGCCTCTCCCTGGCGAACTGACGATTCGAGCGCGTTACTCGGCAGTCAATTTCAAGGATGCGCTCGCGGTCACGGGTACCGGCAAGATTCTAAAAAGTCTGCCGATGACGCCCGGTATTGATGTCGCCGGCGAGGTCGAGCGGTCCGCCGATCCGCGGTTCGAACCGGGTGATCCGGTGCTGGTTACCGGGCGCGGCATGGGTGAGCGCTTCGATGGCGCCTATGCCGAATGCGTAATGGTCAACGCGGACTACGTCGTAGCGCTGCCAGTGGGAATGAGTCTCCTCGAAGCCGCGGCGCTGGGTACGGCGGGATTTACCGCGGCGCTCGCGCTGTTGCGTATGCTCGACAATCATCAAACGCCGGCGCTGGGTCCGCTGTTGGTGACCGGCGCCAGCGGTGGGGTGGGCTCGCTCGCGGTGAGTTTGTTCGCCGGTCAGGGTTATGAGGTCGTTGCGCTTTCCGGCAAGCCCGAGCAGGCGGCGTGGTTGCGCGCGCTCGGGGCGCATCAGGTGTTGTTGCGGCACGATCTCGAACTGGGCGAGCGACCGCTCGAAACGGCGCGCTGGGGCGGTGCGATCGATAATATCGGGGGCGACACACTGTCCTGGATCACCCGGACCACGAAACCGCTTGGCAATATCGCGGCGATCGGACTGGCCTCGGGCGTTGAATTGCACACCACGGTGATGCCATTTATTCTGCGCGGGGTCAGTTTGCTCGGTATCGATTCGGTCAATTGCCCGGATTCGGTGCGCGCCACGATCTGGTCACGCCTCGCCCATGAATGGAAACCGCCCCACCTCGATGCCATTATTTCAGGCCAGATCGGATTGGGCGCGATCGCCGACTATTGTCACCAAATGATGGCGGGTAAGACCCACGGCCGGATGCTGGTGCGGCTCTAACTTTCATGGCGAGGACACCGCCCCGGGGGATGAAGTCCGCTCCGCTCCGGGCCGGCCGGCGGGAGACGCCGTGAACCCATCCCTGGGGCTCGGCAGCCGCCTCCCTGCGGCCGACGCTCCCGTCTGGCCAACCCGGAGCGGCACCCCTCGGAATCGGGTTCTTTACGTTAAGTCCACCCGGCGCGGTCGGTTTAACAAGAATTTTCAACCCTGCGCCGAACGCTGACTATACTCGGCTCGATCCAAACTCGCGTCGCGACCGCATAGTGACGCGCGGCGGTCAATGACGCGCCCAATCGTTCAAAAACTCAGGAGATAAACACGCATGTCCTCACAATCGGATTACAGCGCGGATGAATGGCAATTGCTGGTAGATGTGCCGATGTTGGTCGGCGCGGCCGTCATGGTGATTGGCAAGAGCGGCCTTGGCACCCTGAAGGAATCTTTTGCGCTCGCGCAGCAGACCTTGGGTGCGATTAAGTCATATCCGAACAATCAATTGATACAGGCAATCGTGCAGTCGCGCCTCAAGGACGGACAAAAATCCTCGATCGAATCGTTCAGTCACCCGATGTTGAAATTGCCCCCCGAGGCCTTCAAGGATGCGGTGGTCGAAAAATGTCGCGCGGCGAGCGCCGTACTGGCGGCGAAGTCATCCCCGGCGGAGACGGCCGAGTATAAAAATTGGCTCGACGAAATTGCGGATAAAGTCGCGCACGCGGCGTCGGAGGGGGGTGTGCTCGGATTCGGCGGCACCCAGTTCAGCGAGCCGGAGCGCCTCGCGATCAACGAAATCCAAGCCGCACTGCGTTCGGCTTGAGGCAGCGATCGCACCAACACCCGGTGAGGGCGTCGGTGCGATCGGCGCGGAATCGACCTAGGCGAAATAGTCCGGCTCGTTGCCCGCTGTCCACTTGATATTGCAGCCGAGGCTCGGTTTTTGGTCGGCGGCCGGGGTCTTTCCGACCAACACGGCGTCGGCTGCGGCGCGCAGGTCAGCGCCGTCGTTGGGCGCGTCATTTCCGGGGCGTGCGCTATCGAACTGGCCGCGATAAGCGAGTTTGCCGGCGCGGTCGAACAGGAAAAAATCGGGCGTGCAAGCCGCGCGATAGGCCTTTGCCACCGCTTGCGTGGGGTCGAACAGGTAGGGGAACGAATAATTTTTTTCGACCGCACGCGTGGCCATTTTTTCCGGCGCGTCGTCGGGGTGGGTGGTGGTGTCGTTCGAGTTGATCGCCACCACGGCAAGACCGCGCGCGCCATAATCGCGCGCGAATTCGATCCACGCATCCTGTATGTGCAGGACGAATGGACAATGGTTGCAAATGAATGCGACCAGCAGCGGCTGGTTCGCAAAATCGGATAACGCGACGGTTTTTCCTGTGCGCGGCTCGGTGAGCGCAAACTCGGGCGCTGGCGTGCCGAGGTCGAGCATCGTGGAAGGGGTGCGTGCCATGAGTAACTCCTGATAGCCATTGGATCATTTGATTATACCGGCATCTCGCGCGCGCCACCGCACTCGGCCGCCCACGCAGCCGATCTTGACTATACTCTTCACGTAACTTCTACACATCTGACCTTGCACGGAGGTGGAGCGTGAAACATCGACTGTATTTTGTTCTCCCCGATGCCGGCACGGCGCATGCGGTCGAGCGCGATTTGTTGTTGGCACGGGTTGATGACCGGCGGATGCATTTCATGGCGAAGGATGAATCCGGATTGCGGAACTTGCCGATCGCGGATTTTACCCAACGCACCGACCTGATTCCCGGTATGGAACATGGATTGATCGCGGGCGGCGTGACCGGCGCGCTTGCCGGCGGGCTCGCCTGGGCTTTGCAGCACTCGATGAATGTTGGACTGGGTATCGTTCTGGTGCTCGCGCTGTTGGGCGCGGTGCTCGGGGTATGGATCGCCGGCATGATCGGCATCGGCATCCCGAATTCGCGCCTGAAGCGTTTCGAGCGTACCTTGGAGGAAGGCCACGTGCTGTTGATGGTGGATGTGCCGAAGGTACGTGTGGACGAGATAAACGGCATCGTGCGCGCGCATTTCAAAAATGCGCAACTCTTCGGCGAGGAACCGACGATTCCGGCGTTTCCGTAAGCGGCAGCGGTACCCTGCGACTCGATCGAGTGGCAGGGTGGACCGAGAAACTGCTTGGGCTCGGCCCGCAGGCCTGAGAGGCTGTGTTTGTCGCAGCGCAATCCTTTGGGTCGCGCGCGGGTATTTTCGTGGCCTCGCCGGACGTGCGCATGCCACCTGGGCGGTTTGCCCAAGTTCGCTCATTCATGCCTAACGGCAAGCCCATCGGCAACGCATCCTGCGCAAAATTCGATGATCCATGACAACGCGGATTAACGCATTTTGGTATAGGCTATAGTTTTGAGATTAACGACAAAGGTTTGTCCGTCGCGTGCAATTCTTACCCAGCGTCGAATTGGGTCGATTGATTGAGGTGCTGCGGGAACAGGGCTTTAAATGCCTGGGCTCGGTTGTGCGCGAAGGTGCGGTGGTATACGCAGAGATTGCGTCCGCGAGTGAGCTTGCGGTGGGGGTATCTGATCGCCAGCGCCCCGGGGAATATCGTCTGACCCGTAGCGACCGATTACGCTATTTCGATTGGGCGGCGCCCGCGCAATCGCTGAAGCCATTGCTGTTCAAACCGCGTGAAGACCTCTGGCGTTGCGTGCGTGATGCGGACGGAACGCTAGAATTCACCGAGGCCAAACCCGAGCCGGCGATGCGCGCGGTGATCGGCGTGCGGGCCTGCGATCTTGCCGCGCTGGCGCTGAACGATCGGCATTTTCTCGGCAATCTGCGCGACCCCTATTACGCGGCACAACGCAGGGCATTGTTTACGGTCGCCGTGCATTGCACCCGTCCCGCGGAAACCTGTTTCTGCGCGTCGACCGGCGACGGACCGCATGCCGATGCGGGATTCGATCTCGCCTTGCACGAACTTGACGAAGGCTTTCTGGTCGAGGTGGGTTCGCTGGCCGGGGAGGCGGTGGCTGCCGCATTGCCGTTGGAGGATGCGAGTCCGGAGCAAATCCGCCGCGCTGCCAACGAATTGCGAGATGCCACCGAAATGCAGCACCGTGCGTTACCGGGGCGTGATTTGCGCGAATCCTTACTGGCACGCCAAGAGCACCCGCGCTGGGATCAGGTCGCTGCGCGCTGCCTCGCGTGCGGCAATTGCACCTCGGTCTGTCCGACCTGTTTCTGCCACGCGGATGAGGAAACAGCCGAACTCGACGGCGAAATTTCGCGCCATGAGCGCGTCTGGGATTCCTGCTTTACCCAAGGGCACAGTTACATCCACGGCATCGTAATCCGGGCGGATACCCGTTTGCGTTACCGCCAGTGGCTAACGCACAAGCTCGGTACCTGGCATGACCAGTACGGACGTAGCGGCTGCACTGGATGCGGTCGCTGTATCACCTGGTGTCCGGTCGGGATTGATCTGACCGAAGAAGCCCACGAACTCTTGAAGTAAGTCATGTTCGCCAACGCCTTGGAATCGACGCAAAACCTGTACCTGCCCCAGGCGGCGGAAATCGTGGAGCGGACTCAGGATTCGCGCACCATTTTTACTTGGCGCTTGCGGCTTAGCGATCCCGCGCGGCAAGCGGCCTACCGCTTTCAGCCCGGTCAGTTCAACATGATTTACCTCCATGGGCTCGGCGAGGTTCCGATTTCCATCGTTTCGGATATCGCCGAGACGGGGTATTTCGACCACACCATCCGCGCGGTCGGACGGGTCACGCACGCACTGGCCCGGCTCAAGCCGGGCGATCGGGTCGGCATCCGGGGGCCGTTCGGGCGTGGTTGGCCGATGCACGCGGCCGAGCGTCACGATGTGTTGATCATGACGGGCGGCTTGGGTTGCGCACCGGTGGTCTCGGTCATCGAACATGTGCTCCGGCGTCGCGACCGCTACGGCCGGCTCACGATCCTGCAAGGCGTCAAGCACAGCGAAGATATGATCTGGCGTGAACGCTACGAGCGTTGGGCGCAAGTGCCCAACACCCAGGTCGCGTTGGCCGCGGATGTCGCTGAGCCGGGCTGGAAATGGCATGTCGGTCTGGTGACGCAACTACTCGATCAGACCGCGATCAATTACACCGGTACGATGACGATGATTTGCGGACCCGAGCCCATGATGCGCGCGACCGCAGAACAACTGGTCGCGCGCGGGATGCCGGCGGATCACCTCTGGCTCAGCATGGAGCGCAACATGCAATGCGCGGTGGGACATTGCGGACACTGCCAGTTCGGGCCGCATTTCGTGTGCCGCGACGGGCCGGTTTTTCCGTACTTTGAAATTCGGTCGCTACTGGGCGTCAAGGGGTTTTGAATGGCTTTGCAGCTTGCCGGAAAACCGCGGATTGCGGTGCATAAATTCAGTTCCTGCGACGGGTGTCAGTTGGCATTTCTCGACTTGGGCGAGCGCTTGCTGCAACTCGCGCGTTTGGTCGAGATCGTGCATTTTCTCGAAGCAGGACCGAGCGATGCGGATGCCGAGGTTGAGATCGCGTTCGTCGAAGGCAGCATTTCGACTGACGAAGAGCTCGAACGCATCCGCGCGGTGCGCAAGCACAGCCGTTATCTCGTCACGATTGGCGCCTGCGCGACCTCGGGTGGTTTACAGGCCTTGCGCAATCTGGCCGAATCCGAACCCGAGTGGCGGCGCGCCGTTTACGCGCGGCCGGAGTTTATTCGGACCCTCGCGCACGCCACGCCGGTGCGTGATCACGTCGCAGTGGACTGGGAACTGTGGGGCTGCCCGATCAATAGCCGCCAGCTCGTGGCGGCGGTGCGCGCGTTGTTGTCGGGGGTACCGCCCGTTGTTGAGCAGGACAAGGTCTGCCTCGAATGCAAGCGCCAGCAAACGGTGTGCGTGATGGTCGCGCGGGGCGAACCCTGCCTCGGTCCGGTCACGCGCACGGGTTGCGGCGCCCTGTGCCCGAGTGTCGGTCGCGACTGCTATGGTTGTTACGGGCCGGCCGAGGCTGTCAACACCCGCGCGCTGGCGAACCGGCTGATGGGGCTCGGTCTTGCGCCCGATGCGGTGCGGCGCCGCTTTAAACTGATCCACAGCGCGGCGCCGGCGTTTCGCGGCACGGGGGTGTCGCAACAAACCGCGGCGGAAAATCCATGAGCGGACGCGATATCCGGATTCAAGTTCCGGCCCTGACACGGGTCGAAGGTGAAGGCGCGTTGCATCTCGAGGTCCGCGAAGGCCGCATCGAGCGTCTGCAACTCAGTATTTTCGAACCGCCGCGATATTTCGAGAAGTTCCTCGAAGGGCGTGAATACACCGAAGTTCCGGATATCGTCGCGCGTATTTGCGGGATCTGCCCGGTGGCGTACCAGATGTCGGCGATGCAGGCGCTGGAACAGGCGTTCGGCATCGAGCCGGCGCCCTGGATCAGCGCGATGCGACGCGCGGTGTACTGCGGGGAGTGGATCCAAAGCCATGCCCTGCATATCCATCTGCTGGCGGCCCCGGATTTTCTCGGTTACGAATCCGCGATCGGCATGGCCGAACGCTACCCGGATGAGGTCCGCCGTGGCTTGCATTTGCAAGGTTTGGGCAATGAGTTGATGGCGTTGCTGGGCGGACGCGCGGTGCATCCGGTCGCAATGTGCGTCGGGGGTTTTTACCAGGCGCCCGCGCCCGAGCGGGTCGCGAAGCTGCTGCAACGGTTGCGGTCCGCGCTGCCCGAGGTCGAAGCCCTGGTCGAGTGGACAGCGCGGTTGCCGTTACCGGCGCACGAACAGACGTTCGTCAGCGTCGCATTGCGACACCCGACCGAGTATCCGATGAACGGCGGGCGAATTGTTTCCGATGCCGGGTTGGATATCGGCGCCG
The DNA here is from genome assembly GCA_964620675.1 of uncultured Thiotrichales bacterium. Lineage (GTDB taxonomy): Bacteria > Pseudomonadota > Gammaproteobacteria > UWMA-0217 > UWMA-0217 > CAYSFW01. The sequence continues at coordinate 15,642 of CAZUJU010000002.1, read as the reverse complement.
AGGAATACGCAGCGCATTTTGTCGAATCGCACGCACCGCACTCGACCGCGTTGTATTCGCATTTACACGGCGCGGATTATCTGGTGGGGCCGCTCGCGCGCCTCAATCTGAACCACGACCGCCTGCCCGACGCGGTGCGCGCCGCGTTGGCGCGCACCGGAATCGAATTTCCGAGCCGTAATCTGTTTCATTCGATCGTGGCCCGCGCGGTCGAGCTGCAGGTGGCGATGCTGGAAGCGGTGCGCTTGCTCGAAAACTACACGGTGCCGAGTACGTCGCGGCTGCCCGTCGCGCCCTGCGCCGGGATCGGTTTTGGTGCGACCGAGGCGCCGCGCGGACTGCTCTGGCATCGCTATGCGGTGGACTCGCAAGGGCTAATCACCGCCGCGCGGATCGTGCCGCCCACCAGTCAGAATCAAGCGCGCATCGAGCGCGATCTGCACGAAACCCTCGCCGCGTTCGGCCTTGACCACAGCGACGATGCGTTACGGCTACGTTGCGAAATGGTTGTGCGCAATTACGACCCATGCATCTCCTGCGCCACCCATTTTCTCGATTTACGGATTCAACGGCGATGAAATCCAGCGTCGTGATCGGAATTGGATCGCCCTTCGGCGCGGATGTGTTGGGCTGGCGCGTGGTAGAGGCCTTACGTGCGCGGCGCGAATTTCAAGCGCGCCACGCGCGCGACGTTGCGACCGAGCTTTGTGATCGCCCAGGCAGCAACCTATTGCGGGTACTGCAGGCCTACGACACTGCGATCGTTGTCGATGCCATGCTTAGCGGCGCGCGCGCCGGCAGCGTACGCGAACTCGACCTGGACGAATTGCCCGCCACGGCCCCCACATCGAGTCATGGCTTCGGTCTCGCCTCGGCGTTGCATCTTGGGCGCGCATTACACCAGTTGCCCGTGCGACTGATTGTGATGGGCGTTGAACTCGCTAAGTCCGACGCTGAATTTGACCCGAGCGAGGCTGTCACGCGTATTCTGTACCGGCTGGATGTGATGGCCGAAGCGGAGAAACCGGCAGCCCGCGCGCGAATTGCGTAGACTTCGGCCACCAGCGACAACCTCGGTAACCCGAATGTCTCGACCCATCAAACCGCGTCGCGTTGCGGCGAATTCTGCCCGCGATCCGATCCTGCGTTCGAGCGCCCGAATCCCGTGGCGAACGGCGCGCAGCGCGCCCGGTGCTCGGTTAGAAATCAAGTTGGGAGTGTGGGCGTGATCCATTCCGGTTTTCTTTCGGTTCAAACCCATCGCGAGCACCCAGGTCTGGTGTTTGTCGCACACTCGGAACAGCCACCGCTCGCGGACGACTCCGAAAATGCGACCGTCGAAACCTGGTTTGTCGCCGAATTCGAGGATATCGAAGCGGCACGAATGCATGCCCACGAGGCACTCAAACGCTCCGGCGCGGGGACCGATCTGTTTCGTACCGACATCATCACCGCCATCGCTGCGATCGACGCGATCATACTGCCGCATCGCCGCGCCTACATCGCTCACACCCTTTCGCCGCAAGATCACGCTGCGATCGAACAGGCAACACGCGCCCTCGGGCAACGCCATCGCTCGCTCAATAAACTCGGCAATCTCGTCGGCAAGCTCGCGATTGGACTCCTCGTCGGCTATTCATTGCTCACGCTGATCCTGGCGCTGCTGCGCGGCGGGTGAACGCATGCGAGAATGCGCACCACGTGTTCAATCTCTTTAGGTATTCCGATGTCCCAGCTCGATCATGTCAGCGTCGTCAAACAAGCGAATGTCTACTTCGATGGCAAGTGTATTTCGCATACCGTGCTGCTCGCCGACGGTAACCGTAAAAGCGTCGGCGTCATTCTGCCAAGTCAACTCGTTTTCAATACCGCCGCACCGGAGATGATGGAACTTGTGGCCGGTCGTTGCAAAGTTCGCCTCAAAGGTGAAAGCGAGTGGTGCGAATATGGTGGTGGGCAGTCATTCAGCGTTCCCGGAGATTCGGCGTTTGAGATCGAAACGCTCGACACATTGCATTACGTTTGCCATTTCGGCGCCAGCGCCTGAAAAGGCAAAGAGCGCTGGCGCGAACCTGGCTGCGCGCGCAATTCGCGAGTCAGCCGTAGCGTTCATTTAATTCAGGCCGCCCGCGTGTGTGTATCGGCATGTGGTGCCGAGCGACTGACATTCGCCTTGATTTCGGCGCGAATTCGAGGCTGGAATCCAATTGCGCCGGCACACGCATCGGCCTGGGTATGAACTACATCCGCGACCGACAAGCAGCTTATATTCAGATACTTGGTAATTCTAATATAGAACGATTTACTTGACCGGCTGCGGCCTTGCAGTAACCATGTCGAGTCATTTCCCTCGAGTTCCGTGGGTTCACCCATCTTAAGTTAAAGAGTCAACATGGGCGCATCGCATCTCAAGTCGATTCGTGATCATCTGCAATCCTGCATCGTCGGGCAGGAGGCATTGATCAACAGTATGCTGGTCTGTCTCTTGAGTGATGGTCACATGTTGCTCGAAGGGATGCCTGGGTTGGCAAAGACTACGGCTGTCAAGGCCTTGGCTGATGCGATCGAGAGTGATTTTCACCGGATTCAGTTCACCCCCGATTTGTTGCCGTCGGATTTGATCGGCACCGACATCTTTCTGCAGGACAAAGGCAGCTTCGAGTTTCGAGCGGGCCCGATCTTCCATAATGTGCTGCTTGCCGACGAAGTGAACCGCGCGCCGGCTAAGGTACAGTCCGCTTTGCTGGAAGCAATGGCGGAGCGCCAAGTGACCGTTGGGCAACGCACCTATCCATTGCCGCGATTCTTCATGGTTCTGGCGACGCAAAATCCGATTGAGCAGGAGGGCACCTTCAATCTACCCGAGGCGCAGCTCGACCGGTTTATGATGCATGTCTGGGTGGATTACCCCAATCGCGAGCAGGAGCTGCGCATCCTTGCGCTCGATATACAACGACAGCGCGAGCCACCGCAGCCGCCGAGCGAGCGCTTGCCACTGGCGGACTTGTTTCGGATGCGCGAGGAGGCGGCCGCGACCTATCTCGATCCGAAGCTCGCCGAGTACATCGTGGATTTGGTGATCGCGAGTCGCCAACCGAGTCAATTCGATGCAGACCTCGCGCGCTGGTTGCGTTTCGGTGCCTCACCGCGGGCGACCATCGCGTTGGCGCGTTGCGCGCGCGCGCAGGCCTGGCTTGACGGCGACCATTTCGTTGCGCCGCATCATATTCAACGGGTCGCGCATGAGGTGCTGCGGCATCGCATCCTGTTGACCTTCGAAGGTGAAGCCGATGGCGTCGCCGCGAACGATGTGGTGCGCCGCTTGCTGGAGATCGTGGCGATACCCTGAGCATCCACCGAGGATTAGCATGCCGTCGTTACGCCCCCAACTCGATGATCTGCTGGAAATTCGCCACCACGCCCGCACGCTGGGAATGGAGTCGCATCATCTCGTCAATTCGGCGTTGATCGGACTTTACGCATCGGCATTCAAAGGCAGCGGTCTCAATTTCGACGAATCGCGCGAATATCACGAAGGCGACGACATCCGGAATATGGACTGGCGCGTCACCGCTCGCACCGGACAACCGCATCTCAAAGTTTTTCGCGAAGAGCGCGAAAGGACCGTCATGTTTTGCGTCGATCAGGGGCCGCATATGCATTTTGGGACGCACGGTACCTTCAAGTCGATTCAAGCGGCGCGCGCCACTGCGTTACTCGGCTGGTCCGCGAGCGCGGCGAACGAACGGGTTGGGGCATTGCTGTTCGGCGATCCGACCCACGAGTTTCGGCATTTTCGCCCGACCCGCGGGCGGCGCGCATTGTGGCGCACGTTGCACGCGCTGACCGAAGTCACGGCGCAAGGTCCGCGCGACCCGGCTTCATTGACCAATGCGTTGCTGCGGCTGCGGCGCGGTTTGCATTCCGGCTCGGTCATTTTTGTCGTTGCGGCGTTCGATGACGAGAGTGGGCCACTCGAACACGCCTTGGCGGGGATGCGGGAGAAGCACACGCTGGTGCTCCTGCCGGTCGACGATCGGGCCGATTTTGAGCTGCCGGCGATGGGCAAGGTGGTATTCCGTGGCCCAGACGGGCGCCTGATCGAAGTGGATACCGACGACAGCGCGGGCCGGCAACGCTACCGCGAGCGCTGGGATCATCGCCGCCACGAATTGACCCTGTTGACCAACCGCCTGGGCATTCCCTTGCTCCCGGTGCGGACCGATGAGGATATTCATAAGACCTTGCTGCTCGGACTGCGGGCCCGCCTGGCAAGACGGAGACTCAATTGAGCGAGCCGGAAATCTTCACGTTACGCGACATTCGCGGCCTCGACCCGGCGAGCGCGTGGCCACCGGCGCCCGGGTGGTGGCTGGTATTGGCGGGTACGGTCGCGTGCCTGCTGTTGGCGCATTGGGGATGGCGATTGTGGCGCGACCGGCAGCATCAATGGCGACGCGACGCGCGGCTTGAACTCATCGCGTTGCGGCGCCAGCTGCGCACCGGCGATCCGAAACAGCTCGCGAGTGCGCTGTCGCAATTGCTGCGTCGAATCGCGATGGCGCGCTGCGGCCGGGTAGCTTGCGCCGGCCTTGCTGGAGCCGAATGGTTGGCCTGGTTGCGTGCCAACGATCCGCGCGGTTTCGATTGGCAACGAGAGGGCCAGATCTTGCTGACACTGCCCTACGCCCCGCGCGGCTCGGATTCCGACCGCCGGGCGTTGCGGCGATTGCTCGGCGCGTTGCGACCGTGGGCGACGACCAATGCGAATCCGGTCAAAGGCCTCATACATTCCCCAGCGAGCGCGGCGGACGCTCCGCGCGCGCCGCGTGTGGTGAGCTGAACCGATGCTGGATTTCGCCTCGCCGTGGTTTGCCCTGATGCTCCCGCTGCCGTGGCTGGTGCGCCGGTTTTGGCCCGCGCGTCGTGATGCGGTAGCCGTGGAAACGGCGACGCGCGCAACGCTCAAACATCCGGCCCTGGCGCATCTGGAGTCGGCCTTTACCGGTCATACGGTGCGCCGATCGCGGGCCGATCGCTGGCGCGAGGTGCTGCCGGGTTTGATTTGGTTAAGTCTGGTGGTGGCGTTAATGAACCCACAATGGCTTGAGGCCCGGACCGAAACCCGCACCAGCGGCTACGACCTGATGCTGGCGCTTGACGGCTCGCGCTCGATGGAGGCACTCGATTTCAGCTCTGGCGAACGCCAGGTCACGCGGATGGCGGTGGTCAAGGGCGTGGTGGATCGCTTTGTTCAGGCGCGCAAGGGTGATCGAATCGGCTTGATCCTGTTTGGTGATTTAGCCTACGTGCTGTCGCCGCTGACCGGTGACATCGAGGCGGTGCGCTACCTGCTCGGTACCGCGCAGACCCGAATGGCCGGCGACGGCACCGCAATTGGTGATGCGATTGCGCTAGCAGTGAAAAAACTGCGTGATCGGCCGGAGGGTTCGCGGGTGCTGATCTTGCTGACCGATGGCGAAAATACCAGTGGCCTTCTGGCGCCGGAGACAGCGATCGAATTGGCTCGACAGTTCAAGGTGCGGATTTACGCAATCGGTGTTGGGAGCACCGGCCTGGTGCCATTCATCGAAAATGGTCAGCTCACGCAGCAACGCATGGAGATCGACGAGCCCTTGTTGCAGCGGATCGCGAGCGCAACCGAGGGCGCTTATTTTCGCGCGACGGATGAACAAGCCCTGAACGAGATCTACCAGCATATCGACAGCCTGCAAAAAACCGAGATCGAGTCACGCACCTTGTGGGTACCGACCACGCTGTACCGATGGCCACTGGGCATCGGCCTGCTGCTGCTGCTGTGGCTCGGTGCGCACCCTGACGGCAACTTACGCCGGTTTTATCGCGGAGGACGTTCGGAATGAACGAACTCGCACCGGGATTTCAATTCGCGCAGCCATTGTGGCTGTTCGCGTGGGGGGTGCCGGCGCTGCTCTGGGGCTGGTTGCGCCATTCGCGGCCGGCACCGCGCCAGGCGAACATCGAACGGTATGCCGATGCTACGCTGCTGCCGCATCTGAGTGGCCAGACACAGATCGAGGGGCGCTCGCATTGGCAGCGTTTCGCCCTTTGGAGCGCGGTCTGGGTGATGGGCGTGCTGGCGCTCGCCGGTCCGCGCTGGGATTTTCGTGAGGAGCGGTTGTATCGTCCGGCGAACGAATTGGTCGTTATTCTCGATTTGTCACGTTCGATGCTGATCGACGACGTCAAGCCCGCGCGCCACCACCGCGCGCGGCAGGAGGTCGAAGACTTGGTGAATCTGCGCCCCAACGTGCGGTTGGGGGTGATTGCGTTTGCGTCAACAGCGCACGTGATTTCGCCGCTGACCGACGACCATGCGAGCCTGTTGCGTCTGCTTCCGGCGCTCACGCCGGATCTGGTCGGCATGCCCGGCAGTCGCTTGACTCAAGCACTGCGCCAAGCGGAATTTCTTTTAGGGCAATCGGGCGAGGAGATCGCGCGCTCGATTCTGGTGATCAGCGATGGCGATATCGTCGAGTCCAATCTGCTCGCCACCGCGCTGGCGCTACGCGAAAAAGGAATCATGATCCATACCCTGGGGGTAGGAACCGAGGTTGGCGACATTGTGCGCGACCCGAGCGGAAAACCGTTTGTCGACGTCAATCGCGAACCTATACGCTCCGGACTCAACGCCGATTTACTCCGGGCGGTCGCGCGCGAGGGCGGCGGGCATTACCAGATCGCGGATTATCAGGACGACGATGTGCGGGCGTTGTTGCGTGCGATCGAACGCCGCAGTGGCGAGATGCACCGCGACGACGGGCGCATTCTGATCTGGAACGAGCGCTTTTACTTGCCGCTTGCACTCGGCGCACTTTTACTGCTGCCATGGTTTCGCAAGACCGAGCACCGGAGCGCGACCTGATGAGGTGGCAGTGCATGGTTGGCGCGGGATTGCTGCTGGTTGGCACGGCCCACGCCGGGCTGTTCGAACGTGATGACGATCGCGCGCGCGCGATTTTTGAGAGCGGTGACTACGCTGCCGCGGCCGAACGCTTTAGCGATCCCTACCGTCGCGGCGTCGCACTCTATCGCGCGGGACGTTTTGATGAGGCCGCGAATGCATTCGCCAGTGTGACGCGCGAATCGGTCAAGCACGACGCGAAATATAACCTCGGCAACGCGCAGTTTCAGTTGCAGCAGTTCGAAGCGGCCATCGGCACCTATCGGGAAGTCCTCAAGCTCGACCCGAGCCACGAAGACGCGGGTCACAACCTGGCACTCGCCCGCGCATTGAGCGGGGTTTCCGAATCGGAGCCCGAAACGGAAACGGAAACGCGCAAGAAACCGGAGCTCACGCCGCCACCCGAGCAAAGCCGGACCGATAAGCAGCAGAAATCCGAGCAGCAGCAACAGTCCGAGCAGCAGCAACAGTCCGAGCAGCAGCAACAGTCCGAGCAGCAGCAACAGT
>CAZUJU010000002.1:0-8092 GCA_964620675.1 uncultured Thiotrichales bacterium | reverse complement strand
CCGAGCAGCAGCAACAGTCCGAGCAGCAGCAACAGTCCGAGCAGCAGCAACAGTCGGAACAGCAGCAACAGTCGGAACAGCAGCAACAGTCGGAACAGCAGCAACAGTCGGAGCAGCAGCAACAGTCGGAGCAGCAGCAACAGTCGGAGCAGCAACAACAGTCCGAGCAACAGCAACAGTCCGAGCAACAGCAACAGTCGGAACAGCAGCAACAGTCCGAGCAGCAGCAACAGTCGGAGCAGCAGCAGAGCGGCGGCCAAGCGCAGAACGGCGCTTCGGGGGCGCAAGCGGAGACTGGCGAGCAAGGGGGGGAACTCCGCAACGCAGCGGGGGAGGGCAAAGACGCATCCGGTCTTACCGCGGTCGACGCGGACGCCGACCGCGAACACGACGCAAGCGCCGAACAGGCCACATCCACCCAGGCGCGCGCCCAGGCAACGGACGATCTGCGCACCGGAGCCGAATCCGAAGCCGGCGACGCGACCCAATCCAAGGCTTACGCAGCAACAGCGTCCGACGCGACTGAGCGCGAAGAGCCATCATCTTCCAGTGATGCAAACGCATCGCAGTCACCGCAGCGCGATCAGCCATCGGCACAGGCGCCCGAGCGCGAGGCCGTTGCTCAGGCGCAATCTCACGACCCGCGCGATGAGGAGGCAAATAAGCCGGACGCGGCGAAGTCTGATCCGGCGGCGGGTGGCGAGCTCTCCGCGCAAGAGCGCGATGAGAAACCCGCTACACCCGCGCCGAAGGCAGGGCAGGGCGATGCCCCGGATACTCAGCGCGAGGTGGAAGATACGCGTAGTTCGCCGCCGCGGCCGCTGCCTCAGGCAGCGCGGCCGGCGCCTTCGTCGCTGCTGTCCGGCGCGTCCTCTGCGGGGGTGGAGCAGTTTGAGCAAACCGGAAACGCCGTATCGGAGCGCGTGGCCGGCACGACCGAGGGCGCTAAATCGCTGGCTTCCGAACTCGATGTCGAAGCGATGGAACACCAACTTTCGCAGGTGGAGGCCGATCCGGCGGCGCTGTTGCGGCTGCGGTTTTTGCTCCAGGAGCAACGCCTGGTAGAGGAATACGGCGGATATTTTCACGAGGCCCGGCCCTGGTAGCAGGACTACGATCTAACGATTTTCAGCGTCACGAGAGGAGGTTGAAACGAAATGACGAGATGCGTTGTAACCATTACGTGCCTTGTCGGCTTGCTGCCGGCACTGGCGTTTGGTTTTTCATTTTCGCGGGGATCGGATACGCAGGATCACTCGGTGACGACCGCTCTCGATTCGAGCGCCGGGGGGTCAGCTTTTTCATTGGGTAGCCAGCGCGGCGCGGGTGCGCGCGAATCGCGGCCCGGCGGAACTTCAATGAGTGATTTCTACGCGGTGCCGATGCAGCCGTATCGCGGTGGGGTCACGCCAGCCTACCCAGCTGCGCGTGCAGCGAGCCCCGCGCCGGCGGCTGCGGTGAATGATCGGCCGCCGCGTGTCGAAGTGTCGCTCGATCGAACCACACTCTATCCGCAGCAAGCGCTCGTTTATGCCGTGCGGGTCTTCAGTGAGGGGAATATCAAGACGATCGCGCTCGAGTTGCCGAAAATTCCGGACTTCATGGTCGAATCCCTGATATATGCCGAGACGCGCGAGCATTGGCAGGACAAGCGCAAGGGATTCGTCACCGAATATCTCTACGCGTTGACGCCGCTGCGCACCGGGTCACTGGAAATACCGCCGGTGAAAGTCGTCGGCGAATTTGCCACCGCGGCGCGCGGCGCGGAATCGAATTCGGCACCGGCGGCGACCTTCGCCGTGACGGCCGGGGCTGACCTCGCGGTTGAGGTGCTCACTCCGGAGGCCGGGGTCAAGCCCTGGCGCGCCCTGGACTTTTTACGCACCCACGCGGAATTCGCGGACGCCGAGGCAGTGCGCGTGGGCGAACCACTGAGTCTTACGGTTTCACTGGAGGGTACGGGTACGCTCGCGCATCAGTTGCCGTCGGTCGCGGCGGATCTGAATCCGGTCGGTGCCAAGGTCTATCGCGAATCGGTGTCGCTGGAAAATCGCCTCGGACCCGGGCGCAGCTCGATCATCGGCAAGCGTGTCGAGCGCTTCACGTTGATTCCGGTCAAGCGGGGCGGAATGGCGATTGCGGATGTCGATATCCGCTGGTGGAATGCTCGGCAACAGCGTCAGGAGATCAGCGCAGTGCGCTTTCCGACCTTGTTTGTCGAAGGTGCGACGTCGCAAGCGGTGCCCGATTCTACGTTACCGGCAGCGACCGGGCGTAATAGCGTCGGGTTGTCCGCCATTTTGATCATTGGCGCGTTGATCGTCGCGCCGTACCTACTATTCTGGCTCGCCAAGACCTTCGGCTGGCTGGACCGGTTGCGGTTATTGCGCCAACGCTGGCAACGCCGCGCCGGATCTCGGGTTGCGATTGCCAAGCCGGAACCCGCGGGTCCGGCGCCGCTCTCGCCGCGCTATCACCTGCGTCGGCTCTGGCAACGATTCGTCCATTTTCTGCCGGCCCCGTACAAGATTTGGTATTGCGTCAATCGCCTCGAAATCGAGGACAATCCGGCCGACTGGTGCCAATTGTTCCAGCTCTATTCAACGAAGTACCTCGAAATTCCAGTCAATTCGCCGATCCCGCAGATCACCGGCAAACTGATCGAGACCAACGCCCGGATCAATCCCGATCGGATGCAGCGCCTGGTCGACGAAATGGAAGGTTGCAACTACGGCGGCACGCCGATCGAGTTCGAGTCGTGGAAACGTCGGTTTCGACATGAAACCCGGCCCCCGCTATTGCCGTTTGGCGGGTGGCGGCGTAAGCCGCGGCAACGCCTACCCGCGCTCAACCCCAATCGGATTATCGGTCGCGACGAATAATCCTGCTCAGTGCTCGGCAACGGTGAGGTTGCGGCAATGGGTTTCGCGCACAAACAGCGCGGCGACCGATGCCATGAGCGCAAACCCGGCGGAGAGCCAGAGGCCGTTGCGATAGTCGGCAACGGCGTACTGGCGCACGCCCGCGTTCAGGGTGCCATCCCAAGACAGATCCAGCACCCAGCCGAACGCCGGTTGCATGATCGCGGCGCCTAGAAACAGGCCCGTGTTGACCAACGCGATCGCCATGCCGGCAACCCCGGGTGGAACCACTTCCTTCGCCGCGGCGTAACCGACCACGAAGCCGCCAGCGGTCAGGCCCAACAGACCGTACAACGCCAGTCCGCTCCATCCGACGCCCCACGGCAACAGAATCAACCCAACCCAGGCCAGCAGCGAAAGCACGCAGGCGCCGACGATGACCGGCTTGCGCCGTCCGAGATGATCCGAAAACCACCCCATCGCGAAACAACCGATGGCGAATCCGACCAGGGCGGTGGTGGTGTAAAGCGAAGCTCCGGTGCGATCGAGCCCGAAAACGTCGCGCATCAGCGGCACGCCCCACAGCCCGGCGAAGGCGAACAGGCTGCCGGTGACCCCGAACATGACAAAAAAACTCGGCCACACCGCCGGGGTGGCAAAGACATCGCGGAGATCGCGCAGCCAATGCTGGTGGCGCGCCGGATGACTGATTTTACCCTCCAGTTCGCGGACCGAAGGCAAGCCGGTATCCTCCGGGCGATTGCGCACGAACAATGCGCTGACCACCGCCAGCACCAGTGAAAACGCGCCGATGCCGACGAAGACGCTGCGCCACGACACCGCGCCCAACAACATCGCGAGCGGGCCGGCGGCGAGGATCGAACCGATATTGCCAAGCAACAGCGTCAGTCCGCTGATCAAGCCGTAACGGCGCTCGCTGAACCACTGCGTGTTGGAGCGCATCAAGCCGACGAACACCACGCTCACGCCGAGACCCACCAGAAACCGCCCCAACGCCGCGAGCGTAAACGTCTCGGCGAGCCCGAACAGGATCGACCCAAACCCCGCCACCAGCGCGCCGATGGTCACGCTGACACGCGATCCGAGGGTATCGGCCAGGACCCCAGCCGGAATCTGCATCGCGGTGTAGATGTAGTAATACATCGCCGCGAGCGAACCCAACGCTGCGCCGGAGATCTGAAACGCCTGCATCAGCTCGGCCGCGACCACGCCAGGCGCCATGCGGTGAAAATACACCGTCATGTAGGCCACGATCAGGATCGCGTAAATACTCCAGCGCAGACGCAGGTAGCGGCGCCATTCAGACGGAGATACGGTCATGCGGAAACGCTCGGCTCAGCGGGGTGAACCCATGAGTCTAGCGCCTGGGCGCGGTTTGCGTCATTTCCGCGCACCACGATCGCGCACGAATCCGCACCGATTTCAGCGTTGTGACGTGAGCGTGGGCAGAAACAGCTCCGGGTCAACCGCGGCGCCGTTCATGAAAATACTCCAGTGCAGGTGGGGGCCGGTGGCGCGCCCGGTCTTACCGACGGCGCCGATGAGATCGCCGCGCGCCAACGTGTCGCCCGCGCGGACGTCGACGCGATCGAGATGCGCATACAGGCTGATCAGGCCGTTGCCATGGTCGAGATAAACCGCGTTGCCGGTAAAGAAAAAATCGCCGACGCCGACCACGCGCCCGGCGCTCGGCGCCATCACCGGGGTGCCCTTGGGCGCCGCGAAATCAAGGCCGGAATGGGGTGATCGCGGTTGATCGTTGAAAAAGCGGCGTAGCCCAAAGCGGCTCGACAACGGACCTTCGACCGGCGGTGCAAACTCGAGATCCACCGCGTCCGTCGCGCGCCAATGATTTTTATAACGACTGATTTCCGATTGTTCGCGTTTGACCCGCGCCAGCGCCTCGGCGGAGAGTTCGACCTTGCCCTTGTCCTGCAAGGTGATGCGTTGCTCCGGGTATTTCTTGGCCGTGACTGCGAATTGGACACCGTGCGCCTGCGCCTTGCTCGGACCGGCGCGCAACGTATGCGCACCGGGTTTGGTATCGAGCGGCAGGCCCACCAGCGCAGTCCAGTGGCCCGCGCGGGATGTCACCAGCACCTGACGATCATTGAACCATGCGCGCGGCGGCGCCATGCCGGCTTGCACCGGCGCAAGCGACACCACCGCGATCCCGCCTGGCACGCTCGCCGGGTGCGGCAGATTGGCCAGTGCCGTCGCGGCGCAAAGGCTCAAAATCAGCGCAAGCACGCCGCGCCTGAGTCGAGGGGCATTCACCATCAGGGGACAACTCCGAATTCGCAAGACCCGAAAAGGGTACACCGATTTGTCTGCTGGACGCATCCCGCCGTGCGTGCGAATCTTACCGGTGAGAGTATCGATACGGGGAAGCGCGGTGAAATTGAGTGCGGCACAATGGCGGGCCTGGGGCAACAAGAGCGTAACCCTGCTCGGAATGTCAGGGGTGGGCAAGACCCGGTTGGCTTGCATGCTGCGCTACAAGCACTGGTTTCATTACTCGGGCGACTATCGCATCGGCACCCGTTACCTCGACGAGCCGATGCTCGACAACCTCAAGCAGCAGGCGATGCAGGTGCCGTTTCTGCGCGATCTGCTCCGCACCGATTCGATCTACATCCGCAACAACATCACGGTGGATCATCTCAAACCCGTATCGAGTTTTCTCGGCAAGATCGGCAACCCGGAGCGGGACGGGCTCGCGCTGGGCGAATTCAAACGGCGCCAGAATCTGCATCGCGAAGCCGAAATCGCGACGATGAAAGACGTGCCGGAGTTCATCCGCAAGGCGCAAACGATTTACGGCTACGAGCATTTTCTGAACGACGCCGGCGGCAGCCTGTGCGAACTGGATGACCCCGCGGTGATCGAGGTGCTCGAACGACACACCCTGATTCTTTACATCCGCGCCACCCGGCACGACGAAGAGCAGCTGGTCGAGCGGGCCTTGGCCGACCCCAAGCCGCTTTACTATCGCGAGGCGTTTCTCGACGAGCACCTTGCCGAATACATGACCGAACGCGGACTCGCCTACGTTGCGTTGATCGAACCGGACGACTTCGTGCGGTGGGTATTTCCGCGCCTGTTCTACTCCCGCTTGCCGCGCTATCAGGCGATTGCCGAGCGCTACGGCTACACGGTCACGACGGAGGAGCTGGCCGAGGTTGCGAACGAGGATGATTTCATCGATTTGATCGAGCGCGCGATCGCGCGTCAAAGCTGAGCCGCGAGGGAAACGACAATGCCGTTGGTAGCCAACACCGCATTACCCACTTTTGAACGCCTGCACGCCGAGGGTCAAACGATTCTCACGCCCGAAAAGGCGACGCACCAGGATATTCGCGAACTGCACATCGGGCTCTTGAACATGATGCCCGACGCCGCACTCGCCGCCACCGAGCGTCAGTTCTTTCGCATGGTCGGCGACAGCAACCCAATCGCGCAGTTCTACATGCATCCGTTTACACTGCCCGAGCTTACGCGAGGTGCCCAAGCGCGAGACTACATCGCGCAGTACTACGAGAGCTTCGAGGACATCCAGCGCGACGGACTCGATGCGTTGATCATCACCGGCGCCAATGTCTCGCAGGCCGATCTCGCGCGCGAAACGTTCTGGCAACCGCTGACGCGGGTGATCGACTGGGCCGCGGAAAACGTTACCTCGGTGCTGTGTTCCTGCCTCGCGACTCACGCCGTCCTGCAGTTTCGCTATGGGCAAAAACGCCGCCCGCTCGGATTCAAGCGCTGGGGCGTGTATGACCACCACGTCGTCGATCGGCAACATCCGCTGGTGAATGACGTCAACACCCGCTTCGACGTCCCTCACTCGCGCTTCAACGACATCAGCCGCGGCCAGTTCGATGCCGCCGGTTTGCACGTGTTGGTCGAAAGCGCGACCGCCGGCGTGCATCTCGCGGTCAGCGACGACCTGTTCCGGTTGATATTTTTCCAGGGCCATCCGGAATACGACACGGTTAGTCTGCTCAAGGAATACAAACGCGAAGTCACGCTGTTTGCCAAAGGCGCGCGACCCGAATACCCGCCGTTTCTTGAGCATTATTTTGACCTGCAAACCCAGGCGATCCTTAACGAATACCGCGAGCGCCTGCTGCATGCATTGGAACGCGGTCGCGAGGTGCCGGAATTTCCCGAGGATCTGGTTGCCCGTCGCGTGCACAACACCTGGCACGATACCGGCACCGCCGTGATCGGCAACTGGATCGGCAAAGTCTATCAGATCACCCACGCCGACCGACGCTTACCATTCTTGACCGGTATCGATCCCGACGATCCATTGGGACTGCGCGGAATACGGTGATATTTTTTCCGCGCGTTCGGTGTCCGAGCGCAGCGGCTCGCCGCTCGCCGCCATTTTCTACGCGTGACTGACGTTTGGGACTCAGCGCCTGTGAAAATATCCCCAATCGACGCGAGGGGCGTCCGCAGTAGATTGCGGGATATTTTCACACCCGCTCAGAGGGTGTGTTCCCAGGCAATTCGCCAAAAATGTTAGTCCGCAACGGAACGGGTTTTCGGGTTGCCGCGGAGGCGCTTCTTGCACGCCGAACCCAACCCCGGTGTGTTGTGTACTGCCGGGGTTTTCGGGTTTTTGTCAGGGCCGCTGGGCGAACGATCGCAGGAGCCTCATCGCAGCACTTCTCTGGCCGCTTCGATCAGCGTCCGGGCGCGTACTTGCGATACGCCGAGGGTGTTGGCGTCACGGATGCCGGCGTTGGTCACGGAGATCGGGGTCAGGGAAATCGGGGTCAGGTCGCACAATCCAACATGCGTCCAGGGCCGGAAGTGACTTGGCTTGATCCGATGGCTATCTGCGGCGTATAGGCGGCGCGTAAATGGGTTTGGTGTTGGATGTTGTTGCCGGAGTAAACCCGCGACTATTTGCGTGTGCCGCGACTTGCTACCGATAGAAGTTCGTCATGGAAGCCTACGTCGGCACGGTAGGATGCGCCGAGTCTGCGAGGCGCATTGTTCAAGGTGCGTTCACGATGGGTGCGCTTTCTGCGTCAGCGCACCCTACGGGCTGTCCGTCCCTGGACACTAGGCCCCGGCAATCCATGCCGGGGTGACGGTGGTAAGCGGCGTATGAGCGTACCCCCCGTCCGTCATTCCGGCAGGGAATGCCGGAACCCAGTGTATAGGGACGTACATGCCCAATGCCGGAACCCAGTGTA
>CAZUJU010000001.1:156562-178235 GCA_964620675.1 uncultured Thiotrichales bacterium | reverse complement strand
GGAAGGGATCAGGAAATCTGAATTTAGCCCTTCCCTAAGCGCGTGGCGCGACAGGGAGCGAGTTAACCTGAAATGCCCGACTCTCAGGGGTGCCGCCGGGTAGATCAGGCGGGAGCATCGGCCGCAGGGAGGCGGCTGGCGAGCCCCCAGGGATGGGTTTACGGCGTCTCCCGCTTGGCCGGCCCGGGGCGGTGTCCTCGCCATGACAGTAAACACGGAAGCCAAGAATCGAGTACGCGACCGGCCCGTCGCGTCAGCGGTTCGGCAAGTACCGCGACCAGTCCTGGTCCGATTTCGCGAACACGAAAAACTCCGGATTCAGGAGCGACTCCTTGGTGTTGTAGCGCAGCGGCCGCAGCGCAAGGTCGGTAACCCGGCCGCCAGCCTCCTCGACGATGCTTTGCGCCGCGGCGGTGTCCCACTCCGAGGTCGGGCCGAGCCGTGGATAGAGATCAGCCTGCCCGTCGGCGACCAGGCAGAGCTTCAGCGAGCTGCCCATGACAACGCGCGCGTGTGCGGGCAACGCGGCATGAAACGCCTCCAGGCGCTCATCGCGATGCGACTTGGAACTCGCGACCGTCAACCGCGCGAGATCGAGGTCACGGGTCGCGATCGCGCGCCAGGCCTCGGCGCCGTCCTGACGCCATGCGCCGAGACCGCGGGCGGCCGAATAGCCACGCTGTAACGCCGGGGCATGAACTACGCCGAGAATCGGTCGGTCGTGGTGGATCAACGCGATATTGACGGTGAACTCACCGTTGCGTTTGACAAATTCGCGGGTCCCATCCAGCGGATCGACCAGCCAGTAGGTCAGCCATTGGCGCCGTACGTCGTAGGGCTCGAATTTCGACTCCTCCGACAGGATCGGAAAGCGCGGCGAAAGCGCGGCGAGACGCGCCACGATCAGATGGTGCGAGCGCAGATCGGCCTCGGTGAGCGGGCTGCGGTCGTCTTTGTACCGCACGTCGAATCCGTGTTCGTAGACCTGCATGATGGCTTCACCCGCCGCCGCGGCGATCGCACGGCAGGCCTCCAGCAGAGCGGCAAGTTGTTCGTTGGTGGGTGTCATCAGCCAGTCTCCCTTTGATTGAGGTAGTCGCGCACCATGTACAGCGCGGCAATGCTGCGGGCCTCGCTACAATCTTCGCGCAAACTCAGTTCCAGCAGCTGGTCAAGCGGCCAGGGCACCACTTCGAGCGGTTCGGGTTCGTCGCCTTGGGCGCGTTCCGGATACAGGTCCTCGGCGAGGACGAGATGGATCGCATGCGCCATGTACGCGGGTGCGAGGGACAATCGCGTGAGCGGCGTCAACCGGCGGGCCGCGTAGCCGATTTCCTCGGTCATCTCGCGATTGGCCGCCTGCTCCGGGGTCTCGCCGGGCTCCATCCGCCCCTTCGGCAACGCGAGCTCGTACCGGTCGGTACCGGCCGAGTATTCGCGAATCAGCAATGCGGTATTGGCATCGAGCATCGGTACCGCGAGCACCGCGCCAAGACCGCCGGTCACCAGCCGCTCATAACTGACCTGGCGTCCGTTGCCGAACACGATGTCGAGCTGTTCGATGTGAAACAGACGGGTGCGTGCGATGAGCTCGCGGCGTTCGATTTGCGGGTGTTTGCTCACCGCTCGATCATAACAGATCAACCCCGGCGCGGCCGGTCGAAGCGAATCTCGGTGCGCAAGCGACCCTCGAACCAGGTATTCAGGCGAATCCGGCGTGGCTCCTCGGACACCTCGAAGCCACGCTGACGATTCGGACTGGTGTCGAGAAAGCGCAGTTCCTCGGGAAATTCGATCGACATGCTGACCCGCATCGGATAGTAGCCGTCGAGAAATTGACGCATGAAGGGGCCACTGGCCAAGGTGTAAGTACCGTCCTGATTGTCCTGTAGGGCCTGGGTATCGGCGCTCACGCAGAGCACCGCCGGCTTGCCGACGGCGCGCAGTTGCACCGTGGCGCCTTCCACCCACGCGGCTTCGATACCCGCATCGCGCGTAATGCGTAAATCCCGCACGCGGCCCTCGCGGTAGACGATCTGGGCCCGGGGCACCGCATCGAGGTGTTCGTGACACTGATCCATCCGCACCCAGCCGTCAGTCAGGCTGCTTGGGGTGATGCGAATCGCGTTGTGATGGTGATGCACCGCATTGGCGGGCGGGTGCTCAAGGAAAGTCAGATCGCCGGAATTGACGTGCGAGGTATCGACCTCGTCAGGGAAATCCGGCTCCGCGTGGAGCGCAACCCCCACCGCCAGGACGGTCACCAGCAACCCAGCCCGAGTTCCACGCCCGAGGTTCATCGACACCACTCCGCAAAGTCATTGTTCAATAGCGTAGTCGCGCCACGACGGATTTGCGAAATCCCGAGCGCTCGACAGGTTGTGCTAGAGTGCCGGGCCAATTCATCGCGACGCACGTGTCCTCCGCTTATGCTCAACTGGCTTGACCTGCGCACCGTGTTCCTGGATATGGACGGTACGCTCCTCGACCTCCATTTCGACAACCATTTCTGGCTCGAACATGTCCCACGCCGCTATGCCGAAGTGCACGGAACACCGCACGAGGAGACCCGCGAACACGTTTTCGGCCTCTATCAGCAGGTACGCGGCACCTTGAACTGGTACTGCGTCGACTATTGGACGCGCACCCTCAAACTCGATATCGCCGGCATGAAGCGCGAGGTTGCCGATCGCATCCATCTGCTGCCGTTCGTGCAGGAGTTCCTTGATGCGCTTCTGCAGCACGACGTGCGCGTGGTACTGCTCACCAACGCCCATCCGCACAGCATCCAGCTCAAGATGGCACATACCGGGCTCGCGCACCGCTTCCATCGCATCATCAGCACCCACGATCTGAAGCTGCCTAAGGAAGCGGAGGGCTTCTGGGACATCCTGCGCCAGTACGAGCCGTTTGATCCCGCAACGACGTTGCTGGTCGATGACAACCACAGCGTGCTCAGCAATGCAGCGCGCTACGGCATCGCCCACCTCTATGGATTGGCTCAGCCCGACACCACCCGGCCAGCGCAGGAGCTCCCGGGATTCGTCACCTTGCGCGATCTGCGCGAGCTGCTGGCCGAGCCGCCACCGCGTTGACGCGCGTCAGCGAAAGCGCCGCCGCGGCCACCGAAACTGGCCGTCGATCGCCTCCCATTCGCCGCAACGATTGTAGGTGTGCACGCCCACCAGATCCGGTACCGCACCGCCCTCCACGCGCGCGACCGGGTGCTCGACATAAGTTTCGCCATCCCAACGCCGGATTTCGTTGAACCACAGCGCACGCCCGTAGCCGCTGGCACAGTCCTGGCTCGGACGGTACAACCGCCCATTCTGCTGCAGGATCGCACCGGCACCGCGCGCGCGGGTCGCGTCGTCGCACACCGGCGTCGACGAATGCAGCCGCCATTCGCCGAGCAAATTCTCGGCGCTCCAGAGATAGGTCAACGGCGCATGCCCGGTCACCGCCATCGGTGAGGCGAACATCAACCACCGCCCGGCGTGGTGAACCAGCGTGGCGTCGACCACCCGCACATCGAGCAGCCGGCGCACCAAGACCCAGTCACCCGGAAACCGGCGTGCCCGATACAGATCGACGCCCCCCGCTTGAGCCGTTTCAGGCACCATGTAGATTTCCCCGTCATGCTCGAATACCTGCGGGTACGAAACGTGATAGGGGCGTTCCAGTACCGGCCGCACCTCACGCAGCACGCCGGCGGCGTCAAGCCTGCCGCAACCGATCAAGGCTCGGTCAAGTGCGTAGTCGTAGTCTTCGAAGAACAACCAAGTCTCGCCCGCGTGCGCGAACAGGAACGGGTCAGCCCAAAAATGGCCTTGCGGGCTGTCGAGCCACTGGAACCGATCGAGATCGGTTTGCGCGGGACTCCCCGGCATCGGCGCGGCGGCCCGCCGCAGCGCAATCCGCCATTGCAATGAGACCGGGCCGCGCCGCGCCCATTCGGGCAGGCGCCCCAGCGAACGCTTGAGCATCCCACCGATGCGCCGCGCGATCAGGCCCAGCATCTCCCGATTGCCGGGTGGCCCTGGCGCCGCGCGGGCCGGCGCCGCGGACCCGTTCCCGGTCCCATAGCCGGAGCCGTGCCCGAGCACACCGGTTTCATACAGGGCATTAAGCTGCTGAATGACGAAATGGGTGGATCCCCACAACGGTGCGTAGCGATTGGCGCTGACCGATAGCGTTGGCGAGGTCGAAAATCGAGCCTCGCATAAATCCAGCACAGCGCCATCGGCCTGGGTCGCTTGCAGGCATACCCGTGAGGTCGGCCGCCGCTCCATCACCTCGCGCAGCATCAGCGGCAAGTCCGCCGTGGCGGGATCGCTGCCATAGGCATAAGCCCAAAGACCGTGGCGGGCGTACTGACTCAAGTCCGCGACCGAACCCCCAACACCGAACCGAATCAAGACATCAAACGCCAACGCGCGCAGACGTTGCGCGGTCTCCGTATCCACACCGACCGCCGCATGGCCGATATCGAGTCGCTGCGCACCGGACACCAGATCGTCAAACCCAACGCGTTCGACCGGGTCGGTCGCTCGACGACGACGGTCGAGCGTCACCAAATAGAGCTGGTAAACCAGACCCGGCTGATCGCGTCCAAATTTAAGCTGCGGTATGGCGGACGCGGCTTCGCTGGCATCCAGGTACCCCGACGATGGACACACAATGACGCCCACCACCTCAGCAAACCGGCTCCCGGCGATGTCAGCGAGCACCTGGCGCGCAAACCGCGGAATTTCCATCGCCTCGACCACCACCCCGATCCGTAAGCGCGCGCGGCCAGCACGCGCGCTTTGAAACTGGCGATTCATCGAGAAATCGGGTAACCCCGGGATCCCGGCAGATCTCTCTCCAATCCTCGCGTTCACGGAATCACGCGCCCGTATCCGGTCCGGTTCCAGATCGCTGCCGCAGCCAGGTCAGTGACCCGCGCAGCGCCGCCACGCTTCGCGCCAACGCGGTCGCCGGCGTGAACATGAGCTCGATCGCCACCTCACGCTCATCGGCCGCAAACCCACGTTTGAACGCGGCGATCCCGTGCAGCGGGTGGTCGGCCGGCGCGTCGGCCGGAATGGTCCCGCCCAAATCAAACCACACTGCGCCGCGCGACCGCGCCCAGCGCATCAATTGCCACATCAGCGCCGCGCCGGGAGCCCTTCCGCGTCCACTCGCGACCGGCACCGAACCGGCTGTATCGTAGCTGGCGTAATCGCCGTGTAGGCGCGCCCAAGCGAAGGCGACCATATCCTCGGGCGGTGCGACCTCGGCATCAAACGCGCCGAGCAAACACGAGGTCTCGCCCCCGCGAGCATCCGCCAGCATCGCCGTCGGCATCAACGGCGGCGGCGCCGCCCGGGTACGGGCAAAACTGGCCCGATGAAGCACTGCGATTCGCGCTAGGTAGGCGCTGCTGTCGATTGGCGCGACCCGGAGCCCCCCCTCATCCAGGGTCTTGCGTAAACTGCGTCGGGTACGGGCGGAGAAAGTGGCCAACAGCGTGGTATCGGCGCACGAGAGGTCCGTAACGCGGGTGAGAGAGTACCCGCGAGGCGGCTTCAAGCGCCGCGCGCCCGCGGCAAACAACGCGTTAGCCAGCATCTGGCGCCGCACGCAATCTTCATCGAACAGCTGTACTTCTAGACGCTGCAAACGCGGAATCTTTCGCGCAGTAGCCGAAAGCGCTGCGCCGAGCCAGGTCGCCATATCCGCCTGCGGCGCGCGTCCGAGGCGTTCGATCCGTCCGATCCGTGTACCGGGCAGGGCACGACTTGGATAAAGTTCGACCGCAAATGCGGTTTTCCATACGCCATCAGGCGCGACGACGCGCACCCACAGCCGCTCGGACGCGGTATCGGACAGGCAACCGCTTGCCCATGGGTGTGGCACCGCCCAACCCCGCGCGCGAAAGGCCGCGAGGTCGGCGCGATGCTCGACCCCGCCACACGGCAGGAGTTGAAGGTCGAAGTCACTCATGCGGCCGGCGCGGATCTCTCCCGATCAAACCGGAACGCCCGAATGCGTAGCCAGGTTCGAACGAGCGCTGCAATGGGTGCATGGGAGAACCACCAGATGTCCCCAACCGGGGTTGACTCGGGCGCCCATAACGCCATCCACGGCTGACCGGTGACCAGACTGACGCTCCGCGTCGTCGCGGTGGCGCATTCGCGCGCAAGCACGCGATCGAGCAGCGCCGAGCCCGGGGAATAGCGGGAGAACGCAGCATCGTAGGCGATCTTGAGTACGCTCAAGCGCGCGCCGCGACGCAGACACAGTTGCGCTGCGAGTGGGCGGGCGTCGGCACGAAGAAGATTGATTTCGGGCATGAATCCGGCGCCCGCGCCGAGCATCAGTGCTTCCAGAAAGCCGCGTCGCGCCGGATCGAACGCAAGCGCGGTCGCCGCCCCGGATGCCCCTTTCCAACCCGAGGCCTCGAGACCAAGAAAAGCGTCGAATGCCGGCCGTAAGGTAGCTGCGTCGGTCACCGTTTCGAGCTGCAACGCGCCGAACCGCGCCAGCCCCTTGTCGGCTTTGCGCAGAATCTTGGACAACCGCGTCGAATAGCGTTCCTGTAACGCAACGTGGCCCAAACGACAATCGAAATGGCAGGAGTGTCCTTGCGCGCGCGCGACCGACCAGGATTGCGACCCGTCAAGCAACGCCGCCCGCGAATCGAGCAAGCAGCCCGCGGCCCGAATCGCGAACCCACGCAAACCCTGACCCGCGAGCGCCGCGCGAATCGCGGGCCACCATTGCACCAACCGCTCGCGGGGATCGAGGACCAACCCGGCCAGGTCCATGCCGGTCGCGCGCGGCAGCTCGAGCAACGGCAGATTGAACGCAACGTCGGCCGGAGTGGGCCACCGCAGCGGCAGCACCCCGCGACATTCACCCGCGCGCCGAAGTTCGACGAATCGCACCTGATCCGGGTTCGCCTCAAGATGCGCGAGGTAGGCCGCAAACCAGTCCCACTGGGTAAAAAAATCCGCGTCGGGGTTGCGTCGGCCGAGCGTCGACCAGCCCTCACGGAGTTGCGCCAGACCCGCGGGTCCGCGATGAATCACGACGGTGGGGGACGCATCGCTCATCGCGGCGGCGCCGTCGGGGCCGGAGGCACCCAATTCTCGCACGCCTCCAACGCGGCCAGGGTCGCGCGCGCCTCAGCGCTCGCGGTGCGTTCGAAATGGGTGCGGAGCGTGGCCAGTTTCAGCATCCGGTGGACCCGCGCGAACGCGGTGATGCGGCGTTGCCCGTCGAGCAACTGCAGGTGCGCCTGTTCGAGTTCGATTTGCAGCGCCTCGAGCACGGGATACTCCGCCAGGGCCCGAATCCAGGCGAGCATCGGCTCTGCTTCGCTCTCCAGCAGCGCGACGTAGGCGTGGCTATACGGCTGCGCGGCGGCCGGCCAGGCCAGCAGGAACGCCGCCAAGAGTTCTGTCCTCACCGTGTGTTCGTGTTCAGCGATTTGTTCGATCAAGCGAAGTTGCTCGGCCGCGGCCTGTTCCAACGCTCGCCGCGATGCCAGGGCCGCGCGTGCCAGGGCCGTCGCCGAGGTAGCGCGCATCCCCAGCACCTCGGCTAGGCGCCATGCGCGCCGCAGATAGGGGTCATCGGCCGCAGGTTTCAGCGCCGACTGCCAGCGCACATACCACGGCTGCCAAAGCTCGAGAAAATACTCGCTGGTCGCAAACGGCATGTCGGTGCTGAATCCTTCGGTATAGGCATACCCATGCGCCTCGCTGAGCGAAACCCGACCGTCGCCATTCACGTCAGGATCACGCGCGAGCGCGCCGCCAAGGCGCGTACGGCCGTCGAGCGCGGCAAAGAAAAAGTTGGAGTAATCGCGATACTCGCCAACATCGACTCCCGGCGTACAGCCTTCGGACTCGAGGTTTTCGGGAACGGCAAAGAAGCCGCACTGGCCCGGCCGCACCGCGTCGGCGCGCGGCTGGGCCGGATCCTTGAACAGCGCCCGCACGAAGCCGCCGGAAAAGCACTGCGGGAGAAAGTGACGCACGGTTGCACCGGCCGGCGTCTGGGCCAACCGATCCGCGTAGGTCTTGACGTCGAGCGCCGTTTCTCCCCAGAGCCGCAGCGCGTTGTGCGTCGCATTGGGCGCGCCCCAAGCGCCATGACCATTGAAAACGAACCACAAGCTGTCGTCTGGACCCAGCCCACCAAGCGCTTGGCGCAATGCCTCATCGACCGCGTCCGCATCGGCTTTACGCGCGATACCAGCCAACTGATTGCGGCGAAAGCTCGCAACCCCGGCGTGCGGCTCACCGTGAATTCTGGCCAGCGGCAGCCAGCGCTGCACCTCGGCGCGCTCGGGTGCATGCAGCACCACATCAGGGGCACCATTGTCACCACCAGCAAACATCACTTCCTTCGAGTCGAAGCCACGTTCGCGCAGGATCCGGTCGATCCAGATCACGTTGCTCTCGATCGATACCTGCGAATCCTGTGGTACCGGTCCGCCGCCAACCAGCAGCAAGTGGTCGCCAGCGCTCAGGGGCGGACTCAACAACCCAACAACGAGCCCGGCCCACAACAGCACGAATCGGCGAAGAGCCCGTGAAAAAATCCCCGATCGTCGCGAGGGCGACCCTGGGCGTGGTGAACAAGGCGCAAGAGGCCCGAAATCGGGGAGTGTAGCGGGCCTACATGACCCGATTTCGGGCCTCTTGCAACGCAGGACACCGCGCCCAGGGGCGTCCGCAGTAGATCGCGGGATATTTTCACCGGCTCTAAGCATTAAGATCTCCCAGTCCGCGTGCAACCGCCCAGCCGGCGAACAGCCGCGCGGCCAATGTCGCGCACCACAAAGCCGCCGCGAGCACCGTGGCGGTCACGGGCGCCACGCCGATGGCCGCGACTACACCGCCCAGCGCGGCGGCGCTCAGCCCGCTGCGCAGCAGCGCCGGCCGCCACGCCGGACTGCCCCAGCGACCGAGTACCAGCACGGTGGCGACCAACACCGCCGGGAGAACCAGCCAGGCGCTGGCAACGACCACCTCGACGCCCTGCGCGAACAGCGCCGAACGCGATTCGAACTGCCACTGCGACCACCATTGCTGGCCGCCGTGAAAGGTATCGACGAGCAGCGTCAGCGCAAAATACGCGGCGTAGGCCGCGCTCCACGCAATCAAGACGCTGAACAGCCACGCCCGCCCGGTCAAGCGCATCGCCGGCCCCCGCTCACGGTTTGGACACCACATAATCGCCGATCACCAGATCGTCGATTCCGGTCGAATAGAAGCAGCGTAAGGCGTCACGCGGTGACTCCACGATCGGCTCCCCCATGACGTTGAAACTCGTATTGAGCACCACCGGAACCCCGCTCAACGCGCCAAATGCCTCAATCAACGCGTGGTAACGCGGATTGGTCGCGCGCGCGACGGTCTGCAACCGTGCGGTGCCGTCGACGTGGGTGATCGCCGGAAGTGTAGCGCGTTGGCTGGGTCGAACATGACACACCTTGAGCATGAAGGGATCCTCGACGCCGATATCAAAGAACTGGTTACGCGCCTCAACGACAGCTGAAGGCGCGAAGGGGCGAAACGCCTCCCGATGCTTGACCTCGGCGTTGATGCGATCCTTCATCGCCGGATCGGTCGGGTCGGCGAGGATGCTGCGACTGCCGAGCGCCCGCGGCCCGATCTCCATGCGCCCCTGAAACCACCCGACGATACGCCCGCGGCGGATCAGCTCGGCGGCGACGCTCGCCGCGTCCGCGACCTCGCGGTAACCGAGCTTGGCCGCATTCAGGACCTTGCTGATCGCCGCGCTATCGTATTCGGTACCGAGATGGGGGCTTAAATGCACAAACTCGCGCGGTCGCCCGAGGATCGTATGATACAGGCAGTAGGCCGCGCCAATGGCGGTTCCATTGTCGCCCGCCGCGGCCATGATATAGACATCCTCGAACGGCGTTTCGCGCAGGATGCGCCCGTTCATGACGCTGTTCAACGACACCCCGCCGGCAATGACCAGGTGTTTCTCCCCGGTTCGCGCATGGAGCTGCCGCGCCATTTCGAGGCCACTTTCCTCCAGCACCCGCTGCGCCGCCGCCGCCACATCGAGGTGACGTGCGGCGAACTCGGCACCCCGTTCACGGGGCGCCCCGAAACGTTCGGTGAAACGCGTGGCGCAACGGCGGTGGCCACCAAAGCGATAGGCGAACCAACTCGGATCGACCCGAATCCGGCCGTCGCCCTCGAGCGCTACCATTGCGCGGAAATCGCGGTAATACACCTCGGGATCGCCCAAAGGCGCGAGCCCCATGGTCTTGCCCTCGTCGTAGTTCGGCTGGAAACCGCAAAACTCGGTCGCGGCCTCGTAGAATGAACCCAATGAATGCGGGAACCACGACTCGCTGAAGGTCTCGACCTGCGTGCCGACCCCCCGGCCGGTAAACGAGGTTGACCATTCGCCCGAGCCGTCCAATGACAAAATCGCGGCGGATTCGTAAGGGGATACCAGAAAGCTTCCGGCCGCGTGGCTCTGATGGTGCGGAATGAAATGCAGCGCTGGGCCGCGGGTTGGCCACAGTTCACGATACCAGCCGCGCAGGCCGCGCGCGTGCCAAAATGCGCGCAGCAGCTCCTCGCGCATGAGCGGCACGGTGCGCGGCGCGTGACGCAGGGCGTACCAAAGCTTGCGCGCCCCGTGCAGCGACGGCTTGATCGCGACCGCAATATGCGTGACGTCCGCCGGCGCGAGCCCGGCAATCTGAAGGCAATGCAATACCGCGCACGCGGGAAACGCACTCGTGTGCTTTTCCCGCGTGAAGCGTTCCTCCTCAAGCGCGCAGACCAGCTCGCCGTCCCGTACAATACAGGCTGACGAGTCATGAAAGGCGTAGTTGAGACCCAGGATCGCGGACGATCCGCTGGGTCGCGTCGAAGTCTTAAGCTGCATCGTTGTTCTCGTTATCGGTCGGCCGGAGTTGCGCCGACGGGCGTCCACAGTGACCCCTCCTTGCCAAAGCTTAGGAGGCCCTTCTATTTATTTCAATGAGTTGCCGCGAAGGCGGGAACCGAAGCGACAAAACCTCGACGCCCGTCTACCGCCAGTCGCTATCGCGTGTGACCCGCGCCTCAGGCTCGGTGCCACCCCGAATCTCGACCGTCGATGTCGCACCTGATACACGACCCTAGATTCCTCGGTTGACCGCTCATTGGCGAACGTAACGAGCTGTATTCGCGAAAAAGCTGTAGTGAATTCGGCATCACCTTCCGGGTGCGCGCGCTACGTGCCCGGCGTTGCGAAGCAGGCAGTAGGCGCACACCGACATGGCCCAATTCGGTAGAAGGGCGGCGCAAAGTCTTACTCTGTACTCGGCTCACCCCATGCCAGCGGGACGAATTCACCCTACAATCCAGGCGGTCAAAAAACGAAGGATGGAACGACATTGCTAGGTCTCTTGAGAGTTGCCGGGGGAATGCTGGTCGGACTCGCCGCGCTGCTGGCAGGGTGTGCGGTCGAACCCCCCGCCGAACCGGGGATCGGCAAACCGGTCGCGTGGTCGAGCCTGTCCGGTTGGCAGGAAGACCGGCTGAACGAAGCCTGGCCGGCGTTGCTCGCACAATGTCCACGCCTGGCACGGGAGAACCTGGCCTGGGCCGGAATCTGTGCCGCGGCGTCCGCGGTGAACGCCACCGATGCGAACGCGATCCGCGCGTTTATCGAACAGCATTTTCAACCGCACGAAGTACTTGGCAGTGGCGGCACCCGCAACGGACTGATCACCGGGTACTATCAGCCGATTCTGAAAGGAAGCCGCAACCCAAGTGAGCGATTTCGTTACCCGCTTTACGCCCGCCCGAACGATCTGCTGACGGTTGAACTTTCAAGTCTGTTTCCGGAGTTGCAAGGCAAACGGGTGCGCGGCCGACTGGAGGGTAACAAGGTCGTGCCTTATTACCCGCGCGCGGAGATTGACGGCGCAGCGGCGCCCCTACGCGGCCATGAGCTGCTGTGGATCGACGATCCGCATGGCTCGTTTTTCCTGCAAATCCAAGGGTCCGGGCGGGTGGAGCTGGAAGATGGCACGCTCGTCGGCGTGAACTATGCCGACCAGAACGGTCACCCTTACGTCGCCATAGGCAAGAAGTTGATCGAGATGGGCGCGCTGGGGGCCGATGAGGTCTCGCTGTTCACGATACGCGCCTGGTTGCGCGAGCATCCGGAGCGGGCGCCCGAACTGCTGGCGGAGAATCCCAGCTACGTGTTTTTCACCCTGCGTGAGAACGTCGCCGAAAACCCGCGCGGCTCGCTCAACGTGCCGTTGACCGATGAGCGCAGCATCGCCGTGGATCGCAAGGTGATCGCGCTCGGCAGCCCGGTGTGGCTCGACACCCAATTGCCGCTCGATCAGACGCCTTATCGACGCTTGATGCTGGCGCAGGATACTGGCGGTGCGATCAGCGGTCCCGTACGCGCCGATGTGTATTTCGGTACCGGCCCGCGGGCGGAGCAGCTCGCGGGCCATATGAAGGCGCGCGGACAGCTCTACGTGTTGGTGCCGCGCGCGGCTGCTGCTGGATCGTAGCGGCACCGGTCTCCGATCGGGCATCCGCGGACAACGAAACGCGAGCGGGTCGCACAGATCCGCCGCGAGGCCGCGCCAAGCGCGCTGACTAAACCCGTTCCCAGTACAAAATCCGGTTATTCGCTGGCATCGCGTAGTCGTCCCGCAAGACCATCCCGGCGTCCCGCGCCAGCGCATCCAGCGTTTCGAACTCCCTGATTCCGCTCGCCGGGTCGCGCGCATGCAACCAGTCGTCGAAGCGCGCATTGCTCGCGCTGGTATAGCGACCGCCGTAATTGAACGGCCCGTATAACGCAAAGCGACCGCTCGGCGGAAGCGACGCGCCGACGCCGGCGAACAGACAGCGCACTTCCGGCTCGTGCATGATGTGCGCGGTATTCGCCGAGAATACTGCGTCGACCGTGAGTTCCGGCCACGCGGTCGCGGCGACGTCGAGCAACCACGGGCCGCGGGTGTTGCGGAGCGCCGCGTCGGCCAACCAACACGCGATCCCCGCGTGATTTTCTTCGCGATCACTGGTATGCCAGAGCAGGTGCGGCATCCGCGCGGCGAAATGGACCGCGTGCTGACCGGTGCCACTGCCGATCTCAAGTACCGCCGAACACTGCGCAAAAAGGGGCTGAATCACCGCGAGGATCGGCTCGCAGTTTTGGTCACACGACTCGGAATAGGGCTTGTTCATCGGGTTTGCATCTCTCGGTGGGGACCGCGGAATACCGCCCCGCGCTGGCGCAACGGTAACCCGGAACGCCCCGCAGCGCAGAATTATGATGCCGCGGCGGGGTATACTCCAAGTATCGATACTCGGCGCGTGTTTAGGCGCGGGCGAGGACCCGACATGATCCTAGATTCCTCGGTTGACCGCTCGTTTGGGTACGTAACGTGCTGTGTTCGCGAAAATACTGTGGTGAATTCGGCTTCACCTTCCGGGTACCCACGCTACGTGCCCGGGTGCACGGCCTTCGGGGCGCATGGCTGCGTTGCAACTCCTTGGAATGGAACAACCATTCCGCGTCGTTGCGCCTTGCCCTGCACCCCGAATACCGCCCACTCGGGCACGTCCAACCGAGGATTCTAGGATGATCCACCGACCACCGAAAAGTGAGCCCGACCATGTTCCAATCACGCATAATTTGGCTGAGTGTGTCACTGCTGTTGCTGGGGGGTTGTGCAACAACCCCGAAAGCCACGGCCCCGGTCACCTATACGCACGCGATCAAGCCCCTGATGGAAGCCAAATGCCTGGGCTGCCACGGATCCGGCTCACCCGACATCGCAGAATTCGACAAGGACAAGGCGGGTTACAAGGCCAAGGGCATCGGCCCGCGCATGGACAGCTACGAACACTTGGTCGGGTTCGTCAATGGCGACGACGCCGGCGCGATCATGCGCCGCCTCGACGACGGCAAACATACTGCCGATGGTAAACCTGGCAACATGTATGAAAACCTGGGCGCGACCGCGGCCGAACGCCAGCATAACCTAGCGCTGTTCAAAGCCTGGGTCGGCGCGTGGAATCTCAAGAAACCCGATCAGTTGAACGCGGCCGAACGCGCCTTGGCCACAGTCCCGCGCTGAGCATCGCGCGTACGCGAGATCCTGAGAAGGGTTAACTTTCATGGCGAGGACACCGACCCGGAGCATAAAAGCCGCGCCGGGTTGGGTCGGTGGGAGCGTCGGCCGCAGGGAGGCGGCTGTCGAACCCCCAGGGATGGGTTCACGGCGTCTCCCGCCTGGTCGGCCCGGAGCGGCATGCCCTGAGAATCGGGTATATCACGTTAACGCGAACCTGTTTCGCATTGCGCACACACGCCGCTGACCTCGATTACCGGCTGCAGTGGATGGAATCCGACGGCAGCCGCCGCGGCGTGAATACGTTCAGCGATCCCTTCGTCCACCAGCTCGGTGACGCCGCCACAGCGCGAACAGATCAGAAACTGACCGGCGTGGGAGTGGTTTGGGTGCAAGCAACCGACATAGGCGTGCAGGCTCTCCAGCTTATGGATCAAGCCCTGTTCCAGGAGAAAATCGAGGGCGCGATAAACCACGATCGGGGCCGTCCGCGGTGCGGCGCGACGCAGTTCGTCGAGCACCTCGTAAGCCCCGATCGGCCGGCCCTTGCGACAGATCAGCTCCAGCACCGCGCGCCGCTGCGGCGTCAGGCGAACCTTGCGCGCATGGCACACCGACTCGGCATTCCGCAGGGTTTGGGCCACGTCCACGCCGGCCGCGCCCAAACTCACCCGCGCGATCGTGCCGCGGCGCGGCGTTGCTGCGCCACCCACACGCGTTGCGCGAGCATCGTCACCACATAGATCAAACCAGCCACCAGCACGATCGTCGGCCCGACCGGCAGATCGGGGGCATAGGCCAGGGCGAGGCCGGTGCTGGTAAAGGTCGCGCCGAGCAGACTCGCGACCAGCATCATCCGCCCGAGGGTCTGAAAAAACTGCCCGGCGATGGCCGCCGGCAGCGATAACAGCGCAATGACGAGGATCAGACCGACGACCTGGATCAGCATCACCACCGTCACCGCGACCAGGCACAACAACAACAGGTAGACCGCGGTGACCGCGACCCCGCGCAGTCGCGCGAACTCCTCGTCAAACACCACCGCCAACAACTGCCGGTACAGCAGCGCGACGATGCCGAGCAGCACCAGATCAAGCCCGAACATGATCGCGAGTTCGCGATTCGAAACGATCAGGATGTTGCCGAATAGATAGCCCATTAGATCCACGCTGTAACCCGGAACGCGGGTCATCAACAAGATGCCGAGCGACATGCCGATCGCCCACACCGCACCAATGAGAATATCCTCCTGGGTGTGCCAGAACTGGGTGATCAGGCCGATCAACAGCGCCGCCACCACTGCCGCGACCAACGCTCCGCCGAGCGGATCGAAGCCCCACAACAGCGCCGCGCCCATCCCGCCCAACACCGCGTGGGCGATCCCCCCGGCGAGGTAGCCGATCCGCTTAACCACGACATAACTGCCGACCACGCCGCAAGCCACGCTCGCCAACAATCCGGCTAACAGCGCGCGTTGCAGAAACTCGTGCTGGGCCAGGGCCTGGAAAAACTCAATGGGCATGCGCGGCATGCTGATGGTCGATGTGATGGACCGGATGTCCGTAGAGCTGCGCCATCATCGCGCTGTCGATCGATTCGGTAGGATGGCAGACCAAGGTCCGGTTGAGGCAGGCAACGTGGTTGACGTAGCTGGAGATAAACGCCACGTCATGGGACACGACTAGGATCGTCATCCGCTCATTGAGTTGCTTCAAGCGCTCGAAGATATCGGACTCGACGCGCTGATCGAGGTTGGCGGTGGGCTCGTCCAGAATCAGCACCCTTGGCTCAGAGGCCAGGGCACGCGCCAGTAACACCCGTTGCAACTGTCCGCCGGACAGCGTGGCGAGGCGGCGCCCCGCCAGCTCCTCGACCTCGGCCTGCTGCATCGCAGCGCGCGCGACCGCGCGATCCGCCGCGCGATAGCCACCCCACCAGGCGCCGGTTCCGAGCCGGCCTAACAGTACTGTCTGTTCCACCGTGATCGGAAAATCGCGGGAGAAGGCGGGGTATTGCGGCACATAGCCGAGCAGGGCGCGCCGCTCCCGTGGCGCGCCGCCGTCGATTCGCACGCTGCCGCTCGCGGGTTGCAACAAGCCGAGCAGCAGCTTCAGGAGCGTGCTCTTGCCGCTTGCGTTCGGTCCCACAATGCCGAGAAATTCACCCGCGTTCACCGCCAGATTAATGTGTTCGAGCACGGTCGGCCCGCCGTAGGAGAACGAGACGTCGCGAAACTCGATCAGCGGCACGGTCATGGCGCGGCGTCCGCGATCGCCCGCGCCACCCGGCGCAGGTTGTCGATATAGTCCGGCGCGAGCGGGTCGATCACCACTCGGCGCGCGCCGATTGCCTCGGCCAGGGTTTGCGTATCCTGGGTTTGCATCTGCGGTTGCACGAACAGCACCCGCAGCTGCAACGCCCGCGCCCGCTCGATCAGGCGCGCCAAATGGCGAGGGCCCGGCGACTTGCCTTCATGCTCCATCGCGAGTTGTTCGAGTCCGTAGCGCGCGGCGAAGTGATCCCAGGCCGGGTGGTAGACCAAAAACACCCGCTGCCGGAGCGGCCGCAACAGGGCCTGCAATTCGTCGTCGAGCGCCTGCAGTTCGGCCACCAGGCGTGCGGCGTTGGCTTGGTAATCGGCGGCGCGCTCCGGGTCGCGCGCGCTCAAGGCGGTCGCAACCTGTTCCGCCATCCGCGCCACATTCAGCGGATCGGTCCAAAGGTGCGGGTCGTGATGCGGGTCGTCCGGGCCATGGCCGTGGTGATGATTCGCATGCCCGCCGCTCAGGCCCACCTGGGTCACGGGCGCGATTTCGCGCGCGTCGATGACGCGCATGGTGCGATTGATGGAGCGCAACTTGGACAGCAGCGCGTCCTCCACCGGTATCCCGATGCGATAGTAGACGTCGGCTTGCGCCACCGCCGCGATCTGGCGCGCGGTAGGCTCAAAGGTGTGCGGATTTTGCCCGGGCCCGACCAGCACCGTGACGCTCGCCGCCGTCCCGGCCACCCGTTCGACCACGAATCCCTGCGGCGGCAACGAGGTGACCACGGTCAGGGCGCCAGCGGCAGCCGGCAGGAACAGAAGCAGCAACGTAAGCCAGGCGGTCGAGATAGCGTTAGGCATCGGGTCAAACGGTCGGATTTGGGTTGTTATAATGTAACAGTTTATGGGCATGGGTTCGATCTGCCAAGAAATTGCCAGAATGCGCCCTTTACCCACGGCGATTCACCCTGTTGACCGCCGCACGCCGTTACAATGGCGGCCCGCAACCTCTTCCCATCAATGAACCGCCCATGGACATGACGATGCGCCGCACCGAGGCGCCGACCGCGGCGCGCGAGAACTGGCTCAATATTCACCGGATGTTGCCTTACGTCTGGGACTATCGCGGCCGGGTTCTACTCGCTCTGGCGGCGCTGATGATCTCCAAGGTCGCGATGGTGGGGGTTCCGATCCTCCTCAAGGAGATCGTCGATGGGCTCTCGGTACAGAATGTCTCGATGCTCGCGCTGCCGCTCGGGTTGCTGCTCGGTTATGGCGCGTTACGGTTGATCAACAACGCCTTCAATGAGCTGCGCGACGTGATCTTCGCCCGGGTGCGCTACCACGCGATGCACCGCTTGTCGCGCGAGGTCCTCGAACACCTCTATCGGCTCTCGCTGCGTTTTCACCTGGAGCGCAAGACCGGCACCATCAGCCGCGACCTGACCCGCGGCGCGCAAAGTGTCAGCTCGATCCTGAATTATCTGGTTTTTAATATCCTACCCTCGATCATGGAGTTCGCCCTGATCGCGGGCTATCTGCTGTCGGCCTATTCCCCCGCCTTTGCGGTCGTCACGCTGGTCACGGTTGCGATTTACGTTGCTTTCACCTTCGCGATCACGAACTGGCGCATGCACTATCGCCACGAGATGAATCGCCACGAATCGGACGCCAATGGGATCGCGGTGGACGGTCTGCTGAATTACGAAACGGTGAAATATTTCGGCAATGAGCGCTACGAACTCAGGCGCTACGACGACACCCTCGATCGCTGGGAAGACGCCGCGGACAAGAGCCAGAGCACCATGTCGCTGCTGAATTTTGGCCAAGGCGCCATCATCGCGCTCGGGGTGACGCTCATCATGGTCCTGGCAGCACAGGGCGTGGTCGACGGCAGCCTCACGCTCGGCGATCTCGTCCTGGTTAACACCATGATGTTGCAGCTGTTTCTGCCGCTCGGATTTCTCGGCATCGTCTACCGCGCGCTGCGCTACGCGATGGCGGATATGGACGAGGTGTTCAAGCTCCTGCACCAGGGGCCGGAGATCGTCGATGCCGCGGATGCGCGCCCGCTCGTCGTGCAGCGCGCGGCGGTGCGCTTTGACGCGGTCGACTTCGGCTACGGCCCCGATCGCGCGATTCTGCGGGATTTGAGTTTCGAGATTCCGAGCGGGCACAAGGTCGCGGTGGTCGGTCCATCGGGCGCCGGCAAGTCGACCCTGGCGCGGTTGTTGTTCCGCTTTTATGACGTTCAACACGGGCGGGTACTGATCGACGACCAGGATATCCGCGCAGTCACCCAGGAGAGCTTGCGGGCAGCGATCGGCATCGTTCCGCAAGATACCGTGCTGTTCAACGACACGCTGTTGCATAACCTGCGCTACGCCAATCCCGGCGCGAGCCTCGCCGAAATTCACGAAGCCGCGCGAATGGCCGATATCCACGACTTCATCAGCACCTTGCCGCAGGGGTACGAAACCGTTGTCGGCGAGCGCGGGCTCAAGCTTTCGGGGGGCGAGAAACAGCGCGTCGCGATCGCGCGGGTGATCCTGAAACGACCGCGGATCGTGATCTTCGACGAAGCGACATCGAGCCTCGACACCCGTTCCGAGCAGAACATCCTGACCGCGCTGGCACGGGTTGCGCGGGGCACCACCACGTTGGTGATCGCGCACCGACTCTCTACCGTGGTGGATGCCGACGAAATCCTCGTGATGGACCAGGGCCGCATCGTCCAGCGCGGCGATCACGCCGCGCTGCTGGCGCAGGGTGGGCTGTATGCGCACCTGTGGCAACTGCAACAGGCCGAGCGCAGCGAGGAAGCGGCCGCACTGAATACCTGAACGACGAAGCGCACTATAGAGTCCGCTACCGCAACCACTTCGGTCTGCGACATTGGCGTACGGTTTGGGTTAACCTAAGCGCGGGTCGAACTCGAGATATTTTCGCTCTATGAAGAGGCGCTCTGGGTTTGTTGCCGCGCCTATCATCGCACGTTGCGATCACTTTGCACCGATGACGCGTTGCGCGCGCTCGGCCGCCGTTGCACCATGAGCGCCCCACGCGCAACCGACGCCCTGATTGCGAGAGGGGGATCCGCAGGTCGCCCAGCGCACCGGCCGAGCGGCGGTGAGATTGTTACAAATGTCGCCAGTTCAACCCTGAAGCGCCTATACTTAACGTCATATCTAGGATTGGGAGGACGTATGCCGCAATTTCGCCGAATGCTGGCCTGGGTCACCGTTGCCGCAAGCCTCGCGTTTTCGAGCCACGCCATCGCCCAGGTCCGCACCGAGGACCAAAGCCGTTACCTGCAAGCCATCGCAGCGTTCGAGCGCAAGGATCTGCCGACGTTCGAGACCTTAAAGGCCAGCCTGCGCGACTACCCGCTGCATCCCTACCTCGAATACCGCAGCTTGAGCGGGCGCCTCGGCGATACCGCCGCGGTGGAGGCTTTCGTTGCGACCCAAGCTTCGACCTATCTGGGCGACCGCCTGCGTGGTGCTTGGCTGCGCCAGCTTGGCAAGGAAGGTCGCACGGACCTGATCCTTAAACACTATCGCCCCGACCAGGATGAAGACAGCGCGAGCCTGCGCTGCCTGGCGCTGCACGCCCGATTGCAGAGCCACGCGGCCGCCGCGCGATTACTCGAAGAAGCGCAGCAACACTGGCTGAGCGACCGCAATCTCCCCGAATCCTGCGACTTGCTCGCGCAAGACCTGGAACGCGCCGGCCAACTCACCCCCGAGTTGGTCTGGTCGCGCATCCGACTAGTGATGAAACGCAATAATCTCGGGCTGGCGCGCGCCCTCGCGGCCAAGCTGCCGGAATCGCAGCGCGAACTGATCAAATCGTGGCAGAAGGCCCACGATCAGCCTGCGAGTGCGCTCAGCGAGGGCATGAGCTGGCCCGATACCGCCCGCCACCGCGACATCCTGGTACATGCACTCAAGCGCCACGCGCGCGGTGACACCTTGGCCGCGTGGGACCTCTGGCAGCAGCAGATCCGGCCGAATTTTCGCTTCACCCCGGACCAGATCGGCGAGGTGGAAGAGGCCTTGGCGTTGCGCGCGGCCTATCGCCATCTACCCGAGGCCGGGCAAATGTTCGCCGGCGTGGCCGAATCCGCGCTGAGTCCGGAGTCACGCGCCTGGCGTATCCGCAGCGCCCTGCGCAACCTCGACTGGTCGCGCGCGCAGGGTTACCTCGAAGCCCTCCCGGCGGACGAGCGTGATGCGCTGCAATGGCGCTACTGGCGCGCGCGCGCCACCGAGGCGCTCGGCAGGAGCGATGACGCCAAGACGCTGTACGCCAGCCTCGCCGGGGAGACCGATTACTACGGTTTCCTCGCCGCCGAGCGGCTAAAGCGTCCCTACACTTTTAATAATCTCGCCATCGTCAAACACGGCGAGGCCAAAGCCGCCGCGGCGCTTGCCGAGCGGCCTGCCTTGCGGCGCATCCGGGAACTCTATTCACTGGGGCTGGAGACGGAGGCTTACGCGGAGCTGAACTACGAGCTCAAGCACACCCTCAACGCCGACGAAAAGCGCTACGCGGCGCGCTTGGTGCATGACTGGGGCTGGCATTTCGCCGCCATCATCAGCGCCGGTAGGGCGCGCCATTTCAGCGATCTCGGCCTGCGCTTTCCAATGTTGTTCTCAGAGCAGGTACATCGCGCCGCCGAAGCGCAAGCATTACCAGCGAGCTGGGTCTATGGTGTGATCCGACGCGAGAGCGCGTTCCGGACCACCGCTCGATCCTCGGCCGGCGCCCTCGGGCTGATGCAACTCATGCCGGCCACCGCGCAGCAGGTGAGCAAACAGATCGGACTCGGCAAACTCGACCGCAACGCCATCCTGCATCCGGAAACCAATCTCGCGCTCGGCACGCGCTATCTACGCGGCGTGTTCGAACGCTTCAATCACGAGGCGCTTGCCACCGCCAGCTACAACGCGGGACCGGGGCGGGTGCAGCAATGGCTGCCACGCACCACCGAACTCCCGGCCGACATCTGGATCGACACCATCGTTTTCGATGAAACCCGCGACTACGTCAAGGCCGTGCTGTTTTACAGCACGATTTTCGACTGGAAACTCAATGACGGCGTGGTGCGTTCGCTCGGAAGTCGAATGCCGCCGGTCAAGCCGGTCGAAGGAGTGCAGGTCGCCGTGATCGAGGAACGCGAAGAGGCGGAAGCCTCGACGGAGAACTAAGCGCGACTGGATTTGTGCCGCGCTTTCGCAGCGGCCTAATCGTTCAACGCAGCGGCC
>CAZUJU010000001.1:0-156462 GCA_964620675.1 uncultured Thiotrichales bacterium | reverse complement strand
CGCAGCGGC
Organism: uncultured Thiotrichales bacterium; assembly: GCA_964620675.1. Classification (GTDB taxonomy): domain Bacteria; phylum Pseudomonadota; class Gammaproteobacteria; order UWMA-0217; family UWMA-0217; genus CAYSFW01. Next base: position 156,453 of record CAZUJU010000001.1, on the reverse strand, counting down.
CTAATCGTTCAACGCAGCGGCCCAACAACCGCCGCCAACAATGAACAATGTCCACGCGAGCCAGGATACGCCCAACCAGAGTGGCGCGAACGTCGCGTCGAGAGTCCAGAAGCCACCCATCAACAGCGTCGCGCCGACGATCAACAAGGCGCTGCGGCGCTGGCCGCGCCGCAGGGTCTGCTCCAGGCGCTTGAGCTGCGGCGAGTGATATTCACCGCTGAGCTGGTTTCTCGCGGTCTTGGAGATGACCTCCTGCAACAGCATCGGGGTTTCCGGGAACTTTTCGAGAAACCGCGGCAAGTGTGCTTGCAAGCCCTTGAACAAGGCGCGGATCCCGACCTGTTCGTGCATCCAGCGTTCGATAAAGGGTTTAGCGGTGGTCCACAAGTCGAGGTCGGGATAGAGGTCACGCCCCAAGCCTTCGATGTTGAGAAACGTCTTTTGCAGCAGCACGAGTTGCGGCTGGACCTCCATATTGAAGCGCCGCGCCGTTTGGAACAGCCGCACCAGGAAATGGGCGAACGAGATCTCTTTCAAGGGACGTTCGAAGATCGGCTCGCACACGGTACGAATCGCAGACTCGAAATCGTTGACCCGGGTATCGGCCGGTACCCACCCGGATTCAACGTGAAGCTCCGCCACCCGGCGGTAGTCGCGGCGGAAGAAAGCATAGAAGTTCTCCGCGAGATAGCGCTGGTCGCTCAGCGTGAGCGTGCCGACGATACCGAAATCGACGGCGATGTAGCGCGGCATCTCGGGCGTCGTCGCGTCAACAAAAATATTGCCCGGGTGCATGTCGGCGTGGAAAAAATTATGCCGGAACACCTGGGTGAAAAAGATCTCGACGCCACGCTCGGCCAGCACCTGCATGCTCACCTGACGCGCCCGCAAGGCCTCGGTGTTGCTGATTGGAATGCCGTACACCCGCTCCATCACCATCACCCGTTCCGAGGTCAGATCCCACTCCACGACCGGGATGTGCAAGAGTTCGGACTGTTCGAAGTTACGCCGGAGCTGCGACGCATTGGCCGCCTCGCGCAACAGATCGAGCTCGTCGACAATGGTCTTTTCATACTCCTCGACGACCTCCAGCGGGCGCAGCCGCCGCGCCTCGGGCCAATACCGGTGCGCCAGACCGGCGATGATGTAGAGCAGCTCGATATCACGCCGAATGATCTTTTCGATTCCCGGTCGCACCACCTTGACGACGACCTGGCGGCCATCCTTCAGCTCGGCGGCATGGACCTGCGCGATCGAAGCGGACGCCATCGGCTGAGTCTCGAACTGCGCGAAGACCTCACCGACCGGTTTGCCCATCGCCTTTTCGATGATCCGGCGCGACTGCTCGCCGGGGAAGGGCGGCACGCGATCTTGCAGCCGCGCGAGTTCGATTGCGATATCGGGCGGCAACAGATCGCGGCGGGTTGACAGCATCTGCCCGAACTTGATGAAGATCGGGCCGAGATCTTCCAGCGCGCGGCGCAGGCGTTCGCCACGACCAATCGTGCGCGAGCGAAACCAGTTCCACGGTGCCAGGTGATAGAAAAAACGCAGCGGGCGGAACAAATGAATCGCGTAGATGAACTCATCCAGACCGTGGCGCAGAAAAACCCAGTTGATCGTGATTAGACGCCACAAGCGCCGGACGCTTCTCATGCGCCAACCCCCCGCGCAGGCAGTTGGCGTTCGAGACGCTTGATCCGCGCCTCCAGACGCGCGGTCGCCAGGCGCAGCTCATCCACTTCGGTTACGAACCGCTCGATTTCGAGTCGGGTCGGCAACACGCCGGAGTCTTCCTGCAAATACTCGCTGGTGTCGCGGCGCAGGCTCTCCGCGGCGCGCCCGCCCCACTGCGCCGCGTCGCGTGCCACGCCGCCGATACGGTGCGCGGCGAAATCACCGACGAGCTTGCTGAGCTGCTCTTCCCAGTCGACCTCAAGCTGTTTCAGGACCTCGGCAAGGCGTTGCACCACCCGATTGTCGCCGTCGATCGAGACCTCACCGTTTGCGAGCAGGGTAGTGGGTTGGTCGCTGCGAGCCAGACGGACGAGCGACACCGCGCTGGCGCGAACGCGGCAATCGGCCGTGCCGGCGTACTCCGTCGCGAAGTCGATCGCATTGGCACGCGGTAGGCAGAACAAGGTGAATGACGGTAGGGTGCAGTCGAGACGAAGGCATTTCCCTTCCAGCTCAACCAGCTCTGTGGCGACCTCGGGGTCGAGTGCGAGGTAGCCGTTCACGAGTCGTTCCAGCACGGAAGTCAGAAGTGTGTCTGCCATGGCGATCGCAGTCAGGGGTTCCGAGGCATTGCGGCGCGCACCCGCGTCGGCGCGGCGGTTACAGCGGCGTCAATCGAGCGCGTAGCCGCGGTGCAGCGCGACTACGCCGCCAGTCAGGTTGAAATAGTCGCAACGGCCAAAGCCCGCTTGCGCCATCATCGCCTTGAGCGTTTCCTGGTCGGGGTGCATCCGGATCGATTCGGCCAGATAACGATAGCTGGCACCGTCGCCCGCGATCAGTTTACCGAGTAGCGGCAACGCGGTGAACGAGTAGGCGTCGTACGCGCGGCTGAACAGCGCATTCGGCGGCTTCGAGAACTCGAGTATGAGCAGTTTGCCGCCCGGCTTGAGGACGCGTCTCATTGAGGCCAGCGCGGCGTCCTTGTCGGTGACATTGCGCAAGCCGAACGCGATCGTTACCACATCGAAATACCCGGCGGGAAACGGCAGACACTCGGCATTGACCTGGGCATAGCGCACGTTGCCAACGATACCGGCATCGACCATGCGCCGCCGACCTTCGGTCAGCATTGAACTGTTGATATCCGCCAGCACGACCTCGCCACTTGGCCCGACCTGGGGCGCGAACTGACGCGCCAGATCGCCGGTCCCCCCGGCGAGATCCAGCACCCGCATCCCAGGCCGCAACCCCGCCTGCAAAACGGCGTAGCGCTTCCACAACCGATGGATGCCGAAGGACATCGCATCGTTCATCAAGTCGTACTTGCTCGCTACGGCGTGAAAGACCTCGGCGACCTTTCGGCTTTTTTCCTCGACGGGGACTTCCTGATAGCCGAAATGGGTGGTGCGGGGCGGGTCTTGCGTCATGGGGAATTCGCGCGGGCTAGTGGCCGAAGTTCGCGACTTTACGCGTGTAACCGGCCTCTTTCAAACGCTCAAGGTACCGCTGCCAGTACTGCTCCTGGTTGACCGCGAGGTCGTAGAGGTAATCCCAGCTGTACATACCGGTGTTGTGGCCGTCGTCGAACACCAGCTTGACTGCATAGTTGCCGACCGGTTCGATCGCGTCGATCCCGACACTCTCCTTGCCCAATTGCAGCTTCTCCTCACCCGGGCCGTGGCCGCGCACCTCGGCGGACGGGGAGTATACGCGCAGGTACTCGCACGAGAGCTTGTGCCGCGAGCCATCCTCGAATTCGATTTCGAGCAGATGGGATCTTTGATGTAGATTGATTTCCGTCGGTCGCATGTGCTGAGTGCCTCAATGGTGTTCGTCCAGGGCCGCCACTTTCCGGCGCGTGCGCGGTGGCGTCAAGAATTGCCCCCGTCGCGAGGGCGGATCCCCGGTGCCACGCAGTGATGGCTACAGGATGTAACGGCTCAGATCCTCGTCCTGAGCGAGTTCACCGAGACTTGCGTCGACATACGCTGCGTCGATGGTCAGCGCCTCACCGGAGCGGTCCGGCGCCTCAAACGAAAGCTTGTCGAGTAAACGCTCCATGACGGTGTGCAAGCGGCGCGCGCCGATGTTTTCGGTGCGCCTATTGACCTCGAACGCGATCTCGGCAAGCCGGCGCACCCCGGCGGCGGCAAATTCGACGGTTACCCCCTCTGTGCCGAGCAACGCCGCGTACTGAAGCGTCAATGACGCGTCCGGCTCGGTCAGAATCCGGACGAAATCCTCGACTTGCAACGCATCGAGTTCGACCCGGATCGGCAAGCGGCCTTGCAATTCGGGGATCAGATCTGACGGCTTGGCGACGTGAAACGCGCCCGAGGCAATGAACAGAATGTGATCGGTCTTGACCATGCCGTATTTGGTGTTGACCGTGCAGCCTTCGACCAGCGGCAGGAGATCGCGTTGCACCCCTTCGCGCGAGACATCGGCGCCGCTGGTCTCGCCGCGCCGCGCGACCTTGTCGATCTCATCGATGAACACGATGCCGTTCTGCTCGACGTTTTCGACCGCGCGCTTTTTGAGCTCCTCCTCGTTGATCATCTTGCGTGCCTCCTCGTCGGTGAGCAGTTCGAGGGCATCGCCGATCTTGAGCTTGCGCTTCTTGGTACGCTGACTGCCGAGGTTCTGGAACAGCCCCTGGAGCTGGCTGGCCATGTCCTCCATCCCCGGTGGAGTCATGATCTCCACCCCGAGCGAGCCCGCCTGAACCTCGATCTCGACCTCCTTGTCGTCGAGCTCGCCCGCGCGCAGCTTGTCGCGAAATTTCTTGCGCGTTCCAGAGTCGGCCGGCGCCTCGCGGTCCTCTTCGTTCAGAAAGCCGGCGCTACGCGGCCGCGGTAACAAAGCATCGAGGACGCGATCCTCGGCCGCCTCGACCGCGCGGTGGCGCAAGCGCGTCACCTCCTGCTCGCGCATCAGCTTGACTGACGCGTCGGCGAGATCACGGATGATCGAGTCGACTTCGCGCCCGACATATCCGACCTCGGTGAATTTGGTCGCCTCGACCTTGATGAACGGCGCGTTGGCGAGGCGGGCGAGGCGCCGCGCGATCTCGGTTTTGCCCACCCCGGTCGGGCCGATCATCAGGATGTTTTTCGGCGTGACCTCGGCGCGCAGCTCGGCTGGTAACTGCTGCCGGCGCCAGCGGTTGCGCAGCGCGTTGGCGACCGCGCGCTTGGCGTTGGCCTGACCGATGATGTGCTTGTCCAGTTCCTGGACGATTTCTCGCGGCGTCATTTCCGACATGCGGGGCGGCCCTTGTCTAGCTCAGATCGAGTTGTTCGATGGTGAGGTGCTGGTTGGTGTAGATACAGATATTTCCGGCGATACGCAGGGCCTTTTCGACGATCTCGCGGGCCGGCAGCTCGGTATTCTCAAGCAACGCGCGCGCGGCGGCTTGGGCAAAGGGTCCCCCGGATCCGATCGCGATGAGGCCGTCCTCGGGCTCGATCACATCCCCGTTGCCGGAGATGATCAGCGAGGCGCTGTGGTCGGCGATGGCCAACAGGGCCTCAAGGCGTCGCAAGGCGCGATCGGTACGCCAGTCCTTGGCCAGCTCCACCGCGGCCCGTGTAAGGTTGCCACCGTGCGCTTGCAGTTTGGCCTCGAACCGTTCGAACAGGGTGAACGCATCCGCGGTTCCACCAGCGAACCCGGCCAGGATTTTACCCTGGTGCAGGGTTCGCACCTTGCGCGCGTTGCCCTTCATGATGGTATTTCCGAGCGTGACCTGACCATCGCCGCCGAGTGCGACTTGCGCGCCGCGGCGCACGGACAAAATGGTAGTGCCTCTAAACTGTTCCAAACGCCTGTCTCCTGAAGGTCGGTGGGCGCTTATTCTACATCAAGTTGCGGCTCGATCCCGGCGGCGGCACCGCCCTTGCGTTTGCGCGCCCGCGGATGGGCCTGATCATAGACCTTGGCGAGATGCTGAAAGTCGAGGTGGGTGTAGATTTGGGTGGCGCGGATGCTGGCGTGCCCGAGCAACTCCTGCACCGCGCGTAAATCCCCCGAGGACTCCAGCAAGTGGGTGGCGAACGCGTGCCGCAAGCGGTGCGGATACACTCGCTGCTCCAGTCCGCGCGCAGCGCCCCATTGCGCCAAGCGCTGTTGCACCGAACGTGCGGCGAGACGCTTGCCATCGCGACTGAGAAATACGGCGGCAGTGAGCGCGGCGCCGACACGCGCAGCGCGCACCACCAACCATTCCCGCACCGCCCGATCGGCCTGACGCCCGATCGGCACCTCACGTTGGCGATTGCCCTTGCCGGTGACACGCACCAGCCCGCCGTTGAGATCGAAGTCGTCGAGATCGAGCGCAACCAGTTCGGCGAGCCGCAAGCCCGAGGAATACAGCAGCTCCATGATGGCACGATCGCGGATGGCCAGCGGATCACGCGCGTCCAACTCGACCAGACGGGCGACCGCTTCCGCCTCCAGTGACTTCGGCAAATGCTGCGGCAGGCGCGGGAGTGCGATTCCGACCGCGGGGTTGAATGCGATCTCGCCGCGCCGCTCGAGAAAGCGGTAACAGCCACGAATGGCGGACAGCACCCTGCGCAGAGTGCGCGGCGCGGCGCCGCCGCGATGTAGTCCCGCGAGGTGCTGGCGCACCTGGGTGTCGCTGGCGTCGAGCCAACCCGGGGGGGGGTTCTGCGCGGTCAGGAAGGCCTGGTACGCGGTGAGATCGCGGGCGTAATTCGCGACCGTGTGTGGCGAGTAACGCCGCTCGTGGCGCAGATAGTCCAAATAGCGGTGCGGCGCCGGGTCAAGCATCCGCGCGCCGGTCGAGGTGCACGGCGATCGCGGCCGCGATCATCTCGCCGAGTTGGCCGAGAAACAGGGTGCCGATGCCGGCGGTGAAGCGTTCGCTGTCGCGGCTGCCGAGCGCTAATACGCCGACCGGTGCGCCGGAGGTGAGCGGGATTACCGCCGCGGTCGCGACGTCACCGCCTTCGTCACCGAAGAGGTACAGCATTTGCGCGGCGGCGAGGCGCCCACAGAGCGGCCGTCGGCTCTGCAGCAGGCGCGGGAAATGCTGGTCGCAGGTGGTCAGGTCGAGCGGCTGCGCAACCACCTCGTCGCGGACGGCGCGAAACAGGTGCAGCGCCGCGTGGTCGATCTTGAAACCCTCGCGCAATTGCTCGCGCACGCCCTCCAGCACCTCGTTCAGGCCATGCGCCTGAACCAACCCCAGCGCGAGTTGATGCATCCGCAGCGCGAGCGCTTCGTTGTCACGGGCATTGCGCAGCAAGTCACTCAAACGCGATTCGAGCCGGGTGCTCTTGCGGCGGAAGTGGTCGATCTGGTGTTCGAGCAGCGATACGGCCCCACGCACCGGGTGCGGAACCTGCAGCGCCTCAAGCAGCCCGGGATGACGCGCGAAGAACTCTGGGTGACGCGCCAAATGCGCGGCGATTTCGTCCTCCATGAGCGGATCTATCGATTCCGGTTGGGTTTGTGCGCTCATAGCTCTATGGTCCCCTCGAATACGGTCTCGGCCGGGCCGGTCATCAGCACCGGATGCGGGTCGCCGTCCCATTGGATGTTTAGTGTGCCTCCCGGCAAGTCTACGCGCACCGTGGACGCGAGCAAACCGCGGCGGCGACCGGCGGCAACCGCGGCGCAGGCACCGCTGCCGCAGGCAAGGGTTTCGCCGGCGCCGCGCTCGTAGACCCGCAGCCGCACATGGTGGGGGTCTAGCACCTGCATGAAGCCAACGTTGACCCGTTCGGGAAACCGCGGATGGGCCTCGAGCTGGGGACCGAGCCGGGCGACCGGCGCGGTGGCGACATCCTCCACCAGCAGCACCGCGTGGGGATTCCCCATCGAGACCGCCGAAAGCGTCACCGCCTCGCCAGCCACCGCCACCGCGTACAGGCTCGCCGCGGTCTCGGCGACGAAGGGGATTCGCTTCGGAGTAAACTCCGGCACGCCCATGTCGACCTCGACCTGGTGATCGTCGCGTAAGCGCAAGATCAGGCGACCGCTGCGGGTCTCGACCGGAATTTCGCGCGCAGAGGTCAATCCGCGGTCGTAAACGAAGCGCGCAAAACAACGCGCACCGTTGCCGCACTGTGCGACCTCGCTTCCGTCCGCGTTGAAAACGCGGTAGCGAAACAGCGCCTCCGATGAGGTCGCCGCCTCGACCAGCAGGATCTGGTCGCACCCGACACCGTAGCGCCGATCGGCGAGTCGTCGCGCACGATCCGGCGTCAGATCGACCGCTTGATGAATCGCGTCGATCACCACGAAGTCATTGCCGATGCCCTGCATCTTGGTGAATCTGAGTTGCATGCCTGCCACTTGGTTAAACCATTGATTTCCGGCGCTTCGCCGCCGAATGGTCGGGCGGGACAACGCCGGTTCCACGCCTGCGCATCGGCCTCACAAGCATAGCAGCCGATTCCGCCAGGATCGATTGCGCGCGGTGGATTACGGCGCCGGGTCGTAGCGGCTGCCGCGGGTCTCGGCGCGCGCGCCGAGGCGGCGCCGCCGCTAGGCGCGCGACCTCGCGCTGTGGTATGTTTCCGGCTCCCAGGGGAGCCCGCCGCGGATCATGCTGTCCGGGCGCTCGCATACTGTCAAAATCGTCGCAACGCGACCTAGTTGTTTGAGGAGTTCCGCATGACTGCCGTAGCGAAAGAGCTCGATGCTCGTGGTTTGAATTGCCCTTTGCCGATTCTCAAGGCCAAAAAAGCGCTCAATGAAATCAGTTCTGGTGAAGTGCTCCGGATCATTGCCACCGATCCGGGATCCGTCAAGGACTTCCAGGCATTCGCCAAACAAACCGGCAACGAATTGATCGAACAGTCCGAGGCCGGCGGCGAATACACCTTCCTGATGAAAAAGGGCTAAACGTCCAGTCAGGTGAACCGGTGTCGACCGGAAGGGGGCTGCTGGCCCCCTTTTTTATACCTGCAGGATTCCGCTCGCGATCCAGTGGCGGTCACTGGTGATTTCCACCGCGAGGCCGGTCAGTCCGGCATGCGCGATTTGGGCCTCGACTTCGTCCGGGCGATAGGCCGCGCACAGCGAGTGGTAGAAATCCCGCCGCAGGATCTCGGGCGCGTTGGCGGCGTAGGTCTCGACCAGGCGCGCGGCGGCCTCCTCCGACTCCGGCCGCAACAAATCCATCACGAACACCGCGGCACCCGGCGCGCTGAATCGCGCCACGGCCTGCCACAGCACCCGCGGATCGGCGAGGTGGTGCAACAAACTATTGCTGATGAGCGTGTCGTAATGCACCCGCGGCGGTGCCTCGTCCGGCAGGCGCCGCAATAGCAATTGAATCCGCGCCGCCTCGGGCGCGACCTGCAACAAACGCGCACCGGCGGCAAGCATGGCCGGCGCACCATCGATGCCATGCACTTCGCAGGCCGGAAACCGGCGCGCAAAGCGCCGGCAGATGTCGCCGGGGCCGCAGCCGAGATCAAGCACGTAACGGGGGTTCACCGAACCCAGGCGGTCACCGAACAGCGCCACGAAATGCTCGTGCGGCGCGCTGAAATCGGCTTCGGCATACGCCTTGGCCTGCGCGGGATCATCCATCAACTCGGGCTCCGGACGCCGTTGCTGCAGCATCATGGCAGCGCGACCTCCCCCACCAGCAGGTCGGCGAGCGTCTCCCGCGCGCGAACCAGGTGGGTCTGCGCGCCGTCCACCATGACCTCGGGCGCACGCGGGCGCGCATTGTAATTTGAACTCATCGAGAACCCATACGCACCCGCCGAACGCACCGCCAGCAGATCGCCCTCGCTGAGGGTGAGCTCGCGCCCTTTGCCGAGAAAGTCGCCAGTTTCACACACCGGGCCGACGATATCGTAGGTCGCGCGGCGACCCGTGGTGTGGGGCTGAACCGGAATGATCGCCTGCCAGGCTTGATACAACGACGGTCGGATCAGGTCATTCATCGCCCCGTCGACAATCGCGAAATCGTGCCCTGCGTTGTGCTTGAGATACTCCACCCGAGTCAGCAGGATTCCGGCGTTCCCCATGATCGCGCGGCCCGGTTCGAGCACGATTGCATAGGGTTTATCCGCCAGCTGTTCGAGCAAGCGCGCGGCATATTCAGATGGTTGCGGCGGCGCCTCGTCGCGATAGCGAATTCCGAGTCCTCCGCCGAGGTCGAGGTGCTCGATTTCCAGACCCCGCGCCACCAACCGATCGGCCAGATCCAACACCCGCGCCAAGGCCTCGAGAAATGGGCTGACCTGTACGAGCTGCGAGCCGATGTGGCAATCGATTCCGATCGGCCGTACGTGAGGCAGGGCGTGCGCGGTGGCGTAGATCTCTTCGGCCACGTTGATATCGATGCCGAATTTGTTTTCCTTGAGTCCGGTGGAGATGTAGGGATGGGTTTGCGGATCAACATCGGGATTGACCCGCAGGCTGACCGGCGCGCGAACACCTAGTTCACCGGCGATCACGTTGATCCGGCGCAGTTCGGGCTCGGATTCGACATTGAAACAGCGAATGCCGACCTCGAGCGCGCGGCGAATCTCGTCGCGCCGTTTGCCCACCCCGGAAAACACCACCTTGTCGGGATCGCCACCGGCGCGCAGTACCCGCTCGAGCTCGCCGACCGATACGATATCGAACCCGGAACCGAGTCGCGCCAGTACGTTCAATACAGCGAGATTGGCGTTGGCCTTGACCGCGTAGCAGATCAAATGCGGGTGCGCCGCGAGCGCGCTGTCGAACGCGCGCCAGTGGCGCTCGATGGTGGCTCGGGAATACACATAGCATGGGGTCCCGTAGGCCTCGGCGATGCGCGCGACCGGGACGTCCTCGGCGTACAGCGCGCCGTCGCGATAGTCAAAATGGTCCATTCAGCGTTTCTTGGCGGGTTGAGCCGTCGCTTCATCCGGCAGATAGAGCGGGCCTTTCTGGCCGCAGGCGAGCAACGTCGCCACCGCGATCAGCAAGAGCGAAAAGGTGAGTCGTCGCATGCGCATCGTAGGCTCGGGTCGCAACGGGAGTTGAGGGGGATCAGGCGATCTAGGATAACATGGGGCCGGAGCTGCGGGTCGCCGTATGCCCTGCGTCACCCGCGTTCAGGTACCTGTGATCATTGATGAAACTGCGTACGCACATTCTGCTCTGGTTGCTGCTGACGAGCCTGCTGCCGTTGCTGGCGTTGATGCTGGGTGCGATCTTCTACAGCCAGCGGGTATACCTCAGCAGTATCGACCAGGAACTGCGATCCGCGCTCGACCGGGTTGCACTGGCGGTGGATCGGCATTTCAGTCACCAGCGCTTGTTGCTCGATTCCCTCGCCCAATCGCCGGTGATGCTGGATTTCGCCCGCGCGGTGCGCGAGGCTGATTCGACCCAGGCGTCGAAACGACGTTTTGAGCAAGGCAAGCAGCGGGTCGAGTCGCTGCTCTCCGATCTGCAACCGTTGATCGCGGAGGACGCCGTGATTCGGCTCCTCGATGCCGCGGGCAACACCCTGGTCAAGATCCGCTTCGGGATTTCGCCGCAACCCCAGCTTGAGAGCCTGCCGCCATACGTCATTACCGAGATCGAACCCGATTCGACGCTGGTGCGTGGTCTGCGCGGGCTGTCGACGCGGCAGGTGAGTCACCTGCGATTTCCACATGCGTCGCAGGACTACGCGCCGCTCCCGCTGCGGTTGCTCGACATGGCACGCCCGGTCACGCTGAGCGATCAGCCGGTCCTGTATCTGGTGCTGACCTCGGTTGGGGAGCGGCTCGACCGTCTGCTCGATACCGCGACGCGACCGTTCAAGGTCATGTTGTTCATTGTCGAACGTGATTTCGATCCGGGGCAAACGGTGACATTGTTATACGACGACGCCCGAGCGCAACGCTTCGCCGGACCGTCACGCGGCGAAGATGACGCGCTGATGTGGCTGAAGGCCAGACTCCAGACCCAGCGACCGGACACCGTGTTCGAGGATCCCGAGGGGGAAAAGCGCTACTACGTTTCGGAGTACAGCCCCTACCCGGATCGCCTGTTGACCTGGCAAATTGGCGCCCAGGTCGATCGCAAGATCCTCACCGAGCAATTCACCTTGCTCAGAATTGGTTTAGTTGCGCTGGGGCTCGTGGCGTTGGCGTCAAGCGTGTTTCTCGCCGGGCTGGCGGCGCGCCAACTCAGCGCGCCGATCACGCGCCTGGCGGAGAATCTGACCGCGGTTGGCCATGGCGCCGAGCCGGCGCCTGACCTCCCTAGTACCTCGACTGAAATCAAGGCGCTACAGGCTTCGTTTCGCGACATGATGGGCAGCCTCAATGATGCGGAAGCGGCGCGCGCGGCGGCCCAACAACGGCTGGTGCAAACCGCCAAACTGGCGTCGGTGGGTGAAATGGCAGCCGGGATCGGCCACGAGCTCAACAATCCGTTGCACAACATCATGGCGTTGGCGCGGTTGTTACGTCGCCAGCTTTCGGACGATGCGTCGGCGCAAGCGGATCTCGCGTCGCTGCGCGAGGAGGCCGAACGCGCCAGCGTCATTGTGCGGGGTATTCTGAATTTTGCGCGCCAGATTCAACCGGCGAATCAGCGCTTCAAGGTTAAGCCTTGGTTGGAGGCCTGCGTTCGCAGGGTGCAACGCCAAGCCGGCGAGCGCAACATCGAGTTGCGGATCGCAGCGCCGACGACGCTCGAGCTTTGGGCCGATCCGTTCCAATTGGAGCAGGTGGTGGTCAATCTGCTCAGCAACGCCATCCACGCCAGTGGCGCGCACAGCCGGGTCGAAATCAGCGCCACCGACACGCTGACGGAGGTTCGTCTGAGTGTGCGCGACCACGGTACCGGCTTACCCGCGGCAGCGCGCGAGCACCTGTTCGAGCCATTCTTCACCACCAAACCGGTCGGCGAAGGCAGCGGCCTCGGTCTCAGCGTCAGCCTCGGGATTATTCAATCGCACGCCGGCGAGCTGCGGCTTGAGAATCATCCCGACGGTGGTACGATCGCCGAGATTTCGTTACCCCTGCAACCCCCCGATGAACTTCGATGACGGCAGACTATCGCGTAATTTTTGTGGACGACGAACCCAAGGCGGGGGCCCTGTTTCAGCGCTTCTGCGCGGATTGCGGGATCCGCCTGGAGGTGTTTCGGGATCCGCTCGCGGCGTTGGCCCAGGTGCGCGAGCGGTTACCGGACCTCGTGATCACCGACCTGCTAATGCCGAACCTCTCGGGCATCGAACTGTTACGCGAGATTCGCGCACATGACCCGGAGTTGCCGGTGATCATCGTGACCGGGTATTCGTCGGTTGATAACGCCGTTGAGGCGCTGCGGCTTGGCGCCAGTGATTTTCTGCGCAAGCCCTACGATCCCGAGGAGTTGTTGCGGCGCATCCAGATCGTGCTGGAAAACCGCACGCTCAAGCGCGAGAACCGTGACCTCAAGCTCGACCTCGTGCACGCCCGTGGATCGCAACGCTTGATCGGCGCCAGTCCCGCGATGCAGGCTTTACGCGAACTGATTCGAAAACTCGCGACGGTGCGTTGTCACGTCATCGTCAGCGGCGAATCGGGTACCGGCAAAGAGCTGGTTGCGCAGGACCTGCATGCGTTCAGCCCGCAAAGCGAGCAGCCGTTCATCGTGATCGACTGTGGCGCGATGAACGATACGCTGCTCGAAAGCGAGTTGTTCGGACACGAGAAGGGCGCCTTTACCGGCGCGGACCGGCAGCGGATCGGGCGCCTCGAAAGTGCGAGCGGCGGGACGATCTTCCTCGATGAGATCGGCAACATTTCGGACGCGATGCAAACGAAATTGCTGCGGGTGGTGCAGGAGCAACAGGTGACCCGAGTCGGTGGCAATCGCCCGATCTCGATCGACGTGCGGTTCGTCGTCGCGACCAACCGGAACCTGGAGCAGATGGTCGCGCGGGGCGAATTCCGACACGACCTTTATCACCGCCTAGATGTCATCACGCTCGTGGTGCCGCCCTTGCGCGAACGCCGCGAGGACATTCCTTCGCTACTTCAGCATTATATTGAGCACTTCAATCAGCGCTTTCACCGGCACGCACGCGAATTCAACGCCCGCTCGATGAGTGCCTTGCTCGACCACGGCTGGCCGGGCAACGTCCGCGAGCTGCGGAATCTCGTGGAAAGGCACGTCGCGCTTTCGGAAGGCGCGGTGCTCGACCTGCAGATTGAACTGCGCAAGGAGCCGGCGAGGCCCGAACTGAACACCAGCGCCACGCCGCCACTCGACTACGATCAACCCAATTTGGCCACGCTGGAGCGACGGTATATCCTGCGCATGCTGGAACACTGTCAGGGCAACCGCGAACGTACCGCCGAGGCGTTGGGGATCAACAAATCGACACTCTGGCGCAAACTGCAAGGGTATGAGCCCACGATCGCGGACCTACATTGCAAATTACACCCTTAGGTGTCGCGTTTTGCAATCTCGACTCCACGGCAATCGCTGCTCATTGTCTCTAACTGATTGATTAGACTGCAATCACAGATTTGGCATGGAACATGTATGTGCTCTCGTGCTCAATCCAACAGTGTAGGAGTGGAGAAGAATGTTACGTAGATCATTTTTGAAGGGCTCACTCGCCGCGGGCGCGGCAGGCGTCGCCGTGAGTGCCGGACTGCTGACCCCGCAACGGGTGCTTGCGGCGTGGCCGGAGGCGGCTTTTACTGCCAAGGATGTAGCCGGCGCACTCAGTGGCATCGGTGCCGGCGGCGCGGCCGACAGCGCGGACATCTCGATCAAGGCCCCGGACATCGCCGAGAACGGCGCGGTTGTCCCGGTAACGGTTGAGACCAGCATCGGCGGCGTGGAATCCATCGCTATCCTGGCTTCGACCAATGGCTCTCCGTTGACGTCGCAATATACGCTCGGTGCGGGCGCCGATCCGTTTGTTTCGACCCGGATCAAGCTTGGCAAGACCTCTGATGTAATCGCGGTCGTCAAGGCCGGCGGTAAGGTCATGTCCGCCAAGAAAGAGGTCAAGGTCACCATCGGTGGCTGCGGCGGTTAACCGGAAGGAGAAATACAGATGGCATCATTGAAGTTACGTGCTGAAGAGAGCGGCGGCGTCACAACCGTCAAAACCCTCATTACCCATCCGATGGAAACCGGTTTGCGCAAAGACAAGGCAACCGGCGAAGTCATCCCGGCGCACTTCATTCAGGAAGTGGTGGCCGAACACAAGGGCAACCAAGTCTTTACCGCACTTTGGAGCGGAAGTATTTCCACCAACCCGTACCTGTCATTCCGCTTCAAGGGGGCCGCAAAGGGCGACTCGTTGAAGGTCTCGTGGACTGACAATAAAGGTGGAACGGATTCAGCCGACGTTCAGGTCAGCTGACCGATACTACGCTCACATCCTTTGGCTCTGAGGCGCTTGAACAAGCGCCTCTTTTTTTTCACCCGGGTCTATCGGTCATGCTCGAACGGATCATTCACGACACCTACCCCGCGCGCAACGCCATCATCTGGCTGCATGGACTCGGTGCCGACGCCCACGATTTTGAACCGCTGTTGCCGCATTTCGGCTTTATCGAGACCCGCGTCGTGTTTCCGAATGCGCCGGAGCGCGCCGTGACCCTCAACGGCGGGATGCGGATGCGGGCTTGGTACGACTTCGCATCGCTCGATTTCTCCGGCGGCGAAAACACTGAGGATATCCTCGCTTCGATCCGCGCCATCGACGCGCTTGTCGACGAGCAGGTTGCGAGCGGAGTTGATCGCAGCCGGATTCTGCTCGCGGGTTTCTCGCAGGGCGGCGTGATCGCCCTTGCCACGGCGTTGTCAGGTACGCAACCATTGGCCGGTGTCGTTGCCCTGTCGACTTACCTGCCGCACGCGTTTCGCGACGAACCACGTCACCCACGATTACCGATACTGCAATGCCATGGTCGGCAAGACGCCGTGATTCCGTTAGCGGTGGGTTTCGCAACCGGTCGCTATCTGAGTGACGCCGGCTACGCGCATCGCTGGTTGGACTACCACATGGGGCATCAGGTCTGCGGCGCGGAACTCGAAGCGATTCGCGCCTGGCTGGAGCAACACAGGTTTACCTAGCGCGACCGCTGCCGCGTAAACGCAATCCTCGAACACGGACTTGTTGCCGATCGCAGCAAGTCACGCCTAATCTAGCGGAATGGATAAACCAGTTCCGATCGCGCCCTTCGAGTTGGTTCGCTCCACCGACTGGGGGCCTGCAACTCCGCTGTGGCAACGAGTCCCGACCCGATGTGCCGAAGGCAAGCTGTTGGGCGACTTTATGATGCTGATTCCGCGCCTGAATCGTCTGGATGTAGCGCTGCAACAAGAGAAACTGGTCATGCTTAGCGCGGCGCTGAATCGCAACCGCCCGGCGGTCGAGTTTGCGGAGATGAATCTGCGGCTGAATTTGCTCTGGGTGTCATTTCGTCCGGCCGTCGGGAATTGCGCCGAGATCGCGGGGGCGATTCAGAATGTTATTCCCGAGGCATTGTTGGTGAGTTCGCGGTTCGACGGCGTCTAGTCGCCGCGCTTGGCGCACCCGGTTAGAGAACAAAAAAGCGGCCCCGATTTGCGTCGAGGCCGCTTCGCTTTGCTACCCGAAGATCGGGTATTTAGCTCCAGGTGTCTTCAACGATGTTGGTATACCAACTTCCGGCGTAGAAAGCCTCGGTCTCGAAGTTGTTGGCGGCGGCTGGAGTCACGCCACCCGATCCTTTGACCTCGGCAACCGCACCTTTCTCGTCCAGCGCGTAGATGCCAGCGACGGAAATACCATAGGTCGGACTGACGAGGCTGTAACAGGTGTTGACCCAACTCGGTGCCACCGGCTCTTTACCGTTCAGCAACGCTACCACCGCCGCGGCGCAAACCTTGGCCTCGGAGTTGGCGGCATAGCCGGATTTCGGCAAGGCGCCTGCGACGGCCGCATCGCCGATGATGTGAATCCCAGGTGCAACCTTGGATTCCCAGGTCTTCTGATTGACATCACACCAGCCAGCTTCGTTGGTCAGACCGGATGCTTCCGCCAGCCGTCCCGCCTTTTGCGCCGGAATGAAGTTGAGCACGTCGGCCTTCACCTCTTCGCCGAGTTCGCCCGCCAGCACGGTGCGGGTCTTGACATCGACCTTGGTGACCTTGGCGTTAGGACCCTGCACGACTTCGAGCATGCTCTTGTCGGTACCGAGACCGTAGAGCTTGGTCCAACCCGCTTTGAACAAGCCCTCCTTGGAGAACTTGGCTTTTTCGTCGAGAAGAATGATCTTCGACTTGGGCTTATGCTCCTTGAGGTAATGCGCCACCATCGAGATCCGCTCGTAGGGTCCTGGCGGGCAACGATAAGGGTTGGGCGGGGCCACCATGACGAATACCCCGCCGTCTTTCATGTCCATCAGTTGGCGACGCAGAATCTCGTACTGTGTACCGCCTTTCCAGGCGTGCGGGACTGTGGCCTCATCATTTTCGGTGTAACCCTCGACGCCACCGAATTTGAAATCGATTCCCGGCGCGAGCACCAAGCGATCGTATTTCAGGGTATTTCCGCCGCTGGTCTTGACCGTTTTCGCGCCAGCGTCGACCAACGTCACCCAATCATGCACGACTTTCACCCCGTACTTGCTGCCAAGGGCGTCGTAGGATTGGGTCAACGAATCCATATCCCGCAATCCAGCGAGGTACCAGTTGCCGCCAGGGCAGGTAGGATAAGTTTTATTGTACTCGACCAAAGTTACATTGACGCTTGGGTCGAACACCTTGATGTATTTCGCAGCCGCCGCACCGGCGAAACCGCCGCCGACGACCACCACGTTCTTGCCGCCACCGACCGCGCTCTTAGCGGTACTTGCGACGGATTCCGCGGTCGCGCATCCCGCGAGCGACAATCCGCCCAGCGCGCCGGCCCCACCGATGGCTTTCAGAAATTCACGTCTTTTAAAAGTCGACATCGTCAGCCCTCCTTATTTCTTCAGCTTGGAGAAGTGTTCGGCGAGCGCCTTGATTTGCGCGTCGTCATACCCCTTGGCGATTCGGTTCATGATAGTGGCTTCGCGTTTATCTGTTTTGAACTCGATCATCGCCTTTTCGATGTCTGCGGCCGGCATGCCGATCATCGATGGAATCGCCTTCGCTCCTGCGTCCGGCCCATGGCAGACAACGCAATTCGACGCGATAACCTTTGTTGTGGACAGATCCGCCAAGGCCGGTTGTGCCCCCGCCAACAGCAGTGCGGCAAACGTGCCGAGTAGCACCTTGCTTCTCATGCTTTCCTCCAATAACCCGTGGTTGTCTAGGATTTGTTACGTTTATGTGAGTGCCACGCGTGTCCGGCACAACACGTTGATGTTTATAACATTAAAAAATAGTTTTTAATAATTATTATATTCTGATATTGCGCGGCTCTCGCCCGATTACCGGTGATATCCCCGGTAGCCGAAACTGTGCCACACGACGGCGTCAGGGCAAGTGTCGGTGCACGCCCTATCTAGTGCTCGGCTACGAGTATACGCGATGGCGTAGCGCCGCGACTTGGGCACGGACCTGCGTCGGTGCAGTTCCGCCGAAATGGGCGCGACTCGCCACCGAACCTTCCAGCGTCAGGACCTCGAACGCGTCGGCTTCAATGATGGATGAGAACGCCTGCAGTTCATCAAGCGCGAGATCGGCCAGATCCACGCCGCGTTCGCTCGCAGACCTGACGGCCTGGCCGACCACCTCGTGCGCGTCGCGAAACGGCATTCCGCGGCGAACAAGGTAGTCGGCCAGGTCGGTCGCGGTGGAAAATCCCGATTTTGCCGCGGCGCGCGTGCGCTCGCGATTGACCACGACCGCCGGCAGCATGTCGGCAAAGGCCCGTATCGAATCGAAGACGGTATCGATCGTATCGAACAGGGGTTCCTTGTCTTCCTGATTGTCCTTGTTATAGGCCAGCGGTTGGCTTTTCATCAGCATCAACAGGGCGATCAGATGGCCGCTGACACGGCCCGCCTTGCCCCGAACAAGCTCCGGAACGTCGGGATTCTTTTTTTGCGGCATAATCGACGAGCCGGTGCAGAAACGGTCCGGCAGTTCGATGAACCGGAACTGGGCGGAAGTCCACAAGATGAGTTCTTCGGCCATCCGCGAGAAATGCAGCATGATGAGGCTCGCCGCGGCACAGAACTCGATCGCAAAGTCGCGGTCGCTGACCCCGTCGAGCGAATTGCGGCAGGGGGCGTCGAAACCCAGAAGGCGCGCGGTGTAGTGACGATCGAGTGGGTAGGACGTCCCGGCCAGCGCCGCGCTGCCGAGCGGCATCACGTTGACCCGGCGCCGACAATCGGCAAGGCGCTGTCGATCCCGCTCCAGCATCTCGAACCATGCCAGCATGTGATGGCCAAACGAGATGGGCTGCGCGACCTGGAGATGCGTAAACCCCGGCATGAGGGTCTCGGCCTCGCGTTCGGCGAGATCGAGTAACGCGGATTGCAGGCGGTCGAGTTCGCGGGTGATGGCATCGATCGCATCGCGCAGGTAGAGCCGGATATCGGTCGCCACCTGATCGTTACGCGAACGCCCGGTGTGGAGTTTTTTTCCCACTGTTCCAATCAACTCGGTGAGACGGGCCTCGATGTTCATGTGGACATCTTCGAGCTCGATCGACCACACGAACTTGCCCTGTTCGATCTCCGTGCGCACCTGATCGAGGCCGGTGACGATCTGGTTGACCTCGTCCTGCGACAGGACGCCGATGTGTCCCAACATCCGCGCGTGCGCCTGGGAGCCCTCGATATCCTGGCGATACATACGCTGATCGAATCCGACCGACGCGGTAAATGCCTGCACGAACGCGTCGGTCGGCTCGGAAAAACGCCCGCCCCACAAATTAGCGCTTGTTTTTTTCATGGACTTGGTTCAAAGAAATCGCAAGACGGTCAGAAAAACTGTGACCGGAGTATAACACCGGCCCTTGAGCTATCGGCAGCAGACGAAGATGATTGAACTCACGTAACACGATGAACAGGACGTCCTGAAGGTGCAAAGGGAATCAACCTATCGGAATGCGAGACCAACGGATGGTTTCCTGCCCGACTTTTGCAACGCGCACAATGTGTTCCTCGTCGTCATGACGGCGGAACTTCTGGCGCTGATCCTCACGCTCGCGCAAGGCTTGGGCGATGAGGGGTTTCTGATGCGCTTCGCGCTGATCTCGGTCTTCATTCAATGGATCGCGCTGGCGTCGGTGGGAGTTCTCTGCGCCGTGCGCGAGGGGTTCACTCGGATGCGGTCGCTGACCTCCGCCTACCTGGCCTACAGCGTCATTTTGGCAGTGACGTTCACGTTTTCACTGGTTTCGGCCTGGATCGTGCAGCGGCTGTATTTGGCCAGCCTAGATCCTACCTTGACCTTGCATTTCACCGCGCGCAGCGTGTTGATCAGCGCGGTGGTGGCCGCGGTGATGTTGCGTTACTTCTATGTCCAGCACCAATGGAAGTCCAATACCGAGGCCGAGGCACGATCCAGGGTTCAAGCGCTGCAAGCCAGAATCCGACCGCATTTTCTGTTCAACAGCATGAATACTATCGCAAGCCTGACGCGCAGCGATCCGATCCAGGCCGAACGTGCGGTCGAGGATCTTGCGGACTTGTTTCGGGTTTCACTGGCGGAGCGAAACTTCCTCAGTTTGCGTGAAGAGATCGACGTAACCCGGGGTTATCTCAGCATCGAGCAGCATCGACTTGGGGACCGCCTCAAGCTCGACTGGCAGATTGACGACGACATAAACTACAGCGTTGAGGTGCCCGCGTTAGCGCTACAGCCTTTGGTCGAGAACGCCTTGTACCACGGCATCGAACCACTTTCGGAGGGCGGCACCGTCACCATCAGCGTGATCAACGGGGTCGATGCCATCGAAGTCAAGGTGTCGAACCCGACCAGCGCGAAAGGCAACCAGCGCCACCACAAAGGCAATCGAATCGCCCAGGAGAATATTCGCCAGCGCTTACAACTCGCGTATGGCGACGCCGGTCAACTCAATATCGAAGCGACCCAGGAGCGATATACCGTTTCCTTCAAGATTCCCAGGATACCGAGGTAAAGGGACATGAATGTTTTAATCGTGGATGATGAAAAACCCGCACGCGACCGGATGGTCAGCATGATTCTAGAGACTCCGGATTATCGGGTGTGCGCCGTAGCCGCGAATGGGATCGAGGCGGTACGCGCGGCGGAGCAGTTCAAACCGGATATCGCGCTGATGGACATCAGAATGCCGGAGATGGATGGACTGGAAGCGGCCCGGCACATGTCGGAAATGGAGGAACCGCCAGCGGTCATTTTCGCCACTGCCTACCACGAGCACGCGCTAGAGGCTTTTGATACCCAAGCGGTGGCCTATCTGCTCAAGCCGATTCGCCAGGAAAAGCTACGCGAGGCGCTGGAGAAAGCGACCAAACTTAATCGAGCGCAACTGCAACTCCTCAATGGACCGGAGCAAAAGTCGCGTTCTCACATCTGCGCGCGCGTTCGGGGCAATCTCGAACTGATTCCGTTGACCGACATCTATTACTTTCAAGCCGATCAAAAGTACGTCACGGTGCGGCATTCGCGCGGCGAGGTCTTGATCGAGGAGCCGCTCAAACAGCTCGAGGACGAGTTCACCGCCGAGTTTATGCGAATTCACCGCAACGCCTTGGTTTCGAAATCGCGCATCGCGGGAATGAACAAAACGACGGAAAATCGGTTTATGCTGGTCATGAATGAGATCAAGGACAGCCTTGAGATCAGTCGGCGCCACGTCTCCGAAGTACGACGCTTTCTCAAGCAGCAATGATCAGTGATGACCGGACGTGTCGTGTGGATGCACCTCGACCGGCGCATTTGACGGGTACGCGAGGCGAGCAGCTTGCGATGCCTGGTTGATTGCATCATCGAGCAAACCTCCGTAGAAGTATTCGTTACTGATGCCGACCAGGTTGTCGCCGAGTGGTTCGCCGTCGGCGTCGACCAGGACCACCGTGGGTGTGACCCGGATTCGATAGCGATCCATCAGCTCACGCAGGCTCAACGAACGGCCGTTCCAGCCCCGCACCGGCGCACTCGTATCGATCGCGACCCGGCGCATAATCACCTTGTCGGCATACGCGCCACTGCGTTGCATCGGGATCAGGAAGCTCTCTTCGACGAGCACGCAGTATTTGCAATGACTGGCCGAAAACACCAAGAGCAGCGGCAGGCCGCGCATTCGCGCTTCTTCGGCGACCGTGGCGAGGTCGCGGAGTGGGGGTAACCAGGCGGAGTTTGTGTCCGCGCGCGCGGCCGACGATGACGGCGCAGGCAGGAATGCCAGCGCGAGCGCGAAGCTCTTCAGCAGCATCGACGGGGACCAAGCGGTGCGAAAGATCTGGCGGCGGCGGGTCATTTAGGCTTGTCTGTGATTCCGGATTTTAAATACTATCGGGTTACGCGGCGGGCCATGTCCAGTGCGCCAGACGCGGATCGCCTCGATTTCGTTCGCAGTAACCAAGGTACCTTATGTCTGACCGCCCATTGCGCATTGCTACCCGTCAAAGTCCACTTGCGATGTGGCAAGCCGAACACGTCGCGGCACAACTCAAGCGAGTCCATGCCGGTTTGTCGGTAGAACTGGTGCCGATGGTCACGCGGGGGGACAAGGTGCTCGACAGTCCGCTTTCGAAAATCGGGGGCAAGGGGTTGTTCGTCAAGGAACTTGAGCAAGGGCTGCTCGAAGGGGGCGCCGATATCGCGGTGCATAGCATGAAGGATGTGCCCATGGCGTTTCCGCAGGGCCTGCACCTGCCGGTGATACTGAAGCGCGAAGATCCGCGCGACGCGTTCGTATCGAACCACTTCGGTGCGCTCGAGGATCTACCGGAGACGGCGTGCGTGGGGACCTCGAGCCTGCGACGCGCTTGTCAGTTACTGGCAAGGTTTCCGCAATTTACGGTGAAGAGCCTACGCGGCAACGTCAACACCCGCCTCGCCAAACTCGACGCAGGGGAATACGACGCCATCCTGCTGGCGGCAGCCGGACTCAAACGTTTGGGATTTGGCGAGCGGATCCGCGGCCTGATCGAGCCGAATGCCAGCCTGCCAGCGATCGGCCAGGGCGCTATCGGGATTGAATCGCGGGTTGGGGATACCCGGATCGAGGCCTTGATCTCGCCACTGCACCACGGCGATACCGCGCTATGCGTACGCTGTGAGCGGGCGATGAATCAGCGGCTCAACGGCGGCTGTCAGGTTCCGATCGCGGGTTTCGCGGCGCTCGACCGCGACGGGCTGGCACTCGTGGGATTGGTCGGTTCGCCAGACGGCCGGGTTTTATATCGCGTCGAAGAACACGGGCCGCGCGACGACGGCGAGGCGATCGGTTTGCGCGCTGCGGAACAACTTCTCGCGCAAGGCGCGGGCGCGATTCTTCGTGAGCTTGGGCTTGACCCAGACGCGGACGCCTGACCGGGTGGAAGCGCGCGAAAAGTCGCTCAAACCCGGCCCGCTGCGCGGGTTGTTGATTTGGGTCACGCGACCGCGCCACCAGGCAGACGCATTTATCGCTCGAATCGCCGCAAACGGCGGCAAGGCGTTGGCCCACCCGACCATCGTGATCGCGCCACCGACGGACCTAGATGCGATCGCCGATACAGTGGCCGCACTGGATCAGTTTACCGATGCGGTATTCGTGAGCGCCAATGCTGCCGAACACTTCGCGCGCTATCTCCACGCCGCGGCCAACACGGTATCCGTGCACCTCAGGGTCAGTGCGATCGGCGAGAAAACGGCGTCGCAACTGCTGGCGCACGGGCTTCCGGTCCATTTACGCGCGCCGAGTCCATTCACCAGTGAGGCGCTGCTCGCGTTGCCGGAGTTCGGCTCGCTCCACGGCCGCCGCGTTTTGATCGTAAGGGGCGGAAGCGGGCGCGAACTGCTGCAGGATACGTTTACGCTGCGCGGCGCCGAGGTCACGCTACTCGATGTCTACCGGCGCGTATGTCCGCCCATAGTGGAGGGTGAGGTCGAACAGGCGTTACGTGCACGCCAGATCGACGTGATCACGCTCACCAGCACGGAGGGCTTGCGTAATCTGATCGACATGACGCCCAGCGATACCCGGGAGGCATTGTTACAAACGCCCATCCTGGTCGGGAGCCGGCGGATGGTCGAGACCTGTCGTATGTTAGGGTTTAGAATTCCGCCGATCGTTGCCGATGATCCGAGTGACGAGTCGATGTTCAACAGACTAATCGCTTGGGCGGCCAGCCAGAGTACTAATCGATGAATGATCCTTCTCAGCAGACCCCAGTGGATGAAGTTGCCACGAACGACGAAAATGATGGCCAGCCAACTCGGCCACGGGCTCGCTCCGGCCGCTTTACGACCGTGCTTGCGGTGCTCGCACTGCTTCTTGGATTGAGCTTGATGGGTGTGGGTGCCTATGCGTATCGGCATGTGATCCAACCGTTACAACAATTGAGTGACGGTATGCAATCGCAGCACGCCGAATCGGAGCTGAACCATCAAACCGCGCTGGCGGACCTGCAAGGAAAGCTCGACACGCTCGCGCAGCAATTGAACCAGACCCACGATCAAGTGATCAATGCGGAAAGCCGATTCCAGGGCTACGAAACGCAACTCGATCAAATTCGCGGCCAAGCCCATTGGTCTCAACGGGAATGGGTATTGGCCGAAATCGCCTATCTATTGCAGGTTGGAGAAGCCCGCCTGCGTTACATGCGTGACGCCGACACGGCGCAGACCGCTGCCCGTAACGCTCTGATGCGCCTTGATCAAATCGCGGATCCGGCCTTGGCGCCGTTGCGCCAACAGTTGCAACGAGACCTTCGCATTTTGCAGCAATACCGGAAGCCGGACCCCGCGGCTTTACTGGCACCGATCGAAGCGCAGATCAATGCGCTCAAACCGCTCCCGAGCGCGGCCGCCCGCAGTGACGCGGCCTCGGCATACGCTGCGGCGGATGCGGAGGCCGCGGCCGCACAGGCGCCATCCGCGACCGACGCCTGGTATACCCGCGCCGCCGCGGCTGTCACCTCGCGCGTCCGCGTGATTCACCACGATTCCGCGCTCAACGCGATCGCGCGCGAGACCGTCGATCAGCAGGCTTATCAGTTGCTTCGCCTACGCCTTGAGTCATTGCGGCTTGCGATTCTGCAGGATGATGAGGATGTTTTTCAGCGGGAACTGGGTGCGATGATGCAGTGGGTTGGCGGGTTACTTGAGGAAAAGACCGCGCAGCCGATACTCGATGTATTGCGCGGACTGCGCGAGCGGGGTCCGTTTCCGGATTTGCCTTCGCTTCAAGGCACCATCGATCGTTTCACGGCAGTAATCAGCGCCAGTTCGCAGACCGAAGAAGCCTCCAACACCGCCAGTGAAGCCACCTCGCAAGGGAGCGCGAAATGAAATTGCTGCTGCTGCTCGTCGCGGTGCTGTTGGCTTCGGCGCTGCTCGCGCACCTTGCGGTCAATCAACCGGGTTACTTGCTGTTCAGTTACGGGCGTACCAGCGTTGAACTGCCGCTGGTCGACTTTCTAGTGGTCATGCTACTCGTATTGACGGCGCTTTATCTGCTACTGCGGTTGCTCGGTAAGGCGTGGGGGTCGCCGCGTGAGGTTCGTGCGTTCAGCGCACGGCGTCGTTGCGCGCGAGCGCGAAAGACGTTTCTCAAAGGACTGATCGAGATGGCGGAAGGGCGGTGGGCGCGAGCAGAGAAGCTGCTGGTCGGTTCGGCGCCGGGAAGCGACGTCCCGGTACTCAACTATCTGGCGGCAGCGCATGTCGCGCAACGTCAACACGCACCGGAGCGCCGTGACGAGTATTTACGGGCGGCAAGTGCGGCCGACCCTAAGGCCCGTATCGCCGTTGGACTCGCCCAAGCCGAGCTACAGGCACGGCAGGGACAGAACGAAGAAGCGCTCGCGACGCTGCGTCTTCTCGGCGAGCTCGACCGTAAACATCCCCTCATCCGTAAACAACTGGCACGGATATTTTATCGCCTTAAAGATTGGAACAACCTCCGCGATCTGTTACCCGAGCTGCGTAAGCGGTCGATCCTGGAGCCGGCTGAATTAGCGCGCATCGAGGCGGATGTGCTGGCTGCGCTCATGGCGCAATTTGTTAGACAAGGCGATAAAGACGAGCTCAACAAGCTCTGGAAGCAACTTAGCCGTGCCCAGCGCAATCATCCGTCGCTGATTCGGCAGTATGCGCAAGCTCTGGCCGACCTGAACCAGCACGCCGACGCTGAGCGGGTGCTCAGAACCGCGCTCAATCAGCAGTGGAACGAAGCCTTGCTGCTCGCCTACGGCGAATTGAAGCATCCCGTGCCACATGAGTCGTTGCGCTACGTGGATACCTGGATGCGCGAGCAGCCACGCACCCCCGAACTCCTGGCCGCGGCGGGGCGAGTCAACGCCCAAGCGGCGTTATGGGGAAAAGCCAGAAGCCTGTTACGCGAGAGCTTACAAGCCAAACCGCTGCCTTCAACCTTTGAAGCGCTGGCGCAATTACACGAGCGGCTCCAAGAACATTCCGAAGCGGAAACGATTTACAAAGAAGGATTTCAATATCTCGCCAGCCGTCTGCGCAACAGGGGTTTTGAACCTGATGTGGTGGACGAAAGCGGCGCGAGCGGATTGAGCAGTCGGTAGAGTGCGGTAAAAGGCGACTTGGTCGCTAAATGACGCGCTTCGCGCCTTTGATGTAGCGTTGCCAGTACCGATCGTCGAGCGCCGTACGCGTCACGCCTTTGCTCGATGAAACATGGACGAAGGTTCCATCCCCCAGGTAAATACCGACGTGGTGAGGGGCAAATACGCCTTCGAAAAAGATGAGATCCCCCGCGCGCAGATTTGCCATTTTTACCGGCTTACCGATGCCACGTTGGTCGCGCGCGGTGCGTGGTAGCTTAAAGTTGAAAAGTTCCTGATAAGTGCGCTGAACGAATCCGGAGCAATCGATTCCGCTGCGATCACCCCCACCTAAGCGATGCGGAACCCCTTGCCACCGCGTGTAATGTGCGATCAGCGCTTGGTCGACGTTGAGGCCTCCGCGCCAATACGAAACGGCGGGTGGCTCATCGCCGCGGATTGGGCCGCGTGCGCAACCGCCCACGGATAGCGCTAGGATAACTGTGATAATTCCGATACTTGCGAGACGTAGCTTCATTTAGACTCAGGATACCACAAAGGCGGCTTGTGGTAACGTTCACGAATCCAGTTGAGTGCCCGAAAGATACCCGGCTGCCGTACCAAGCGGCGTTCGAGGCGATACTTTCCGGGGAAGTCCGAGATCGAAATACCGATGAGAATTGTCAATAATCCCTGGCCAGGCAGCACGAGCATCAGTATCCCAGCGAGTATCAAGAGAGTGGCCAATGCATTTTTGGCTATCTTGATCAGCTGGTAACGCGTCGGGTGTTGCCGGTGCATCCGGCTCAAATGGCTTTGGCGATCCGCAAAATAGTCCGTCGGCAGGCCGATGACCAACCAGGGGATCAACACCACCGACGCGATAAAGGTGATTGCCGAGAGCCCACCCAGCCAAAACAGCCATGGCTGAGCAATTTGCCACAGCGTCGCAATCAACTCCATGCGCGCGCCTGGAGTTGCGTGACAAGGCTACGCCTAGAGATCGAGTTCATGCCAGAGCTGATCGATGCGATGCTTGACGTCGTCACGCATCGAGATCGCGCGGCCCCACTCGCGCTGAGTTTCACCAGGCCATTTGTTGGTCGCGTCGAGACCCATTTTTGAGCCCAAACCCGACACCGGGGACGCGAAATCGAGGTAGTCAATCGGCGTATTTTCTACCAGTAGCGTGTCGCGTATCGGGTCCATTCGCGTCGTAATAGCCCAGATGACGTCTTTCCAATCGCGAATGTTGATATCTTCGTCGACGACAATCACATATTTGGTATACATGAACTGACGGAGAAAGCTCCACACGCCCATCATGACGCGCTTGGCGTGCCCGGCGTATTGCTTTTTCATCGCGACGACCGCGAGTCGGTAGGAGCAACCCTCAGGAGGTAGATAAAAGTCGACCACCTCCGGGTACTGCTTCTGTAACAGCGGAACGAACAGTTCATTAAGCGCTACGCCGAGGATAGCGGGTTCGTCGGGCGGACGACCGGTGTAGGTGGTGTGATAGATCGGATCGCGCCGATGCGTGATGCGTTCGATGGTCAGGACTGGAAATCGATCAACCTCATTGTAATACCCGGTATGGTCGCCGAATGGCCCCTCCGGCGCGATATCGTCGGGATAGATAAATCCCTCGAGAATGATTTCCGCGGTCGCCGGGATCAATAGCTCGCTTAGTCTCGCCTGGGTCAGTTCGGTTCGACCCCCGCGCAATAATCCCGCAAATGCGTGTTCCGATAGCGTATCGGGCACGGGCGTAACGGCGGCGAGCGTCGTCGCTGGATCGGCTCCCAAAGCGACGGCGACCGGAAAGGGATCCCGCGGTCGTTGCTCGCACCACTCGCGGTAGTCCAGCGCGCCTCCGCGATGAGCCAACCATCGCATGATGACGCGGTTGCGTCCGATGACCTGCTGGCGATAGATTCCCATGTTCTGGCGGGATTTATTGGGTCCCCGTGTGATCACGAGGCCCCAGGTGATCAGCGGCCCGGCGTCGTCTGGCCAGCAGGTCTGGATTGGAAACTGGCTCAGGTCAACCTGATCGGCGGCGATATCACAGGTCTGACATGGACCGTCTTTGACCTGCTTGGGCGCCATGTCGAGAACTTTTTTGAAGATTGGCAATGCACGCCAGGCTTCTCTGAGACCCTTGGGCGGATCAGGCTCCTTGAGAAATGCGAGCAATCGCCCGACCTCGCGCAGTGCATCGATATCAACGGCACCCATACCAAGCGCGACGCGGTGCGGCGTTCCAAACAGATTTGCCAACACCGGGATCGAATGGCCTTTAGGGCGCTCGAACAGCAATGCCGGTCCTTCGCGTCGGATAACGCGATCACAGAGTTCCGTCATCTCTAGCTTGGGATCGACTTCGGCGCGGATTCGCTTCAACTCACCCTGGGATTCCAGTGCGGCCACGAACTCGCGCAAATCACGATATTTCAACCTAGAATCCTCGGTTGGACGTGCCCTAGCGGGCGGTATTCGGGGTGCAGGGAACAAATCCGCCGGGAGCGGATTTGGACCGCCGCAGGCTGGCCCGAAGGGCGAACGCCAAGGAGGGTGTTCGCAACGCGCAACGACGCGGAATGGTTGTTCCATTCCAAGGAGTTGCAACGCAGCCATGCGCCCCGAAGGCCGTGCACTCGGGCACGTAGCGCGTGCACCCGGAAGGTGAACCCGAATAAACCACAGTATTGTCGCGAATACAGCCCATTACGTTCTCAAACGAGCGGTCAACCGAGGAATCTAGGTTCAAGGGTTGAACTCCACAATGACGGGCGCATGGTCTGATGGTCGTTCCCATTTCCGTGGCTCGCGATCAATGCAGCTTGCCCGGCATTGCGTCGCCATTGCGCGACTGACGAGGATCAGATCGATCCGCAAGCCGGCGTTGCGGCGAAAGCCTGCCGCGCGATAATCCCACCAAGAATATTGTGCTGGCGGTTGGTCAAACAACCGGAAAGCATCCTCAAATCCTAGCGTTAGGATTTTTTCGTAGGCCTCCCGTTCCGGAACGGAACACAGGACGCGTCCGCGCCAGGACTCCGGATCGTATACGTCGCGGTCATCGGGTGCGATATTGAAATCTCCCAGAACGACATAGCGCGCGTAACGGGCTCGGTCCTCGGTGATAAATTGGGTTACCGCCTCGAGCCAACGCAGTTTGTATTGATATTTGTCGGAGCTGATTTCCTGTCCGTTCACGACGTATAGGTTCAATATCCGGGTGTTATTGATCGTCGCCGCCAGGATGCGTCGTTGCGGATCTTCGTAGTCGGGGAGATCCGTCACTACCTCGGTAGGCACTGATCGGGACAACAGCGCAACGCCGTTGTAGGTCTTCTGTCCGTTACAGATGCTGTGGTAGCCGGCCGCTTGGAGTTCGTCGTGCGGAAAAAGATCGTTGGGTAGTTTGGTCTCCTGGATTCCCAAGACATCGGGTTGGGCGGTTTCGAGCCAGGCGAGAACCTGGGGCAGCCGCACCTTAAGCGAATTCACATTCCAGGTGGCGATTTTCATATTGAACCCTGATTGTGCTAGTGAATTCCGACGTCGCTGAGTAATGCCGATATTTCCGGTGGGCGGCCGGCAAACGCCAGGTAATGCTCCATCGCAGGACGTAACGCGCCGGTTTCAAGGATCTCACGCAGAAATGACTGGCCCACGCCGGGTTCGAAATAGCCGGTTTCGACGAATATCGCAAACGCATCTGCAGACAGCACTTCCGCCCATTTGTAGGAATAATAGCCGGCCGCATAGCCTCCGCTGAAAATATGGGTGAAGGCGTTGGCGAATCGATTGTAGCGCGGCGGGATGATCACTGCGACTTCGGCGCGAACGGCGTCTAGGATATCTTCGAGGCGCGAGCCTTTATTTGGATCGAATTCGTGGTGCATGCGAAAATCAAACAGTGCAAATTCGAGTTGCCGCACGATTTGCATACCGGCCTGGAACTGTTTCACGGCCCGAATTGACTCTAGCATCGATTCGGGCAATGGCTCCCCGGTTTCGAAATGGCCAGAAAGCAGATCGAGACCGGCGCGGTGCCAACACCAGTTCTCCATCCATTGACTCGGCAGTTCGACCGCATCCCATTCAACGCCATTGATTCCGGCGATGCCGGGGTGATCGATTTGGGTCAGCAAGTGATGCAAGACGTGACCAAACTCATGCAACAAGGTAGTCACTTCATCATGAGTGAGCAACGCGGGCGTACCTTCGAGTGGTGGCGTTGCGTTGCATGTCAGGTAGGCGACGGGTGTTACCAGCACGTTCTCGGTGCGCATTCTGCCTACACAGACATCCATCCAGGCACCGCCACGCTTCCTAGGGCGTGCATAGAGGTCAAGAAAAAACTGTCCGCGCAACGCGCCCGTCTGGTCTTGTACGTCGTAGAACCGAACGTCCGGGTGCCAGGTTTCAGCATCGTCATTTCGGGTAATCTTGAGACCGAACAGTTTGTTGAGAAGATCGAAGACTCCTTCGAGCACTCGTTCCACCGGAAAATAGGGCTTAAGCGCCTCCTGTGAGAGGTTGAACCGCGATTGCTTGAGCTTTTCGGTCACGAACGAAATATCCCACGGTTCTAACGCGCAATCGTACCCGAGGCAGGTCCGCGCAAACTGTTCGAGTTCCGCCTTTTCCTGGCTCGCTGCCGGACGTGCCTTTTCGTTTAAATTATTAATAAAATCAAATACTTGACTTGATTCTTCGGCCATTTTCCTGGCCAACGAGTAGGCGGCGTAGTTTGCGAAGCCTAGCAGTCGAGCCAACTCATGGCGTAACGCCATGATCTCTTCAATCAGCGGTCGATTATCCCATTTTGGATCATCAAAGTGCTCCGACGCGCGGGTCACAAAGGCCCGATAGACAGTTTCACGTAACGATCGATTTTCAACGTGGGTCATGACCGCTTGGTAGACTGGAAAATCAAGCGTGATGATAAGTCCCTCATGATCCCTCGATCGTCCCATTTGTTCGAGTAGTGCAATGACTGTCTCGGGAACGCTACCGAGCGTCTCGGGTGCGACGGACAGCGCCCAACTCTGGGTCGCATCGATGACGTTATCGGAAAACTGCGCGGTGATTTCTGATAGGCGCGCATTGATGGTCTTAAAACGATTTTTTGCGTCTTCGTTAAGATCAATCCCCATCAAGTGAAAATCACGCAAGGCGAGTTCGAGAACGCGCCGTTGTGCGCGTGTTGCGACGCGGTGCTCCGGCGAGGCTTCGATGGCTCGATAGGCTTCGTAGAGCGCTTGATTATGCGCCATTGCGGTCGCGTAATCCGTCAGTTTTGGCAGGCATCGATTATAGGCATCGCGGAGTTCATCACTACCTCTGACGGAATTCAAGTGGCGTACCGAGGACCAAACGCGCGCAAGACGATGTTCGAGCTGATCGATCGGTACGATCAGGTTATCCCAGGTAAAGCGCGACTGTTGCAGCAATTGACACAGGCGAAGTTGATTCTCTTCGAGTATGTAATCAATTGCGGTTTCGACGTGCTTCGCGTCGATAGACTCGAACGCGGGCAAAGGTAGATCAGTCAATAAAGGATTCATAGGCATCGTTTCAGAAATCAATTCTCCAGCCGAAACGGGCTATTCGGAGCGCGCGCGATTCTTACCATACGCAAGCGCTGGACATTCGAGCCAGCCCTCTCGGTACGCGTCAATACCCTGCCCCACCTCGTGCGCGCTGCGCGATCAGAACGCTTGACATCACCGACCGTTATCCTAAATGTCGAGATAGGAGACATTCAAGGCATTGGATTCTATAAAGTCGCGTCGCGGTTCAACCTGATCGCCCATTAAAGTCGTGAATATTCGATCCGCTGAGATGGCATCTTCGATCTTCACCAGAAGGAGCCGTCGCGTAGCCGGATTCATCGTGGTATCCCATAACTGGTCAGGATTCATCTCACCGAGACCTTTATACCGTTGCACGTTCATACCGCGTCGTGCTTCCGCGTCCAGCCAACCGACGACCTCACCGAGATCCGTAACGGATTTGCGACGCTCGCCTCGCTGCACATAAGCACCGCTTCCGAGTAGACCGTTCAAGCGATTGGCAAGCTCCTGAACGAGACGAAAATCCGCGCTCGCGAAGAAATCCTCATTAAATATGAATTCGACGTCGGTTCCATGCTCGCTACGCTGCAATCTTACGATGACGCCGCCCTCTTCAGCTCGCGCCGCCGTAACATCGTAGCGAACAGGGTTCCCGCCAGCCCCCGCCACGCGCTCAAGCAACTGTTTGAACCATGCTTCGACAGCGTTTGAATCATTCACTTCGGGGTAAGCTGGCGCGGGGAGAAACCGCATCGCGAGAAGTATCTCCAGAGGATATCGGTGGACATATCTTTGGATATTTCGCGTAACGAGCGTGAACTGAGCAGCGAGCGACCGCAGATCGTCTGCCGCAAGTGGCGAGGCCCCTTCATTACAAAACAGCTGGGCACCGTCGAGTGCGACTTCCGTGAGGTATTCGGTGAGCTCCGTATCGTCCTTGACGTAGATATCCGTTTTTCCCTTTTTTAGTTTATACAATGGTGGCTGAGCGATATAAATATGTCCACGTTCGATCAGGATCGGCATTTGTCGATAGAAAAACGTCAACAGCAAGGTACGAATGTGAGAGCCATCGACATCCGCGTCGGTCATGATGATTACGCGGTGGTAGCGTAGCTTATCGGGATCGAACTCGTCTTTACCGATCCCACACCCCAAGGCCGTGATCAAAGTGCCAACTTCGACTGAGGACAGCATCTTGTCGAACCGCGCGCGTTCGACGTTCAAAATTTTTCCCTTTAACGGCAAAATTGCTTGGGTCCTGCGATCGCGCCCCTGTTTTGCGGATCCGCCCGCGGAATCACCCTCGACCAGATAGACTTCCGAGTTTTTGGGATCGCGTTCCTGACAGTCGGCCAGTTTACCAGGCAGCCCTGCAATATCGAGCACCCCCTTGCGCCGAGTCATTTCTCGTGCCTTACGCGCAGCCTCGCGCGCTCGCGCGGCCTCGATAATTTTTAGGGTTATGGCACGCGCTTCTTGGGGATTTTCGAGCAGAAATTCCTGCAAACGCTCTGAGAACGCCGCCTCAACGACACCTTTGACTTCGGACGAGACGAGTTTATCCTTGGTTTGGGACGAGAACTTCGGGTCAGGGACCTTAACGGAAAGTACGGCAGTCAAACCTTCTCGGGTATCGTCTCCGCTCGTGGCTACCTTTTGCTTTTTTGCGATCCCTTCCTGTTCCAGATATTGATTTAGCGTTCGGGTCAGTGCCGCACGAAAGCCAGCCAAATGCGTACCGCCGTCACGTTGCGGAATGTTGTTCGTGAAGCAGAAGATATTCTCTTGATAGGTATCGTTCCATTGCAGCGCTGCTTCCACCACAATCCCGTCGCGTTCAGTATTGACGTAAAGCACGTTAGGGTGAACAGGTGTCTTGTTCTGATTGAGATACTGAACAAACGCAACAATGCCGCCTTGGTATTCGAATTCATCTTCTCGATTCGAGCGCTCATCCCGCAGGACAATGCGTACGCCAGAATTCAAGAATGACAATTCGCGCAGTCGCTTCGATAGAATATCGTAATGGTACTCAGTGTCAGCGAAAATTACGGTGGACGGCTTAAAATGAACGCGAGTTCCACGTTTAGTGGTCTCACCCACACTTTGTATCGGCGCCTCCGGCACCCCGAGATGGTAGGTTTGTTTGTACACTCTACCATCGCGGTAAATCGTAAGATTCAAGAATTCTGATAGGGCGTTGACCACCGAAACTCCGACTCCGTGGAGGCCACCCGAGACCTTATAGGAGTTGTCGTCAAATTTTCCGCCGGCGTGCAGAATCGTCATAATGACTTCGGCTGCAGAACGGCCTTCCTCAGTATGGATATCGACGGGTATGCCGCGCCCGTTATCTAGAACGCTAACGGAGTTATCCAGGTGAATCTTTACAATGATCTCACTGCAGTACCCGGCTAGCGATTCATCGATTGCGTTATCTACAACCTCGAACACCATGTGGTGTAAGCCGGTACCGTCGTCCGTATCGCCGATATACATACCCGGGCGTTTACGAACTGCATCGAGACCTTTAAGAACCTTGATGCTAGAAGAGTCGTAGGAATTCGGTTGTGCGCTCATTTTCCGTTAATCGCTAGGTGAACCTGATCATTATACCACCTCGACAATCCGCCCTTGTTCCACGTGGAACAACTTCGAATCACGAAACGCTGCCATCCAGTCGTCGGGCTGTCGAGTACTCGTGAGCAATATCTGCATATCGATTGACGCGAGATAGTTGATCAAGCGCCCGAACCGACTCGCGTCAAGCTCAGAGGCCAAGTCATCAAGCAACAAGATAGGAAAATAGCCGCGATCCAACTCAAATACCTTTGCTTGCGCGACTAACCATACCAACGCCAATTGTCGTTGTTGACCCCGCGACGCGTTCGCGATCGTTACGCTATCCTGCGTAACTTGTATATCGGCGCGGTGCGGACCATGCCGCGTGTAACCACAAAGCCGATCGCCTTCCTGCTGCTCGATCAAATACTCCAGCAACGATTTAGCGTGCGTCCAACCGCGCACTAACGTAAATCTCCAATTTTCTTCGACCAACATATCCGCCGACGTTGACCGAATACTCGCTGACAACCGCTCAAGATAGCGCTGCCGGATACCGGTCAGGGACTCACCGGTCTGTACCAGCGGGTCCAGCCAGTGCACCAATACGTCGCCGTCGGCGCCCGCTCGCAGTAGCGCGTTTCTTTGCGCGAGTGCTTTGCGATAGCGAATCCAGAGTTCTGAAAATCGATGGTCGTAATAAAAACAACCCCAATCCAATTGTCGCCGACGTTGATCGGGAGAACCTGAGATCAGTTCGATTGAACCCGGTTCAAACAATTGGGTCGGCAGTATCCGTGTCAGCGTTGAAAGCTTACCGATCGGCTCGAGATTATGCCGCGCCAAAAAACCGAGCTTTGTTCGCTCGATTCCGATTCGGTGACAACCGTCCGCGTGGGAAACTTCGCCAAAAACCGTAAATGCCACTTCGCCTGAACGAATAAGGGATTTTTGCTGCGAGGCGCGAAATGAACGACCTCGACTCAGCGCCTCTACTGCCTCGAGAATGGTCGTCTTCCCGGCCGCATTTTCGCCGTAGAAGTAATTCAACCCCGGGCTGAGTTCGATATCACAGTGGGCTATGCGTCGAAAATTCTCGATCCCCAGCCGGACGAGATGCATCGGCCAATGTGCTCAAAGACGCATCGGCATGATGACATACCGCGACCCTTTTGCCGCCGGATCCGAAACCAGAATACTGCTGCTCGGATCCTTTAAATCGATTATTACCTCATCCGCCTCGACGACATTCAACACATCGAGCAGGTAATGTACGTTGAAGCCGACTTCCATCGACTCCCCTTGATAATCAACCAAGAGCGTTTCTTCCGCCTGCTCTTGCTCGGTATTGTTCGCCTCCAGCTTCGCCTGATTGTCGCATAAGGCTAATCGAACACCTCGGTATCGTTCGTTCGATAGGATTGACACCCGTTGCAGTGCGTCTTTGAGCAACTTCTTTTCGACCGTAAGGCGGTGAGGCAGATCGATCGGAATCACCCGCTCGTAATCGGGAAACCGTGCATCGATAAGTTTTGACGTAAACTCAATCGTTGGACTTTCTACCCGAACATGTTGCGGTGTGAGTTGCAGCGTCACTTCCTCACTGAGTTCCGGTAATAATTTCTGCAGTTCTAGGACGCCCTTGCGCGGTACGATCACTTGGTGCGCTTCGCCAACATCGAATTGCCCATCGATCTGATTGATCGAAAGGCGATGTCCGTCCGTGGCGACGACAGTCAGCAGCGCTGGTTCGACCTTGATCAACAAACCATTCAAATAATACCTGACATCCTGATTCGCCATCGCGAATGCGGTATGCGCCAGTACCGCCGAGAATTCCTTAGTCGCCAAGGTCACCGCGACGGCCTCCGAGGATGTCTCTAGGATCGGAAAATCAACTGCGGAAAGGCAAGCAAGCGAAAACCGACTGCGCCCCGACGCGACGGTAACCCTACCATCTTCTTTCGTTAGCGTAATGGCTGCCCCGTCCGCCAGCGACTTACAAATATCCAGCAACTTTCGACCAGGAAGGAGGGTACTGAAGGTATCCCCGTTGCCTTGATCCGATCGGGTTCGCAACATGATTTCAAGATCGGTTCCGGTTACCGCGAGACGGTTGGCGTCAACTTCACAGAGTACGTGCGCCAACGCTGGCATCGTGTTGCGCTTTTCTACCGCGCCCATGACTCGCTGTAGGCATATAAGCAGTTCGTTTCGCTCGATCTTGAACTTCGTCGCAGTCATTCTCGTACCTATTATAGAAGTTATATTAAGATCTATATCCTAGTATTTATAACAATAAGGTCTCGCCATTTCTGCCAATAACCGATTTTTATTTTTATTTTTCAATGACTTAACTAGATGATAAGTCAGCGGCGGAGATGTTCACAACCGACCTTGAATGAGCGGTATGAAATGTGGATAACTGATATGGCCCCATTTTCATTCAAAATATACCGGCTTCGAAAATAGGTTATCCACAGGTTTCGTCTCATTGTGAAAGCGTTCGTTGCAAGATTCGGTAATCCTCATCGATCCTGGAGTCTACCTCGCGTAACTGAACGACTTTCTTACACGCATGGATTACGGTAGTGTGATCGCGACCACCGAAAAACTGCCCGATCTCCGGCAGGCTGTGGTTCGTGAACTCTTTCGAAAGCGCCATCGCAATCTGCCTCGGGCGCGCCAGCGAGCGACTGCGACGATTCGAAAGCAGATCACTTAGACGAATCTTGTAGTACTCGGCAACCGTCCGCTGGATGTTTTCTACGCTGATCAGACGTTCCTGCAACGCTAGCACATCACGTAGCGCTTCCTTGGTGAACTCGAGATCGATGGTCTGTCCGGTGAGTCGCGCATTCGCGACCACGCGCCGTAACGCGCCTTCGAGTTCACGTACATTCGATCGAATGCGTTTGGCGATAAAAAACGCTACATCGGACGGCAAGTCAAAGTGATTCTCTTCCGCTTTTTTTTGCAGGATTGCGACCCGTGTTTCGAGTTCGGGCGGTTCTATCGCCACCGTAAGACCCCAGCCAAAGCGCGATTTCAAGCGTTCCTCAAGTCCATCCACCTCCTTCGGATAGCGGTCGGATGTCAGGATCACCTGTCGTTGACCTTCCAGTAACGCATTGAAAGTGTGGAAAAATTCCTCTTGTGAGCGCTCCTTTCCGGCAAAAAACTGGATATCGTCGATCAACAACGCATTGAGCGATCGGTAGTGACGCTTGAAGCGATCGATCGCGTTGTGTTGCAACGCCTTGATCATGTCTTGCACGAAGCGTTCGGAGTGGAGATAGACCACCTTGGCTTGCGGATTCTGCTCCAGGATTTGATTCCCGACCGCATGCATGAGATGGGTCTTGCCCAGTCCGACGCCCCCGTAAATAAACAGCGGGTTATACGCCTTGCCCACGGAATCGGCGACTTGCTGGGCTGCGGCGCGCGCCAGTTGATTCGATTTTCCTTGTACGAAATTACTGAAATGAAAGGCTGCGTTGAGGTTGTTCGAGAATCCGCCAGTGACTGGTGCATGGTCGATACCGATACGACCGCCGCTGGTGCTGTCGCGTAGCGCCGGCGACGAAACCGCGGCCGTTGTGTCGCGCGTAGGGGCGTCACTCGGCGGCGATCCGATCTCGAGTACCGCCCGAAACGCGGCATCGCCGCTGATCTCAAGGAGGAGTTCACCGATACGATGCAAATAGTGCTCGCGGACCCAATCAAGCACGAACCGATTTGGGGCAAATAGGCGCAACGCCCGCGCTCCCTGAACGGGTTGCAGGGGACGGATCCAAGTATTAATTTCCTGGTCACTTAGCTCGCTTTCGAGCAGCCGAGCGCAATGGTGCCAGAGTGTACTCATAATTCTCAGTTTGGATGGCGAACGGGTCTTCCGCAGGCCTTCACTATACACAACCTCGATAGCCGTCGCGACGGCCCTTGGCCGGACTGAAAAGCCCTCGGCTCGATTGACAAAACGAGCCGAGGGCGTTAACTTCGCGGGCCTTTTGGGCCTGTCCCAGAATACTCCCGAACCAAGGACTACGCACATGAAACGCACTTTTCAACCGAGCAACCTGCATCGCGCCCGCACGCATGGTTTTCGCGCCCGTATGCGCACCGTAGGGGGTCGCAAGGTCATCAGTGCCCGTCGTGCCAAAGGTCGCGCGCGTCTCACCCCATAATCAAGCGCACCCGGAAGCCGAAGACGCGTCTGGGGCTAAGTTTCCCCGTACGCTGCGGCTCCTGGACGCTGGCGCGTTTCGTCGTGTTTTCAACGAGCCGCCGTACGTTTCTCGCAGTCGACCGTGGGTGATTCTAAGCGCGCCGGGAACCACCCCACACGCGCGCCTTGGGATCGTTGCCGCGAAACGCAAGGTTCGCAAGGCGGTGGACCGCAATCGTCTGAAGCGTTTGGTGCGAGAGTCTTTTCGCGTCACGTCGACGCAGCTGCCTGCCTACGATATCGTCGTGCTGCTCCAGGTGGCCTCGAATTCAATGACCAATGCCGAATTCTCTCAACGCCTGCAACGGGAATGGGTTAAGCTCTCCCGCGCTGTCAGCGCCGCGTCGCCGACCCCATCAGATTTCTGATTACCGTCATTAGAACGTATGGAAAACCAGCGTACCTTTCTTTACCTTTCGCTGCTGTTCGTTGGCTTTCTGCTGTGGCAAGCCTGGAACACCGACCAAGCGGAACGGAACCGTCCGGCACCGGTTGTCGAAGCATCAACGGCAAGCGTTTCACCTGCCCTGGCTGCCGCCGACGTGCCGGTCGACACGCCACCTCCCGGTGCCGCGCGTGACGACCTCGCGATTCCGCGCGTCAGTGACGAACCTGCGGCGCGCTCTGCCTCTACGGTGGTCGTGGCGACCGATGTGCTCCAGGTAGGAATCAGCACGCAAGGTGGCGATCTCGTCGAACTTAAGCTTCCATCCTATCCAGTCAGCTTGGCGCAGGCAGACGTACCGCTGGTGCTATTTCGCACGCACCCGTTCCGATATCTCCTCCAAACGGGCCTGATTGCAGAAGGTGGCGACGTCGCTGCCGAGCTCGCGCCCAGCCACCATGCTTTGTTCGAGGCGCAATCCAATCGCTACGAACTTGCCGACACGGAAAATGAACTGCGCGTCCCTTTGGTATGGCGTACTGGCAACGGCTTGGAAGTCGAGAAGACCTATATCTTCCGGCGCGGTAGCTTCGTGATCGACATCAGTTACCGCATCAAGAACGGTACCACCACGCCTTGGCAAGGGCGGCATTATCGCCAATTACGCCACGGCCCAGTCGATACTTCCGGGGACAACAAGCTGCTTTACACCTACACCGGCGCAGCTTACTACACCGACAAGTACGAGAAGCTTCCGTTCGACGACCTCGCCAAAAAGCCGTTTTCATTCGATTTGACGGGCGGCTGGGCGGCGATGACGCAGCATTACTTTTTAAGTGCACTGTTGCCGAGTACGCCGACAGAAATCAATCAGCTCTATACCAAAGTCGCGCGTAACGGGAACGTTGACGAGCACATCATCGGCTTGTTGTCGCCCAACTACACGATCGCGGCTGGCGACGAAACCGTCATCAACGCGCGGGTTTATGCGGGTCCAAAACTACAGAAGGATCTGGAGGTCTTGGCGCCTGGTCTCGACTTGACGGCCGACTACGGGATCTTCGCGTTCATCTCCAAGCCACTGTTTTGGCTGCTGAATTGGCTGCATAGCTGGCTCCATAATTGGGGCTGGGCGATTATCGCTCTGACGTTTCTGATCAAGCTGGTGTTCTACAAGCCGTCGGAAATGAGTTATCGCTCCATGGCCAAAATGCGTGCGGTCGCGCCCAAACTGCAGCAGATCAAGGAGCGTTACGGTGACGATAAACAGCGCCAACAACAGGCGTTGATGGAATTGTACAAGAAGGAAAAGATCAATCCGCTCGGCGGCTGCCTCCCGATCCTGATCCAGATCCCCGTTTTCATCGCCCTCTATTGGGTGCTGCTGGAAACGGTCGAGCTTCGTCAAGCCCCTTGGATGCTCTGGATCAAGGACCTTTCCTTGCGTGATCCCTACTTCATCCTGCCGGTACTGATGGGCATAACCATGTTCATCCAACAAAAACTGAACCCAGCGCCGCCCGATCCGATCCAGGCTAAGATCATGATGGCGCTGCCATTCGTCTTCACCGTGTTTTTCGCCTTCTTCCCGGCGGGGTTGGTACTCTACTGGTTCGTCAACAACCTGCTCTCGATTGCCCAGCAAGGTTGGATTACGGCGCAGATCGACAAGAAAACCAGCAAGGCCTGATACGTCTGACCGCCGCACCGCGCGATACCATTGTTGCGATCGCGACGCCCCCGGGTCGCGGCGGTATCGGCGTGGTCCGTGTCTCTGGTCCGCTTACGGCGTCAATTGCGGTCGCTATACTGGGGCGTTTGCCGCGACCGCGTCACGCGACCTACCAAACCTTCGTCGATGCCGAGGGTGACGTTCTCGATCAAGGAATCGGCCTTTATTTCCCGGCTCCGAATTCATTCACCGGCGAGGATGTCCTCGAACTTCAAGCCCACGGCGGTCCGATCGTCCTTGATCTGTTGTTGCAATATTGCATCGCTTGCGGCGCGCGACTCGCACGACCAGGTGAATTCAGCGAGCGCGCATTTTTAAACGACAAGCTTGACCTCGCGCAGGCCGAGGCAATCGCCGATTTAATCGAAAGTACAACGGCACAGGCCGCGCGTAGCGCGTTGCGCTCGCTGCGTGGGGCGTTCTCCGCGGCGATCCTTGCGCTACAGGCGCAGCTGATCGATCTGCGCGTCTTCGTTGAGGCCGCGCTGGATTTCCCGGAAGAGGAAATCGATTTCCTCGCCGACACGGAACTTACCCAACGTCTGGCGCAAACCCTCGACGCACTCGACCAGATCACCCTCAAGGCGCGACAAGGCAGTCTGTTGCGCGAAGGATTGCACTTGGTGATCGCCGGGCTGCCGAATGCAGGAAAATCCAGTTTATTAAATGCGCTCGCCGAGACGGACGCCGCGATCGTCACCGAGGTCGCGGGCACCACGCGTGACGTCTTGCGTGAGCGGATCCAGCTGAACGGAATTCCGGTCCATCTGGTCGATACCGCCGGGTTGCGCGATAGCTCAGATCCCGTCGAACGCATCGGCATCGAGCGCGCCTGGCGCGAGATTGAAGGGGCCGACGTAATCCTGCATTTACTCGATGATACGCGCGGATTTACCGCCGAAGACGCGGCGATTCAGCGGCGCCTCCCACCGGATATCGCCGTGCTTGAAGTTCACAACAAAATCGACTTGACCGGACATCCCGCGGGGCGTGAGGGAGATCGCGTCTTTATCGCGGCGCGCTCCGGCGAAGGGATCGATGCATTGCGTGATGCATTGCTCGCGCAAATCGGGTACCGCGCCGAGATTGAAGACAGTTTCATGGCACGTCGGCGCCACCTGGACGCGCTCTCGGAATCCCAGGCCGCGGTGTTAAAGGCGCGCGAGCTGCTGGTAGAGACCCGCGCCGGGGAACTGGTAGCTGAAGAGTTGCGGGTCGCACTGGAGGCCTTGGGACGCATCACCGGACGATTTACCACCGAAGATCTGCTCGAACGCGTGTTTAGCAGTTTCTGTATCGGGAAGTAGCCCGACCGCACGTTACCGGACGGCGTGGTAATCTTGGCCCATCAGCCCGCACGCCCTAGACTATCTAAACTCGATATACCGATTGCAAACGAACGCCATGCGTTACCCTGAAGCCTTTGAATTGATCGTCGTTGGCGGAGGTCACGCGGGCACCGAAGCCGCCTTGGCCGCTGCCCGCATCGGCGTCAAGACCTTATTACTCACCCATAACATCGAAACCCTCGGTCAGATGAGCTGCAACCCGGCCATCGGCGGTATCGGCAAGGGTCATCTGGTCAAGGAAATCGATGCACTCGGCGGTGCGATGGCGCTGGCGGCGGATCGATCCGGTATTCAGTTTCGCATCCTCAATCGACGCAAAGGTCCAGCCGTGCGCGCGACCCGTGCGCAAGCCGACCGCCAACTCTACAAGGCTGCGATTCGCGCGATGCTCGAACATCAGGAAAACCTGATCTTGTTTCAGCAATCCGTCGACGATCTGTTGCTCGATGGTGACCGCGTCGTGGGCGTGCGAACTCAGATGGGACTCGATTTTTTAGCCGCCGCAGTCGTACTCACGGTGGGTACGTTTCTCGGTGGTAAGATCCATATTGGCGAGAGCCACCATCGCGGTGGACGTGCGGGTGACCCGGCCGCGTTAACCCTCGCTGAGCGGTTACGCGAACTGCCGCTGCGGGTCGCGCGCCTCAAGACCGGAACACCTCCGCGCCTCGACGCCCGCAGTATCGATTTCAGTGTGCTTGAACCGCAACCGGGCGACGACCCCTTACCCGTGTTTTCGTATCGCGGCGGCGTTGCTGATCATCCGCGGCAAGTCCTCTGCCATATCACGCACACCAACGTTTCCACCCATGAGGTGATCCGCGGGGGACTCGACCGCTCGCCCTTGTACAGCGGCCGCATCGAAGGGATCGGTCCACGCTATTGTCCGTCGATCGAGGACAAGGTGGTGCGATTTGCCGACAAATCAAGTCACCAGATCTTCCTCGAACCCGAGGGCCTGAATACCCATGAGGTTTACCCGAACGGGATCTCGACCAGCCTGCCGTTCGACGTACAGCTTGCGCTGGTGCGCTCGATTCGTGGCCTAGAACGCGCGCACATCACGCGCCCCGGCTACGCGATCGAATACGACTACTTCGATCCGCGTGACCTCAAACCCTCGTTGGAGACGCGTGCGATCCATGGCTTGTACTTTGCCGGCCAGATCAACGGCACCACCGGTTACGAAGAAGCCGCGGCACAGGGCTTGCTTGCGGGGCTCAACGCCGCTTTGGCGGTACTCGGACGAGATTCGTGGACCCCGTTACGCCACGAGGCCTATCTCGCGGTACTGGTGGACGACCTGTTGACTCAGGGTACCCAGGAACCTTACCGCATGTTCACCAGTCGCGCCGAGCATCGGCTACTCCTGCGCGAAGACAACGCTGATCTTCGCCTCACCGAACGCGGGCATGAACTTGGACTCGTTGGCGAAGCCCAATGGCGCGCATTCGCGAGCAAACGCGACGCCATCGAACGCGAACGCGAGCGCTTGCGCGACACCTGGATCCATCCGGGCCGGGTTGCCGATGCGGAGGCCCGCACCGTGCTCGGTACCGCTTTGCAACGGGAGTATCGCCTCGAAGAGGTATTGCGCCGCCCGGAAATCGACTATCGCACCTTGATGCGACTAGAGGCCGCCGGTCCCGGCGTCGATCGCGCCGACGTTGCCGAGCAGGTCGAGATACAGATCAAGTACGAGGGATACATAGAGCGCCAGATCGTGGACATCGCCAAGATCCAAAGCCAGGAGCAAACCCGTCTTCCCGACGACCTCGACTATGAAAACGTCATCGGCTTATCTCATGAAGTCCTACACAAGTTGCAACGGCACCGGCCCGTGACACTCGGTCAGGCCTCGCGAATACCGGGTATCACGCCAGCGGCAATCTCTTTGTTGCGAATTCATTTGAAGAAGCGTCGCGCATGACGCATCCGGTTCCGAGGGCGTTGAGTCCGCCATGGAACGAACCCCTCTGGTCGGAGCGGATTGACGCTGCGCTGGCGCAAATCGATCTCGCCTGGAAGCCGTCGCAGGTCGGCGCCGCAGTTCATTACCTTGCCCTGCTGCAACGCTGGAATGCGGCCTTTAACCTCACCGCCATCACCGATCCGCAGCAGATGCTGGTGCAACACCTTTTCGACAGTCTCGCCGTAGCTCGCTTTCTTTCGGGCAACGCGGCCCTGGATCTGGGTACTGGGGCGGGTTTACCCGGTATTCCTCTTGCTATCGATCAACCTGCGCGGCGCTTTACACTCCTCGACGCCAACGGCAAGAAGATTCGTTTTATCCGTCAGGCGATGATAGAGTTGCGCCTCACTAATGCTGCCGCAGTGCAAACGCGAGTCGCGGACTTTCAACCGCCGAGCGAGTTCGACTGCATCGTCAGTCGCGCCTATTCAAGCCTGCGACAGTTCGTTGACGACGCGCGGCGGCTATGTGCACCGGGCGGGGTCTTACTGGCGATGAAGGCGAGACTACAATCGGATGAACTCGCCGCGATTGAGTCCGACTGCGACTACCGGGTCGAGCCCTTGACGGTGCCCGGGCTCGCGGCGGAACGGCACCTCGTGATAATTGCAAACTGAGCGATGACCAAAATACTCGCAGTCGCCAACCAGAAAGGCGGCGTCGGCAAGACGACCACCAGCGTAAATCTCGCGGCCTCCCTCGCCGCGACCAAGC
The DNA here is from genome assembly GCA_964620675.1 of uncultured Thiotrichales bacterium. Classification (GTDB taxonomy): domain Bacteria; phylum Pseudomonadota; class Gammaproteobacteria; order UWMA-0217; family UWMA-0217; genus CAYSFW01. Next base: position 111,632 of record CAZUJU010000001.1, on the reverse strand, counting down.
GTCGGGTATTGCTGATCGACCTCGACCCACAAGGCAACGCGACCATGGGCTGTGGGGTCGACAAGTATGCGTTGGCGCGATCCAGTTGCGATGTGCTGCTGGGCGATGCCACCGTTGCGCAAGCCACCATCACGCTCGCGCAATGGGGATTCGACTTATTGCCCGCCAATTCCGATTTGACCGTCGCGGAGGTCAAACTGATGACCGTGTTCGGACGCGAGTTTCGGCTGCGCAAGGCGATTGAACCCGATATCGCGCGCTACGAGTTCATCATCATCGATTGCCCGCCAGCGCTCAATATGCTGACTGTCAACGCGATGGTCGCCGCGAAAGGTGTACTGATCCCGATGCAGTGTGAGTACTACGCGCTCGAAGGTCTAAGCGCTCTGGTCAAGACCATCGAAGAGATCCGCGGTTCGGTCAACGAGGAACTCGAGATCGAAGGCCTCCTGCGCACCATGTACGATCCGCGCAATAACCTGTCGAACGACGTCTCCGAGCAGCTCACCGCGCATTTCGGCAATCGCGTGTACAACACGATCATTCCCCGCAATGTCCGGCTCGCCGAGGCACCATCGCACGGTACTCCCGTGCTTCATTATGATCGCGAGTCGCGCGGCGCCCTGGCGTATCTCGCCCTTGCCGGCGAAATGTTGCGGCGCAACGCGCCCAGAACGGTCACGGGATAACAGCATGGTCCAGAAAAAACCGGGCCTTGGGCGTGGCCTCGACGCTTTGTTGAGTGCGGCAACCGGTCTGCGTGACCACGCGAAGGACGCCACGGTCCTGCGCGATCTGGCGGTGGAAAAAATCCACCGTGGCCAGTATCAGCCAAGGACTTACATCGATCCCACCGCGCTGGAGGAACTCGCCGAATCGATCCGTGCACAAGGTGTGGTCCAGCCCATCGTAGTGCGGCCAATTGGCGACGGCTACGAACTCGTTGCCGGTGAACGGCGTTGGCGCGCGGCACAACTGGCCGGGCTTAAGGAAATCCCCTCAATTATCCGCGAGATTCCCGACCAAGCCGCCGCGGCGATGGCGTTGATCGAAAATATCCAGCGCGAAAACCTCAATCCCCTCGAGGAAGCCAACGCACTCCAGCGGCTAATCAACGAGTTTGGCATGACCCACCAGCAGGCCGCCGAATCGGTCGGGCGTTCACGCGCCGCAGTCAGCAATTTGCTGCGCTTACGTGATCTCGAGGAGCCAACCCGGGAATTGCTCGAGGTCGGCAAGCTCGAAATGGGCCATGCCCGTGCCCTGCTGGCGCTCAGCGGTACGACGCAGGTTCAGGCCGCGCAGCACGTGGTCGCGCGCGGCCTCACCGTGCGTGAAACCGAGCGCTACGTGAATCTGCTCAAAACCGATCGGCCGGCAGACGCGAGGCCGCCTCGATTGCGGTCACCGGATCTCGTGCGCCTCGAATCAGACCTCGCCGATCGTCTCGGCGCGCGGGTCGAGATTCAATACAACCAACACGGCAAGGGCAAACTCGTGATCAACTACAACGATCTCGACGAGCTCGACGGCATCCTGGCACACATTAAATGATCCAATGCTTGGTTGCTCGATTATTGACCCGTTTAAGGATGCTCCCTATACTGCCGCACGCGACGATGAGCGTACGCGCGCAACGGCGGCGGCGTCCCAGGATCCGGGCAGCGCGTGGTTAACGCATAGCAAGCCATGCACCATCGACTTTTCCTGACGCAGTTCATCCTGGTCGCACTCGTGGTCGGCGTTTCCGGGTACTACCATCAACTCGATGGAGTACTCGCGGGCCTGTACGGCGGGGCAGTCGCGTTGATCAACAGCTATTGGTTGAATCGGCGGATCGTGCAAGCGGGCGTACTCGCCAAGGATGATCCCAAGCAGGGTGTATACGCCCTATATTTCGGCGCAATGCAACGTTTCGTGTTCGCCTTGGTCATGTTGGGCGTCGGGCTTGGGGCTTTGCATTTGGACGCGATACCATTGCTCGCGAGTTTTGCCGTCGCTCAGCTTGCCTACCTGATCTCAGGCAAGGCTGCCATCGGCGTTTAACAACAAGAGGACCGACGTGAGTACTGTCGAAGAGCCGATTTCCTCAAATCCGGTGCAGTATATCCAGCACCACTTGACGAACTGGTGCATCGGATGTGATCCCGAAACCCATAAACCGTCAAGCATCGTTGATTTTGGCGCATTTTTCATCGACACCTTTCTCTGGAGTGTTGCGCTCGCAGTTCTGTTCGGATATTTCGCCTGGCGCGTCGGGAGAAACCTCAGTGCCGATAATCCTTCAGGGTTTCAAAACGTTGTCGAAGCGATCGTGGAGTTCGTCAACCAACAAATCAAGGATATTTTCCCCGGCTCGAATCCCATCATAGGACCGCTCTCGCTAACAATCTTCATCTGGGTGTTCCTGATGAATGCGATGGATCTGGTACCTGTCGACCTGATTCCGGCCATCACGACCACCATTGCCGGTTGGTTCGGTGCGGATCCCCACCACGTATACATGAAGGTCGTCCCGACGACGAACCTCGATACCACCTTCGCTCTTGCGCTCTCCGTCTTTGCGTTGAGTATCTACTACAACATCAAGGTCAAGGGTGCGGTCGGCTACGCCAAGCAGTTTCTGTTTCACCCGTTCGGAAAATACGCGATCCCGATCAACATCGTGATGACCACGATCGAGGAAATCGCCAAACCCGTGAGCCTCGCGCTGCGTCTGTTTGGAAACATGTTTGCCGGCGAGTTGCTGTTCCTATTGATCGCGCTGCTCTCGTTTTCGATCTACGCGAGCCTTGGCCACATCGTGCTCGGTACCTTGTGGGCGATCTTCCACATCTTGGTGATTAGCCTCCAAGCGTTTATCTTCATGCTCCTGACGATCGTGTATCTGGGTCTGGCGCATCAATCCGACGAACACCACTAGCTTTTAAAATCAACGTCCAATCTAGGAGATCTTGATCATGAGTCCTGCTGAACTAGCCATGATTTACGCGTACACCGCCCTAGGCGTAGGGATCATTCTTGCTGCCGCCGGACTCGGCTCGGCACTCGGGTGGGGCCTGATCTGCTCGAAATTCATGGAAGGCATCGCCAGGCAGCCGGAAATGCGTCCGCAATTGACGGGTCAGATGTTGTTCACCGGCGGATTGATGGAAGCATTCCCGATGATCGTGCTGGGTATCTCGATGTGGTTCATCTTTGCGAACCCCTTCGTGGGAGCGGCCAAGGCGGCGCTCGGCGGGTGAATACCGGCTGGTCGCGAACATCCTCAATCACTAGCAAAGAGAGAGCGTCGTCGTGAACATCACCGCTACTCTTATCGGTCAGATGCTGGTTTTCGCCATCTTGGTATGGTTCATCAGGGCGGTGCTCTGGGATCCGATGATCAAGATGCTCGAAGATCGTAAAAAGCGTATCGCCGAAGGTCTCGCCGCCGCCGAACGTGGTCGGCATGAACAGGAACTCGCCCATGAGCGCGCTGGCGATTCGATGCGCGCCGCCAAGCAACAAGCGGCCGAGATCATCGCCCAAGCTCAGCGCCGTGCCGGCGAAATCGTCGACGAAGCGAAAGTCGCGGCGCGCGATGAAGGCGACCGCCTGAAAAACGCAGCGCAAGCTGAAATTTCGCAAGAGGTCAATCAGGCGCGTGAGCAGCTGCGCGCCCAGGTCTCGTCGATCGCGCTCGACGCCGCGAAGAAAATCATCGGCAAGGAGATCGACCCGAAAGTCCATAGCCAGGTGCTGGACGACTTGATCGCCCGGATCTGAAGGCCCAATCATGTCTGACTTAAACACCGTCGCCCGACCCTACGCTCGGGCTCTGTTTGAAACGGCCCGCGATAGCGGCAAGCTCGAGTCTTGGTCGGAAAGCCTTGAGGTTTTGTCGGCATTCGCCGCGGACCCCTCGTTGCACCGCATGCTGCAGCAACCGAGTCTCAGTCGCGAAGAAGCGGCCGGCTTATTGATCAAGTCCTGCGGGGTGCAGATCGACGAGTCCGCGAAGAACCTCGTTCGTGTATTGGCGGACAATGGACGTCTGGCGGTACTGCCGCAAATCTCCGCGCTTTACGAGAATCTGCGTGCCGAAGCCGAAGGCGTAGTCGAAGCCGAGATCATCACTGCCATGGAAATCGATCCAACGCAGCATCAGGCGATCGCGAATGCGTTGCAGCAACGCTTGGGTCGCGAGGTGAAGACCTCAACCCGAATAGATCCCAGTTTGATTGGCGGTGCCATCGTGCGCGCCGGGGATTTGGTTATCGATGGTTCGATCAAAGGCCGCCTGGATAAACTGACCAGCGTCATGAATCGCTAACGAGGAATTTTCAAATGCAATTAAATTCCACTGAAATCAGTGAATTAATCAAGAAGCGAATCGCCGATTTCGAAGTCGTATCCGAGGCGCGCACCGAGGGAACCGTCGTCAACGTCACTGACGGCATTGTTCGCCTGCATGGTCTGGGCGAAGTCATGGCCGGTGAAATGATTGAGTTTCCCGGCGACACCTTTGGCCTTGCGCTGAACCTGGAGCGTGATTCGGTCGGCGCGGTGGTGCTCGGGGATTACAAACACATTACCGAAGGCGATACTGCGAAATGCACCGGCCGAATCTTACAAGTTCCGGTTGGGCGCGGTTTGCTCGGGCGCGTGGTGGACGCCCTCGGCAACCCGATCGACGGCCGCGGTCCGATTGAGGCCGACGGTTACGAGCCCATCGAAAAAATTGCGCCGGGAGTCATCGAACGGAAGTCCGTTTCGCAACCGGTACAAACCGGCTTGAAGGCCATCGACGCGATGGTGCCAATCGGCCGTGGCCAACGCGAGTTGATTATCGGTGACCGCCAGACCGGTAAGTCCGCCGTCGCGATCGATGCAATCATCAATCAATGCGGCACCGGTATTACGTGCGTATACGTCGCCGTCGGCCAAAAGGCCTCTTCGATCGCGAACGTCGTACGCAAGCTCGAAGAGCATGGCGCGATGGAGCACACCATCGTGGTTGCCGCATCCGCGGCCGAGTCGGCTGCGATGCAGTACATCGCCCCGTATTCCGGCTGCTCAATGGGTGAATATTTCCGCGACCGCGGCGAAGACGCATTGATCGTCTACGACGATCTGACGAAACAGGCGTGGGCCTATCGTCAAGTCTCACTGCTGCTGCGTCGCCCGCCCGGCCGGGAAGCCTATCCTGGCGATGTTTTCTATCTCCATTCCCGTTTGCTCGAACGGGCGGCCCGGGTCAATGAGGCTTACGTCGAGGCCTATACGAAGGGTGAGGTCAAAGGCAAGACTGGATCGCTGACGGCGTTGCCGATTATCGAAACCCAGGCCGGCGACGTTTCCGCATTCGTTCCGACCAACGTGATCTCGATTACCGACGGCCAGATCTTTCTCGAAACCGATCTGTTCAATGCGAACATCCGTCCGGCGATCAACGCCGGTCTGTCGGTGTCTCGCGTTGGGGGCGCCGCGCAGACTAAGATCATCAAGAAACTCGGCGGCGGCGTGCGCCTCGCACTTGCTCAGTTCCGCGAACTTGCGGCGTTTTCGCAATTTGCATCCGATCTCGATGAACAGACCCGCAAGCAACTCGAACGCGGGCGTCGGGTAACGGAAATGATGAAGCAGCCGCAATACTCACCGTTGTCGGTCGCGGAGATGGCGTTTTCGCTGTTTGCGGTCAACGAGGGTTTCCTCGACGATGTCGAAGTCAACAAAGTCGTCGATTTTGAAGCGGCGCTGCTGAGCTACATCCGATCCGAGCAGGGTGCGTTGCTCGATTCGATCAACGCAAGCGGCGATTTCAACGATGAAATCGCGCAGAGCATCCGTGCGGCGTTGGAGTCATTTAAAAACTCTCACAGCTGGTAAGCGGTAACGATCATGGCAGGCGCCAAAGAGATTCGAACCAAGATCAAGAGTATCAAAAGTACTCAAAAGATCACCAAAGCGATGGAAATGGTCGCGGCCTCGAAAATGCGCAAGGCGCAAGACCGGATGGCGGCATCGAAGCCCTATGCGCAAAAAATTCGAGGTGTTATCAGTCACTTGGCAATGGCACATCCAGAGTACAAGCACCCGTATCTCATCGAGCGAGAAGTAAAACGGGTCGGTCTGATCGTGGTCTCCACCGATCGCGGACTGTGTGGCGGCCTGAACATCAACTTGTTCAAAAAGGCCGTTTTCGCGGTCAAGCAATGGCGCGAGCAAGGTACGGAGGTCGAGTTTTGCTTGATCGGTACCAAAGCCCAGGGGTTCTTCAAGCGACTCGGCGACGTCCGCTCAACCGTGATTCATTTGGGCGATGTTCCCCACGTCGATGATCTTATCGGGACCATCAAGGTGATGCTTGATGCGTATGAAGCAGGCGCGATCGATCGCATCGATCTCGTCGAAAATGAGTTCGTCAACACGATGACGCAACAGGCAAAAATTTCAACGCTGGTCCCCATTGAGGCCTCCGGCGAAGAATCGCTAAAGCACTATTGGGATTACATTTACGAACCCGACTCGAAGGAAGTGCTGGACGGCCTGCTGACGCGATACGTCGAATCCGTGGTCTATCAGGCGGTTGTTGAAAACGTGGCCTGCGAAATGGCCGCGCGCATGGTTGCGATGAAAAGCGCGTCCGACAACGCCGGCGAACTCATTGACGAGCTTCAACTGATTTACAACAAAGCACGCCAGGCCGCGATTACGCAGGAGATCTCCGAAATCGTCGGTGGCGCCGCAGCGGTCTAGTGAACCCATCCAAATTTAAAGTTTGCGAAGAGGATCTGATTCAATGAGTGGTGGAAGCATCGTCGAAATCATCGGCGCCGTCGTCGACGTAGAGTTCCCGCGCGCCCACGTGCCGCATGTCTATGACGCATTGCTGGTCGAAGCAGCCGACCTCACGCTTGAGGTTCAGCAACAATTGGGCGACGGTATCGTACGCACCATTGCACTCGGTCCCACCGATGGCGTTCGCCGCGGTATGGCGGTATCCAGTACCGGCGCACCGATCTCGGTACCGGTTGGAAAACCTACATTGGGTCGCGTCATGGATGTGCTCGGTCGCCCGATTGATGGCGGTGAGGTAGTTCAAAGCGAAAACCATTGGCCCATTCACCGCAAACCGCCTACTTACGCCGAGCAGGCCTCGAACGTAGAAATTCTCGAAACGGGGATCAAGGTCATCGACCTGATCTGCCCCTTTGCGAAGGGCGGCAAAGTCGGCCTCTTTGGCGGCGCCGGTGTGGGTAAGACGGTTACCCTAATGGAGCTGATTCGGAATATCTCGGTCGAACACAGCGGATTCTCTGTATTTGCGGGGGTCGGTGAACGTACTCGCGAAGGCAATGACTTCTACCACGAGATGAACGAGGGTGGCGTCCTCGATAAGGTTGCCTTGGTCTATGGACAGATGAACGAGCCGCCTGGAAATCGCCTCCGCGTCGCGTTGACAGGATTGACCATGGCGGAGTTCTTCCGCGACGAGGGACGCGACGTTCTGTTTTTCGTCGACAACATTTACCGCTATACGTTGGCGGGTACCGAGGTGTCGGCATTGCTCGGACGGATGCCTTCCGCAGTGGGTTACCAACCGACACTGGCCGAGGAAATGGGCGTATTGCAGGAACGCATCACCTCAACCAAGACCGGTTCAATCACCTCGATTCAGGCGGTCTACGTGCCTGCCGACGATTTGACCGATCCGTCTCCGGCCACGACCTTCGCGCACTTGGATGCCACCCTGGTGCTTTCGCGCAACATCGCGGAATTGGGTATTTACCCCGCCGTTGATCCCCTCGATTCAACCAGCCGCCAGCTTGATCCGCAAGTCGTGGGTATCGAACACTATACGGTCGCGCGCCAGGTTCAAGGAACGTTGCAACGCTATAAGGAACTCAAGGACATTATCGCGATCCTCGGGATGGACGAACTCTCGGAGGAGGATAAGCGCACGGTGTCTCGCGCGCGAAAGATCCAACGGTACCTGTCTCAGCCGTTTTTCGTGGCCGAGGTTTTCACTGGCTCGCCGGGCAAGTACGTGTCGCTCAAAGATACAATCACCGGATTCAAGGCGATCGTTTCCGGCGAATATGATCACTTGCCGGAGCAAGCCTTCTATATGGTCGGAACGATTGACGAAGCCGTCGAAAAGGCGAAATCGTTTAATTAAACCCCAGCAGCGGTAACTCTGTTATGGCTATGACCATGCATGTCGAAATCGTCTCTGCCGAGGCCGCGATTTACTCCGGTACCGCAGAGGAGGTGATCGCGCCCGCCGAAATGGGCGAGATCGGAATCCTGCCGCGGCACGCGCAGCTCGTGACGCGCTTGAAACCGGGCGAGGTTCGTATCAAGGCACCCGGCGACAAGGACTTCATTCACATTTTCGTCAGTGGCGGAATCCTGGAGATTCAACCCCATGTCGTGACGGTACTCGCCGACACCGGTATTCGGGCCGAGGACTTGGACGAGGCAAAAGCGCTGGAAGCCAAGCAACGCGCTGAAGAGGCGTTGCGTAACCGTCAAACCGGAATCGACTATGCCCGGGCCCAAGCAGAATTGATCGAAGCGGCGGCGCAACTGCAACTCATCGCGAAACTGCGCAAGCGTCTAAGATAAACGTACGTCGGATCAACAAACTGTGAACGACGTCCAAAAGGCAGCGATCGCTGCCTTTTTTTATTTTTACCCGTTGTAAAATGCCCGCGTCAAATCGGCCACGGACCTTTCGCGCCATGAGTTTAGGAGTTGTTATCCTCGCCGCCGGGCAAGGTACCCGTATGCGTTCCGCGCTTCCAAAAGTGCTCCATGAGCTCGCCGGGCGCCCGCTTGTTCAACACGTCATTACGACTTGCCAGGCCTTGGAACCCGCACAAATCTGTATCGTTGTTGGCCACGGCGCCGACCGCGTACGTGAGAAAATTTCGGGTCGCTACGATTGGGTTGTTCAACACCAACAACTCGGGACGGGCCATGCGCTCCAGCAGGCTATGCCGACGCTGAAGACGGAACGCGTATTGGTGGTGTATGGTGACGTACCTTTACTTCAGGCGTCCACCCTTAAGCCGTTGATCGATTCCGTTCGACCGGGTTCGCTCGCGCTACTGACGGTGGATCTCGACGATCCTCACGGTTATGGCCGTATCGAACGCGATGCCGTCGGTGCGGTGCGCCGCATCGTTGAGGAAAAGGACGCCTCGCCAGAGATCAAGGCCATCAAGGAAGGCAACACGGGTGTGATGTGTGCCTATCGGAACGATTTCGAGCGCTGGCTCGGGCGGCTCGAAAATCGCAACGCGCAGGGCGAATACTATTTGACGGATTGTGTCGAGCATTGCCTTTCCGATCACGGTCTCGTTCTCGCGACCAAGGCCGGGACCGAAATTGAAGTGAGCGGCGTCAATACCAAACAACATCTCGAGCGCCTAGAGCGTGCCTTTCAACTCAAGCAGGCCGACGCCTTACTCGATAGGGCGGTGGGACTCGCGGATCGTACTCGAATCGACATTCGTGGTGAGTTAAGCGCGGGCCAGGATATCTTTATCGATATCAACTGTGTCTTTGAGGGCAACGTTTACCTCGGTGACGGCGTTCGTATCGGCCCCAATTGCTATCTCAAGGATACGCGCCTTGCCAATGAGGTTCAGGTGCTCGCGAATACGATGATTGAGCAAGCGACCATCGGCGAATCTGCAATTGTCGGGCCATTCGCGCGCATTCGACCCGGCACCGAACTCGCGAGCGGGGTAAAGGTAGGAAACTTCGTTGAAATCAAAAAAAGCGCCATAGGGCGCAATAGCAAGGTAAACCATCTGAGCTATGTCGGCGACGCGAGCATCGGCGAACACGTCAACGTCGGCGCTGGCACCATCACCTGTAATTATGATGGTGCCAACAAGCACCGTACCGTGGTTGAAGATCACGTTTTTGTGGGTTCCAACACGGCGCTGGTCGCGCCAGTAAGACTAGGCACCGGGGCGACGATTGGCGCCGGTTCCGTCGTGACCAAGGACGCGCCCGCGCACAAGTTGACCGTTGCGCGCGGGCGTCAAACTACTATCGAGCGCTGGGAACGCCCAGTTAAGAGGAAAGGCTGATATGTGTGGAATTGTCGGCGGTATCGCGCAAAGGGATATTCATCCGATCTTAATGGAGGGGTTACGACGCCTGGAGTATCGCGGTTACGACTCCTCCGGTCTCGCGGTCGTGCCGCGGGCGGGCGTACTCACTCGCTATCGGCGTCTCGGAAAGGTTGTAGAGCTCGAGGCGGCGCTAAACGCGGAACCGCTTCCCGGTGGACTTGGAATTGCCCATACCCGGTGGGCGACGCATGGGGTACCTTCGGAACGCAATGCACACCCCCATGTCTGTGACCGAACCGTAGCGGTCGTGCACAACGGTATCATCGAAAATCATGAGCAACTGCGTGAAATTCAGCGCGAGCGCGGATTTCGCTTCACTTCGGAGACCGATACCGAGGTCGTTGCCCACCAGGTCATGCATTATCTGCGTGATAACGGTGACTTACTTAACGCGGTTCAGCGCGCAGTGCGCGATTTCCGCGGGGCATATGCGCTCGGGGTGATTTCACAGGAACAGCCCGATACGCTGATTGCCGCGCGCGAAGGCAGCCCACTCGTAATTGGTCTCGGAATCGGCGAGAACTTCATTGCCTCCGATGTCCAGGCCTTGTTGCCCGTGACGCATCGCTTCATTTACCTGGAAAATGGGGACATTGCGCGCATCACGCGCCAAACCGTTGAAGTCTTTGATCGCGATCTGCAACCGGTACGCCGCGAGGTCAAGACCAGTACCTTAAACGCAGGCGCGACCGATCGTGCAGGCTTTAAGCATTTCATGCTCAAGGAGATCTACGAGCAGCCGGCAGCGATACGCGCGACCGTCGAAGGGCGGATTTCGGCCGATGACGTCATGGAGCAGGTATTCGGGGTCAAAAGCAACGAGCTCTTTGATCGCGTCAAGAATATCCAGATCATTGCTTGCGGTACGAGCTACCACGCCGGTCTCGTCGGCAAGTACTGGATGGAAGCGATCGCTGGCGTACCATGCCAGGTCGAAGTCGCGAGCGAGTTTCGCTATCGCAAGACGCTCGTTCCGGCCGACACCTTGTTTGTCAGCATCTCTCAATCGGGGGAAACGGCCGATACATTGGCCGCCTTGATGCAAGCGAAGCAGCGTGATTACCTCGGGACTCTCACGATCTGTAACGTGCCTGAGAGTTCGCTCGTGCGCGAGTCGGATCTGAGCTTGATGACGCTCGCGGGTCCAGAGATCGGCGTCGCCTCGACGAAGGCATTTACCACCCAATTGGTCGCGCTGCTGATCATGGTGCTGGCAATTGCCAAGCGCAAAGGCGCCGCTGCGGCCTTAATCGCGGAATCGGTTGACGCACTGCAACAATTGCCGCGATTTATCGAGGCCGCGCTAGGTAGCGATAGCGTGATCGAACGTCTCTGCGAGCAATTCGTCGACAAGCAGCACGCGCTATTTCTCGGTCGCGGCGTCGAATTCCCGATCGCCATGGAAGGCGCGCTCAAGCTCAAGGAGATCTCCTATATTCACGCCGAGGCTTATCCAGCCGGGGAGCTCAAGCACGGGCCGCTCGCACTTGTCGATGAAAACATGCCCGTCGTGACGGTAGCGCCCAATAACGAACTCTTGGAAAAACTGCGCTCGAATCTTGAGGAGGTGCGCGCGCGCGGCGGTCGCTTATACGTATTTGCGCCAGCGCAATCCGGGTTCGCCGACAGTGACGGCGTCACGGTTGTGCTGACGCCGCATGTGCCAAACGTCATCGCGCCGATCGTGAATGTGGTTTTTCTGCAGTTGTTGGCTTATCACACGGCCGTTCTGAAGGGTACCGACGTTGATCAACCGCGGAACCTCGCTAAGAGCGTGACAGTGGAATAACCCACAACCGCGTCGCGAAAATAGCCGCGCGGTGGCTCTCCGCGGCGCGGGCATATTCCGATTTAGAAGTCTGCCGTAACGGCTACATCAACGACCCGGCGTTCGACACATTGAGTGACCCGCCCCAATCCATCGCTCGATCGAATCAAGTCGCACGGAATTGCAGCTAGCTCCGGGTCGAACTGCGTGAACCAACTTTGCTCAGCACCGAGATCGCCGCAATAAAGGCAGTCTAGCGCCCGGCTGAGCCGAATGAGTAATAGCTGTCGCCCGGTGTCTAATGGCGCGCGTGCACCGTGTACGCGATCGACAGACAAGAAGGTCTCGACATCGGCCGGCGCTAAACCTAAGCAACATCCGGCCCTGAAGGCGGCGACGTTCAGGAGAAGATCTGGGTCGAGATTAGCATTTAACTCTTCCATGACAGCATCCGATCATCTGATCATTGGATTTTAGCTGTTGGCGACCGGGTCATGCTGCGAGCTTGTGCTGATTTCAGTCGTCACCGCGGTCTTAGCACCCCGCCGCAGCATCAGACGAATCGCCAGCTAAGGTCCAAAAACCACGGCCGCGGTACGCGCTCGTTACAATCCATCTCCAACCGGGCCACGCGGGTGGGAGCGATACTCGGAAAACCCTTACCCGCGGCTTATCGCGAATCGCGGCACAAAGCCGCTTCTACCTCGTTTCGTCGCGCCGCCCCAACGAGCAACTCAATCAATACCAGCGCGAAATCCATCGCGGTACCGGGACCGCGAGATGTAACCACTTTTCCGTCCACCTCGACCGCGGCATTGCTGAGGGCGGTCGATGAGAGTTCCAGCGCTTCGAGTACCCCTGGATAGGCGGTCGCGGTGCGATTCTTGAGCACACCGGCTGCGGCCAGTACCTTCGGTGCGGCGCAAATTGCGGCAGTGAAGTGCCCGGCGAGGTTGTGGCGGCTCAAGAGCCTCGCTATCCGAGGGTCATCGCGAAGATGATCTGCGCCGGGTAAGCCGCCCGGTAAGGCGACCATGTCGAATGTTTGATCTTGGACTTCCGCCAACAGGGTATCTGCCACGATAACGGTCCCACGCGCCGCGCGTACCGCAGGTTGCGATTCGAGTCCGGCCGTGACGACCTCGATCCCGGCACGCCGCAGCAAATCGATCATCGTCACGGCTTCAAGTTCCTCGAAACCAGTTGCGAGCGGAATCAATACGCGCGGCATAACGGTATGGACCTCTCGTCGTCGTTGAGGCGCTTAACGTTTGGAAATGATTGCAAGCCCTTTCAGCAGGTTAAGCGCCTCGTAGAGCTCGTAATCTTCCTGCGCAAGCGTTGCTGTCGTCGAACCCTGCGACTCGTCCTTTGTCGCGTCCTTAGCCGTTTCCTTCGCCGAGTTGGTGCCTCCGTTCTTCAAATGCCCGCTTAGATTGGCCTCCTTGATGGGATCGACGCCCGATTCGGCGCGTTTCGCGAGTTCCAGCGACTCTAGTTGAATGTCGGGTGCAATACCCTCAGCCTGAATCGATCGTCCCGACGGCGTAAAATACCGAGCGGTAGTGAGTTTGAGCGCGCTATCCTCTTTCAGCGGCAGGATGGTTTGTACCGAGCCCTTGCCGAAGGTCTTCGCCACCCCGACAATAACTGCGCGTTTGTGATCCTGCAGTGCGCCGGCCACGATCTCCGACGCCGACGCCGACCCGGAATTGACCAGAACCACAATCGGGGCGCCGCTGAGCATATCGCCAGGCGTTGCGTCGTAGCGCATCTTCGAATCCGCGACGCGTCCTTCGGTATAGACCACTAGGCCGCTGTCCAGAAACGTGTCCGCGACCCCGACCGCGGCATTCAGGACGCCGCCGGGGTTGTTGCGCAGGTCAAGAATCAGACCTTTCAAGCCGTCTTTTTGCTCCGCCTGGATCTTCTCGATCATGTCTTTGAGCGAGTCTACGGTTTTGGACTGGAAGTTTGTGATTCGTACATAGGCGAAACCTGGCTCGAGCGTACGAGTTTTCACGCTCTCGACGCGAATGATGTCACGAACAATTGTGATTTTTAGCGGTTTGTCCTCGCCTTCTCTTACGACGGTCAGCACGATGGGCGTACCCTTCTTCCCGCGCATGGTGTTGACCGCTTCCTGAAGCGTCATTCCTTTGACCGGAGTATCATCGAGCCGAATGATCAGATCGCCCGCCTTGATGCCCGCCCGCTGCGCCGGGGTATCGTCGATCGGCGAAATAACTTTGACGAAACCGTCTTCCATCCCGACCTCAATACCGAGACCGCCGAACTCGCCGGTAGTACCAATCTGGAGATCGCGAAACTCCTCCTTGTTGAGGTAGGACGAATGCGGATCGAGACCGGTGAGCATTCCGCGGATCGCGTACTCGATCAGCGTCTTGTCTTCCACGTCCTCTACATAGTCGTTTTTAATCCGCGCATAGACATCGGAAAAAACCCGTAACTCCTCAAGCGGCAGCGGCTGAAGCGCGACCGGCTTTTCGGCTACGACGTTGTAGACGGTACCCAGCGGGAGGCCCAAGGCGACACCCAAGAGCAAACCCAACCCGATGCGTGACCTTGATTTCATCAATAAGCTCCTAGAAAGACCGAACTCGCCGAAACGTTTAATGCGTTAAAGTGTATCATTAGAATTCCGCTTGAAGTGCGAAGCCCATCCAAACTCTAGCCGCGTACGCACCAAACAAAGGGATCGAGCGCCTTTGTGTTTTCCCGCAGTTCAAAGTAAACCCCGGACTCGGACTGACCACCACTTCGCCCGGCTGTCGCGATAACCGCGCTGGCCTTGACCCGCTCGCCCTGCTTGACCAAAAGCGCTTCATTGTGGCCGTAGAGCGAGAGGTAACCGGACCCGTGATTGACGATTGCGAGCCAACCGAGGCCGCGCATCCAATCGGAAAACACCACCTCGCCTTCACCGATCGCGCGAACTTCCGTACCCTCGGCAGCCTGAATTTTTACCCCACTGGCGTATTGCACCAATTTACCCTTGGCGGGCCAAGGTAGCTTGCCCCTTAACTTGGCGAAGGGCGAATCTCCGTCGAAGTGGGATCCCCTGCCGTCTGCTTGTCGCTTTTGGGCTTCTGCGCGCAAGCGTTTGAGCAAATCGTTGAGCGCCTGACGATCGGTATTGAGTTGATTGATATTGGCCTGAGTCGTGCCTAGCTCACGCTTGAGTTCGGCGACTACCTGGGTTTGCTGCTTCTTTTGGGCCTTGAAGGTTTCCTGTTGCCCGCGAAGTGTTACTTGCTCGCGCGCCAAAGCCTCGCGAGTCACCTGGATTTCCCGTGCGATACGGTCGAGTTCGGTGGTTTGATTGCGCAATTGCTCCACCTTGCGCTCACGCGCACTTTGGAGATAGTGCAGGTTGGTCTGTGTTCGCAAAAACTCGTTCAATCGTTGTGGTTCAAGCGCCGCATGCCACTGCACGTGTTGTCCCGACTGGAACAAAGCCGTTAGATGATTACCGAGCAGAGTCCTATGGCGATCGATTTCGGTCGCGCGCGCCGCGCGCTGACTTTCCAGACGCTTGAGCTCAGCTTGCTGCTTCGCGATGTCGCGTTCCAAAGTCCGCAATTGGCGCACGGTTTGCGAGATCTCACGATCGATGGCGACTACGGCGGCCTCGCGCTTGCCGAGGTCACTTTGCTGCGATGATTGTTGGCCTTTGAGCGAACGCAACTTTTCGACGATCGAGTCGAGCTCTTTCTTGATG
Organism: uncultured Thiotrichales bacterium; assembly: GCA_964620675.1. GTDB lineage: Bacteria > Pseudomonadota > Gammaproteobacteria > UWMA-0217 > UWMA-0217 > CAYSFW01. The sequence goes on along the minus strand of CAZUJU010000001.1, from coordinate 95,986 downwards.
TTCGACATCTTGCCATCCTCCGCAGCAAACGCGGGGCTCGCTACGCAAGCCAACGCCACGCAAATCGCGAGGAGTTTTCGCTGCTTGCCCGGTCGCAGTGCCCAAATTCGGATCGCGTTCGGACGGTTCATATGACACGCAACTGAAAAAAAACCAATCGTCTATTCATTCCGCCAGTTTGGATGTAATATTACTATATAGTAAAATACAAAATGAGGGTCTCGCATTGATCGACCAAAAAACCGGGTGCGTCGGGTTTCGTGCCTCCGAACTCATGAAGCGGGAAGAAGACATCGAACGTGCCTCGCGTTCCTTGAAAGCCATGTCGCACCCACTGCGGTTGCGGATCCTTTGCACGCTGGGCGATCGTGAAGTTAGCGTGCAAGATATCGTCGAATGTGTCGGTACCTCGCAGAGCAACATCTCCCAACATCTCGCCATTTTGCGTGACAAGGGTATTCTCGCGGCTCGCAAGGATGCAAACAAGGTATACTACCGAGTCGGCGATGCGCGCACGTTGCGTCTGATTGATATGATGCAAGAGGTGTTCTGCACCTGATCGGGGCGCATCGCGCACTTCTGTTGCGATCAAGGGTTCTTCGATGCAGGAATATATCGTTTTCGCGGAGAAACATCTGTTTCTCGTGTTGGGTTTTTTTGCGCTGCTAGCGCTGACACTGTGGACTGAGATCCGGCGTTTAACGCGTAATTTCAAAGAGATCTCACCGCAAGAGACGGTTCGGTTGATGAACGGCGATGCGGCGTTTTTGCTCGATGTCCGCGAAGACAGCGAGGTCGGTCAGGGCACGATTAATGGCGCCAAACACCTCCCGATGAGCCTACTCAAGTCTCGCATGGGTGAGCTGGACAAGTTCAAAGGTAAAAAGGTAGTGGCATTTTGTCGCTCCGGGAACCGCTCTCAATTGGCTTGTAGCCTGTTGAAAAAACAGGGGTTCGAAGATGTTTACAACCTCCGCGGCGGCGTCGTTGCTTGGCAGTCGGAAAACCTACCGCTCAAGAAGAAATAACAGTGGCCGGCAAGATCACGATTTACACCTCGGCGTTTTGCCCCTATTGCATTTGGGCCAAGCAGTTGTTGCAGCGCAAAAACGCGGGCTATGAAGAAGTCCGCGTCGATCGTGACCCTGCTCAGGGCGAGCTGATGGTTCAACGCTCTGGTCGCGTTACCGTGCCGCAGATTTTTATCGGCGACTTTCACGTCGGTGGATACGACGATTTAGCGGCACTCGATCGAGCGGGAAAGTTGGATCCGCTGCTTGAGGGCTAAACACCGTGGCGCAAGCTTCGCTTGAAATCGTCTGTCCCGAGTGCGGTAAAACCAACCGCGTGCCCAAGCAACGGCTCAACGATGATGCACGTTGCGGATCCTGTCACCAGCCCCTGTTTAACGGAAATCCGCTGGAACTCGATTCGAACCGCTTGGTGCGACATATTGAGCGCGATCGCATACCTTTGGTCGTCGATTTCTGGGCGCCTTGGTGTGGTCCCTGTAAGATGATGGCGCCAGCGTTCGCGCAAGCGGCGCGTGATCTAGAGCCAGGCCTGCGCTTTGCCAAGGTAAATACCGACGCTCACCCGTTGGCCGCTGAGCCGTTTGGGATCCGTAGCATTCCAACGTTGATCCTGTTCGAAAACGGCGCGGAGCGATCGCGCATGTCTGGGGCAATGAACGTTACCCAGCTCAAGGCGTGGCTGCGCCAGTACATCAATTGACTAACACCACGAAAGCTAAGGAATTCACTATGGCCGATGCCGCCCAAGATCAGCAACCGCAAGTCGTTTTCGAGATCCAGCGCGTTTATCTGAAGGACGTTTCCTGGGAGACGCCTAACGCACCGGCGATCTTCACCAAGGCGTTCAAACCCGCCACCAACGTGGATCTTAACTCGGCGTTCAAGCGTCTCGCCGAACGCGTCTACGAGGTGGATCTCAATCTCACCGTTACGGTCAAATCGGAAGACGAAACGGCCTATCTGGTGGAACTCAAGCAATCGGGGATATTCAGCATCTCAGGGTATCCTGACGATCAGTTGGCCCAACTGCTAGGCAGCTATTGCCCAAATATCCTGTATCCGTTCGCGCGCGAAGCGATCAGTGATCTCGTGGTGAAGGGCGGCTTTCCGCAAATGTTACTTGCGCCGATCAACTTCGATGCGTTGTACCAACAGCACTTGATCGAACGCCAAAAAGCCACGGAGAACGCGGCTGCCGCCGAATCGACGTCCCACTGAGTGCGGCTTCGGCTGTTATGGGACACCCAGCCGGGATGAATGCAACCGCGCGAGTCGCGGTGTTTGGCGCCGGGGCGTGGGGCACTGCGCTCGCGCTCCAGATTCGGCGCAATGGCTTTGAGGTGTTGCTCTGGGGACATGACGCCGCTCAAATCGACGAGATGCGGGCTGCGGGCGCCAATCCGCGCTATCTTCCCAACGTCCTTATACCCGCCGAAATTGGTCTGACAGCGGACCTCGCGCAAGCCGCGCAGTTTTCGCCGTACTGGGTTATTGTGGTGCCGAGCGAGGGCTTCACAAACGTACTGCATGCGTTGCAACCGTATGTCGACGCGCAAACCCGGGTCGTTTCTGCGACCAAGGGATTCGAGAAAGGAAGTGGGCGTTTTTTGCACGAGGTCGCGGCAAGCGCACTCGGCGCCAATGTCGCGTTCGGCATCGTATCGGGTCCGACCTTTGCGGTTGAGGTGGCACGCAATCTGCCGACGGCGATGACGTTGGCCGCGCGGGATGAAACGCTTGCGGCGGACTTGGTGCGGGTGTTTCACGGCGAACATCTGCGGGTTTACAGCAGCACCGATGTCGTCGGCGTGCAATTGGGAGGGGCGGTAAAGAACGTTCTCGCGATCGCAGCCGGCGTTTCGGACGGCCTCGGCTTCGGCGCCAATGCCCGCGCGGCGCTCATTACGCGCGGTCTTGCCGAGATGATGCGTTTGGGTGTTCAGCTCGGGGCGCGAACCGAAACGATGATGGGGCTGGCTGGGTTGGGGGATTTGGTGCTCACCTGCACTGATGACAAATCGCGTAATCGGCGCTTCGGCCTCGCGCTCGGACAGGGGAAATCCGCCGCTCAGGCCCGCACCGAGATCGGTCAGGTCGTGGAGGGGGCGGTCACGGCCGAGATGCTCAATCAGATTGCCCTGCGCGAAGCGGTTGAAATGCCGATCGCAACCGAGGTGTACCGGATCCTATACGAAGGGCTTTCACCTGCCGCAGCCGTCGCCGATCTCTTGGGCCGGCGCTTACGCCCGGAATTCTAGTCTCCACGGTCCCCGATTTAGCCCCACTGTCGCCGGCACGTCTAAGCCGTTCGGGCGCGCCACTTCCGAGTCCCCCGGCTACACTTCAAAGGGTGGATCCATTTTCGCCATCAAACGGGCCGGCTCCCACGCCGAAGTCAAGTTGGCGCCACGCCTCGTACACCACAATGGCCACGCAATTCGACAAGTTGAGGCTGCGGCTGCCTGATCGCATCGGGACTCGTAGCACCGCCGCAGTGCTTGGCGCTGTTAATACCGATGTTGGCAACCCGCGCGTTTCCGGTCCGAAGACAAGGTAGTCGCCGGCGAGGTAACGCTGTTCACTGTACCGGGTGGAGCCTTTCGTTGAGTACGCGAACAGGCGGGTCGGTTGTTCCCGTTCGATAAAGTCGTCGAAGCTCGGGTGCTCCACGCAGCGCGCCAAATCCCGGTAATCCAACCCGGCCCGACGCAGATTTCGATCACTCAGTACGAACCCCAGCGGATGAATCAGGTGGAGACGCGCGCCGCAGTTGGCGGCCAGTCGCATAATGTTGCCCGTGTTAGGGGGAATCTCCGGTTGGTAGAGGACAATATTCAGCATTCAGTCGATAAGAAGAGCCGTTGATCGGATAGCCTGCGTTGGCGGTTTCGGTGCCACCGTAACTGTACTAACTTCAGCCCACGTGAGGCGATTTAATCAGGAACAATAACCATGCGAAAGTGGAAAAAAATGCATGAGATTCGTTTGGGGGCGCTACATTTCATCGTTCTCGCGCTCGTTTTACTCGCGACTACCGTCGCCGTCCTGCGTTCGATCAGCGCGACCGAATTCGCCGAACTGAGCAAACCGCCATCCTCCGGATGGACGATCCCTACTTATCGCACCGCTCCGCCGCCGCCCACGCCGATTATCAAGGCCGCCAAGATCGCGAATTAGGCGGGTTGGGTCGAACATCGTCGCGGAATTCCCGAGCAGCAGAAAATCTTAACCGAACCTTTGCGGTGGTGGAATTCCGTAGCGAACGCTAGGTCGTGTGTCTCTCTTTCTACTGCGCGCCGTCCCGCGCGAGCATTGAGTTGTGGCATCGGGTAGTACGGTGCATCCAGGCGGGCGCGCGACGGTAGCGAATCGTAAGCGGCACTAGCCCAGGTAATTGTGGCCATACCTGGAAGCGGCAATACGCGTTTGCGTTGGGCGCCGACGGGACTCCCTATTCGTCCGATCCTTCGAGATCACTCAGCGCGAGTTCCTTGATTTTTCGCGTCAGTGTGTTGCGGCCCCAGCCGAGTAAGCGGGCGGCGTCCTGGCGGCGTCCGTGGGTATGCCGCAGAGCAAGCCGGATCAATGTTTCTTCAAACAACGGAGTGGCTTCGTCGAGCAGGGTCGCTGCCCCGTTATCGATACGCTGATTGGCCCAGGATTCCAGTTGTGTGGTCCAGTTGGCTTCCACCGCCACGCTGTCGTCACGTTGTTGGAGCAGATCAGGCGGCAGATCCTCAAACATAATCTCGCGCCCGGCTGCCATCACGGTCAGCCAGCGGCAGGTGTTTTGCAGTTGGCGTACATTGCCGGGCCATTCCAGGTGTGACATGTGCTCAAGCACCTCGGGTCGGATCGTTTTTGCCTCAACCTTAAGCTCCTGTGCCGCTCGGATCAGAAAGTACCGCGTCATCAGCGGGATGTCCTCCCGCCGCTTGCGCACGGGGGGAAGCTGGATTCTGATGACGTTGAGCCGATGATAGAGATCCTCGCGAAATAAGCCCTGTTGCACCAGGCGGTCGAGATTCTGGTGGGTGGCGGCGACGATTCGCACGTCCACCTGGATGGGTTCGTGCCCGCCGACCTTGTAGAACACCCCGTCGGACAGCACCCGTAGGAGGCGGGTCTGCATCTCGGCGGGCATATCGCCAATTTCATCGAGGAACAAGGTGCCGTGATTCGCTTGTTCAAAGCGGCCCTTACGGCCAGTATGGGCGCCGGTAAACGAACCCTTCTCATGACCGAACAACTCGGATTCGAGTAGATCGCGCGGAATTGCGGCCATATTCAGCGCGATGAAAGGCGCACCGGCGCGTGGACTGTGTTTATGTAGCGCCTGAGCGACCAGCTCCTTACCGGTGCCGGACTCGCCAGTGATGAGGACGTTGATATTGGAATGGCTGAGTCGCCCGATCGCGCGAAACACATCCTGCATCGCGGGGGATTCGCCGATGATGTCCGAGGCTAGCTCCGGGGCGTCGCGCCCCTTGGGTTCGTGCTCCTTGCGTGTCGCGCACGCTCGTCTGACGAGCGTGATCGCCTCGTTGATGTCGAACGGTTTCGGGAGATATTCGAATGCGCCGCCCTGATACGCGGAAACCGCGCTATCGAGATCGGAATGAGCCGTCATCACGATAACGGGCAATGCGGTATGGAGCTTTCGCAGCTGCTCAAGCAAGGCTAGGCCGTCCATCTCCGGCATGCGAATGTCGGTGATCAAGGCGTCCGGTTCTTCGCGTTCGAGGGCCTTGAGCACAGCATTGGCGTTGGAAAAGGTCCGCACCCCAAGCTTGGCCTTTTGAAGCGCCTTCTCCAGCACCCAGCGGATGGCTTGATCGTCGTCCACGACCCAAACACGTTCATTCATGGGTGTTCTCGAATGGAATTAGAATTTCAAAAACCGTTTTTCCGGGCTCGGAGTGAAATTTGATCAGCCCGCCGTGGCCGCTGATCAGCGATTCCGCAATGGAGAGCCCGAGTCCCGATCCATTCGCTTTATTCGTCACCATCGGGAAAAAGATCTGTGGCTGAAGTGAATCGGGGATACCCGGGCCGTCGTCTTCGATCTCCAACCGTACCACCAACGGATGGCAGGTACCGTCAATCGTATAGTGGCGCGAAACCCGCGTCCGCAGCACGATCGTGCCTCCGCTCTTACCCAGTGCTTCCAGCGCGTTGCGGGCGATGTTGAGCACCGCTTGTATCAACTGGTCGCGATCGGCCCGGAGTTCGGGAAGACTCGGATCGTAATCGCGCGTGATGAGGACATGGCGATCGGCCTCGGCCTGGAGTAAGCGACGGACGTGTTCGGTGACTTCGTGAATGCTGAGCCGTTGTTTGTTGGGCGGCCGGCGCGGGCCGAGGATTCGGTCGATCAATATCTGAAGGCGATCCGTTTCCGAGATGATGACTTGGGTGTACTCGTGGAGTTCAGGATTTTCAAGCTCCGCTTGCAGCAACTGCGCCGCTCCGCGAATGCCGCCGAGGGGGTTTTTGACTTCATGCGCCAAACCCCGCGCGAGCTGGCGCAGCGCGGCATACTCCTTCTGCCGCACCTCGTCCTGAGAAATATTCAGTAGTCGTGCAATTTGTTGAATCTCAATCAACGCCCCGCCTTCGCTGATCGGTGTGCAGGTCAGGTTGACGATTACCTCGCGACCCGATGGGAGCCGAAGGGGAAGTTCGCGACGGCTGATTGGCGCGCCTTCACGAACTGCCGACTGGATCAGGTCGATCAATCCTCGTTGTGTCGGACAAATCGCCGTCAGCTTACGATTGCGGATTCGCTTAAGGCTTTTTTCCAGCAGCATCTCCCCGGCTGGATTCAAATATACGATGCCGAGCCGCGGGTCTAGGAGCATCACGGCGGTGTCCATGTGCTCCAGGATAAGATGGGTATCGGCGGGTAGATCGACCATGACATTTAACCTAGCAATATGGGTGCCATAACGTCGATGCACGGCAACGCGCGGTAAATTCACGCGCGACGGTCATCTCGGGTATCTGCTCGATGGTTTGGGCGCACCGGAATGGTGCGCTTGGGAATCGAGGATAACAGGCGCTATTAGTGCGCGCGAACCAAGGCGCTTCAGCGCGTGCGAGGGTAGCCGCGTCGGTCGGGGAGTAGCGGCGGGTTCAGGGTTTAATTTGACTAAAGCGTTGGATATGAAACTGAAGCGACGATGATTCCTTGAGGACATCGCCTTCACGAGTAATTACCATTACCTGCACCGTGTGGGTGCCACGTTCGACATTGTCAAGCACCACATAAGGGCTGACGCCTTCCCGGACCGGATGGCCATCAACGACGACGCGAAACCGGTGACCGAGTTCGACTTGTAAGGACGGCGTCAGCGAAATGCTCACGTCCACGATCCCGTTGTTGGCGCGGATCGACTCGTCGGGCTTGGGGGTCAATATCTGTAGCGTTTCATAGCCGCCACCGTCCGGCGATTCGGGGGTGTTGCTTCCATTCGATGAGGTTGTTGAGGGCGACTCGGTGCGCGAGGAAACATTCGGCGCGGTGATTTGGAATTTCTCGGATTTTTGCCCAGGCGGCGGCTGATCGGAAAAGATGATATTGCCGCTCTTATCCTTCCAGCGATAGATTTCCGCGTGGCCCAGGCAGGTCACAGCGAGCAAGCAGACGATCATGAGCGTACGCATAGACGCAATCTACCGAAAACGATGGCTGTGCGCAAAAACAAAAACCCCCGCCGGTGGCGGGGGTTTGATAGACGCTACCAAGGGTACGCGAGCCCCGATCAGAGGCTATAGTACATGTCAAACTCGACCGGGTGGGTAGTCATGCGGATTCGGGTGACATCCTGCATTTTAAGGTCGATATACGCATCAATCATGTCGTCGGTAAACACACCACCGGCCTTGAGAAACTCGCGGTCGCGGTCGAGCGCGTCGAGCGCCATGTCGAGGGAGTGGCACACCTGCGGGATTTTCTTCTCTTCTTCCGCCGGCAGATCATAGAGATCCTTGTCCATCGCCTCGCCAGGGTGGATTTTATTTTGGATACCGTCAAGCCCTGCCATCATCATGGCGGCGAATGCGAGATACGGGTTGGCGGTGCTGTCCGGGAAGCGCACTTCGATTCGGCGGCCTTTCGGACTGGATACCCACGGGATGCGGATCGATGCGGAACGGTTACGTGCCGAATAAGCGAGCATGACGGGGGCTTCGAAGCCCGGCACCAAGCGCTTGTAGCTGTTGGTCGAGGCGTTGCAGAACGCGTTCAACGCCTTGGCGTGCTTGATGATACCGCCGATATAGAACAATGCGATGTCCGATAATCCGCCGTAGAGGTCGCCGGCAAACAGGTTCTGGCCACCTTTCGCGAGCGATTGGTGCACGTGCATCCCGCTGCCGTTGTCGCCAACCAGCGGTTTCGGCATGAAGGTAACCGTCTTGCCCCATTGGTGGGCGACGTTTTGGATGACGTATTTTTGTACCTGGGTCCAGTCGGCTCGCTCAACGAGCGTCGAAAAACGGGTGCCGATCTCGCACTGACCTGCGGTTGCGACCTCATGGTGATGAACTTCGACGGGAACGCCCATCTCTTCGAGGGTATCGCACATCGCTGAGCGCAGATCCTGCAGCGAATCTACCGGAGGAACTGGGAAATACCCGCCCTTGGTGGTTGGGCGGTGGCCGATGTTGCCGCCCTCGAACACCTTTTCGGAGTTCCAGCCCGCTTCGTCCGAGTCAATCTCGCAGAATGAGCCTTTCATCGTCGCGCCCCAGCGCACGTCGTCGAACACGAAAAATTCCGGCTCGGGGCCGAAATAGGCGGTGTCCGCGATGCCGGTGGACTTGAGGTATTCCTCGGCGCGCTTGGCGACCGAGCGCGGATCCCGCTCGTAACCCTGCATTGTGGTGGGTTCGATGATGTCGCAGCGGACGATCAACGTTGGATCCTGAAAGAACGGATCCATGATCGCGCTGCTCGCTTCCGGCATCAGAATCATGTCCGACTCATTGATGCCCTTCCAGCCCCCAATCGAAGATCCATCAAACATCTTGCCGTCTTCGAAGAACGAGTCATCGACTTGGCTGGCAGGCAGCGTGACGTGCTGCTCCTTGCCGCGCGTGTCGGTGAAGCGCAGGTCGACGTACTTCACCTGCTTTTCCTGCATCATTTTCAAAACGTCACTCGGTGACATGCTTTTCCTCCGGGATTGAACGATCAAGGGTTTGACGCAAGCGAATGGATCCCATTCACCTGTGCGGTCGTTTAAAGGCATCACGCTGCGTTGCTTAGCATTTCCCATGCCACCTTGACAGACGACGCATTCGCGGTTGACGAGATGTTAAGTGGCGTCCAGAGTGCACTAAATTAGTGCTTTCCGTGGGCGCCATGCATCTAAATGGTGCGATGTCGTGGGGCGCTCGCCGCTGGGGTGTAACACCTACGTTATTTGTGATGTCGTCATCTTGCCCGACCCCCTTCGTGCCGGCAAGGGTCCGCAGCAGTCGCGCATCGGTTGAACGATCCAGCGCGAGGTGGCGGCCGCCTTGGCCACGGCATTGCGAACAATAATCGCGTCGCCGATCCGCTTGGGCTACAACTCCATCAACTTGGCTCGCTCCGTCGCAGTCGGCTCAAACCCACGTTTTTCGTAGTAGTCAAAAATAGCGTCGATGACTTCCTGGGGATCGTCGATAACCTTGAACAGCCGCAAATCGTCGGGTGAGATCTTACCTTCGGCCGCGAGCGTAGTCTCGAACCAGTCCAGCAAGCCCTCCCAGAACGGCCGATGGACCAGGATAATCGGGATGCGCCGCGATTTGCCGGTTTGTACGAGGGTCAGAATCTCCGCCAGTTCGTCGAGCGTGCCAAACCCGCCGGGGAGCACTACATAGGCCGAAGCATATTTGACGAACATGACCTTGCGTGAGAAAAAATGGCGGAAACTCAGTGCGATATCCTGATAATCGTTCCCCACTTGTTCGTGCGGTAACTGGATATTAAGCCCCACACTCGGCGAGCGCCCGCGCTTGGCACCTTTGTTGGCGGCCTCCATGATCCCGGGACCGCCGCCGCTCACGACAGCAAAGCCCGCTTCCGAGAGTTGAAACGCGATTTCTTCAGCGAGTTGATAGACCGGATCCTCAGGCGGCGTGCGGGCGGATCCGAAAATACTGACCGATGGCTTGATCCGGGCCAAACGCTCGAATCCCTCAACAAATTCACCCATGATCTGAAAGATTTTCCAACTTTCGCGAGTGAGCTGTTGTTCGTCGACCGGCAGCATGACCGGGTGCGAGCCGCGCGTGTGGTGATTCATGCATTCCGTTCCTGTCTCGTGGGTCGACCGTTGTACCATAAGGGCCACATCCGCGAAAACACGCGGGTCGAAGCCCGCTGGCGCAGCACCGCTGCGAGTGGCGGCTCGCCCGACCGCATGAGGTAGTCCATGTCTGAAACGCCCCCGCTAATCCTGGTCGATGGCTCGTCGTATCTTTATCGAGCGTTTCACGCGTTGCCGCCGTTGACGACGGCGGAGGGCCAGCCGACCGGCGCCGTCTATGGCGTTGCAAACATGATCAGGAAATTGATTCGGGAGTACCGTCCCACCCGAATGGCGGTCGTGTTTGACGCCAAGGGCAAGACCTTTCGCGACGAACTCTATCCGGCGTACAAGGCGACCCGGCCACCGATGCCCGACGAGCTTGCGCGCCAGATCGAGCCACTCCACGAATGGGTTGCGGCGATGGGCCTGCCGCTCTTGCGGGAACCGGGTGTCGAGGCCGACGACGTGATCGCGACGCTGGCTCGCCGTGCAAGTGAGCGCGGCGAAGCGGTGCTGATCTCCACCGGCGACAAGGATCTCGCGCAAATCGTCGACGACCGTGTGCGCTTGATCAATACGATGACCGATGCGTTGCTTGATCCCGCCGGCGTACGCGCGAAATTCGGCGTGTCGCCCGACCAGATCGTCGACTATCTCGCCTTGATCGGAGACAAGGTCGATAACGTGCCGGGGGTCGATGGGGTCGGGCCGAAAACTGCGGCCAAGTGGTTGGAGAAGTACGGCTCGCTGGCCGCGATCGCGGATTGTGCCGACGAGATTAAGGGCAAGATCGGCGACCGTCTGCGTGCTGCGCTGACGCGCTTACCGCTGTCACAGCAGTTGGTCACCGTCGCGCGAGATCTCAGTCTACCGCCGGATGCCGACGATCTCGCGCTGCGCGCACCGGACCCGGAGCGACTGCGCGAGCTGTACCGCAAGCTAGAGTTTCGAACCTGGCTGAATGAACTGGAGATGCCGTCGGATTCGGATGCGGCGACACCGGCGAGCGCCGCCGAGCTCGGCTACGGCCCCTACACGACAATTCTCACCGACGCGGAGTTTGAAGCATGGATCGAACGTCTCGAACGCGCACCGTTGTTCGCGCTGGATACCGAGACGACCTCGCTTTCGTATATCGATGCGCGAATCGTGGGTTTGTCCTTCGCGATCGCTCCCGACGAAGCCGCGTACTTGCCATTGGACCACAACTATCTCGGGGCGCCGGCTCAGCTCGATCGCGACACGACGCTGGAGCGATTACGACCGTTACTTGAGGATCCAGCGCGAGCCAAGGTCGGACACAATTTGAAGTACGACCAAAGCGTGTTGGCCAACCACGGGATCGCCCTCGCCGGCGTGCAGCACGACACCATGCTCGAGTCGTATGTGTTGAATTCGACCGCCAGTCGCCACGACATGGACACCCTGAGCGAAAAATATCTGCAGCACCGGACGATTCATTTCGAAGACGTCGCCGGCAAGGGAAGCAAGCAAAAGACTTTCGATCAGGTCCCGCTGGAGGAGGCCACGCCTTACGCGGCGGAAGATGCCGATGTTACCCTGCGCTTGCACCAGCACTTCTGGCCGCGGCTGGAGCAGGAAGCGCGCCTGCGTGCGCTCTATGAGCAAATCGAGATACCGCTGATCGGCGTCCTTTCGCGCATCGAGCGGAAAGGGGTGTGCATCGATTCGGTTGCGCTCGCGCGGCAGGGGGTCGAATTGGCTCGCCGGATGGCCGAGCTCGAATCTGAGGCCCACCGCGAGGCCGGAACCGAATTCAATCTCGCTTCTCCGAAGCAGCTTCAGGAAATCCTGTTCGACAAACTGCAGTTGCCCATCCTGAGCAAGACCCCGACCGGACAAGCTTCGACGGCCGAGGATGTATTGCAGGAGCTCGCGGCGGATTATGCGCTGCCACGGCTGGTGCTTGAACACCGCAGTCTGAGCAAACTCAAATCCACTTACACCGACCGCCTGCCGCAACAAATCAATCGTGCCACTGGGCGGGTGCACACCTCCTATCACCAGGCGGTGGCTTCGACCGGCAGGCTTTCCTCCTCGGAGCCGAACCTGCAAAACATCCCGATTCGCACCGAGGAGGGGCGCAAGATTCGCCACGCCTTCATCGCTCCGGAAGGGTTTCGCATTCTGGCGCTCGACTATTCACAGATCGAATTGCGCATCATGGCGCATTTGTCCGCCGACGCGGGGCTCCTGCGCGCCTTCGCTGAGGGGCGCGACATTCACCGCGCCACCGCCGCCGAGGTCTTCGGGCTTCCCGTCGCCGAGGTCGACGCCGGGCGTCGCCGCGCCGCCAAGGCGATCAACTTTGGCCTGATCTACGGCATGTCCGCATTCGGTCTCGCGCGCCAACTCGGCGTCGGGCGTAACGAGGCCCAACACTATATCGATCTCTATTTTTCGCGCTATCCGGGCGTCAAGGCCTATATGGAGGACACGCGGGTCCGGGCGCGCGAGCAAGGCTACGTGGAAACGCTGTTCGGGCGGCGCCTGTATGTGCCCGAAATACGCTCGCGCAATGCCCAGCGCCGACAATACGCCGAGCGCACCGCGATCAACGCGCCCATGCAGGGCACGGCCGCCGACATCATCAAGCGCGCCATGATCGCGACCGATTCGTGGTTACGCTCAACCGCGGCGCCGGCGGCGATGATCATGCAGGTGCATGATGAGTTGGTCGTAGAGGTCGCGGAAGGGGCTATCGCGCAAGTCGCGACAGCAATCACCGCGGCGATGCAAGAGGTTGTCGAGCTTCGCGTGCCGTTAGTCGTTGAGTCGGGCGTCGGTGCCAATTGGGACGAGGCGCATTGACCCAGTGCCGTGCTGAGTGAGCCGGGCGTCACAGCATCATCGAGGAAGGCTTGAAGCTGCGGCTCTACGGATCTGGCGCGCGTCGGGTTGCCTCTGCCAAATCCCGCAGCGCCCACTCGGCGCTCGGTCGTTCAGGGGTGGATACGAGATAAATCGCAGATTCCGACGAAATTAAGCAAATCATCGATAAACGGCGGCATGTTTTTTGTGATCTGGTTCCTTGTGTTTAAGTTTGAACTTCAAATGGAACGAAAACCGTGCTAATCTCACTAACGCAATAAGCGCTTAAGCCCAGCGCTTCCCGCTATCCTCCCTGAGCGGGATGGCCCGAATCCCCAAGTCGGGCCGCAAAATTACCCCGGCCTTCTCAGGCCGGGGACTTTTCTTCCGGGGTCAACCACCCTTCCAATATCGCGATTGCTTCTTCCAGTCCTGCTCCGCTGCTGGCGGAAAACCCCTGCACGGTCATGTTCATACTCATCTCGGCGAGTCGGCGCCGAACACCTAGTACGGTCGCTTGTTGCGCACCGCGTCCGAGCTTGTCGGCTTTGTTCAGCAGAATGTGCACCGGCAGCGCGCGCGCGCGGCACCAGTCAAGCATCTGTAAATCCAGCGGTGTGAGGGGGTGGCGGATATCCATAATCAACAACAATCCGCGCAGGGACTCCCGGCGCGTAAGATAGCTCTCCATCAAGCGTTCCCATTGCAACCGCACTGCCTCCGGTACCTTGGCGAATCCGTAGCCAGGCAGATCAACCAGGTAAGCGCCCGACGGCAGTGCGAAATAGTTGATCAGTTGGGTGCGCCCCGGAGTTTTGCTCACGCGCGCGAGTTGCCGTCGCTGACAGAGGCGATTAAGTGTGCTCGATTTTCCCGAGTTGGATCGCCCGGCGACAGCAACTTCAGGTCCGGTCGCGGGCGGAAGCTGGCGCAAGTGCGCGCAACTCAGGAGAAAGGTGGCGGCGTTAAAGTTTTGCATCGTGGCGGATGGACGGGTTCGGTTCGGAGGCTTTTACTGGCGAGGCGGGACTATGATATAAACCCGCAGGTTTCGGCGCGCAGCGCGCGGTTTGGCATGTTCCTGAGGAGATGTTGAAATATGAATAGGCTGTTCTGGGTTTGCTTTGCGGCGTTGACTCTTACGGTGAGTTTGCCCGCGGTGGCTCAAGGTGACAAGGTGGCAGGGAAAGAGAAGTCGGCTGTCTGCGCCGGATGCCATGGCCTTGATGGTAACAGCGCCAACCCGGAATGGCCCAAGCTCGCCGGCCAGGGCGAGGTTTACCTGATCAAGCAGTTGCGCGAGTACCAATCCAAGGTCCGCGACAATGCCGTGATGTACCCCCAGGCGGCGGGACTCTCGGAGCAGGACATGGCCGATCTGGCGGCTTTCTACGCGGCCCAGCCGATCAAACCCGGGACCGCGGACGAGACCGCCGTGGCGCTCGGGGAGTCCGTATATCGCGGCGGCAATAGCGCGACCGGAATCCCGGCCTGTATCGGTTGCCACGCGCCGAACGGGGTTGGTAATCCGGCCGCGAAATTTCCGCGTCTCTCCGGCCAGCACGCCACCTACACCGCCCTGCAGCTTAAGGAATTCCGCAGCGGCGCGCGTGCCAACGACGCGGGCATGATGATGCGCATGGTGGCGCAGCGGTTGACGGACGCCGAGATCGACGCGGTCTCGCAGTACGTCGCCGGGCTAAAGTAAGTACTCGCCTCCGCCCCGGGCGCGAAACGCCGTCGGTGCGTTGCGCGCCCGCTGTCAGCGAGGGCGGCGCCAATTATCGCTCCTTACCCCTACTCCACTCGTCGCTGCTTGAGCGCGGCGCGTCACTCCGATATAAGATGGCTGTCTGGCCATTGCTATCCGGCTCCGCCACCGCGTCCTTCGCGCGTGTAAGCGGTTGCCGAATCTCGCGAACAACTTGGAGACCTTCGTCAATGCGCGTGACCTGGACCAAATCGGTGGGCTTTCTGATGCTGCTACTCGCGCCGCTGCTGACAGCGGCGGACAACCCTGCACAAACGCGGGCGTTCGAGGAGGGTACGCACTTCGAAGTATTAACCAATCCGGTCGCGACACCCGACAATAAGCTCGAAGTCATCGAGTTCTTCTGGTACGGCTGCCCTCACTGCTACCGGATCGAACCCCATGTTAAACAGTGGCTTGAGTCAGCCGGATCGGACGTGCGTGTCGTCCGAATGCCCGGCGTATTGAATCCCGGCTGGGCGCTACTCGCGCGCGCCTACTACGCGGCCGAAGCGCTGGGTGTGCTTGATAAGGTGCACGAACCGATCTTTCAGGTCATTCACGATCAGGGGCGGCGCCTCGGTAGCGAAGAGGCGGTGATCCAGCTGGTCAGCGGCTTGGGGGTTGAGGGCGCAGCGTTTCGCGACGCGATGCGGTCCATGGGCGTGGATTCCAAGGTGCGCCGCTCAATGGAACTTGCCAACAATTTTCGTTTAACGGGCGTTCCGGCATTCGTTGTCGCCGGCAAGTACCGCGTCATCAACAGCGGTGCTGCAAACTACCAAGAGATGTTTCAAATCGTTGACTTTCTGCTGGCGCGCGAGCGCCGCGCGGCCTCGAATTCGGGCTGACGCCGCGGAAAACGTTACAACAATAATGTGAGTGTGATAGCGGCACGGATGTCCGTTAGACTGTAGCCTTAGATAAAAGGAACGTCGGACAGTTTCCAACAATCAAACCCATGGCGACAATGGATCATTCTCACCGTCAGCGTCTCAAACTCCTCAGTTACAATATCCAGGTAGGGATTCCGACCAAGAAGTATCGCCACTACTTTACGCACAGTTGGAAGCATGTGCTGCCCTTTCCGCAGCGGCAGTCGAACCTCGATCGTATCGCTGATTTCATTACCGATTTCGATATCGTTGGACTACAAGAACTCGACGCGGGCAGCATTCGCAGTGAGTTCGTACACCAGCCGGAGTATCTCGCTCTAAAAGCAGGCTTTCCCTACTGCTACCATCGGGTCAACCGCGATTTAGGCTTGTTGGCACAACACAGCCTTGCGATCATGAGCCGGATCGAGCCGATTGCGGTGTCGGAACACCGCTTGCCAAGTACAATTCCGGGGCGCGGCGCGTTGGAGGTTCACTTCGGTGAGCCGTCGGACCCCCTCGTCGTCGTGTTGGCGCATCTCTCGCTGTCTGCGCGAGCCCGCCGTCGGCAACTTCAGTACATCGCAGAGATCATTCGCGGTCGACGCCACGTCGCATTGATGGGGGATTTCAACTCCGAGATCAGTAGCACGGAAATGGTTGAGCTATTCGAGAGCACAGACTTGATCAAGCCGGTCAATTTGACACGTACCTATCCGAGTTGGCGGCCGCGCCTCGGATTCGATCATATCTTTGTGACGCCCGAAATCCGCATTACCGAATCCGAGACCTATGGCGTACGGCATTCGGACCATTTACCTGTCGGCATGGAAGTCGATGTACCAATGGCGATGCGTCTCACGACCGCCGCCTGACGATTGAAAACAAAACCAGACAAGGAGGTAAGGCCCTTATGAACGAGATCCGCAAACCGTCACAATGGGACGTCTACAAACAGCTCAAGGCTTGGGACAACGACGTCGAATCGTTCGAAGACGCGACGCCCGGGCGTGACGAAACCGAAGCGGTAGATACCCGTATCGTCCGGAGCAAGATTGCCCTTGATCGTTCAAGCTTGACCCAAGAGCTCGGCATCGTCTCGGTCGAAGAGCTATTCGAACCCACCGTTGAAATCACGGATTTCCGCGACGTACTCGGCTCGAATCTATTCGGAAATGAAGACTGGTAGACGTCGGACGCGGCTGCGAACCGCAGCGAAAAGACGCCTGTCCGCAGTGCGATGGCTGACGCGGGTCAGCCATCGCACCAGTTAGCCGTCGCTGCGCGACAAGCGGTTGCCGAGTCGTTGTCGTTCAGTACCGCAGTGCCGCACCCACACTCACGGAGCGGCCGTCGTTGCGATACCCAAAGATCGTCTGGTAGTCCTCATCCATCAGGTTTGCGAGCTTGACAAAGCCTCTGATGCGATCGCCGAAGTCCCTTCGAAGCTGCAGGTTGACGAGCACGAAATCTGAAAGCGTGACCGTTCTCGCCGGAAATGCGCTGAAGTCACGATCTTTGCTGGCGCCGGTGTAAGTCGCGTCGGCGTCGAATTGCCATGCGTTCCAGCTCCGACTCGCCTCCAGGCGCAGGACGTTTACCGGCCTTCGAATCAGACGTTCGCCGCGGTCGAGATCCTCGGTTCGGGTATGGCTGAAGCGCAGACCCGTCAACCAGTCGCCCCAGGTCTTATCCAACACCAATTCAAAGCCGTTGATCTCGGCCTCGCCGATATTTTGTGCGCGCTGAATCAGCTCGCTGATTCGCGAGCGATAGATTTGCGTCTCCAAGTTGATCCCGCCGGTGCGATGCTTGAGTCCTAATTCGACGGTTCGGGATTGTTCCGGTTTGAGGTCGGGATTGCTGAAGCCGGGATAGTACAGGTCGAGAAAGGTTGGTGCCTTGAACGCTTGGCCAAAACGAACCGCGACCCGGGTTGCTGGCCGCAGCTCCCAACCCAGCTCAAGGTTACCGCTGGTATGTTCGCCGTAGGCGTCATTGTCGTCGAAGCGCAGACTGGCCTGTGCCAAGCCACCGCTGGCAAAGGGGGATCCGCCGGTCAGAAAAACGCCACCGTTATCTCGCGAGCGGCGCGCGAACGTTTCGGAATCGCCGCCGAAAGCGTCGCGATATTCGACACGGTCGTGCCGCAAATCGGCGCCCGCCAATACCTCCAAGCCGTTCCTACCGCGATATCGCGCGTGAGCCCCGAACTCGTTGACGTCACTATGGCTCTTATAGGTGTCGGCTCCGTTTGCTTCGGAGTCGAGTTCATCGCGGCTACCCCCGATCCGCGCTTGAAATGACCACTGCCGGGTGGCGGCGAGATCCCATGTCATTTGCGCCGATTGTTCCACGAAGCGCGTCTCGGAGTTCGCGCTTGAACCGAAGGTATCGTCAAATTCAGTGCGTCCTTTGGCATGCAACAGGGTTGCGCCGACCGTGCTCCGTGTCGTCGGCGCGAACTGGAACCCGGCGTTGAACGCATCATTGCGGTAACCATCTCGATCGGGCTCTACCCCCTCGTAGGCATCGATACCGGCGCTGCGCAGTGTCGATGCGCGTACCGAATAGCTCGAATCCCCATGGCGCTGCGTGATGCCTGCAGTGAGCTGGCGGGTGTCGTTGGAGCCTACCTCAATGGCCGCGTCGAGCCCGGGCTCGGTAACGCTGGCCCGGGTGAAGATTTGAATGACGCCGGCGATTGCCTCGGATCCGTAAACACTCGAACGCGGGCCACGCACAATTTCGATACGTTCGATCAGCGCGAGCGGGAGGTGCTCCCAGGAAACCGCGCCTGCCGTGGCCGATCCGTAGCGGACACCGTCGACCAGGATCAGAACATGGTTGGAGTTCGCGCCGCGCATGAACACCGAGGTTTGCTTGCCCAAGCCGCCGCTCGTCGCCACGTGCAGCCCCGGTTGACCGCGGAGTAGTCCGGGCACATCGAGTGCCGTTGAGCGCTCGATATCGTCTCGTGTCAGGACCAAAACTGGCGCGAGAATTTCATCGCTCGACTGAGCATGGCGATTCGCGGTCACTTGGACTGGGGTGAGCGTGGTGGTTTCGGCGGCGATTATCGGAAAAGAAACGGCCAGCGCGGTTGCGCAAGAGATCGCAGTGAGCCGGGGTCGGCTCATAAAGCTAGTGAACATAAAGTGTTACTCCTGAGCGTTGTGCCCACCGCACAACCTGGATGAAAAAACCGTCAGTCATGGACGGCAGCCTGCTGCAGGCCGGTCTCCGGACTCGCGAGTGAGCCGTGAATGGCTCGCTTCGGCGCCTTCCCATGTCCAGAAAGGGGGACACAGTGGCATCGTGCCGAAGTTGAACTCGCTTACCGTTGCGGGGGCAGTGCCGGGATAACAATTGATTTGCGCACCGGCTTCCCGTTTAACCGTTAACCGGGCAAACCCGGAACGGCACCTACAAGCGCTGGGGAGAGTAGCGGGATTGTTGAGGAGAGGTCAATCGCTGCGATCAAGAACACGCGCTCGAGATGAGTCGCCGGCGCTTGGTTGGGTCGAGAATCGCGAGTCTCGAGATGCGGCGAAGTGCCATGCGGACTAGTCGACCAAATAGCGTGCGAGACGATAGCGCAATCCGCGTTCGACTGGCTGATTGATCAGCAACGCGAAGGGTGCCCAGTCCTTACCCGACTCGACGTAACCCGCATAGCAACTGACGTTAGTGAGGGTGCCGGTTTTGGCGAGGATCGAGCGTTGATTCGACGGCATCAGGTCGCGGTACGGTTTGAAGTATTGCAGCAGCGTCACGAGTTGGCGGGCGGTGAATCGGTTGCGGCGCGACAGGCCCGAGCCTTCAACCATATCGAACTCTTCCCAGTCGAAAATCGCGCGGATCCGCTCCGCGGCATAGCGTTGCGATTTATCAAGGTTGGCGGGTGCGCCATAAGTCTGCGCGCCAAGCATCAGAAACAGTTGATTGGCGATAAAATTATTCGATGCCTTGAGCATGCCGCGGACGATTTCCTGCAGCGTATGACGGTTGAAGTGGCGATAAACGCGCTTGCTGCCCTTGGGAACGGCGCCGAGCTTGATCGGCTCCCCGACGGTGACCCCGATGGCGCCCAGTTTGGCCCGCAATAGCTCGGCGAAGTAGCGTGGCACTCGGTTCGGATCACCCAGATTCAAGCGTTGTTCACCGAAGTCGGAATATTCCTGCACCAACTCGTGGACCACCGGTGTGAGCGGCGTTTGCGGTTCAGCCGAAGACACCCCGTTAACCGGATCATTGATGAAAAAGACTGTATTGAAATTGGCCGACACTGCTCCGACGGGCGCGTCATAGGGACTGAGGCTACGGTCGCGGCCATCGATCGAGATGGATTTCGCGAAAAAAGAACCATCGACGCCGATACCGGAAACGCGTTTGACACCTGCCTTTTTCAAGCGCGCAGCAATGCGGGTAATCTCTTCCGAGATGAGGTACGGATCTCCATATCCCTTGATCCAAAGAAACTTTTTCTTGTCGATATAAAAATCAGTATGAAAGCGAAAGTCGCGACCCCAGTGCTCAAGTGCGAGCAGCGCCGTCATGATCTTCAGCGTTGACGCCGGCACCATGAATTCATCCGGGCGTACGGAGAATTTTTCATTGCCGTGTTGATCGAGCACGAGCAGGCTCGAACGCTTCAGTCCACTGACACTGTCCAGTGGCGATGCCGGTGCCGCGACCAGCGGTTGGGGCGCGAACAGACCGACCACGAGGACTGCGACAATGATTGGGAGGAGGTGCTTGAGATAAGTCGTTCGCATGAAGAATTATTGGTTGTTTTCCGGTTTGAGCAGCCTGCTCGCGGGTTCGAACCAGAAGCATAGCCGGCTTGCGACTCGGTCGCTGTGAACTCAATCATATTCTCGGACACGGCGCGGCGCGAGGCTGCGCTGATGACAGCGGTCGGGATGTCGACGAATCCGCGCGACCATTGCCTGCAGCGATCAGGGCCGCAGCCCGCCGCCGAGTGACCGCAAGGGGGATCAGGCGATCGCCTGGTAATACAGATTCTGCGGATGATTGGCTTCCGCGAAAAAGTACCAACGCTCAGCGAGCAGGCCGAGGTACTGAACCGCAAACGCGAGCAGTGGCAGGTATTGTAGGGCGACACCGAGGTAGGCGGCGATCAGCAACGCGACCGGCAGAACAAAGGCCATAACGAGGAACGTCCACTTGATACCCTTGAGAAACGCCGGACGCTTGCCGTGAAAGAACTCCCGGGTGTTGAATGAGCCGCTCATAAAGCCCTGCGACTTTTGTTGAATCCGCGGATGGCGCACGCCGATTGCGGTGCGCAGGGTGGACTTGCAACGCAGGCCGCGATTTCGAATCAGTGTGGCGACCCGTGCGATCATTGCGAGCAGCGTCAGCACGATTGCCCAACCCGTGAAGAAGCCGGCAAGCTCGTTACCGGTCGCGCCGGTGAGGGCGGCGGCCAGGGTAAAGCCCGATGCAACGCCCAGTAGCAGATAGTTGATCACCGTGAGTGCGCTGTGCCATTCCTGCAAGAATTTCAGACTGGCATAGATCATCGCGGTACACAGATAGAGCGCAAGGACCGCGAGCATGGCCAGCACCCCGATGATCAGGGTAGGGTCGACCGGTTTGCCGCCTGGCAGTGTGAACAGGGGCCGCTCAAGCTCCAGAGAGTGCGCTGCGCCAAATCCAAGAATCAGGAGCATCGCGATCGGCAATACGATCACCTCGCGCGAGAGCCACGACGTCCGCCACTGCGTCGCGCTGCGCCAAGCGCGTTCGGGGCGCCCCAGGTGGAAGAACGATGCGATCAGACCGGCGATCAAGAGTATCAACGCGAGCAGGCTGCCGGGTCCGTAGAAGGACGGTCCGCTTTGGGTGGGCAGCAGGCCATCCCAAGCGTAGATCTGTGCGGTAAACAGAGCGAGAAACAGCCCCTGACCGGCGCCGATCAGGGTCGTGAGCAGAATGACGGACAGAGCGGGGTGCATGAGTTCTCCGAGGGGTACGCGTTACCAGGCCACATCGTCCAGCGTCGGCTTGTCGCTGACGCTCGATTTGCGCAGATCTTCCTTCTTGAGCGGATTGTCTGCCCGCACGAGTTCGTCGGGATGGATGCGGATCTGGGTCTTGCGTCGCGGCAGATAGTGGTTAGCGGGATGGGTCCCCCACTCCGGCATCAGTTGGTAGCCGCCGTTGTCGCGGATTGCGCACGAAACCTCCGAATCGGGATCATGCACGTCGCCGTAGAGCCGCGCGCTGGTCGGGCAGGCGAGTACGCAAGCGGGCTTGCGCTCGCGCTCTGGCAAGGAGGTGTCGTAGAGCCGGTCGACGCACAGCGTGCATTTCTTCATGACCTTCTGCTGCTCGTCGAGTTCGCGGACTCCATACGGGCAGGCCCACGAACAATATTTGCAGCCGATGCATTTGTCGTAATCCACCAGGACGATGCCGTCCTCGGCGCGCTTATAGCTGGCCCCCGTGGGGCATACCGGTACGCACGGGGGTTCTTCGCAGTGCAGGCAGCTTTTCGGAAAGTGCACCGTTTCGGTCCGCGGGAACTCGCCAATCTCGAAGGTTTGAACCCGATTGAAAAACGTACCGGTCGGGTCGGCCGCGTAGGGATTGAAATCCGTCAGCGGTCCGGCGCTGCCGGAGGTATTCCACTCCTTGCAGCTGGTTACGCAGGCGTGACAACCGACGCAAACATTCAGATCGATCACTAAAGCCAGTTGAGTCATGGATTCGTGCGCTCTCTATTTTCTGCCGAATTTACCGGCGATGTAGGCTTGCCATTTACCGCGACGCTTCTCCATCCCAGGAAACGGCTTTAGCGCGCCAAACTGTGGCCAGCTCTGCTTGGGTTCGCCGGGCTCGGCCTTATAAACCCGCACCCGCACGTCGTACCAGCCGGCCTGGCCGGTGACCGGATCGGAGTTCGAGATCGTGGTGCCTTCGTCACCGGCCGGAAGCTCCTCGGTGATCACGTGATTGAGCAAAAAGCCTTTTTGCGATTCGTTGGCCTTGGGATGCAACGCCCACGCGCCGGAGGCCTTGCCGATCGCATTCCAGGTCCAGACCGTGCCGGGCTCGACCGCTTCGCTGAAACTGCACATGCAGCGTACCTTGCCCCACGGCGACTCGATCCAGACCCAGTCGCCGTCCTTGAATCCGTTCGCCTTGCCGAGCTGCGGATTGAGATACAGGTAGTTATGGGTATGGATCTGGCGCAGCCACGCATTTTGGGAATCCCACGAGTGATACATCGCCATCGGCCGTTGGGTGATCGCGCTGAGCGGATACTGTTGGGTATCGATACGCTGGGATTCCAGCGGCTCATGGTAGAACGGTAGTGGATCGAAGTAGGTCCGCACCCGCTCGCGAAGGCGTTCCGGCGGTTGCCGTCCGTCTGATTTGCCTTCGGCGGCGAGGCGAAACTTCTGCAGTACTTCGGAGTAGATGTGAATGTTGATCGGCTCGGCGTAGCGGGTCATGCCGTGATCCTGCGCCCATTGCAGGTAACCCTGGTTCCAGTTGCGCATGTACTGATACGAGCGCGGAAGTTCATAGTGGAACACGCAGTTATTTTTTGCGTACATCTCCCATTGCCGCGGATTCGGCTCGCCGCGCAGATATTTTTCGCCGCCGGTGCCGCGCCAGCCCGCCAGGAAACCAATGCCGGACCCCGGTGCACTTTCGTAGTTGATGATGAAATCGCGATAGTCGCGAAATTTGCGCGATCCATCGGGGCGCGTGAACGCGGGCAGTTTGAGGCGCGAACCCAGTTCGATCAGCACCTCCTGAAAGGGTTTGCATTCGCCTTTCGGCGGGACAACCGGAATGCGCACCGAGTCGACCGGCCCGTCATACTCGGAGATCGGTCGATCGAGCATCGACATCACGTCGTAACGTTCGAGGTAGGTCGTATCCGGCAAGACCAGATCGGCAAACGCAACGGTCTCCGACTGAAACGTATCGCATACGACCAGGAACGGAATCTTGTACTCGCCCGTCTCGTCCTTGTCGGTCAACATCTCGCGCACACGCGCTGTGTTCATCGACGAATTCCAGGCCATGTTCGCCATGAATAGAAGCAGCGTGTCAATCTTGTACGGATCGCCGCGCCAGGCATTGGTGATAACGTTATGCATCAGGCCATGCACCGAGAGCGGATACTCCCAGGAGAACGCCTTGTCGATCCGCAACGGCTCGCCGTCGTCGCTGACGAAGAGGTCGTCGGGGTCGGCCGGCCAACCGAGGGGCATGCCGTTTAATACCTCGCCGGGAACGACGTCGGCCTCACTTTTCGGCGGCTTCGGGCACGGCGGAATCGGGCGCGGAAACGGCGCCTTGTGGCGAAAGCCGCCGGGGCGGTCGATCGTGCCCAGCAACGTCATCAGAATCCCAAGCGCCCGAATCGTGTGAAACCCGTTGGAATGGGCTGCGAGGCCGCGCATGGCGTGAAACGACACCGGATTGCCGACAACCGAGTTGTGTTCCTTGCCCCAGGCGTCGGTCCACGCAATCGGCAACTCGATCTGCTGATCGCGCGCGGTAACGCCCATCTCGTGGGCGAGACGGCGGATCGTCTCGGCCGGTACGCCACTGATACCCGCGGCCCACTCGGGGGTGTATTGCTCCACACGCTCCTTCAGCAACTGGAAGGACGGTTTCACCGGCGTGCCGTCGTCCCAGCGAAACTCGCCAAGCAAATAGGGATCGGCGCCTTCGGTGTGGGTCGAGATCGGACGGTTCAACTCGCGATCCCACCACAGCTTGTTTTGCGGATCGAAGCAGCCTTCCTCGGGCGGGATCTCGAAGCGGAGAAACATGCCGAACTCGCTGCTTTTCGGATCGAGATTGACCAGTTCGGGCGCGTTGGTGTAACGCACCAGAAACTCCCGGTCGTATAGCCCTTGCTTGATGACTTCATGAATCAATGCCAGCAGCAGCGCGCCGTCGGTACCCGGCTTAATCGGGACCCACTCATCGGCGATGGCCGAATACCCAGTACGCACTGGATTGATCGAGATAAAGCGCCCGCCTTGGCGTTTGAACTTGGCAATCTGCACCTTGAGCGGATTCGAGTGATGGTCCTCCGCGGTGCCGAACATCAGGAACAGTTTCGAGCGTTCCAGATCCGGACCGCCGAATTCCCAAAACGATCCGCCGATGGTGTAGATCAGCCCGGCTGCCATGTTCACCGAACAAAATCCGCCGTGGGCGGCGTAGTTGGGGGTGCCAAACTGGCGCGCAAACAAACCGGTCAACGCCTGCATCTGATCACGCCCGGTAAATAGGGCGAAGCGTTTCGGGTCGGTCAAGCGAATCTTGCCGAGACGTTCCGCAAGCACGCCGAATGCCTCGTCCCAGCTGACCGCCTCGAACTCACCGCTGCCGCGTTCGGCGCCAGATCTACGCCGCAGCGGCAGGGTCAGGCGCGCCGGCGAGTACTGCTTCATGATTCCCGACGCCCCTTTGGCGCAGATCACGCCCTGATTTAGCGGATGATCCGGGTTCCCTTCGATGTACCGTACCTCCCCGTTCTCCAGCGTTACGCGAATGCCGCAACGGCAGGCGCACATGTAGCAGGTCGTGGTCTTGACCTCGCGGCTCGGGGCTTGAACGGATTCCGATGGGGCGGTCATGGGAAAATTAGTACATTAGTAGGTAGCGATAGATACAAAGGTACTCTGGTCCAGGTCCCGGGCGGAAATACTTTTTGCTTATTCTTGGATAACTAGAATTTATGCGGATAATAATTTTTTATGAGAAAGCTCCGCGACGAGGTCGTCGAATCCTGACTTTGTTACCGTCGACGGATCATCGACGGGAGTTGCTCCGGGGCCTCGATGCGTAACGTCTTGTCGCGCGTCGTCACACCGCTCAGCAGCTCAACCCGCCGGACCGGAACACGAAACAGCTTACTCAGCACTTTCAGGATGTGCGCGTTGGCCTTGCCATCCACCGGAGGCGCGGTGATGCGCAGCTTGATCCACCCGTCCCGCACCTCGCCGAACTCATCGCACGAGGACCGGGGTTGAGCGCGGATATTGAGAATCAGGCAATTGCCCTCCCAGCGATACCCGTTGCGCGTCGTCGCGGTCGCGTGCGGCGCATCGAGGTCGCGCCGAGTTCGAGTGGCACTCGGCGCGCGTTTCGCGTGGTTCCTTCGCGCGCCTCGGTTGTCGGCCATTAGCCGAACGAGCGGATGACAATCAAAAGAATGTTCAACAGGAGGATCGCGACCAGCGGGGTGATGTCGATGACCCCGATCCGCGGCACAATCTGTGAGAGGGGATGCAGCAGCGGCATATTAATACTGTGCAGGATCGAAGCCAGCGGATTCTTACGGTCGTAGAACGCGGTCGGATTGACCCAGGTCAGAATGGCCTCGACGATGATCGAAATCAGGTAGAGGTAAATCAACATCGTCAGCAGCTGAACGACCGCCGTGACGACGAGCCAAACAAGGTCCGGCGCCTTGCTCTGGACCATGAGCAACAACGCGAGCTGGAGCAGTTTCAACGCCAGCATGATTACGATCGCTGCGGTATCGATGCGCCCGATCGGCGGCAGAATTCGGCGCAAGGGCTTGAGCAGTGGGTTGGTCGCGGTGACGATGAACTGCGAGAACGGATTGTAGAAGTCCGCCCGGGACAACCCGAGCAACATCCGAAGCATGAACAGCGCGATAAACAGCGTGAACAGCGTATCGATCAGAAAAAACGCGATCTCGGAGAAAACGTTCATGCGGCGTCAGTCCCAAGTACTTCGGCGAGCTCCTCGGACCGAGCGGCCGCGGCGTGCATCGCGCGGGTGAAAAGACCGATCAAATCACCGGCGTTGAATTCGGCGAGCGCGCGCTCGGTCGTGCCACCTTTTGAGGTCACCCGCTCGCGCAACAACGCCGGCGGCTCGTCGCTTTCAAGTGCCAGTTTGGCCGCGCCCGCGACGGTTTGTAGCGCCAGCAGGCGTGCCGCTTCGGGCGCCAGTCCGAGGCTTTCGGCGCCATGCTGGAGTGCCTCCAGCACCAGGAACACGTAGGCCGGCCCGCTTCCTGAAAGCGCGGTCACCGCGTCGAGTTGCCGTTCGTCGTTGACCCAGACCGTCACGCCCACTGAGCGCATGAGGCGTTCCGCGATTTCGCGCTGCCCCTGCGAGGTACTCAGGTTGGCGAACAAACCGGTCGCGCCGCTCATCACGAGCGCTGGGGTATTCGGCATGCAGCGCACGATCGCGAGATCACCGCCGAGCCAGCGTTCGATGTCGGCGCTTTTGATCCCTGCGGCGATCGAGATGATCAGCGGCCGTCGCGCCTGGACTTCGCTGCGGATCGCGCGTGCGACGGCTTGCAGCACTTGGGGCTTGACCGCGAGCACGACGACGTCGACGTTTGCGACCACGCGGGGTCCGTCGGCGTCGACGTGAAGCGCGGGGTCGAGTGCCTCGATGCGCGCGCGTTGAGTTGGATCCGGGTCAGCGATATGGAGGGTACTGGCGGGCCAGGCGTTCTTGAGCAGGCCGCCGACCAGGCTGCGCGACATGTTGCCGCCGCCGATAAAGCCTAAGCGTAGCGTTTGCATCGAGCTGTCGTGAATGGTTAACCGGGCCGTATTGTACGCAAGCTGGGTTTCAGTTTCAGCGACGCGTGCCAAAAATCGCCGTACCAATGCGGATCAATGTCGCCCCTTCGGCGATTGCCGCGCAATAGTCGTCCGACATGCCCATCGACAGCGTATCAAGGGCCAGACCTTCGCGGCGCAACGTTGCGCGGCACTCGCGTAGCGCCGCGAAGGCGAGGCGTTGCGCGACCGGGTCGACCTGAGGGCGCGGGATGCACATCAGTCCGCGTAGGCGTAACCGGGTCGGATCGAGTTGCGCGACCGCTTGAGCGAGTCCGGCGAGTTCCCGCGGGGCGATGCCCGCCTTGCTCGGTTCGGCGTCGAGATTTACCTGAAGGCAGACTTGCAGGGGCGGCAACTCGGCTGGGCGTTGCGCCGCCAAGCGCGATGCGACTTCGAAGCGATCGATCCCATGCACCCACGCGGCGTTGGCGGCTATCGACCGGGTCTTATTGCGCTGAATCGGACCGATATAATGCCATTCGAGATCCAGATCAGCGAGTTGCGCAACCTTGTCGCCGAGTTCACGGGCATAGTTCTCGCCGAATGCCCGTTGTCCGCAGTGATAAGCCATTCGAATCGCCTCGACTGGGTGGGTTTTGCTCACTGCGATCAAACCCACCCAGTCCGCGGTGCGTTCCGCCTCCGCTGCGCAGCGCGCTATTTCCTTCCGCAATTGTTGCAGGCGTTGACACAAAGTATCGTAAGGCATGTGACTTGATTCGTGTACAGGGGCGGCGCGAATGTTGTAAAACCTACCGGTATGGCGACTCGCCGGTGTCGCAATCACGCTCCCCCCAGGCTCATGACAGACCGATATGGATATTACGCAGCTTCTTGCATTTGGTGTCAAAAACGGTGCCTCTGACCTCCACCTCTCGGCCGGCTTGCCGCCGATGGTCAGGATCGATGGCGACATCCGCCGCCTCA
The DNA here is from genome assembly GCA_964620675.1 of uncultured Thiotrichales bacterium. Lineage (GTDB taxonomy): Bacteria > Pseudomonadota > Gammaproteobacteria > UWMA-0217 > UWMA-0217 > CAYSFW01. The sequence goes on along the minus strand of CAZUJU010000001.1, from coordinate 67,642 downwards.
ATGCCGCGCTATTGTCGCACAAGGACGTTCACGCGATGGTGTACGACATCATGTCCGACAAGCAGCGCAAGGACTACGAAGAGTTTCTCGAAACAGATTTTTCTTTTGAAGTGAAGGAGTTGGCACGGTTTCGCGTCAACGCGTTCACGCATGATCGTGGCGCCGGGGCGGTATTCCGCACCATTCCGTCGCGGGTGCTGACACTCGAAGACCTCGACGCACCCGAGGTTTTTAAGAAGATCTCCGGTCTCCCGCGTGGTTTGGTTCTGGTGACCGGGCCGACCGGATCGGGCAAATCGACCACGCTGGCGGCGATGATCAACCACAAGAACGACAGCGAGTTCGGGCATATCCTGACCATCGAAGACCCGATCGAATTCGTGCATGAATCGAAAAAGTGTCTGGTCAATCAGCGTGAAGTCCATCGCGATACCCATAGTTTCAACGCCGCGCTGCGCTCGGCCTTGCGTGAGGACCCCGATACGATCCTGGTCGGCGAAATGCGGGACCTTGAGACCATCCGTCTCGCCTTGACCGCCGCGGAAACCGGCCACCTGGTGTTCGGCACCTTGCACACCACCTCGGCCGCAAAAACGATCGACCGTATCGTCGATGTGTTTCCGGCCGAGGAAAAAGACATGGTGCGGGCGATGCTCTCGGAGTCGCTGCGCGCGGTCATCTCGCAGACCCTGCTTAAGAAGGTCGGCGGTGGGCGCGTCGCAGCGCATGAAATCATGATCGGCACGCCGGCGATCCGCAATTTGATCCGGGAAGGCAAGATCGCGCAAATGTACTCGGCAATTCAAACCGGTCAGCGTGAGGGTATGATCACACTCGATCAGGGACTCAAGAATCTCCTGGCCAAGGGCACGGTCACGCGTGAAGAGGCGCGACTGCGTGCAGTCGCACCAGATTCGCTCTGATGACGCGTCAACGGCCACTCTCGAGGTAACGGGAAACTACGATGGATCGTGCAAAAGCCATTGAATTCGTGCATGAGTTGTTACGCACGATGGTAGAACAGCAGGGCTCGGATTTATTCATCACCGCTGGTGCCCCGCCGAGCATGAAGGTAAACGGGCTGCTGCAACCGATCACGCAGCATAAGCTTACGCCGACACATACCCAGATGCTGGCGCGCGCACTCATGAACGATCGCCAGTTGAGCGAGTTCGAAAAGCATCAGGAGACCGGCTTCAGTATCGCCGTGACCGGGGTGTCACGGTTTCGGGTCAGCGCCTTTATGCAACGCGGGTTTTACGGGATGGTGTTGCGCCGGATCAACGACCAGATCCCGACCTTCGAAGAACTCGGTCTGCCCTCGTCGTTGCGCGAAGTGGCGATGATGCGGCGCGGGTTGGTGCTTGTGGTCGGTGCGACCGGCTCCGGGAAATCGAGCACCCTCGCGGCGCTGTTGGGATTTCGCAATCGCACCAGTCGCGGCCACATCATTACGATCGAGGATCCGGTCGAATTCGTGCACGAGCACGATCAATGCATCGTGACCCAACGCGAGATCGGCATCGACACCGAGTCCTATGAGGTGGCCTTGAAAAATGCGCTGCGGCAGGCGCCGGATGTGATCGTGCTCGGCGAGATCCGTGACCGTGCCGCGATGGATTATGCGATCACCTTCGCCGAGACCGGGCACCTGTGCATGTCCACGGTGCATGCGAACAGCGCCAATCAGGCAATGGAGCGGGTGTTGAATTTTTTCCCCGAGGACCGTCGCGCCCAGGTGCAAATGGACCTCTCTATGAATCTGCGCGCGGTCTTGTCGCAGCGGTTGGTGCGCCGCGCCGATGGGGACGGTCGGGTGCCGGCCGTAGAGGTGTTGCTGAATACCCCGCTGATGGCGGAATTGATTCTCAAAGGCCGGATTCCGGATATGAAGGAGTTGGTGCAAAACTCGCGCGAACAGGGCATGAAGACCTTCGACCAAGCGCTGTTCGACCTCTACGAAACGGGCGCGATCACTTACCAGGAGGCGCTGCGGCATGCCGATTCGGTCAACAACCTACGCTTGAAGATCAAGCTCGAAAGCAAGCGGTCCACCAGCAAGGCGTTGCTTGAAGGCACCGAGGCGCTGATGGTGCAACCGCCACCCTCGGATCAGGATCTGATGCGTTAGCGTCGCGCCCGGATTCGAGACTCATGATCGCGGCACGGGTCGCATTTACCGGCGCCCGCGATCGATGAGTTCGACGCCGGATATCCAAGCCGCGGGGCCAGCGCTATGATGCCCCTTCTTCAGTTTGAATGCGGCGTTGTCCAAGGCGGCACGCCTCGCAGAGTAACCAGTTGGTGGATATGAAAAAACCTATTAAACGCAACGCCATATTGTGGGCGTCGGCCAGGAAACTTGCGGTATGTCGGACGCGTTGATCAGCACCGATTCAACCGAGAAGCGCCCGGCGCTTGAGAGCTACTTGCGTTATATGGCGGCACAGGGCGCCTCGGATATCTTTCTGACCACCGGTGCGCCGCCCTCGGTGAAGGCGCAGGGTGAGGTACGCCGGCTTACTGACAAACCCCTCGCGCCCGGGTTGGTCCGGCGGCTGGCGTACGAGATCATGACCCCGAAGCAACAAGCGGAATTCGAGCGCAACCTCGAACTGAATTTCGGCACGGCGGTTTCCAAAGTGGGGCGGTTCCGGGTCAATGTTTATCTGCAGCGTGGCGAAGTCTCGATGGTCATCCGCTTTATCAGCCACCGGATCCCGGAGCTGGACGCCCTGCGGTTACCCGGGGTGGTCAAGGAGCTGGTGTGTGCGCGGATGGGGCTGGTGCTGGTGGTGGGCTCCACGGGCATGGGTAAATCGACCACCCTGGCGTCGATGATCAATTACCGCAACGCGACCATGACCGGGCACATTCTCACGATCGAGGATCCGATCGAGTTCACTTTCTCGCATAACCAATCGATCGTCGGCCAGCGTGAAGTCGGGATCGATACGCTGAGTTACGACAACGCGTTGCGCGAGGCAATGCGTGAGTCGCCCGATGTCATCATGGTCGGCGAGATTCGCGATGAATCGACCATGCAGGCGGCGTTGCGCTTTGCGGATACCGGGCATCTCGTATTGTCGACCTTGCACGCGGTCAACGCCAACCAGGCGTTGGATCGTATCGTAAACCTGTTTCCGCCGCAGTCGCGCAACCGCATTTTGATGGATCTGTCGCTGAACTTGCGGGCCGTTGTTTCGCAACGCTTGTTACGCGGATTAAAGTCGCCGCGGATTCCGGCGGTCGAGGTCATGCTCAATACGCCTTTCATCGCGGAGTTGATCCGCGACGGAAAGGTGGGCGAGATCAAGGAAATCATGAGCAAGACCCGCGCAACCGGTATGCAAACCTTCGATCAGGCGCTCCTGCAACTGCACGAGGCGGGCGAGATCAGTCGCGAGGAAGCACTCGGCAATGCCGACTCGCGTAACGACCTGGAATGGAAGATCAATTTCGGTGGCGGTGTCGAGGGTGGGCCGAACACCAAACCGAACCTCGCGGATACCGCACCGCGCGCGGCGAACGAATCGCGCAGCAACCCGCCGCAGCGGCAAAGTGGCGCCGAGCGAACGCCAGCGCCCGCCCTGGGCGGACACGGAACTTCCACCTCGCACGATTTCGATGATTTTCTGAGTCTCCGCGCGAACGCCCGCCGTACTGACGGCTGAGTGGTGCCTCGTACTTATGTGTCACAAAGGCATTAAGGGAAGCCGGGCAGGGAAAAACCGGTCAATAAGGCGCAACTTACACGCAGCAAATTCGCATTCGAAGCCCGGTGTTAACGCAGCAATGCGGCCCTTCAGCGCTGAGTGATGCAGCAGGGCTAAAGCTCCCAGACGAAGCGCCCGTCAACCAGGGTGTGAGTCACCCGGCCGCGCAGCATCCACCCACCAAGCGGGGAGTTCTTGCCCTTGCTGTAGAACTGCTGTGGATCGCACTCGTATTCGGCCCGCGGGTCGATGATGCAGAGATCGGCGAGGTCGCCGATTCCGAGTCGCCCCAGCGGGAGTCCGAGGATCGCCGCGGGACGGCTGGTCACCAGGGCGATCGCTTCAGACAACGTCAGCACGTGCTCGTCGACCAAGCGCAAGGTTAACGGGAGTAGGGTTTCCAGCGCCGAAATACCTGGTTCGGTTTCGCGGAACGGAGCCAGCTTGGCGTCAAGTTCGTGGGGTTGATGGTCGGAACAGATCGCGTCGATGCCGAATTGTGTCAATCCCTGCCGCAGGCCGTCGCGGTCGCGCTGGCTGCGTAACGGGGGGCGTGTGTGGCAGAGCGAGTTGAAGTCGGCGATGTCCATTTCGGTGAGGAACAATTGATGCGCGGCAACGTCCGCCGTGACGCGTAAGCCGTCGTGTTTGGCGCGGCGAATCATGTTCATCCCCTTGAGGGTCGAGAGACGACAGAAATGCGCCCGCACGTCGGCCTTTTCGATCAAGGGCAAGAAGAAGCCGATTGCGGATGTTTCCGCCGCTTCAGGCACGAACGGTAGACCCAGGCGCGTTGCCACCGAACCTTCGTGGGCGCAACCGCCGGCGGCAAGTTCGGTGTCTTCGGGGTAGATGAGTACCGTGAGATCGTGGCTGGCGGCGTACTCCAGCGCCTGGCGTGCGACCCGCGCGCTGCGAAAGGGCTGTCCCAGATTGGTGACCGCGATGCAACCGGCTGCTTTGAGGTTCGCCATCTCGGTCAGCTGGTCACCGGCAAGTCCCTGTGTAAGCGCGGCGTAAACATAGATGCGCGACCGATCAACGCTCTCGCGGCGCCGCTCGATGAACTCGATCCCGGCGGGCGTATCGATCACTGGGTCGGTATCGGGCGGGCAACAGAGGGTCGTGATGCCGGCGCTGACCGCGGCTTCGCTCTCGCTGTCGATATCCGCCTTGTATTCGAAACCCGGTTCGCCGAGGCGCGCCGAAAGGTCGATCAGCCCCGGGATGACCAGGCGGTCGCGCGCATCGACGATCCGGTTGGCGATGAAACCGGGCGGAGCCGTGCCGACGCCGACGACCCGGCTGTTATCGATGTAAAGCGAGCAAACCCGGTCTACGTGATTGGCCGGATCGACGAGATGGCCATTTTCGATCGCAATTTTCATCGGCTTATCGCCGGTTGTGCGCCAAGGCACATAGACATCACCGCCATGCGAACCGCCAGGCCGTTACTGACTTGCTCCAGGATGACGGACTGCGGCCCATCGGCGACCTCCGAAGCGATCTCGACCCCTCGGTTGGCCGGGCCGGGATGCATCACGATCGCGTCCGGCTTGGCGTACGCCAGACGCTCCACGGTCAGACCGTAAAGGCGGTAATACTCGTTCTCCGAGGGCAGCAAGGCACCACTCATGCGTTCTTTTTGAAGGCGTAGCATGATAACCACATCGACATCGCGCAGACCCGCCTGAAGCGAGTGGTAGACCTTGACCCCCAGCTGTTCGACCTCGGCTGGAAGCAGTGTTTTCGGCGCGATGACGCGGAGTTCGCCGATACCGAGCACGTTGAGGGCATGAATCTGGGAGCGCGCGACACGGGAATGCAGGATGTCGCCGACAATCGCGACCGTCAGATGATTGAGCGCGCCCTTGCGGCGGCGGATCGTGAAGACGTCGAGCATCGCCTGCGTCGGGTGGGCGTGCCGGCCATCGCCGGCATTGATCACGCTGATGTGCGGGGCGACATGCCGCGCAATTAATTGCGCGGCGCCGCTTTCGCCGTGGCGCACAATGAACATATCGCTATGCATGGCCTCGAGATTGCGCAACGTGTCGAGCAGGCTCTCGCCCTTGGTCGTTGCGGAGGTGCTGATACTCATGTTCATGACGTCGGCCGAGAGACGTTTGGCTGCCAGTTCGAAGGTCGTGCGGGTGCGGGTGCTCGGCTCGAAAAACAGGTTGAAAATCGTCTTGCCGCGCAACAGCGGAACCTTCTTCACGGGTTGCGCAGTGACTGCGGTGAACGATTCGGAAACGCTGAGGATCTCCTCCAGCAGTGGTGCGCTCAACCCTTCGATCGTAAGGAAATGGCGCAGTCGCCCCTCGGCGTTCAGCTGCAGGGATGCCGGGACCGGACCCGGCAACGGCATATACGGTCGGTTCATGAATCCAGCACTTCCAGGCGCAATGAATCGGGTCCGGTCAGTTTGATGTGTTGGTGTGCGGCGAGTGCGAAGTGTCGGCCACAGATCGCGGGCTCGATCGGCAGTTCGCGTCCTGGCCGTTCGGCCAGAACGATGAGAACGATGCTTGCCGGGCGCCCGTAATCGAATAACTCGTTCATCGCTGCGCGCACCGTGCGTCCGGTGTGGAGCACGTCATCGACGAGCAGGATATTGCGATCGTCGATATCGAACGGCAAATTTGAAGGCTTGACGAGCGGATTGAGCCCCTTACGGGTAAAGTCGTCGCGATAAAAGCTGATGTCGAGCGTACCCAGGGGTTGCTCCAATCCCAGCAGCCGGTGCAGGCGTTGCGCAACCCAGGCGCCGCCGGTATGGACTCCGACCATCGCGGGTGCGGCAAGTCCGCGCGTTGTGATGAGTGCACGAGTCTGCGCGGCGAGTTCCTCGACCAAGGCATCGGCGGGAAAGGTTTCAGTCATGGTGGTTCAGCCAGCTTTCGGCCAGGATTGCGGCGGCCTGTTGATCGATTTCGTGTTTGGCGATTTTTCGCCGGCGACCTTGCTGGCGCAGTTGCTTGAGTCGCTGATTGGCCTCGAACGAGGAATACGCCTCGTTCAGGTAAATGAGCGGCAAATTGTAACGGTTTCTTAGTACCGAACCGAATTGCGCGATGACCGTGGACATTGGATGCGCGGTTCCGTCCGAATTGGTCGGTTCGCCGAGTACCAGCACCTCGGGCTGCCATTCATTCACCAGGGCGTCGAGTTGCACCAGTACCTGAGTTTCGGAGCGATTTTCAAGCATCGCAAGCGGAATCGCAGACTGACTCAGACGAATACCGAGCGCGATGCCGATGCGCTTGCGGCCGTAATCAATCGCGAGCGCTTTTTGCGCCGACGCATCAGGCATGTCCGGCCTGAGCAGGAATCAGCCCGAGATCGACCCCAAGGCTCAACGCCGCGGCGCGCCAACGCGCTTCGGGCGTGAGGTCGAACACGATGTGCGGGTCCGCCGGACCGGTCAACCACGCGTTGTCGAGGATTTCCTGCTCCAATTGCCCAGGCCCCCAGCCGGCGTATCCGATTAGAAACAGAAATTTCTCGGGGCCGCGACCGGCGGCGATGGCGGCGATGATGTCGCTGGAGGCTGTGACACTCAGCGCATCGCTCACCCGCAACGTGGTTTTCCAGGTCTGCTCGGCACTGTGCATAATGAAGCCGCGCGCGGTTTCGACCGGCCCGCCTTCGAACAGGAAGCGATTTTCGAGTTCGCTAGCGAACTCCGTCGCATCCGAGTATTCGGCGACCAACGAGCTGAGTTTGACCGCGGTCGGCCGGTTGATGACGAAGCCGATCGCGCCACTCTCGTTGTGTTCGCAGATCAACGTGAGGGTTTGCGAAAAATTGGGATCCTCCATGCCAGGCATGGCGATCAAAAAGTGGTTGCCGAGCTCCAGATTCATGCGAGAGATGTACCGCTTGCGCAAGGAAACTGCAAGACCCGAATGCGTCGCCGCGGCGCGGGTTCAGGTCCCGCCGCTGTGGAACACCCAGGTGCGCGTGATCATAAGTTGGTCATACTGCCCGCGCATTTCCCGCGGAAATGTCGGAAACGGCGAAGATATCTTGACGATGCTGACGGCGGCTTCGTCGAGCATCTTGCTACCCGAGGATTGAGCGACTTGAACCTTGAGGACTTTGCCGTTGTTGTCCAGCAGGACATTCAAGATTAGCTTGCCGCTCACGCTGTCGCGGCGCGCATCCTCGGGATAGTTCAGATTGCCGATACTCTCGACCCGCTTGACCCAGTAGTCGATATACTTCGCCTCGACGGCGCTCTTGGCCGACAAGGCGTCGATGAAATGGATGCGCGGGCGCTTGGCGTAGTTCTGATGTGCGATCTCGACCTCGGCTGCGAGCCGTGCGATCTCGACGTCGCGCTTGATGACCTCCTGTTCGCTCAGGTCTTCCACCGGCTTGTCCTGCTCGGATTCGCGATCGGTGGCGACCCTGATGGTGGAGCGCTCGCTCGTAAGAAATTGTTCCTGGCGAACCTTGCGTACGTCCTGGGTGCGAATTTCCTGCGGTGAATCGGCGGCGCCCTCCTGGATGCTCGGCATCGGCGAGACGAGTTCCTCCGCCGGGCGCCCATCGAGATCGCTGCTACCGCTCTGTTGTTGATTGAACTGCGCGATGCGTTCGGCGTCGGTCGGTGCTTCGTGGCTGACGGTGTTCACCAGCACCACATCAAGCGGAGACTGAAGGCTTTTTCCGCGCGACAAGTCAAAGCCGAATGACAGTCCGAGAATAACGATTCCGTGTAACACGCTGGCGACAAACAGCGTGAGCCCGAAGCGATCGGCATCGCGAACGTGAGGATGTGCCAGTATTGCGGACATTCAGGTGGTCAGGTGTTCCTGCAGACGCGATATTTTAGACGGTTTTGGCGCCGAGGCCACGACCGGGTTAACACTTGACGTGTGGCGGCTGCGGTGATTCGAGTTGCGCGGCGAGGGCATCCATCAGCGCCCCGCCGATATCGAGGCCGAATTGCGCATCGAGTTCGCGGATTCCGGTCGGACTCGTGACGTTGATCTCGGTCAGGTAATCGCCGATCACATCGATTCCGACGAAGGTGAGACCGCGACGTCTGAGTTCGGGGGCGATTTCCGCGCAGATCCATAGATCCCGCGCCGACAGCGGTTGCCCGATCCCTTTCCCACCGACTGCCAGATTTGCGCGCGCTTCGCCCGCGGCCGGAATCCGCGCGAGCGCATACGGAATGGGTTCGCCGTCGATCAGGAGAATCCGCTTGTCGCCTTGGGCGTACTCGGGAAGAAAGCGCTGCGCGATGGCCGTCGAGCGGCCGTGGCGCAACAGGGTTTCAAGTATGACATTGGTATTTGGGTCGCCCTGATCGATCCGAAATATCGAGGCGCCTCCCATGCCGTCAAGCGGCTTGACGACGATGCTGCCCTGCTCGCGGAGGAAATCGCGAAACACCTCAGCCTCGCGGCCCACCAGCGTGGGTGGCGCGCAGTGCGGAAACCAGGTGGTTGCGTACTTTTCGTTGCAATCGCGCAGCGCGCGCGGCCGATTGCAGACCCGGACCCCCTCGCGTTCCGCCTGTTCAAGGAGGTAGGTCGCATAGATGTACTCCATGTCGAACGGCGGATCCTTGCGCATTAGCAGCAAATCGAGCTCACGTACCGGCCGCGTGACGATTTCGTGCACGTCGTACCACCGTTGCGTCTCGTCCGACACCGTGACTGCCGCGCGTCGCGCCCGCAGTTCGCCGTCGCGGACGAACATGTCCTCTGGACCGAAATACCATACCCGCCAGCCCCGCCGTTGTGCCGCGCGCATCATAGCTATCGTACTATCCTTTTTTGGGTTGATGGATTCCAAGGGGTCCATCACAAATCCAATATCGATGTCCATGCAGAATAGACCGGGTCGGTGGGTGTCGAATTGAAGACGCATCGTGGATGAACGACAGATATCTTGCAAACTCCTTGGAAAACGATAACTGATTGGAAGATTCGGACATTCGCGGTTGCTTGGGTTTTTTACCTTACGTTAGATTCAGAAGGCAGTGGCGTAAGCTTGGCGGAATTATCACGGGAGAGGCTTGAATGTCGGCGATTCGGGAGCATGAGGACGGGGAACGTCCATTGAGGGTGATGGTCATTGACGACAGCAAGACGATCCGCAAGACCGCCGAAGCCTTGTTGCGCAATTACGGATTTGACGTGATCACGGCGGTGGATGGCTATGATGCGTTGGCGAAAATAGCGGAGCACGAACCCAGCATCATCTTCGTCGATATCCTGATGCCGCGTCTCGACGGGTATCAGACCTGCGCGTTGATCAAGCACAACAAGCGTTTTCGCCACACGCCCGTCATCATGTTATCGAGCAAGGACGGGATCTTCGATAAGGCGAAGGGCCGCATCGTCGGCTCCGAGCAATACCTGACCAAGCCGTTCACTCGCGACGACCTGCTTGGCGCGATTCGCGATTATGTGCAGTGACAACGACCGCAAGATGCAGGGTTTAGGAGGGTTCGAATGGCGCATATTCTGGTAGTCGACGATTCAGCGACCGACCGGCACGTGTTCAAGCGGATGCTGGAAAAAAACGGCCACACCGTCAGCATCGCCAATAACGGTTCGGAAGGTTTACAGCTGGCGCGGCGCCTCGGTCCGGATCTGATCCTGATGGATGTGGTCATGCCTGAACTCAATGGCTTTCAAGCGACGCGCGAGCTCAGCAAGGGGGCCGAAACCCAAGCAATTCCCGTGGTCATGGTGACCACTAAGGACGGTGAATCCGACATGTTGTGGGCCAAGCGTCAAGGGGCGAAGGCCTATCTGGTCAAGCCCGCGAATGAAAAGCAGCTGCTTGGCTGCATTCGTGACATTTTGGGGGCTCGCGACTGATGGAAACTCCCACGGCATCCGACCCTTTCGCAGCATTGGGTGAACTCGATCGGCGCTTTCGCCTGCTGCGCGAAGGGGCACCCGGCGCGGGACAAGGCCAGCACGAATGGACCGGAGTGTTGTTTCGCCTGGGTAACGACCGCGTGCTGGCGGCTATGCCCAGTTTGGCCGAGATCGTGCCGTTACCCGTCTATGTTCGAGTGCCGGGCGTCAAGCATTGGTTGCTCGGATTGGCAAATCTCCATGGCGCGCTGATTCCGATCGTCGACCTACCGGCGTTTCTCGGCCTCGGCGCGATCTCCCGAACCGATACCGGACAGCGCTTGCTCGTCGTGACCGATAACAATCAACGCTTTGGCTTGCTGGTCAACGAAGTTTTCGGCATGAAGCACTACTGGGCGGGCGACAAATGCGCCGACCCACCCCCTCTGGCGCCGGGGCTGGCGGAATTCGTCGCTCACGCCTACCGTCGCTACGGCGAGCACTTCGCGGTGTTGGATCTGCCGCGACTGCTTGTACACCCGACCTTTGCCCAGGCCGCCTTGTGAACGCCGACCTCAAATTCGAAACTCCGCCCTCTTATCGAGTATCAGGATCATGAAAGCATTCAGCTCCATGCAATCACGCGGTGCGCAGTCTACTGCGATTGGCCGTACCCTTTGGCTCTGGGGAAGCCTGTTCGCGGCGTTCATCGTTTTGATGGCAATCGCATTTTACCAAGGCGCGGTGTTCGATGAACTCGGTCGGCGTTACCTCGACGCGTCGGGCAACCTGCGACTGCTTTCGCAGCGGATGACGACTCAGTCCTTGTCAGCGGCGCAAGGTTCGGAAGCCTCATTCCTGATGCTCAAGCAGCTGCGCGGCGAATTTCAGGCCGATCTCAATTTGTTGCTGCACGGCGACTCGGCCACCGGCTTGCCCCCGCTACCGGCCGAATTGACCCCTGAGCTTGAGCAAAATATCACGCTTTGGGACCGCTATGATCGCCAACTCGCGGCGATTCTCGCCAGTCGCGAAATCGTCGGCGGGACCCAGAGCGCGGTCGAATCTGTCAAACTGAAGCTCCCACAACTTATTGATTCATCGAATAAAATAATCGAGATTCTACGCGAATCCCGAGCTAACCCCAACCAGGTCTACCTCGCGACACGACAACTGGTGCTCGCGGAGCGGATCGAAAACAATCTGAACGCTTTGTTTGTAGGCGAACGCGGGGCACTGGAGTCCGCCGATGAGCTCAACCGCGACGTTGCGACCTTCAGCCAGGTCGTCGACGGGATGCGGTCCGGAAACGCGACGCTCGGTCTGGATCGCATATCGGTGACCAACGGTCAAAAGCAGCTCGACGCGATCGTGCTGGTATTTGGCGACGTGGCCGATAGCGCTGGGCGACTGGTTGAGCTGGCACCGCAGCTGCTTGCGGTCAAGCAGGCGGCGAGCGCGATCGAGGCGGATGGCCGTGCCCTGTTCGAAGGTGTGTCGCGGATCGAGCGCGCGATCCACGAATACAATCGCAACAATGCGCTGTGGACAACGGCCGGTTTCGTCCTCGCGGCGCTCGCGATCGCGAGCTTTCTGATGCTGGTTTTCGGCGTTCTGCGCGGGACCAATCGCCAGCTTCAGCAAACCCAATCCGTGAACGATCGCAACCAGCAAGCCATTCTGACCCTGCTGGACGAGATGGCGACGCTTGCGGATGGAGATCTCACCGTTTCTGCGACTGTCACCGAGGACATTACCGGTGCGATCGCCGATTCGGTGAATTACGCGGTCGATGCGCTGCGCACCCTCGTCTACACGATTAACGAATCGGCTGGCAAGGTCTCGCAGCGTGCCGAGGCGAGCCGAAAAAATTCGATTCAGTTGGCCGAGGCAAGCAAGAAGCAGGCGCGCAAGATCGCGTCCGCGACCGATTCGATCAACGACTTAACGCACTCGATCGCGCGGGTTTCCAACAACGCCGACATTTCGGCGAAGGTTGCGGAGCAATCGCTGGTCATCGCTCAGCGCGGTGTGGACACGGTGCACCGGACCATCGACGGCATGGACCGGATCCGTGAGCACATTCAGGATACCGCCAAGCGCATCAAGCGTCTCGGCGAGAGCTCGCAGGAGATCGGCGATATCGTCGGCATGATTACGGATATCGCGGAACAAACCAACATCCTCGCGCTCAACGCGGCGATCCAGGCGTCGTCGGCAGGTGAGGGCGGGCGCGGATTCGCGGTCGTGGCCGACGAGGTGCAGCGCCTCGCTGAGCGTGCCGGCAATGCGAGTAAACAGATCGAAATGCTCGTCAAGACGATTCAGGCCGATACCCACGAAGCGATCGGGTCGATGGAAAAGAGCACGGCTAACGTGGTGGTCGGCGCCAATCAGGCCGAAGATGCCGGCAAAGCGCTCGGCGAAATTGAGAAGGTTACGCACAAACTCGCCGGATTGATCAAGGACATTTCCGAGGAGGCGCGCGAACAGGCGATCGTATCCGGGGTGGTTGCCGAGGCGATGGGGTCGATTCAGGAGATCACCAAGCAAACCGTGAACTCGACCAACGAAACTGCGGTCGCGCTCGCGGATTTGGTAGGTCAGGCCGCTGAGCTCAGCAAGTCGGTAGAGGGTTTCAAGCTTCCCGGACAAGATGAGGCGTTCAACGCCGGGTCTCTCGGTGAGATGTCGCCCCAGGCGTCTCCCGATGAGGTCGTCGCGCGATATTGAACTAATTCATCGACACGGATGTCACGCTAGAAGATTGCTCGAGGGAGCTCATGGAATCCAAAGACAAATCACGTTTCAACTCGCTCGCCTGGGTCAAGCGGGAAATCGACCGTTCCCTGGAGTCGGCGCGAACCACGGTGCTTCGTTATCTCGATGAACCGACGCAACCCGCGCGCCTGCGTGAGGCGCTGCCCCTGATCAAGGATGTGCTGGGAACGCTCGAAGTTGCGGATTTGGCGGGTGCAGCGATGCTTGCACAGGAGATCCTCGCGCTGGTGGATAGGCTCGCCAAAGAGGAGGTCCGACGCCCGGAAGATGCCGCGAAACTCGTGGTCCGCGCCTTGTTGCAACTGCCGGACTATCTCGAGTACCTGCAATCGGGTCGCGACGACATGCCGATCGTGCTCGTGTCAATTGTCAACGACCTGCGCACGATGCGCGATGAACCGCTCGTCAGCGACGAGTTGATCACCATCTCGCGCTTGGAGCATGACGGCGACGTGCTTGATCGCCAGCCGACCTCCGGGGAAGAGTTACAAGCGATCGCCCATCTCACCCGGCACGTTTTCCAGCTGGGTTTGCTGGGGTGGTACCGGGCCAAGAACGTCTCGGCAAACCTTAAAAAAATGTCGTTGGTCTGCCAACGTCTGCGTCTGGCGTCCAAGTACCGATCCAGCAAACGCCTCTGGTGGGTCGCCGAGGCGATGCTCGAGGCCTTGCACTCCAAGTCGTTGCAACCCTCCGCGGCGGTCAAGCTGCTACTCGGAAAACTCGATCGCCAGATACGCCTCCTGTTCGAGGTCGGCGAGCAACGATTTGCACCCACCATTCCGCTCGATCTGGTCAAGAACCTCCTGCATTACGTCGCGACCGCGCAACCAGGTAACCCAACCGTCGATGCGGTGCGCGATGCCTATTTCCTCGGCAGTGATCTGCCGAGTGCCGAGGCGATGTCCGCCGCCCGCATCAGCGTGGCAGGTCAGACCAACGAGCTGTTTCGCTCCGTGGCGAAGGCTGTGACCGAGGATGTTCAAGACATCAAGGATTATCTTGAAGCGGTCGAAGGATCGAGTGATCGCGCGGCCAACGCGGGAGTTTTCTTGCTGCCTGCATTGGCGCGCTTGGCTGAAACGCTTGGCATGCTGGGACTTGGGGAGCTGCGCCAAGTCGTATTTGCGCAGCACCAGGCACTCGAACCCCGGCTCGATCGCCGGCAAGCGCCGAGCGAAGCGCAGGTCGCAGCGCTGGCCCAGGTATTGCTGGAAGTCGAAAACGCGATGGCCTCGTTCGGCATCGTCGCGCGGGACATCATGGTCGCCCATGAGTTGGGCGCCATTTTGCCTGACCGAACCCAGCAAGTCGCGTTGGGCGAGTTGGAGTTTGTACGCGTTCGCGCGGTCGCGGTCCGCGAGTCGTTGAATGAGCTCGAGCGCTGCAAGCATGCCATCCAGCAATATCTCAACGCCGACGTTCAGGACGCCGGTGCGCTTACACCGGTTTCGCAATGGCTGATCAACTTGAGTCAGACCCTGATTTCGCTCGAAATGCAAGCGCCGGCAGGGTTGCTGCGCGAAGTGGCGCCGCACCTCGCTCGAATCGCTGAACTACAACTCAAGGCACCCGACCCGGCAATCGAGCGTTTGGCGGACGTGGTCGCGAGCGTCGAGCTCTACCTGGAATCCGTCGAAACCAGCGCATCCGAACATCAACCCTATCTCGATGCGGGTGCGCAAGCGATGCAAGCGCTCGCGCAACGGTTGGCCGAAGCCGCGCCGAGCTCCAGCGGCGGAGAATCGGCCGATTTCGATGACGACGACGGCTTTGGCGACGACCAGGAACTCCCGGCACTGCTGGAGGCGGACGACGCCTTGGTCGCGGGTACGGAGATTCTCGACCTTGATGAAATCACGGGTGACGAGCCCGACTTTCCGATCGAGCCCGAGTTGGCGGATTTCGCCGAGATCGATGAGGACTTTGGGGCGCCCGAGGCACCTGCGGAACTTGAGGACGACGCCCTCGAGGCGGATCTTTGGGACACCTCCTTGATGGAGGCGTTACGGCTGGATGATGGCGTCGAAAGCGAGCAAGAGGCGCCTGACGAAGGCGTCGATCGTGAACCTCAACAACCGCCTGGCCCGCTCGAACTCGCACCCGAGGTGTACGACGAAGCGGGCCAGGGGAACGAACCTGCGGGTGGCGACGAGCCGGCACCCGCGAGCGACCCCTTCGCGGGCCTTGCGGTGCTTGCGAGTGACGAAGATCCCGAAATCCTCGAGGTCTTTGTTGAGGAGCTCAACGAGGAAATCGAGCGTCTGCAACTGCTCTATCCGAGTTGGGTCGAACGCCCCGATGACAAGCAGCTGCTAACATCGATTCGCCGCGCCTTTCATACCCTCAAAGGCAGCTCACGCTTGATTGGCGCCCAAGTGATCGGCGAATTTGCCTGGGCTCATGAAACGTTGCTGAATCGCTTGCTCGACGAGGGCATGACCACGCGTGAACCCGCGGTTCGCTACATTGGCAGCGGAATCGAATTGCTGCCGAAACTGCTGACGCAATTCGAACACCGGCGGCGCCCAACATCCGACATCGCACGGCATGTGATGAACGGCAGTGCAGTCGAAATGCTGGAAGCGCCTCCAGCGGATGTGGCGAAACAGTCCGCCTCGGTGGCCACAGAGGCCGACGAGGAGCCCGATACGCTGAGCGACTGGCTCGAATTGACCACCGAAGAATCGGCGCCGGCGCAGGAAATGAATTTCGGTCTGGACGATTTGTGGGATAGGCAGCCCCCCTTCGGTGGTGACGGATCCGAGCGCGCGCGCGGCGACCAGGCGGCCGAGGAGCTCGAGTCCCAGGAGGGGGAGCCCGATCGTTCCGAGCAGGATGCCGATGCCTTCGATGCCGCGCTCGAGGCGTTTGCGCAAACGCTGGATGAGGTCGACAACGCGACCCAGGCAACCGTGGTACCAGAAGTACAAGCCTCGTGGGAAGCGGAGTCACGGCAGCCGCCCGCGGTAGCGGAAGCGCACGACGGCGCGGAAGTGTCGCCCGCGAGTGTGTCCGGGTACGCCGATGCGACGTTCGATGCTGAACCGCCTGCCGACGAGCCCGAAACAATCGAGTGGGTCGCGGTCGACGAGCCGTCGTATCAGGATACGGCGCTGATCGATATCTTTGCCCAGGAAGCAGAAGAGCACCTGCAGTTGGTGCGCGATGTGTTGAAGCGGGCGAGCAACTCGGAATTGCCGGTGGTCGAGCCATTGCTACGCGCGGTGCATACCCTGAATGGCGCCGCGCATACCGCTGCGGTGCCCCAGATCTTCACCCCGGCGCTGGAAATGGAGCGGTTGCTCAAGGTCAAACGGCAGCACGGACTTAAACTCGATGGGGCCGAGATTGATCTGCTGGAGCGCTTTGCCGCGACCGTGGGGGCGGCCCTTGCGGCGTTGCGTACGGGCGAGCCAACCGATGCGCCACTGCGGCTAGCCGACGAGATCCATGCGCGACTCCAGGCCCTTGAGCAGCGCGGTGTGAGCGACTTGAATTTGCCGATGGTCGAATTCGACGGTGTCGCGACGCCGGCTTCAGACCTTTCTGTTGCCGATCTGGTTGATCAGCCACCGCTATTTACGGCCGAGGCCGCGGATTTCGAGGCGGCGCCGGCGCTCGCGGATGCCTTCGCGCCGGATCTCGACTTCGAGGCGGTGCGGGGGCTGCTCGAAACCGCCGCAGGCGCGCCAGACGAAGCCGCGCAAGAGGTGGAACCCAGTTATGGCGGCGCGCCGACGGTTGAAGACGACGTTGCGCCTGTTATACCGGACGAACCCGAGGCTCCGGCAGAATCCAGCGACGCGGAGAAAGAGGCGTCGGAGCAATCGGTACGCCCATCCATTCCGCACGACGACGCAATGCTCGGTGGCGCCGTGTCAACCTTCGGCGAGACTGGCGATGCGATGGAGCTGCTTGAAGACGTCGGTGATGCCGATGCCGATGCCGATGCCTGGCCGGCCGAACTGTCGCTGGAGCACTCCTCCGAGCTGATCGACGTCTACCTCGAAGAATGCGGTGAGATCCTCGATAGCTGCGATGGGATCATGGCGCGGTGGCAACAGAATCCAGCGAATCTCGCACCGCTTGGGGAGTTGCGGCGAGAGTTGCATACGCTCAAGGGCGGCGCGCGCATGGCGGGTCTGCAGGACCTTGGCAACGTGAGTCATGCGCTGGAGAATGTGCTGATTGATGCCGTCGAGGGCCGGCTGGTCGCGGATCGTGAGTTGATCATGCTGATCAACACCAGCCTTGATCACATTCACCAGATGGCGGCTCAGGTCCGCAACCATCAACCGCTCGCGGATAGCCAGCCCTTGCTCGCACAGCTGTTGCAGCTCCGCAGTGGTGAACGCGCACCGGCGCGAGATCGCGACGAGTCGGATGAGTTGCTGCGGTCGGTCGAGCCAAAAACCGCGTCACCGAACTTGGAGTCCGACCGTCGCGAGCCGAGCGCGGTCGTGAATTCGGAGTTGCCGGTTGCGAATGATGCCGACGTCTCCGGTGGCGGTATGCGACCCGCGAGTGAGGCGACGACATTGTCGGAACTCGTCAAGATTCGTGCCGACCTGCTCGATCGAATGATCGATAACGTCGGCGAAGTCAACGCATTTCAGGCCCGACTCGAACAACAGATCAGCGGTTTTTCGTTCAACCTGCAGGAACTCGATCAGACGATCAAGCGTCTCGGTGGACAGTTACGCCGCCTTGAGGTCGAGACCGAGGCCCAGATTGTTCACCGTTATGACAGTCGCATCGACCCTGACGATAGCGCCATCAACGAGAAGTTCGACCCGCTAGAATTGGATCGCTACTCGACGATGCAACAGCTGGCGCGCGGACTGGGCGAGAGTTCGAATGACCTGTTGAGCATCCACCACTTGCTGGTCGACCAGATCCGCAGCCTCGAAACCGTGTTGCGGCAACAGGCGCGGATCAGTGGTGACCTTCAGGACGGGCTGATGCAGACCCGCATGCAGCAGTTCAAGGTCATGGTGCCGCGCTTGCGCCGCGTCGTCAGGCGGGCGGCGCTCGAGCTTCGGAAAGAGGTTGATCTGGTCGTCACCGGCGAGCAGCAGTTACTGGACCGCAAGATGCTGGAAGGCATCGTGGTGCCGCTCGAGCATATGTTGCGCAATGCGGTCGCGCACGGGATCGAAGCCCCGGACACGCGCGGCGCGCTGGGTAAGTCATCTACCGGCGTGATTCAGATCGGCATCGCGCGCGAAGGTCCAGAGGTCGTCATCACGATCACCGATGACGGCGCCGGAATGGACGTTGCCGCGATCCGTCGCAAGGGCGTCGAGCAAGGCTTACTCGATCCGGCCGAACCTACTCCAGACGCCGAGGTGGTTAGCCTGATTTTGCGACCCGGATTCACCACCGCCGCCAAAGTCAGTCAGTTGGCGGGCCGTGGCGTCGGGATGGATGTGGTTCAGAATCAGGTTCGACGAATGAACGGCGTGCTGGATATCCACACCGAAGCCGGTGTCGGAACCCGCTTTCGGGTCCATCTGCCGTTTACCTTGGCGATCAATCAAGCGTTGTTAGTCACTGCGGGACAGGACACCTTCGCGGTGCCGCTGAACCTCATTGAAGGCGTCATTCAGATGTCGACGAAGGCCCTGAACGAGCAGTTTGATAAGACGCAACCGCAAGTGGCCTATGCCGGAACCGACTACCGCCTCTGTTCCCTTGCCGCGGTTTTGGAGCGTCGGCCGGAAGTCGCGGGGGTACGCTTCGAACATCCGCAACCGGTGTTACTGACGCGAACGCGCGAACGCGCGGTGGGCTTCGTGGTTGATCAATTACTCGGCAACCGCGAAATTGTCGTGAAATCGGTTGGCGCGTTGCTGACCGGGGTGAAGGGTATTTCCGGCGCCACGATTCTGAGTGATGGCCGGGTTATTTTGATCCTGGATATGGCCAGTTTGATGCGCGGCGTCAGCGGCGAGGAGAGCTGGACCGCAGCGCCGGTCAAGTCAACCCCGGCGCAGGAAATTACCCGCCCGACAGTCATGGTTGTGGACGATTCAATCACGATTCGCAAGGTCACTGCACGGATGCTGGAACGGCATAACTACGAGGTCGTTACGGCTAAGGATGGCATTGATGCGATGGCTCAGTTGCAGGAGCGGCGCCCGGACATCCTGCTGCTGGATATCGAGATGCCACGCATGGACGGTTTCGAATTGGCGACCCACATCCGCGGCAATGATGAACTCAAGGATATCCCGATCGTCATGATTACTTCGCGTACCGGTAAGAAGCACCGCGACCGCGCACTCGAACTCGGGATCGATCAATTCCTCGGCAAGCCTTATCAGGACCAGATCCTGATCGAGACCATTCAATCGATGTTGACGGGAGGAGCGCGGCAGAAACATGGAAGCGCCAGTCATTAATCACAAGATTCAATCCCTGATCGTACCGTTACGGCAGTTCAACCTGCTGTTACCGCAAAGCGCGCTGGTCGAGGTGTTGTCGATGCCGGACGTCAAGTCCCTGCCGGGCGCGGAACCCTGGATCAAGGGTCTGCTGGGTTGGCGTGAACGCGATCTGCCGCTGGTTTCGTTCGAACGCTACTGCGACTTGCTGCCCGGCGAGAGTCAATCGCGTAGCCGCCGGGTCGCGATTCTGCAAGGGGTGTCTGGTCTGAACGGACTGGAGAGCTACGGGATCGAAATTCAGGGTATCCCACATCCGGTGCGGCTGGGGCTGACGGATGTCCGGCCAATACCAACCGGCGTAACATGCGATCTGGTCGAGCAGTTCGTGCAGGCCGCTGGGGTCAAGTGTTACCTTTTGAATCACGATCGACTGGAGCGTCGGATCGAGGCCGCGCTGGCGGCACTGCGTTAACTGGGGTCGGATTCAGGACGCGGGTTGGCCGGCGCCGAGGTCGCCCGCGTGGACTTGGCACCACGCCAGGAAGGCCGGTCCGGCGGTTTCGCAGCGCAGTATCCGGGGTCCGAAAGACACCGAAACAACGCCGGCTGAGGCAGCAACGCCCAGCTCGGTGGAGGACCAGCCGCTTTCCGGCCCGATCAGCAAAGCCACGCCGTTCGTTTCTAACGGAATGTCCGCGACGCTTCGGGTCGCTTGTGGATCGAGCAGCACCCGCGGGCTCGCCGGGGGGGTGGACAGATATTCCGTGAAACCGATCGGGGTCGCGATGCTTGGCAAGATGACCCGACCGCTTTGCTCGCACGCGCTCAGGGCGATGCCGTGCCAGTGTTGGCATTTCTTGACGAGGCGCTCGCCACGCAATGGCGGATGGCCACGCTCGGCGTAAACCGGCTGAATCGACGTCACGCCCAACTCGGTCGCCTTCTGGATCGCGTAATCCATCCGCTCGCCGGCGCAAACGGCTTGTACCAGGGTCGTTGGCAAGGGTGACTCGCGTGTCACCGGGTGCGATCGCTCGACAAGTATGCTGGCGCAACGGCGATCGATCGCGCACAAAGTTGCGGTCGCCTCGTGCGGTTCGCGGCCGTTGAAGGCCACGACTCGATCACCCATGGCAAGTCTCAGCACATTGATCAAGTGATGCCTTGGCGCCTCGGGCAATTCGTAGACGTTGCCCGGCGCGAGCGGTGCGTCGAGGAAGATCCGCGGCAGATTCATCCTACCGGCACTGGCGAGAGACGGTGCGGTGCGCTCAAGCAGCGTATCCAACGGGCGCGGTGGGGAGCGTCGGCCATGGCGCGGGCTTAGTCGGAACCGCTGGGCTCGGGCAACCCGAGCAGGCGCCAGATCGCAAGGATCGGCTCCGATTTGTTCATCGTATAAAAGTGTAGCCCCGGCACGCCTTGCTCGATCAAGCGTGCACACAGCGCGGTGACGACCTCCTCGCCAAACGCGCGTATCGATGGCAGGTCATCGCCGTAACCCTCCAGCCGTTTGCGAATCCAGCGTGGTATCTCGGCGCCGCAGGCATCGGAAAAGCGCGCCAGCTGTGAGTGGTTGGTGATCGGCATGATCCCCGGCACGATCGGGAGGTCAACGCCCCTCGCTTGGCAACTGTCGACGAATTTGAAATAGCTGTCGGCATTGTAAAAATACTGAGTAATCGCGCCGTTGGCGCCAGCCAAGGCTTTGCGCCGAAAATTCTCGAGATCCTTGAAGGCGTTGGGGGCTTGGGGGTGGAACTCGGGGTAGGCCGCGACTTCGATATGGAAATGCGCCCCGGTCTCGGCGCGGATGAACGCGATCAGTTCGTTGGCGTAGCGGAACTCGCCGTGATCAGCGGTACCGGAGGGTAGATCGCCGCGTAGCGCGACGATTCGGCGGATGCCTTGGGCGCGATACTGGTCCAGGATCTCGCGGATACCGGCTTTGGTGGAGCCGACGCAGGACAAGTGCGGGGCAACCTCATGACCGGCACGCTGGATTTCGATGACGGTATCGAAGGTGCGCTCGCGGGTGGAGCCTCCGGCGCCGAAGGTCACCGAAAAGAACTCCGGTGCCAAGTGCGCCAGCTGCTCGCATACGCCGCGCAACTTGAGTGCACCCTCGTCGGTTTTGGGGGGAAAGAACTCGAAGCTGAATGCCAGCCTGGGTGTGACGGCCATACGTCTGCCTCCGCGGTGACGGACCGGCGCCGGCAACGAGGCCGGCGCCTAAGTCAAGTGAGTTTAGTAGCGGTACTGTCCGGTTTTATACGGGCCGTCCACCGGGACGCCGATATAGTCGGCCTGCGCCGGCGAGAGTACGGTCAGCTGCGCATCGAGCTTCCGCAGTTGGAGTCGCGCGACTTTTTCGTCGAGGTGTTTGGGCAGCGTGTAGACCCCGACCGGGTAGGCCTCGGTGCCGGTAAACAGCTCGATCTGGGCGAGGGTCTGGTTGGCGAAACTCGAACTCATGACATAGCTTGGATGCCCGGTGGCACAGCCGAGATTCACCAGTCGGCCCTTGGCGAGCAGAATGATGCGCCTGCCGTTCGGGAAGATGATGTGATCGACCTGGGGCTTGATCTCCTCCCACTCATACCCTTCGACCGAAGCGACATCGATCTCGTTATCGAAATGACCGATGTTGCAGACAATCGCCTGATCTTTCATTTTCAACATGTGGTCATGGGTGATCACATGGTAGTTGCCGGTCGCGGTCACGAAGATGTCGGCCTTGTCCGCCGCCCACTCCATCGTCACGACTTTATAGCCCTCCATCGCCGCTTGCAGCGCGCAGATGGGATCGATCTCGGTCACCCAGACCTGGGCCGAGAGTGCCCGTAACGCCTGGGCCGAGCCTTTGCCGACGTCGCCATAGCCGCACACGACCGCGATTTTGCCGGCAACCATCACATCGGTGGCGCGCTTGATCCCGTCGACCAACGATTCGCGGCAGCCGTAGAGGTTGTCGAATTTGGATTTGGTGACCGAGTCGTTGACGTTGATCGCAGGGATCTTGAGGTCGCCGCGCGCGTGCATTTGGTAAAGGCGGTGGACGCCGGTCGTGGTTTCCTCGGTGACGCCTTTGATCTGCGCCAGTCGGGTCGAGTACCAGCGGGCCTCGGTCGCAAGCTTGGACTTGATCGCCGCGTAGAGGGTAACCTCCTCTTCCGAAACGGGTTTGTCGAGGACTGACAAATCCTTTTCGGCCTTGCTCCCGAGGTGCAACAGCAGCGTCGCGTCGCCGCCATCGTCGAGAATCATGTTCGAGTAGCCAGCATCTGGCCACTCGAAAATGCGGTGGGTGTAGTCCCAGTACTCCTTGAGCGATTCGCCCTTGACCGCAAATACCGGGATCCCCTCCGCGGCAATCGCCGCTGCGGCGTGGTCCTGAGTGGAAAAGATATTGCATGAGGCCCAGCGTACCTGCGCGCCGAGCGCCGTCAGGGTTTCGATCAGCACCGCGGTCTGGATCGTCATGTGCAGCGAGCCGGTGATGCGCGCGCCCTTCAACGGCTGGGCGGCGGAAAATTCCTCGCGGATCGCCATCAATCCCGGCATTTCGGTCTCGGCGATTCGAATCTCCTTGCGGCCCCAAGCCGCAAGGGCCATATCGGCGACGACAAAGTCGGAGAAGATTGGGGCGTTGACAACAGCATTCATGGGTAAATCTCCTTAGTGAGCACCCTCTGTCGATCTCGGTGATCTCTGGTCGGGAGCGACAGGGATGACCGAGCGCCGTTGACTAACCGCCGTTGATTCCGAGCCTGGCGACCTCACCTATTGAGGGGGCCGTTGCAACGCTCCTCGGACCTTCCGGCACCGCCTTGTCCCGGCGGCGAGGTTAAAAGCTTACAAACCGGTAATCTGACGCAGCGCGGCGGCCTTGTCGGTGCGCTCCCAGCGCAGCGCCTCAAGGTCATCCTCGCGACCAAAGTGCCCGTAATTCGTGGTCTTGCGATAGATCGGGCGGAGCAGGTCGAGCTCGCGAACGATGTCCGCGGGCTTGAAGGAAAATACCTCGGAAATTGCGTTGACGATGCGCGCATCGTCAACCTTGGCGGTGCCAAAGGTTTCGACATGGATGCTCACCGGGTGCGGATAGCCGATCGCGTAGGCGACTTGTAATTCACAGCGATCAGCGAGTCCCGCGGCCACGATATTCTTGGCGACATAACGGCACATATAGGCTGCCGAGCGGTCGACCTTGGATGGATCCTTGCCCGAAAACGCACCACCGCCGTGCCGACCCATCCCGCCGTAAGTGTCGACGATGATCTTGCGTCCGGTCAAACCGGAATCGCCTTCCGGGCCGCCGACAACAAACCGCCCGGTCGGATTGATCAGAAACTTGGTGTCGTCGCTCAAATACGTCTCAGGGATGACGCGGCGGACGAGGTCTTCCCGCAGCACGTCGCGGATCTCTGGGGTATCGATCGCGGCGCTGTGCATCGTCGAAATCACGACCGCGGTGACGCGAGTCGGTTTGCCGTCGACGTACTCGACCGAGACCTGGGTCTTGGCATCGGGACGCAACCAAGGGTAGGTTCGCCATTCATCCTTGCGCATCCGGGTGATCTCGCGCCCCAGCATGTGCGCATACGCGATCGGCACCGGCATCAACTGTGGGGTTTCGTTGCAGGCATAGCCGAACATGATGCCTTGATCACCCGCGCCTTGTTCTGCGGTCTCTTTATGATCTGCCGCGGATTCGTCGACGCCTTGGGCAATGTCTTTCGATTGCTGGCCGAGGAAATTCATAAAGTAGAAGTGATCGGCGTCGAACTTGCAGCTGTAGTCGAGACGGTCACGCTGACCGCCGTCATCAGCGCGCTGCGCATGCAGCTCGCTGGAGTACCCAATCTCGCGAATGGCCTCGCGCACAATCGCCTCATAGTGGAGGCCGGGAGGTGTCGTGATTTCGCCACCGACGACGACCACATTGTCCTTAACGAAGGTTTCGCAGGCCACGCGGCTGCGCGGGTCTTGCGCTAGGCAGGCATCCAGGATGCTGTCTGAGATCGTGTCGCATACCTTGTCGGGGTGTCCCTCGGAGACCGACTCGGAGGTGAACTGGTAGGTCCTGGCCATGGCGTATCGCTCGCAGTAAGTCCAATGAAATTCGGGCCGGAAGTTTAGCGAATCACTGCATGAAAAGCAGTAATCCGCCGTGCTCAAACGTGAAGCAGGTCACGAAGCGCGTAGTACTGACCGTATCCGGCACGCGCTATGTGTTTGTTTTTGTGCGGTGCAGTAACCGTGCTTGTTTGCCTGCGATTGCTTTTTTCGCTTGCTGAAGCTGCTTGACTTCTGGAAAATAGCGCGCTCGCTCACGGCGTGAGCGTCACTCGCACCCCTAAAAATTCGAGGGTGGTCATGCGCCGGTCGCCGCGCCGGCGCCCAGCCGTCACCCCGAACAAACGATTCGGTGCGACGCGGAGGGGATCAGTTTTTTGCAATCTTTGTGGGAGTATTGCCGATGCCTGCTCGTAGAGAATTAGCCAACGCGATCCGCGCGCTGGCGATGGATTCCGTTCAAAAAGCCAAGTCCGGTCACCCCGGCGCCCCGATGGGCATGGCCGATATCGCCGAGGTGTTGTGGAACGATTTCATGAAGCACAACCCGACCAACCCCAAGTGGGCCGATCGGGACCGCTTCATCATGTCGAACGGTCACGGATCAATGCTGCCCTACGCGCTGCTGCATTTGACCGGATATGACCTCCCGATTGAGGAGCTTAAGAACTTCCGCCAGCTGCATTCGAAAACTCCCGGTCACCCCGAATACGGTTATACCCCCGGGGTCGAGACCACTACCGGGCCGTTGGGTCAGGGGATTACGAACGGGGTTGGCATGGCGATCGCCGAAAAAGTCCTCGCCGGCACCTTCAACCGCGACGGCCACCACATCGTCGACCACTACACCTACGTGTTCCTCGGCGACGGTTGCTTGATGGAGGGTATTTCCCACGAGGCCTGTTCACTCGCCGGCACGCTTAAGCTGGGCAAGTTGGTCGCATTCTGGGACGACAACGGCATTTCGATCGATGGACATGTTCACGGCTGGTTTACCGACGACACGCCTAAGCGCTTCGAGGCCTACGGCTGGCACGTCGTGCGTGACGTCGACGGGCACAATGGCGAGTCGATCAAAAAGGCGGTTCAGGAAGCCCGCTCGGTCAACGACAAGCCGTCATTGATTTGTTGCAAGACGGTCATCGGTTACGGCGCACCGAATCTTTGCGGCAGCCACGACTGCCACGGCGCGCCGCTCGGCGAGGACGAAATCAAGGCCACGCGTGAAAATCTCGGCTGGTCGCACGAGCCTTTCGTGATCCCGGACGCGGTCTACGCCGGGTGGGACGCGAAGGAGAAAGGTGCCGCGACCGAAGCGCACTGGACCGAGAAATTCACGGCGTACAAAGCAGCCTACCCGGAGCTCGCCGCCGAGTTCGAGCGCCGTATCGCCGGCCAGTTGCCCGCCAACTGGGCTGAGCAGTCGGACGCGTATATTGCTGCGTTGCAGGAAAAGGGCGAGACCATCGCCTCGCGCAAGGCGTCGCAAAACGCGATCGGCGCGTTTGCGCCGGCATTGCCGGAGTTGCTGGGCGGTTCGGCCGACCTCGCGGGTTCCAACCTAACGATGTGGAAGGGTTCGGTGCCGTTGTCCGATACGGTTTCGGACGGCAACTACGTCTACTACGGCGTGCGTGAGTTCGGCATGACCGCGATCATGAACGGCATTACTCTGCATGGCGGGTTCATTCCGTATGGCGGCACCTTCCTGATGTTTTCCGAGTACGCCCGCAATGCGGTGCGGATGGCGGCACTGATGAAGGTGCAGAACATCCTGGTCTATACCCACGATTCGATCGGTCTCGGTGAAGACGGCCCGACTCACCAGCCAGTCGAGCAGGTGGCGACCTTGCGGATGATTCCACGCATGTCGCTGTGGCGCCCGTGTGACGCGGTTGAGTCCGCGGTAGCGTGGAAGGCCGCGATCGAAAAGCGCAATGGCCCGAGCGCATTGATCTTCTCGCGGCAGAACCTCGCGCACATGCCGCGTTCGGCGGAGCAAGTGGCGGCGATCGCGCGCGGCGGTTATGTGCTGCGTGATTGCGCTGGGACCCCGGATGCGATCGTGATCGCGACCGGTTCCGAGGTCGAGCTTGCGGTCAAGGCCGCTGAAGGCATGGCCGATAAGAAGATTCGCGTAGTTTCCATGCCCTCCGCCGAGGTGTTCGACGCGCAGGACGAGGCTTACCGTGAATCGGTGCTGCCGAAGTCGATCAAGGCGCGGGTTGCGGTCGAAGCGGGTGTCACCGGGTACTGGCGTAAGTATGTCGGGCTCGATGGCGCGGTCGTCGGTATCGATACTTTTGGCGAGTCGGCCCCGGCGGGCGCGTTGTTCAAGCATTTCGGCTTCACCGTCGAGAACGTGCAAAAGGCCATCGCCGGCGTTCTCTAACGTCGAAGGCCAAGCGAGATCCAAACTCTGTAGATCATTTAGGAGCTAAACATGACGATTAAAGTGGGTATCAATGGTTTCGGTCGTATCGGCCGGATGGCGTTTCGCGCGATCGCGAAAGATTTCCCGGACATCGAGGTCGTCGGCATCAACGACCTGCTTGATCCCGCCTACCTTGCCTACATGCTCAAGTACGACTCGGTGCATGGTAATTTCCCCGGCAGCATTGCGGTCGACGGCAACACCATGATCGTGAATGGCAAGAACATCCGCCTGACCGCCGAGCGTGATCCGTCGAACCTCAAGTGGGGCGACATCGGCGCGGATCTGGTGATTGAGTGCACCGGGTTCTTCCTGACCGAAGAAACCTGCCAGAAGCACATCGACGCCGGCGCCAAAAAGGTGGTTCAGAGCGCTCCGTCGAAAGACAGCACCCCGATGTTCGTATACGGTGTCAACCACAACACCTACGCCGGACAGGCGATCATCTCGGCGGCCTCGTGCACCACCAACTGCCTCGCCCCGGTCGCAAAAGTGCTGCATGACAACTGGGGCATCAAGCGCGGTTTGATGACGACCGTCCATGCCGCGACCGCGACTCAAAAAACAGTCGATGGTCCGTCAAGCAAGGACTGGCGCGGTGGTCGCGGTATCCTGGAAAACATCATTCCGTCCTCGACCGGCGCTGCCAAGGCAGTCGGCAAGGTGTTGCCCGAACTCAATGGCAAGTTGACCGGCATGGCCTTCCGCGTTCCAACCTCCGACGTTTCCGTCGTTGACCTCACGGTTGAGCTGAGCAAGGACGCGAGCTACGCCGACATCTGCGCGGCCATGAAAGCGGCTTCGGAATCCGGTGATATGGCCGGTGTGCTTGCCTACACCGAGGAGAAGGTGGTTTCCACCGACTTCCGTGGACGCGGTACGCCGTCGATTTTCGACGCCGAAGCTGGCATTGCGCTCGATCCGACCTTCGTCAAGGTCGTGGCCTGGTACGACAACGAGTACGGCTACACCTGTAACATGCTGCGTATGGTGCAGCACGTCGCTTGATCCATTAGGCGGTCGCCGGCGGCAATTGGCAGCTAAAACTGCTGCTTGCGGTCGGCGACTCGCCGTCTCTTACGCGAGAGTGGTTCGCTAACGCGCCGCGTTACCCAACCATTTTCCCTATCGACTTACAGCGGAGGATCAAACCATGGCCTTCAAACGAATGACTGACCTCGATCTCGCCGGCAAGCGTGTGCTGATTCGCGAAGATCTCAACGTGCCTGTCAAGGAAGGCAAAGTGACCTCCGATGCTCGTATTCGCGCGTCGCTGCCGACCATAGAGCACGCGCTGACGGCGGGCGCCAAGGTGATGTTGATGTCGCATCTCGGACGCCCGACCGAAGGCGAGTTCTCCGCCGAGAATTCGATGCAACCGGTTGCCGATCACCTGTCCGGGTTGCTCGGCAAGCCGGTGCGTTTGCTGCGCGATTATCTCGCCGGCGACTTCGAGATCGCCGCCGGCGAGGTGGTGCTGTTTGAAAACGTTCGTTTCAACAAGGGTGAAAAGAAGAACGCCGAAGATCTCGCCAAGCGCTACGGCGCGCTCTGCGACATCTATGTGATGGATGCCTTTGGCACCGCGCACCGCGCCGAAGCCTCGACCCACGGCGCCGGAATGTTCGCGCCGATTGCTTGCGCCGGTCCGTTGCTCGCCGGCGAACTCGATGCGCTGGGCAAGGCGCTTGAAAATCCCGCGCGGCCACTGGTTGCAATCGTGGGAGGGTCAAAGGTCTCGACCAAGCTCACCGTACTTGAGTCGCTTTCGAAAGTGGTCGATCAGCTGATCGTCGGGGGTGGCATCGCCAACACGTTTATCGCCGCGGCCGGCCACAATGTCGGCAAGTCGCTGTACGAGGCCGACCTGATCGAGACCTGCCACAAGCTGGTGGCGGAAGCGAGCGCGCGCGGCGGATCGATTCCGGTCCCGACCGACGTGGTGTGTGGCAAGGAGTTCTCTGCTACGGCAGCGGCAACCCTTAAGGGCGTTGCCGAGGTCACCGACGATGACATGATTTTCGACATCGGTCCCGAGACCTCGAAAACCCTGGCGGAAATCCTGAAAAGCGCCAAGACGATCGTCTGGAATGGTCCGGTCGGGGTATTCGAGTTCGACCAGTTTGGCGCAGGCACCCAGGCCTTGTCGCTGGCGATTGCTGAGAGCGATGCGTTCTCGATCGCCGGCGGCGGCGACACCTTGGCCGCAGTCGATAAGTACAAGATCGAGGACAAGGTCTCCTACATTTCGACCGGCGGTGGCGCGTTTCTCGAATTCCTCGAGGGCAAGAAGCTACCCGCAGTTGCGATGCTCGAAGAGCGCGCCCGGTAAACCGCAATGGAAGACATCTGCATCGAGTCGCATCTGGCTGATCCCAAGTGTTACAAGGGTCGGCGCCAACTCCGGCGGACCAAGATCATCGCGACGATCGGTCCTGCGACGGACACGCTGGGGGGCGTCTGCGGTCTGATCGCGGCCGGTGTGGATGTGTTCCGAATTAACTTTTCGCACGGATTGCCGGAAGAGCATACCCGGCGCATGGCGATGATCCGCGCGGCGGGTAAGGAAACCGGCTGCGATGTTGCGGTGCTCGGAGACCTACAGGGGCCAAAGATCCGTACCGACCGCTTTATCGACGGTGCGGTGACCCTGCTCGAAGGCGATCCGTTCATTCTCGATGCGGCGCTCGACAGGAATTTGGGTACCCGCGAGCGCGTCGGCATCACCTATAAGATTCTGCCGCAAGAGGTCCGCCCCGACGATGTGCTGGTGCTGGACGACGGCCGTATCGTGCTGCGGGTCGAGTCGGTTCAGGGTCAGGAGGTCCACACCGTCGTCACTACCGGTGGTGTGCTCTCGAATAGCAAGGGCATCAACCGCTTGGGCGGTGGCCTGTCGGCGGCCGCGTTGACGGAAAAGGATATCGCCGACATCAAGCTGGCGGTCGAAATCGGGGTTGACTACCTGGCGGTCTCGTTCCCGCGCGATGCCGACGATATCCAGCTCGCGCGCCGATTGTTGCGCGAGGCCGGAGGCGATTGCGGGATCATTGCAAAGATCGAACGCGCCGAGGCGCTGGAGTCGATCGAGGCGATCATGCAGGTCTCCGACGCGATCATGATCGCGCGGGGTGATCTGGGGGTCGAGATCGGCGATGCTAAACTCCCCGACGTGCAAAAGAATCTGATCCGCTTGTCGCGGCGGCTGAACATCATCTCGATCACGGCGACCCAGATGATGGAGACGATGATCAAGAACCCGATCCCGACCCGGGCCGAAGTCTTCGATGTCGCCAATGCGGTGCTCGACGGCACCGATGCGGTGATGCTCTCGGGAGAAACCGCGGTCGGCGCGTATCCGGTGAAAGTGGTGCAGGCGATGAGCGAAATTTGCATCGAGGCCGAGAAACAGCGCGCAGTGCGGCGTTCCGACCATCGAATCAATACGCGCTTTGATGAGGTCGACGAGGCGATCGCGATGGCGGCTATGTACGTCGCGAATCACTTCGACGTCAAGGCGATCGCGGCGATGACCGAATCCGGTTCGACCCCGCGGTGGATGTCGCGGATCAGCTCCGGTATCCCGATCTATGCGATGACCCAGCACGAAAAGACCCGCCGTAAGGTCAAGCTCTATCGCGGCGTCTATCCGGTGCATTACCCAACCGCGGATTTCGATTCCCATGCCAAGGCTAACAAGGCGGCGGTTGAAATTCTTGAACGTCATGGCGTGGTAGAGAATGGCGATTTCGTGGCAATCGCCAAAGGCGATCTGATGGGCATTGGTGGCCACACCAACGCACTGAAGATCGTTAAGGTCGGCGACCTCCCGTCGCCGGATTGACATGTTTTTTCGTCGAATAGCTGAACCCGAAAGAATTGCGGGTGTAACATCCCTGCGGCTTCCCGGCCACGCGTCACGCCCGCGGCCGTCGCTCGAATCCCACCACTGTGCCCCGGGTGCAGTGGGGTACGATTCCTCAAACTGCTTAAATTCATAAGGAGACCCGATATGGCTCTGATTTCACTGCGTCAAATGTTGGATCACGCCGCTGAGCACGGTTACGGTGTGCCGGCGTTCAACGTCAACAACCTCGAACAGATGCGCGCCATCATGGAAGCGGCGGACGAGACGGATTCTCCGGTCATCGTGCAGGCCTCGGCGGGCGCACGCAAGTACGCCGGTGCGCCATTTCTCCGCCACCTGATCCTGGCCGCGATCGAGGAATTTCCGCATATCCCGGTGTGCATGCACCAGGACCACGGCACCTCGCCGGCGGTGTGCCAACGCTCGATTCAGCTCGGTTTTTCGTCCGTCATGATGGACGGCTCGCTCGGCGAAGACGGCAAGACGCCGACCAGCTACGAGTACAACGTCGACGTGACCCGCCGGGTGGTCGAGATGGCCCACGCTTGCGGCGTGTCGGTCGAAGGTGAGCTGGGTTGCTTGGGTTCTCTGGAAACCGGCATGGCCGGCGAAGAGGACGGCATCGGCGCGGAGGGCGTGCTCGATCATAGTCAGTTGCTAACCGATCCCGAAGAAGCGGCCGATTTCGTCAAAAAGACCGGCGTCGACGCGCTCGCCATCGCCATCGGCACCTCGCACGGCGCTTACAAGTTTACGCGCCCACCGACCGGCGACATTCTCGCGATCGAACGCGTCAAGCAAATTCACGCGCGGATCCCCAACACCCACTTGGTGATGCATGGCTCGTCGTCAGTGCCGCAAGATTGGCTGAAGATGATCAACGACTACGGCGGCGCGATGGGTGAAACCTACGGCGTACCGGTCGAGGAAATCGTCGAGGGCATCAAGCACGGCGTGCGCAAGGTCAACATCGATACCGATCTGCGCATGGCTTCCACCGGCGCGATTCGTAAATTCCTGGCGGAGCATCCGAAGGAGTTCGACCCGCGCAAGTTCCTGCAAGCGGCCACCAAAGGGATGAACCAGATTTGTAAGGATCGCTATATCGCTTTCGGCACCGCTGGCAACGCGTCAAAAATTCGGGCATTGAGCCTAGACGCGATGACCGTACGCTATGCCAAAGGCGAACTGACACCGAAGGTCGTCTGATTCAACGCCGAAGTTGCGTCACTTTCAAAAGGGCGGCGGTTGTCGCCCTTTTGTCTATGGCGGTGGCATACGCAGGATTGTTCCTTGATGCATGCCCCCCGATTGCGAACGCCTGCGGATGATTAACCGCTTTCCGTGTCCCTGTTGCGGTTATCTGGTATTCGAACGAGAACCCGGTAGTCATCAGGTGTGCCCGATCTGTTACTGGGAAGACAATCTGGTGCAGCTCCGATTTCCGTTAATGGCGGGTGCGGCGAATCATGTTTCCTTGCTTGAAGGGCAGCGCAATTTCGCTGCGTGCGGCGCGGCCGAATCGCGTCACGCGGGCGAAACCCGGTCACCGTTTGGTCATGAAGGCCGTGATGCCGGCTGGCGACCGCTCGAACCCGCGCGCGATAATCCAGAGGAACCTCGGCGGGGAATCAAGTACGCGGACACCTATCCCGAACGCGATCCAACCGTGATGTATTACTGGCGCGCGACTTACTGGCGCAGGCTCAGCAGTTGAACCTCACCGCGTCTTGCCGATAGGCAGGTAACCGATCAACTCATCGATCCAGGACGATGCGGGGTCCGCGGCATCAAACCGCGACCTGACCAACGGGCAAGTCAACCGTTGCGACAGCGCCTGCGCGTTATCCAACACCGCGCACGCGGCCTCATCGAGCGGATTCAACACCACCGCGCTGACGAGCAATCCCCGTCGCGCGATCGCCTCAAGTGTCAGCAGCGCGTGATTGATGCAGCCCAAACGGTCGCCAACGACCAACAAAACCGGCAGCTCTAGCGCGACCGCGAGGTCGGCGTTGAGCGCGCCGTTCGCGATCGGGGAGTAGAAGCCGCCAGCGCCTTCGACCAGGCGCCAGCCTTCCGCGCCTTCGGTCGCGGCGGCGACCAAGGCCGTAAGCGATAAATCCATCCCCTCCAGCGCGGCGGCGCGTTCGGGCGATGCGGGGGTCGCCAAGCGATAGCGGCAGATCTCATCCAGCGGAACCCTTGCGGCGACCGCGTGCCAATAGCTGCGCGCGTCCGCGGGTTCAAGCAAGCCGGCGTGCCGCTCGCAGCCCGATTCAACCGGCTTACGCGGCGTGACGGTCACACCAAGCGCGGTCAATCGGCGCGCGAGCCGGCTCCCGACGTAGGTCTTTCCGACTCCCGTATCGGTGCCGGTGATGAAAAGGCCATGCGATTGCTTTGTTCGGGGCACTGCGACGCTCGCCACGTTAGATTAAAGATTGGGTGCATAATACCCGCACCCTCATGCACGATGCTCACTCATGCTGGTCGATTCTCACGCCTCGCTGCGCGCATTCAATACCCTGGGCGTTACCGCCCATGCCCGCTATCGGGTTTTGCTACAGCACCCGGAGTCACTTGACACCTTTCGGCACGATCCACGCTTCGATTCCTTACCGCGTTTGATTCTGGGCGGCGGTAGCAACGTGCTGTTGCGCGAAGATTTCGCGGGGGTTGTCCTGCAAGCCGGTTGGAGTGGCTGGCGGGTGGTGGGTGAAACGGCGACACATTGGCTGGTCGAGGCCGGCGCGGGGCAGTCATGGCATGGCTTGGTGCGCGAGACGATCGCGCACGGCTATGCGGGTTTGGAAAATCTCTCCCTAATACCGGGCAGCGTCGGCGCCGCGCCAATCCAGAATATTGGCGCTTACGGGGTTGAACTCGAAGAACGCTTCGCCCATCTCGATGCCTATGATCTGACGACCGGCCGCACCCGGCGTTTCGATCATGGGGAGTGCGCGTTCGGCTATCGTGACAGCGTCTTCAAACGCTCGGAACCGGATCGTTGGTTGATCACCGCGGTGACCCTGCGCCTACCGAAAGCCCCCGACTGGCGAACCGAATACGCTGGACTGTGCGACGCGCTCGCCACGCTGGGACCGACACCGCTCAGCGCCCTGCGGATCAGCGATGCCGTGTGCGCCCTGCGGCGCGCGAAACTCCCGGACCCGGCGGTGATTGGGAACGCCGGGAGCTTTTTTAAAAATCCCTGGGTGAGTGCGTCCCGGTTCCTCGCGCTCAAGGTCGAAACGCCGGAACTCGTCGGTTACCCGCAGCCGAGTGGGGCTTACAAGCTGTCGGCTGGATGGTTGATCGAACGTTGTGGCTGGAAAGGCTATCGCGACGGTGACGCCGGCGTCGCGGCGCAACACGCGCTGGTGCTGGTCAACCACGGTACGGCGAGCGGCGCCGAACTCTGGGGGCTCGCGCAGCGGATCATCGCGAGCGTCGAGGCGCGTTTTGGGGTACGCCTGGAGCCGGAACCGCGGATCATCCCGCCAATTCCGGACGATTTCCCCCTGTCCAGCACGCTGCGCCGGAACCGGGCGGGCTAGAACAGCAGGAAAAACGTGATGGCCGCACCGACGACCAGACTAATCGAGGTCAAAGGGCTGACCAGGATCGTCTGCGTAAAGAACATCCCATAGATCGCGGTCGCCACGACGATTCCGGTCGCGATGCCCAAGGCGCGTTCATCCGTCATGATCTTGGTTTGCACCACCAGCGAGATCAGGGCCAAACCGACAAAGCCGGCACCCATCAGCGAAACGTAGGCGGGATTCAGGTCGCCAGCGGTGAAATAGGCATGTACGAGTTCGGGTTGAATGATGAGGATCAACCCCCAGATCCCGAACATCGCGATGGCGTACCATAGCGCAAATTTTCGAAAGAAACCGGCCATCACTACCTCTCATCGTGCCAAAGATCAATGTTTTGCAATCAGGGCAGTTGCCCCGCGCACCCGCTCGCGATTGTTCCAATCACTTATAAAGTTTAGTGCATTTAGGGGCCGCATTGAGAGCAATTTACGCGCAATCTTGCCGCGCTTGGTCGCCGAGCGGAAAGCCTCAGCGTGCGCGGATCAAAAAGCAGTGATGGATTCGAGTGTCGCGGGCGTAGTCGGGTGGAATCGACTTGCGCGTGATGTCCTCGCACCGATACTTCAGTCCGAGCCCCTCGTCGAGACGGAATCGACGGAAATTGTTCGAGAAGATCAGCGTTCCACCGGGCGCGAGGCGCGCCATTGCAAGGTCGATCAGGGCGGCGTGATCACGCTGAATGTCGAGCGTATCGAGCATCCGCTTCGAGTTCGAAAATGTCGGTGGATCGAGCAGAATCAGATCGTAACGTTCGCGCCAGACCGACGGCTGCCGCAGCCATTGCAGGCAGTCCGCTTGAATCAGCGTGTGTTCCTCGGGCGCCATCGCGTTGAGATCGAAGTTGCGTCGCGCCCAGTCCAGATAGGTCGTCGACAGGTCGATCGAGGCTGTCGTGCTCGCCCCGCCTCGCGCGGCATGCACGCTCGCCGTTGCCGTGTAACAAAACAGATTGAGAAAAGTCTTGCCGCGCGCCATCTCCTGCACCAGCAGCCGTACCGGGCGATGATCGAGGAACAGTCCGGTGTCGAGGTAGTCGGTGAGGTTCACCCAAAACCGGCAGCCACCCTCGGCCACGGTGAAGAACGCGCCGCGCGCGCCCTGGCGTTGGTACTGTGCCTTACCCCTTTGCGGGGAGCGAATCTTCAGGAGAACACGCTCGGGCGGAATGTCGAGCACGCCCGGTAAGGTGCGCATCGCGCCGCGCAGGCGTGCCCGCGCCAGTGTCGCTGGGATCGAGTCCGGCGCCGCGTATTCCTGAACGTGGGCCCAACGCGCCGCCGTGTCACTGTCTTCGTAAAGATCGATCGCGAGCGCGAATTCCGGCAGGTCGGCATCGTAGCAGCGCAGGCAGGTCACGCCTTCGCGCGCGCGCCAGCGCTGCAGGTGCTTCAGATTCTTCCGGATCCGATTGGCGAGACCGCTGGTGTCGCCGGTGGCCTCGGCGTCGTTTAGAAAACGTGCCGCGGTAAGGATCTCGTCGTCATCGCGCGGTGCCCGCGTCAGCACGGCCTCGGCGGTGACGCGAAAGCGCAGCAGCTGGCAGGCGATGGCGCCGTTGAAAAAATCATGGCTGCGATAGGCGCGTAGGCCAAGGTGGCGGGCAAGCTCCGGGGCGCCGGTGAAAACCGCCGCCTGCCAGTCGGCGAATTGTTCGCGCAGCAACGCGCCAAGGGAGGCATAGGTCTGCGCCAGCGCTTCGGTGTCACCCAGTCGCTGTCCGTAGGGCGGATTCACCAGCAGTAATCCGGGTTGCGCCGTCATTTCTGGTGGAATCCGCAGCGCAGCGACCGGCATCCGGACGAGCTGGACGTGGCCAACCAATCCGGCGGCTTCCACGCCTGCCTGCGCTTGCCGTACCGCGATTTCGGCCTCGTCACTGCCAAAAATCGGTGGCAATCGAGTCAAGCCCGCGCTGCGCCGAGTCGCCGCGTCCGCTCGCACGGCGTCCCAACGGGTGGCTTCGAAGCCGCGCCAACCGGTCAGGCCGCAGCGGTTGCGCAACAGGCCCGGTGCGATATCGGCGGCGATCAGCGCCGCTTCGATCAGGAGCGTGCCCGATCCGCACATTGGATCGACGAATGCGCCTCCGGCGGCTGCTATCGCCGGCCAACCCGCCCGCAGTAGCAATGCCGCCGCCAGATTCTCCTTGAGCGGGGCGAGCGCCGAGTCGGCCCGATAGCCGCGCTGATGGAGCCCACCGCCCCCGACATCCAGGCTCAACAGCGCGGTGCCACCTTGCAAGTGCAAATGGAGCAACACCTCGGGCGCGACGGTATCGACCGCCGGGCGCGTCCCGCAGTCGGCGCGAAAGCGGTCGACAATCGCGTCTTTAAGGCGCAGTGCGGCAAACTGGGTGTGCTGCACGGCGGATTGCGCGCTGGCGGTGACGTCGATTGCGAAGCTGCGCTCGACGGCGAACACCGTCGCCCAGTCGTAACCCACCGCGCTGCGATACAGGTCGTCGGCGTCGCGCGCCGACAGCTCCGTGAGTCGTAACACCAACCGGCTCGCGGTCCGGGTCCATAGCATGACGCGCAGCGCGCAGTCGAGATCGCCCTCGAACTCGATGCCGGCACGCCGTTCGCGCAACGCGGAAACCCCCAGCCCCCGCAGTTCATCAGCCAGTAAGGGCACCACACCGAGCGGTGCGGCGGCGAACAGGGTAAAGGTGTCGGTTGGGGCGGAATCGATCACGGCAGTCAAGCGAACGGACGATGCGCGCAGTATACGGCCTTTTTCGCCGTGGGCCGCGCGTCAGATCATCCGCACCGGACCACGCCGCGCGCGGTGGCGGCGATTGGCTCAGTGATGATGGTGATGTTGATGGTCTTCCGGCGTGGTGCCCGTCATCCTACGCACCTCGAAGCGCACCGCCTGCGTGCCGTTACCGTCGAGTTTCAGGGTGATATCAACTTGGTCGCCGGCCTTCAGCGGCGATTTGGGCTCCATCAGCATGAGGTGCAAACCGCCCGGCTCCAGGGCAATCTCACCGCGCGGGGGGACAACCAATTCGCTCTGATGCAGCATCTTTGCGGTCCCGTCGATCACTTCGGTCTTGTGCAGCTCGATCGCACCGAACGCGGGGCTTTCGGCACCCATGATCCGGACCGCGGTTTGACCAGGGTTCTGCAGGCGCACATAGCCGCCGAGCATCATCATCCCCGGCGGGGCCTCGCGAACCCAGGGTTCCAGCGGTTTCAGGGCCTCCGCAAAGGACGGTGCGGACAGCAACAGGCAGGGCAACAACAAGGCGAGCGACTTATACATGGGACGTGATTCCAAGGCGGGTTACGGGCAATACGCGTGATTCTAGCGAATTCGCGCGCGCACTACCTGCGACAAAACGTCGCGTCGGGGTTTTGAGAACGCGGTTTCTCGTCTATAGTTACCGCTCCCGATGACACCGTGGGAGAGTGGTCGCGCATTTTCCGCGCGGCCCGCCGAAGGCGCAAATCCGCCCGGAAACGCTCAGGCAAACGGACCGCGGTCACCATCTCGGGCTCTGGAGAGCGGCGCCGCGGGCGTCCACCGAAGGGGGTCAATCTCTCAGGTTGCAGGACAGAGGGGCGGCGGATCGGCATCGGTGCGGTCCGCCGCCTTAATTGTTTATGGAAACGAATTCATGACGCAGCGCACCGCTCTTTACGCAAAACACCTCGAACAGCACGGCCGCATGGTCGATTTCGCGGGTTGGGAGATGCCGCTCAACTACGGCTCGCAGCTCGAAGAGCACCATCAGGTGCGCCGCGACGCCGGGTTGTTCGATGTTTCGCACATGACGGTCGTTGACCTCCGCGGCGCGCGGGTCGCACCGTTTCTCCGCTATCTCCTCGCCAACGATGTCGCCAAGCTCCGCACTCCGTGCAAGGCGCTGTACGGTTGCATGCTGAATGAGCAGGGCGGGGTGATCGATGACCTGATCAGCTATTACCTCAGCGACGACTACTATCGCGTAGTGGTCAACGCGGCGACGCGGGAGAAGGACCTCGCGTGGATGACGCGGCAGGCCGCACCGTTCGGGGTTCAGGTCATCCCACGTAACGATCTCGCGATGCTGGCAGTGCAGGGGCCGAACGCCCGCCAGCGGGTGTTGGACCTGCTCGATACCGAGCGCCGCGGGCTCGCCGAACACCTGGGCGCATTTTTCGGGGTCCATGTGGGTGACTGGTTCATTGCGCGGACCGGATACACCGGAGAGGATGGCTTTGAAGTGATGTTGCCCAATCGGCAGGCGCCGGATTTTTGGGACGCGTTGCTCGCCAGTGGAGTTAAGCCCTGCGGTTTGGGGGCGCGCGACACGCTGCGCCTCGAAGCCGGCATGAATCTCTATGGCACGGATATGGACGAGACCGTGTCACCACTCGAATCGGGCCTCGGCTGGACCGTCGCCTGGCAACCCGAGACGCGGGGTTTCATCGGTCGCGCGGCGCTGAGCGCATTGCATGAGCGTGACGATCTGCGCGAGTGGGTCGGACTGGTGCTCGAAGAGCGCGGCGTGTTGCGCGGCCACCAGCTTGTTACGCTTGCCGACGGTCGTCGCGGCGAGACCACCAGTGGAACCTTCTCGCCGACCCTGCAACGTGCGATCGCTCTGGCACGCGTGCCCGCCAAACCGGGCGAGCGTTGCAACGTCGAAATTCGTGGTCGCCAGTGGCCGGCCCGTATCGTCAAACCCGTGTTTGTTCGCCACGGCGAATCGCTGATCGAAACCTGAACCCCAACCGGAGTCCGAAAGTAGCCATGAGCCAGATTCCCGCCGAATTGAATTACACCAAGTCGCACGAATGGGTGCGCGATGAAGGTGACGGTACCGTGACCGTCGGCATTTCCGATCACGCCCAGGCCTTGCTGGGCGACCTGGTCTACGTCGAGCTGCCCGCGGTCGGGCGCGAGCTCGCGGCCGGCGCATCGTGCGCGGTCGTCGAGTCGGTCAAGGCGGCGTCGGACGTCTACGCCCCGGTGAGTGGAACGGTGACCGAGATCAATCCGCTGCTCGCCGACGAACCGGAGCAGATCAACCGCGACCCGTATGGCGCGGGTTGGTTGTTCCGCCTGCGCACGAGCGCCGCTTCGGGGGCGTTGCTCGACGCCGCCGGGTACGCGACTGAAATCGCCGACGCTTAAGTCGCAGCCCGGTTTTCGCCATGCCATTCATCCCCCACACCCCGGACGAAATTGAACGCATGCTCGCGGCCATCGGAGTCGCCGATACCGAAGCATTGTTCGACGAGATCCCGCCCGCGCTGCGTTGCGGCGAGCTCGCCGCGATCCCACCCGGCGTTTCGGAGTTCGAGATCACCCGGATCATGCAGGCGCGTGCCCGGCGCGACGAGGTCGCGCTCAACTTCATCGGCGCCGGTGCCTACGAGCACCATATCCCGGCTGCGGTCTGGCAGCTCACCACCCGCGGCGAGTACTACTCGGCGTACACCCCATATCAGGCGGAGGCAAGCCAGGGCACGCTCCAGCTCATTTACGAATACCAGACCATGATGACCGGGTTAACCGGCATGCAGGTCTCCAACGCCTCGCTCTACGACGGCGGGTCGGCCCTCGCCGAGGCGGTGCTGATGGCGGTGCGCGCGAGCAAGACTGCGCGCTCGAAGCGCATCCTGATGCCGCTCACCGTGCATCCCGCCTATCGCAAGGCGACCCACGACATCGTCCGGCAGCAGGGGATCGAATTGCTCGAACTGCCTTATGGCGCGGACGGTCGGATCGACCCGGCGACGCTCGACACCTACGCCGCAGCCGATCCAGTCGCGCTCGTCATCCCACAACCGAATTTCTTCGGGGTGCTGGAAGAGGTCGATGCCCTCACCGCGTGGGCGGAACGCCACGGCGTGCTGGTGATCGCGGTGGTCAACCCGTTGACCCTCGCGTTGCTCAAGCCGCCGGGTGAATGGGGTAACGGCGGTGCCGACATCGCCTGCGGCGACGGGCAACCCCTCGGCATTCCGTTGTCGTCCGGCGGACCCTATTACGGGTATTTATGCAGCAAGCAGGCCCACGTGCGACAGATGCCCGGGCGCATCGTGGGGCGGACCACCGACGCCGACGGCAAGACCGGATTCGTTCTTACCCTTCAGGCGCGCGAGCAGCATATTCGGCGTTCCAAGGCGACCTCGAACATTTGCACCAACCAGGGTTTGATGGTTACTGCATCGACCATCCACATGGCCCTGCTTGGTCCTGGCGGGCTCAAGCAGGTCGCTGCCAAATGCTATGAAAACACCCACGCCTTGGTCGATCGCCTTGCGGTGCTGGGAATAAAACCCCGCTTCGGCGGGGATTATTTCCACGAAGTGGCACTCACGCTGCCACACTCGGTGCCGGAGGCGCTCGCGCGCATGGCCGCCAACGGCGTGTTGGGCGGATTCGCCCTTGGCCATGATTACCCCGAGCTCGGCGACACGGTGCTGGTTTGCGCGACCGAGACCAAGACCGACGCGGACCTCCAGATTTACGTGGACCAGTTGTCCGCCACCCTTTGAACCCCACATCCCCCGGAGAATTCGAATGGCTACCGTCACGCTACAAGGCAACCCAATCCAGACCAACGGCGAGCTGCCCGCACTGGGCAGCGCTGCCCCCGATTTCAATCTGCAAACCAAGGACCTCGCCGACGTTGGGCTGGCGAACTTCGCCGGCAAGAAAAAGCTGCTGAATATCGTTCCCAGCCTCGACACCGGGGTGTGCGCGACCTCGGCGAAGAAATTCAACGACGCTGCCAAGACGCGTTCCGACACCGTCTTCTTGACCATTTCCGCCGACCTGCCGTTTGCCCAAGGGCGTTTTTGCGGCGCGGAAGGCATCGATACGGTGCAAACCCTGTCGCTGATGCGCTCGCGCAACTTCGCAAAGGACTACGGCGTATTGATCACCGATGGACCACTGGCCGGCATCACTGCCCGCGCCGTCGTCGTACTCGATGCCGAAAATGCGGTGCGCTATACCGAGCTGGTGCCTGAGATTGCGCAGGAACCCAATTACGACGCCGCGCTTGCCGCACTCGATTAAGTCGACATCGCAGCCCCGACGGCGGGATGCCGACGCATCTCCCGCAGCGGGGCAAAACAGCGCCGTGGTTCCGCTCCATGGGGGCGAACCGCGGCATCCCGGGTTGCTTACCTCGTTCGCGGTGCGTTCCAGACCATGAAACTGATTTTCGATCATTCCCAACCACAGCGCGCGGTCAACCGCCAGACCCCGGTCGCTCAAGCACCGAATAGCCTGCCCGAACGCTTTCGGCGCACCTCGGCGAGCGGCTTGCCCGAGGTGTCCGAGTTACAGGTGGTGCGCCATTACACGCAGCTGTCGCAGCGCAACTTCTCGATCGAC
Organism: uncultured Thiotrichales bacterium; assembly: GCA_964620675.1. Classification (GTDB taxonomy): domain Bacteria; phylum Pseudomonadota; class Gammaproteobacteria; order UWMA-0217; family UWMA-0217; genus CAYSFW01. The sequence continues at coordinate 25,596 of CAZUJU010000001.1, read as the reverse complement.
ACCCAGTTCTACCCGCTCGGTTCGTGCACCATGAAGTACAACCCGCGCGCTTGTAACAGCTTGGCGATGTTGCCTGGCCTGTTGAACCGTCACCCCTACGCGCCCGAATCGGTAAGCCAGGGCTTTCTCGAAACGATGTTCGAGCTGCAGGAAATGCTGCAGGATGTGACCGGAATGGCCGGCGTTTCGCTGACACCGATGGCCGGCGCGCAGGGCGAATTTGCCGGTGTCGCGATGATTCGCGCCTATCATGACGCCCGCGGCGATCTCGCGCGCACCGAGATGCTGGTGCCGGACGCTGCGCACGGCACCAATCCGGCGACCGCGGTCATGTGCGGTTATCAGGTGCGCGAAATCCCGACTGACGCTGATGGCGATGTCGATCTCGAAGCGTTACAAGCCGCGCTCGGCCCGCAGACTGCCGGCATCATGCTGACCAATCCCTCAACTCTGGGCGTGTTCGAGCGCCGGATCGGCGAGATCGCCCGCATGGTCCATGCGGTGGGGGGCTTGCTCTACTACGACGGCGCCAACCTGAATGCCATTCTCGGCAAGGTCCGTCCGGGCGACATGGGTTTCGACGTCATCCACATGAACCTGCACAAGACCTTCTCGACCCCGCACGGCGGTGGCGGGCCCGGCGCGGGTGCGGTCGGGGTCGCGGCGCGATTGTTGCCGTTCATGCCGGTGCCGGTCGTCGGTCGCGGCGAGACAGGCTATCGCTGGCTCACCGAGCGGGACCTGCCGCAGAGCATTGGCCGCTTATCGGCGTGGGCCGGCAATGCGGGCGTGCTGTTGCGTGCCTACATCTACATGCGGCTGCTGGGGCGGGAAGGAATGCCGCGGGTGGCCGAGTTCGCGGTGCTGAACGCCAATTACCTGATGGTACGATTGCAGCGGGCTGGGTTCGAACTCGGGTTTCCGAATCGACGCGCGTCGCACGAGTTTATCGTTACCTTGAAACGCCAGGCCAAGGAACTCAACGTCACCGCGCGCGATTTTGCCAAGCGTCTGCTCGACTTCGGATTCCACGCACCGACCACCTACTTTCCGCTGCTGGTGCCGGAGTGTCTGCTGATCGAGCCGACCGAAACCGAAGATCTGTCGGCGTTGGATGGCTTTGTCGACGCGATGGCGCAGCTTCTGACCGAGGCGGCCGAGGATCCGGCCAAACTGCAAGGCGCGCCCTGGACTTTGCCCAATCGGCGTTTCGACGAGGTCAAGGCGGCCAAGGAACTCGATTTGCGCTATCGAAAAGCCACGCTCGCCTGAGCGCCTGTGAAAATTTCCCGCAATCTGCTGCGGACGCCCCTGAACGCGGTGTCCTGCGTTGCAAGGGGCCCGAAATCGGGTCATGTAGAGCCGCGGCTGCATTCCCCGATTTCGGGCCCCTTGCGCCTTGTCCATCACGCCCAGGGTCGCCCTCGCGACGATCGGGGATCTTTTCACAGGCTCTGAACCATGCACGAACCCAACCAACCCAAAAAAAACACCGGTTTGCGCCGAATCGTCCTCGCTGGCGGTTATTCCAGCCAAGGGTTGGCATCGGCGTTTCGCGGCGAGGCCGCATTCCGCCAGGAAGTCTGGGCGTTTCTCGTGCTGGCGCCGCTCGGGCTATGGCTGGGCGACAGCGGCGTCGAGCGCGCGCTGCTGGTGGGTTCGCTGCTGCTGGTGTTGATCGCCGAGATGATCAATACCGCGGTCGAGTCGGTGGTGGACCGGGTCGGTCTGGAAAAGCATGTGCTCGCCGGACAAGCGAAAGATCAAGGGTCGGCCGCGGTGCTGCTCGCGTTGATTCTTGCGGTCGTGGTCTGGATCCTGGTGTTGACGGGATGACCGCGACGAAATCCCATTCACCCCAACATATTCAATGGAGACGCAATCAATGCTGAAATCACTGGTAATTAGACTGAGTTTATTAATCGCAATCGGGATGAGTTTAACCATGGCAAACGCTGAAAGTCTGATGGAAACCAACGCACGCGCAGGCAAAGCTTTTCTTGAGCAGAACGCCAAGGCCGACGGTGTGAAGGCCACTGCGAGCGGGCTGCAATACAAGGTCGTCACGCCGGGGCCGGAAGGCGGTAAGCGCCCGGGGCCGACCAGCATGGTCACGGTGAACTACGAAGGGCGCCACCTCAATGGCGAGGTGTTCGACAGCTCCTACAAGCGCAACCAGCCGATCGATTTTCCGTTGAATCGCGTGATTAAAGGTTGGACCGAAGGCCTGCAATTGATGACCGAAGGCGCGAAATACCAACTGTTCATTCCACCCGAGCTTGCCTACGGCCAGACCGGTGCCGGCGGGGCGATCGGTCCGCAGGAAACCCTGATCTTCGACGTCGAACTCCTCAAGGTGCAGTAAGCGGGAACGGGCTGTTCCGCACCCTCGTGACGCGGTTGGTGATCGCATAACGAGGGTGCGACATTCGCCGCGTTTTCCTCGCTCAGGCGGGAACCCGCACGGCCGCCAGCGCGGTCATGTTCAACAGGCCACGCACCGTGATGGTCGAGGTGACGACATGCGCGGACTGCGCGGCGCCGACCAGGATGGGGCCGATCGGGATGCCTTCGCCCAGGCTGCGCAGCAGATTGAACGCGACGTTGGCAGCGTCTTGATTGGGCAGGATCAGCAAATTGGCGGCCCCGCTCAGGCGCGAATTCGGGAATCGCTCGGCCCGAACCTCGGCATCCAGAGCCATGTTGGCGTGCATTTCGCCTTCGATTTCGAGTTCCGGCATCCGCGCCCGCACCTCGCGCAGGGCGGCGCGCATCTTCTCCGCCGAAGGTCCGCTGTGGCTGCCGAAATTCGAGTGCGAGATCAGCGCGACCTTGGGTTCGATGCCGAACCAGCGCACTTCATTGGCGCACAAGCGCGTGATCTCGGCGAGTTCGGCTGCGTCCGGTTCCACCTGCACGTAAGTATCGGCGAGGAATAACGTCCCGGTCGGCAACACCACTCCGCTCATCGAAGTGAGCCGTTTGACGTCCGGCGCGCAACCGACGATCTCCGCAATCACCTCAAGGTGGCTTTGGTAACGACCGACCACGCCGCACAGCATCGCGTCCGCAAGATCGAGCCGTAACAAGCTTGCCCCAAGCAGGGTCGCATTGGTGCGCACCGCGGTCGCGATCTCGCGCGGCGAATAGCCGCGGCGTTCCAGGCGCGCCTGCAGGGCTTCGACGCAGGCCGGGTAATGTGGATTGTCGAGCGGCTCGATGACGGTGAAGTCGCGTTCGGGACGCATCTCGAGTCCCAGCTCGGCGATCTTCTTCTCGATCACCGCGCGGCGCCCGAGCAAAATCGGTACCGCGATGTGTTGATCCAGAACCTGCTGCGTGACCTGCAGCACTTTGAGCTCTTCGCCTTCGGCGTAAACGACGCGCCGTCGCGCAGCCCGGGCGCGGTCGAACACCGGCTTCATCGTCATGCCGGTGCGAAATACCCGATTGCGCAGCCCTTCGCGGTAGGCATCGAGATCGGCCAGCGGACGCTGAGCCACGCCACTCTCCATCGCCGCTTGGGCGACGGCGGGCGCGACATACTCCATCAAACGCGGATCGAACGGCTTGGGAATGAGGTATTGAGGACCAAAATGCTGCGCCTGACCGCCGTAAGCCGAAGCAACGATATCCGACGACTCGGCGTGCGCCAGGGCCGCAATCGCGGCCGCGGCCGCGCGTTTCATTGCCTCATTGATCTCGGTCGCGCCGACATCGAGTGCACCGCGAAAGAGAAACGGGAAACACAAGACGTTGTTGACCTGATTCGGAAAATCCGACCGCCCGGTGGCAAGGATGGCATCTGGGCGAACTGCGAGTGCTACCTCCGGCATGATCTCTGGATTCGGATTGGCCAGCGCGAGGATCAGCGGGCGTTCGGCCATGCGTGGCAACCATTCCGGTTGCAGCACGCCGGCGGCCGAAAGGCCGAGAAAAATATCGGCGCCTTCCAGCGCTTCGGCCAGCGTGCGATGCTCGCTGGTGACTGCGTAGACGGCCTTGTAGCGATCCATTTCCTCAGCGCGCCCTTGGTACACCACGCCCGCGATGTCGGTCAGGATTACGTTTTCCTTACGCAAGCCGAGGTCGCAGAGCAGATTGACGCAGGCGAGTGCGGCCGCCCCGGCCCCCGCAGTCACCAGGCGTGCGCTGGCGAGGTCTTTGTCGACCACCCGTAACCCGTTCAAAACCGCCGCAGCGACCACGATCGCGGTCCCGTGTTGATCATCGTGAAACACCGGGATCTTCATCCGCGCCTTAAGTCCCGCCTCGATGACGAAACACTCGGGGGCCTTGATGTCCTCCAGGTTGATCCCGCCGAAGGTTGGCTCCAGGCGCGCGACGGTCTCAATAAAGGCCTGCGGATCGCGTTCGTCGATCTCGATATCGAACACGTCGATCCCCGCGAATTGCTTGAACAGAACCGCCTTGCCTTCCATGACGGGCTTGCCGGCCAAGGCACCGATATTGCCAAGACCGAGCACCGCGGTACCGTTCGAGATCACCCCCACGAGATTCGCCCGGGCGGTGTAGTCCGCCGCCGTCAGGGGGTCAGATGCGATTTCGAGACAGGCCGCCGCCACCCCGGGGGAATAGGCCAGCGCGAGATCACGTTGATTCGCCAGCGGTTTGGTCGGACGAATCTCCAGCTTGCCGGGGCGCGGGTAGCGATGATAGTTGAGCGCCGACTGTTTCAGACTTTCGGACATGGGGGATGCTCTAACGGGTGTAACACGGGAGGACCGCCGCGCCGCCGCGGTCGTCTCTGGCGGGAAACCGAGAGTCGTTCTCGCCCGGTCGATGCTGCGCTGCGCAAGCTTGAACCTAGAATCCTCGGTTGGACGTGCCCGAGTGGGCGGTATTCGGGGTGCAGGGAACAAATCCGCCGGGAGCGGATTTGGACAGCCGCAGGCTGGCCCGAAGGGCGAACGCCAAGGAGGGTGTTCGCAACGCGCAACGACGCGGAATGGTTGTTCCATTCCAAGGAGTTGCAACGCAGCCATGCGCCTCGAAGGCCGTGCACTCGGGCACCTAGCGCGTGAACCCGGAAGGTGAAGCCGAATTCACCCCAGCTTTTTCGCGAATACAGCACGTTATGTTCGCCATTGAGCGGTCAACCGAGGAATCTAGGTTGAAGTATTGCAGCAATTCTAGCGTTGTCTACCGTGGCGGCACCGAAGTCGCCGCGGTGTCGTCGTACGCGGGTCGTTCAACAAGGCGTGTGCGGTTGGTTAAAGTGCGCGTTGAAGACGGTTGCGCCGGAAGTCGCCGAGCCCCGACCAGCACCGGGCGAGACGATACGATGCGGGCTAAACGCTGAACGCCCTACGCCGCGCGCCGTGCCGCGGTTGCCGCAGCGGGTCGGCTATTCGCGGTGGCCGTTACGTGATTGCGCGGCGACGGCGCGACGTCGAGGGAGGTCAGCACCTGCTGGATCGAGTCAATTCATTGCGTTTGCTGCTGGTGGGTTGACTCGACGTATTCGATCAGGCGGGTGACCTCTTCGTTCGCGATGACGATGCTGCCGAGGGTTGAGCTGGATTCCTTGACGAAATGTTCGCCGGTATGGACCCGCTTGGTGCTGGAGTCGATCAATTCGCGGATCTCCTTGGCGAACCCGGCGCTGCGTTGGGCGAGATTGCGCACTTTGGCCGCAACCACCGCAAAGCCCTTGCCCTGACTTCCAGCGCGCGCCGCCTCGATAGAGGCGTTGAGCGCTAGTAGATTCGTTTCCAGCGCAATCGAATCGATGTTCGTCGTTGAGCCAAGTCCGGATTTCGGGTAAGCAGGCGGGTCCGGGTCGCCGATTGGCGGGGTGCAGCTAACCGGGTGTGTTGCTGTCGACCCAGCGGGTATCGCCCGAGTCCAAGGTCTCCCGCTTCCAGAACGGCGCGCGATGTTTGAGTTCCTCGACCAGATACCGACATGCCTCGAAGGCTTCCTTGCGGTGCGACGACCAGACCGCGGTCAGCATAATGGTCGCTCCGGGCTGGATCGCCCCGACGCGATGCGCAATGAAGCACTCGTGGAGCGTCCAGCGCGCGTTTGCCTCGGCGATGATCTGACGCAGGTGTTGCTCGGTCATGCCGGGATAGTGTTCGAGGGTCATCGCCGCGACCGGAGCGCCTTCGTTGCGGTCGCGCATGGTGCCGAGAAACACCGCGTTGGCGCCGCTCCGAGCGGGGTCGCTCATCGCCTCGGCTTGAAACCGCTGCAACAAGGCCCAGGGATCGAACGGCCCGGGACAGATTTGAACGTTGTCCATCAGCCGCCCGTCACTGGCGGGAAGAACGCCACTTCGTCGCCGTTGGCGACGCTCGAATCGAGCCGGGCGTAGTTCTGGTTCACCGCGACCAGCGTGTTCGCCGGCAGTTCGCTGGCGCGCGCGCGCGCCCAGACGTCGGCTACGGTGAGTATCGTATCCGCTTCGATTCGCTCCTCGCTGACGCCAACTCGCTCGCGCAGGCTGGCGAAATACTTGACGGTTATCATGCTGTGCTAACCTCACGGTTCGACATAATGCTTATCAGTCTAACACCCCCCGATCGTGCCATGAATGAACTCACCCATTTCAATGCCCAAGGCGAGGCGCACATGGTCGACGTCGGCGCCAAGTCCGAGACCCACCGGGTCGCCGAGGCCGAGGGCTGGATTGCGATGCGGCGCGAAACGCTCGCGATGATCGTCGGCGGTGGGCACAAGAAGGGCGACGTTCTCGGCGTCGCGCGTATCGCGGGCATCATGGCGGCGAAGAAGACCGCCGATCTGATCCCGCTGTGCCACCCCCTCGCATTGACCCGTGTGACGATTGACTTGATACCCGAGACCGCGCTCAGCCGCGTGCACTGCGTCGCGCGGGTCGAGACTCGGGGTCAGACCGGGGTGGAAATGGAGGCGCTTACCGCAGTGCAGATCGCCCTGCTGACGGTGTACGACATGTGCAAGGCGTTTGATCGGGCGATGACGATCGAGTCTGTGCGGCTCGTGAGCAAGGCGGGCGGAAAGTCCGGCGCGTGGCGCCGCGAGCGGGAAGCCTGATCACCCATGCCGGCGACACTGCGGATCGTGAAATGGGTAGCCGTCGCGGCAAGTGTCGTCTTCGTGGCGCTGGTCGCGAGCTTGGGATTCAGCCTCGTGACATTGGATCTCGACCCTTTCAAACCCCAGTTGAGCGCCCATGTCCGCGCCGCCACCGGACGCGAGCTGACCGTTGCGGGGCCGGTTACCTGGAACTTGCTACCGCAACCCGGTCTGCGCGTGGAGGGGTTGAGTCTGGGCAATCCACCCGGCTTTGCTGCGGCACCGTTCGCGGATTTGGCGGCGGCACGATTTGATCTCGCCTGGCTGCCGCTGTTGCGCCGCGAGGTGGCGATCCGCCGCCTGACGTTCGACGACGCGACGATCCACCTGCAACGTAACGCCGATGGACAGGACAACTGGCGCGACCTGCTCGCCGCGGATTTTGCCTCACCGGCACCCGCTGACGCGGAGGCGGCGCCCGCGGCAAAGGGTTTCGCGGTGCGCCTGCGTGACATTGAATTGCGCAACGCCCGCATCGAGTACGTCGATCATGCCAGCGGCACGCGCATCGACGTCGAGGGGCTTGATCTGGCCGCTGGCACCGTTCGTTACCGCGAAAGCCGGCCGGCCTCCGTCGCGTTTTCGCTGCGCGTTGGCGACGCCCAGGCGCGCCTGCGGTTTAAGGGCGAGGTGTCCCATAACCCGCGCCTGCAGCGGGTGATCGTCGGCGGTCGCGTGAGCGGCGATTTCACGCTCGAACGCGATGGCCTCGTGCTGCGCTCCGAGCTGAATGGGCGCGTCAGCCTGGTGCCGCGCGAACGGCGCATCCAGTTTTCCGATCTGGTTGCGAATGCACTGGTCAAGGCGCCGGGGCTGGCCGCTGAGGGCGTTCGAGTCACTCAGCGCGGCGACTTCGGAATCGACCTCCAGCGTCAGACGCTTGAGGCCACCGCGCTCAACACGGCGGTCGGCAACCTGTCACTCGCCGGACAGCTGCGCGTGGTGCGCTTGCTCGATGCGCCCGAGATCAGCGGGGTGGTCAATAGCAACACGTTCGATGTCAAGGCGCTGCTGGCGCAACTCGGGATGACCGTACCGCTGACGCGGGATGCCGCTGCCCTGCGGCGGGCCGAATTCGGATTCGATCTGCGCGGGGATGCGCGGCAACTGACGCTGGCACCGCTGCGCCTGCGATTGGACGCAACCCGTGTCAATGGCCGCGTAACGCTGGCGGAACTCGGCCGGCCGGCACTGCGTTTCGACCTCGCGGGGGACGATTTCGAGCTCGACCGCTATCTCGCGCCGGCCGCGCCACGCTCGGTCGCAACCACGAGCGCGCCGTCCGATGCGTCGCCGCTGCGATTCGGTGCGTTCGACGTTGAAGGCGCGCTCAGCTTACGTGGCCTGCGGGCGCACGGTCTCGCGCTCAGCGACCTCGCGTTGAACGCCAAGGTCAAGGACGGCGTGGTGCGGATCGATCCGCTCACCGCGCGCGCTTACCAGGGACAGGTGCGGGTTGTGGCCACCGTCGATCCGCGCGGTGCGCAGCCGATCTATACCGGTCATATCGAGCTCACCGGTGTCCGCACCGAGGAGCCGTTGAACGCCTTGATCGGCGATCGACTTATTGCCGGCAGCGTAGAACTCAAGGCCGAGCTCAGCGCGAGTGGCAGCGATTCCGACACCCTTGCCCGCAGCCTCGATGGCTCGATCGAGGTTCGGATGGGCGATGGAACCTTCAAGGCCCCCAAGCTCGCGCGCAAGATCGACGAGATCCGCGATTTCTGGCGCGAGTTGGACGGGCAGTCGCCGCCGCGTGAACCGTTAGCCGAGGGGCTCCGTTTCGACGCCCTCACGGCCAGCGGCAGGTTGGCGCAGGGCGTGCTCGATAACCGCGACCTACGCTTGCGCGCGGCGCGGTTTCAGGCCGAGGGTGAAGGCAAGATCGATCTGGCCGCGCGGCGGCTTGACTATACGCTGGCCTTCGCCCGCCCGGACGACGACGGCACACGCCGCACGCGAGTACCGCTCGGGATCTCGGGCTCCTTCGACGAGCCCACGTTCAGTCTCAAACTTGAGGCGCTGCTCAAGTCGCGCGCGCAGGAAGTGCTCGATCAACAGGAGCAGGCGCTGCGCGAGGAACTCGAACGGCAACAGCAAAAACTCCAGCAACAACTGGAGCAACAGACGCAACAACAACGCGATGCCTTGCAACAAAAGCTCGAAGACAAAGGCGGCGCGCTCAAAAAACAGCTCGAGGACAAGCTGGGTGACACCCTCCGCGACCTGTTGCGCTAGCGCGCTCGTGATCGCGTGCGCCAATGTGCTCGCCGCGCCAGCGCGCGCTGGCGGGGATACCCTGCCGGAGCCCATCATCGAGGTCAGCGCCGAGGACGGCCGCTATTCCATTCGCTTCGAGCTCGAAACCGCGCTCCCGTTGGCCACCATCCATACCCTGGTGACCGACTATCGCCACTTGCACCAGATCAACCCGAGCATCCGCGAAAGCCGGCTGGTAGCGGCGCCGCGACCGAACGAAAAATACGTGTACACCCGGGTCGAAGGCTGTGTGGTGGTGTTTTGCAGCGAACTCGGCCGACTTGAACGTGTGCATGAGCCGAGCTACGGCGTTATCGAAAGCGAGATCGTTCCGGAGCAGAGCGACTTTAGGCGCGGAACCGCCCGTTGGCGGCTCGAATCGATCGCGTCAGGCACCCGTATCCGTTACGACGCCGACTTCGAGCCTAAGCAAAAACTGTTGCCATGGCTCGGCCCGTGGATGGTGCGCCGGGTATTGCGCGAACAGTTGCTGACCAGCGCAGCGCGTTTGCGCGGCCAGTCGTACGGGCGTGATTAGCCCAATCGCGCCGCGTTTGCTGGCGTGGTTCGAGCACCACGGACGCAAGGATCTGCCCTGGCAGCTTGACCCGACGCCCTACCGCGTCTGGGTCTCCGAAGTCATGTTGCAGCAAACCCAGGTTGCGACCGTAATCCCGTATTTCGAACGCTTCATGGCGCGATTTCCGGACCTCACAGCACTTGCGTCGGCCGCGCTCGACGAAGTGCTCGCGCACTGGTCCGGCCTCGGCTACTACGCGCGCGGTCGTCACCTGCATCGCGCGGCGCAGGTCGTTCTCCAAGAACATGGCGGCCGGTTGCCACCGACGCTCGAAGGGCTGCACGCGCTCCCCGGGATCGGCCGCTCCACCGCCGGCGCCGTGTTGGCGATGGGCTACGGCGTCCGCGCGCCGATCCTCGATGGCAACGTCAAGCGCGTACTGACCCGGTATCATGCCGTATCTGGCTGGCCCGGCGATCCCAAGATCGCTCAGGCACTCTGGACGCTCGCGACGCAACACACCCCAACGGCACGCGTGGCTGAATACACCCAGTCGATCATGGATCTGGGCGCCACCGTCTGCACCCGCGCGCGCCCGGACTGCGCGCGCTGTCCGCTGCGCGCGGATTGTGCCGTGCGGGTGGCGGGTGATCCGCTCGCCTACCCCGCGCCGCGCCCGCGTCGAATGCGACCGCTCAAGGTGCGTCACTTTCTGCTGCTGACCAACGCGGAAGGCGCGGTTTACCTGGAACGCCAACCCGCCGTGGGTCTTTGGGGTGGCCTGTGGAGTCTACCCAGCCACGAATCCGCGCCGGACTTGTTGGCATCGCTGCGCGAGCGCGACGGGATTGTCGCGGCGGTGCGCGCGCAATGGCCACCGCGCCGCCACGCTTTCACCCATTTCGAACTTGAGTTGCACCCCGTTCTCGCCGACCTCGTCGACGCCCATGTCGGCGTGCGAGAAATGGCGAGCGCGGATCGACTTTGGTATAACCCAGGCTCGGCAATGCCCGGGGGCTGCCCGGCACCGATCCAGCGCCTTCTTGAAGCGCTTGGCCCGCGTACCACACCTACAACGACCAGATTAGAGGAACGATGATGACCCGCATGGTGAACTGCGTGCTGCTTAATAAGGAAGCCGAAGGCCTCGACCGCCCGACCTATCCCGGCGAACTGGGCAAACGCATTTTCGAAAACGTCTCCAAGGAAGCCTGGCAAAAATGGGTGCGCCATCAAACCATGCTCCTCAACGAATACCGCCTCACCCCGGTCGACCCCAAGGCACGTAAGTTCCTTGAAGAGGAAATGGACAAGTTCTTCTTCGGCACCGGCGCAACCAGGATCGACAACTGGTCAGCCCCAAAAAGCTGATTGCGCTTGACGGCTGCGATTCAAGGCGGTTAAATTCCCCGCCTTCGCGCCATACCGCGCGAGCCTCAAAAGCCGTGTTCTGTATGCCCAGGTAGCTCAGTCGGTAGAGCAGGGGACTGAAAATCCCCGTGTCGGTGGTTCGATTCCGCCCCTGGGCACCATCTCCATGCCCCCATTTAGATCGACTTTTAGTCCGAACTTCGGTCGCCGCCGCGTTCGCGAAGTCGAATTTTTCCCCGCGTAGTTCAACCTAGAATCCTCGGTTTGACGTGCCCGAGTGGGCGGTATTCGGGGTGCAGGGAACAAATCCGCCAGGAGCGGATTTGGACCGCCGCAGGCTGGCCCGAAGGGCGAACGCCAAGGAGGGTGTTCGCAACGCGCAACGACGCGGAATGGTTGTTCCATTCCAAGGAGTTGCAACGCAGCCATGCGCCCCGAAGGCCGCCCACTCGGGCAGGTAGCGCATGCACCCGGAAGGTGAACCCGAATAAACCACAGCATTGTCGCGAATACAGCACATTACGTTCTCAAATGAGCGGTCAACCGAGGAATCTAGGTTGAACAGCGACCGCCGAACTCAGGCACTCAGCGCGTCACGCGCGGGTGCGCTTTCGCTGTCCTTGAATGCCCGCCAGCGCGCCATTTCTTCGCGCAGCATGGCTTCGCGCGGCGGGCGCAGGGGGTCGGCGCCAATGGTGCCGACGAGGCTGGCGCGATACGCGGGACTTTGCGCGGCGGTGAGGCGTGCGCGTGCGACATCGAGCGACTCCCGCGCGCGTAGCGTTTCGGCCACGGAGGCGTAGTGTCGCAGGCGGAGGAAGTCTTCGAGGCTGTGGACGTGGCGTTTCCACAGCGCGATATCGCGTTGTTGTTTGACCTCCAGTCGTTCCTGGTACCAGTCGCAGGCGAGCAGGTAGTCGCGGGTGAACAATTGCCGGATCGCCGGGGCGTGGACGTCCTGCCCGTGGAAGTGTCCCTCGGCCATGATGAACAGCAGCGCGCGCAGCGGCGGGCAGGCGTCCTCGATGGTGCCGTCGTCGAGGTAGCGCTGGGCGACCTGGCGTTGCGACTCGACGATATTGTGCACGCCGTCGACAAACGCTGCCTTGTCCTGCAGCTCCGGCTTGAGGATCGGCTGGGTGAATACGGCGCGGGGATTGTCGAAGATCTTGCCCATGAAGGCGCGCACAAACCGGTCGGTGATGCGATAGCCCAGGCGGCTCGCGAGCACCCGTTCGCCGGCGTGGTGAAAATCCGCTACGCGCTCCAGATAACCGTGCGCGATCAGGTAACTTGGGTCGCGCTCGTTGTGCTTCAGGCGCGACCAGATCTCCGGGATCAACAAGCTGATGTCATGATCGACGCGTACGGCTGGGCCGATATGGCCAGCCGGCGTCGAATAGCCCGCGTAGCCGGTGAGGATGAATGAAACCAGGGTGTTGTTCAGATCGGCGGTCGGCCGTAGCGCGTTAAACGGCCCCTTGGTCAGCGCGCCTTCGCTGCCCGCGCCGGTCGTGCTCGGTGACTTGCCGGTCAGCGAGCAGATGTAGTCCATGAACAGTTCGGGCAGTTCCTGATAGTGAATCGGGTTATAGACCGCCAGTGGGCGTATACCCGGTTCCGGTGGATTGTTGCGCCGCCCCGACAGCACCGCGTCCACCGGGTGGCAGATCGGCGCGTTTAACGCCAGTTTGCGATGCAGCCTCGCCCCCATTTCGGCGACGTACTTGCGCACCGGATGGACGAGATCCGGCCGGGTTTGCAGATAGCGCGGGTTTTTCGTCGGCTTGCCGTCGACCAGGCGCGGGTGGGCCGAGGAGACGACGTGCTGGTCGCCGCGCGTCTGCGCTGCGATGAGTAGCGTGCGCATCGGATCGGTCAGGTTGCACAGCGTCAACACGTCGTCGACGACTTGATCCAGCGGCGCGCCTTTCAGCGGCTCGAAGTTCGCGATGAAGTTACCGGCCCGCGCGAGGTCGGATTCCGCCTGTTTGTCGTAACCCGGGATTACGGCGTCGTCCGGACGCTGGAACAGGCGGTATTCGCAGTTCTTGACCAGCTTGACGCTGTGCGCCTCCGTTTGGCGCGGGCTGCAGTGGGCGATCTGCGTTTGCGGCACCACCACCGAGACGCTGATGTCATCCTCCATCTGGACCTTTTCCGCGGCGATGAAATCCTGCCGGACTTTAAAGGTGCGCCACTTTTTCTGTTCGTCGAAGCCGACCCGCAGATACGACGCGACGATGCGCCGACCGTGCAGTTTCAGCTCGTGCGCCGGGTGGCCGTCGACCTCATCGACCGAGAGATAACGGCGCCAGTCATTGCCCCATTCCGGACGATAGAAACGCTTGATCAAAAACGCCAGCGCCTGAATCCGGGGCGGGATCGACTTCAGCCAGGCGTTGAACTCATCGGTGTAACCCGGCGAGGGCGTCAGCAGCTTGATGAACGAGCCCAGGCTGCGGTTCGGACTCAGGGGTCCGCGGCGTAAATCGTTATCTTCGTGCTCGCCGCCAGGCTTGAAGCGCGTGGTGTAATCGCGGTCAAAGATTTCCTGCACCCGGTCGAGGTCGTGCGCGAGGTCGTCGACGAACAGCGGTCCATAGATCACCGCGTCCTCCAGCGACTTGGAGATCTCGGACTTGCCGCCCCCGGAAACTGTGCTCGGTTTGTGGCAAAACGTCCCCTCCGCGACGGTACCGATCAAACGCCACGAAGGCGCGCCGGGGTGTTTGCACATCTCGATCTTGTAGCCGTTCGGCTGGATGTAGATGTGGCCGGGCCGCAGCCGGAGCGTCTCCGTCGTCCCGTCGCGGTCCCAGGTGATGGTCTGCGCGTTGAGGTCCATGCGCAGGGCCTGCGGGACGTAGATCACCTCGGGGAAGCGCTGGTCAATACCGTAGCCTTGCGGCTGCACGTCCATGACGTCGCCGTAGGTTTCGACAACCTCGGCAAAGCTGTAGCCCGGCGGGCGGGTGATGTCGTCGATGCCGTATTCCTCGCCGTGGTTACGCCGCTCGAACGCGAGCGCGCCGCCCGCATGCTCCTCCTCGGCGAGGCCGAACAGGTTGGCCGCATAGCTGATCTGGGTCTTGACCTCTTTCTTGCAATAGCCGAAGTAGTTGTCGGCGAGCAGCGTGACGATGACGCCGGAGTCGTCGCGCGCGGTGAGTTTGAACGCCTCGCCGCCGTTGTACAGCTCGTCCTCGCGGGTCCAGCACATGCCGTCGCGCAACTGCCGCTGGGTCGCGTGATCGCGGTGCGGTAGGCCGAGTTCGCGCTTGGTCAGGCGGGTCAGATGCGGCGCGAGGATGACGCAGCCGGTGTGTCCGGTCCAATGGTCGATATCAAGCGCGGCGTCGTTTTCAACCAGCTGCGGGTTGCCTGCGTTGCCGAAGATGCTCTCAACGAAATCGAGGTTGCTGACCAGGTTGCCGGGCGCAAAAAAGCGGATCTCCATCGACTTTTCGGCATCCAGGCCGGGGATTTCGGGGCACACACTGGGGCGCAGCAACAGGCTCACGAACATCCGCGCTGGCTGCCGCTGGTTGGCGGTGAACGGGATGACTTGCAGGTCCTCGGGCGGTTTCAGCGCGTGCTCAAGCATCCGCGCGAATGCTCGCTTCGGCATCGCGCGCTTGTCGCCGGGGATCGGCAAGCCGCCCTCGGCGACATGGAATGATCCGTGCGTGGTTCGACGGTCCTTGGCCGGGTTGTGCAACACCCCCTGCGCGACGCGGTAACTCTCGATGATCTCCGAGCGAAACACGTCCTCGCCGAGGGGGAGCGACAGCTCGCGCGCGATGCCATAGCGATCGAGTATGAATGTTTGACCTGGCAACTCGGGCACCCGGTCGAGTTCGAGTTCGCTCAGGTAGCGTTGTAGGAACTGCTGAATGCGTTGATCGCTCGGACAGAGATGGGCGGCCAGTAGGCGTCCTTTCTCGCGGTATGCGTTCAATAAATCGTCCACCGTATCCATGACCCCGGCCGTATCGGGTACCTCGGCGGTGGGTTGTCCGGATGCGGCTAGGATCAGGTTGATGTGGAGATGGAGGCGGTCGCGTGATGCGGTGACATAAGCGCCGTCGGGGTCGAGTCCCAGGTTGCAAGCCGTGGTCATGGATTCTTGTTCTCCTCGATGAGCCGCGCGCGGGCGGGCAGTGGCGTGGGTGCATCCAATGCAGGCGGAGGGCATGGGCTATCGGCCCGGCCCGGATTAAGCCAGAAACCACGCAAGAATGATTCCATGACCTGATGCCGAAGTTTGCTTTAACGCCCGGCGCGATGCTGGCGTATTTCAATTCAAACGGTTAGCGAACAGTTGTGGACGGGGAAACGGTCGCCGCGGTACTGTGCACGCGACTCTTCCGGAGTCCAACGCACCAGCCTGACCCCAATCACGCACTTCCGTGGCGCACGCCACTTCACTATCCGCGCGTTTGGGCGTACTATTGCCGCCTTTTTCGCCGGGCGAGTTGTGTCTGGCGTAGGCAATGACTGTTTCGAAGCAAGGTAAGCAATGATCACAATTCGACTGGCGCGGGGCGGCGCGAAAAAGGCGCCTTTCTACCACATCGTGGTTACCGACTCGCGTAAATGCCGCGACAGCGGTTACAAAGAACGCCTTGGATACTTCAATCCAGTTGCGCGCGGCCAGGCCACCGAGCTGCAAATGGACAAGGCGCGCGTGGAGCACTGGCTGAAGCAGGGCGCCAAGTTCACCGACCGCGTCGCAGTGTTGTGGAAGCAAGCGAACAAATCGCAAGCGGCCGAGGCGTAGCACTGTCCGGTCCGGCGCCGGTCACCCTCGGGCGGCTCACCGGGCTGTACGGCGTCAAAGGCTGGCTCAAGGTGTTTTCCCACACCCAGCCGCGCGAGAACATCCTGCAATATCGGCCCTGGCTGCTGCGGATCGGCGATCAATGGCAGAGTTTCAAAGTCGAGCAGGGCCAAGCGCACGGCAAAGGCGTGCTGGTGAAGCTGGCCGGATGCGATGACCGCGACCAGGCGGCCCGGTTGATCGGAACCGAGATCGCGGTTGAGCGTTCGCAACTGGGCGCCCTTGGCGGTGATGAATACTACTGGGCCGATCTGATCGGGCTCAGCGTGACCAACCTGGAAGGGGTCGAACTGGGCGTCGTGACCGGGATGATGGAAACCGGCGCCAACGATGTGCTTGTGGTGGAGCAGGGTGAGCGTGAACGCCTGGTTCCCTACGTCAATCCGCTCTATGTGAAGCGGATCGACCTCGCCGGCAAACGCATGGTGGTGGACTGGGACGCGGATTTTTGACGTCGCGGAGGCGGCCCGGATGGCGACACGAATCGATGTCATCAGCCTGTTTCCGGAACTGGTCCGTCAGGTGGTTGCTTCTGGGGTGACCGAGCGCGCGCACCGGGCCGGTCTGTTTGATCTCAAGGTGTGGAATCCCCGCGATTTCACCCACGACGCGCACCGCACGGTCGATGATCGGCCTTACGGTGGCGGTCCTGGAATGGTGATGCTGTATCAGCCCCTAGCTGACGCGTTGCGAGCAGCCAAGGCTGACGATGCCCGGGCGGCGCGGGTCATTTACCTGAGTCCGCAGGGGCGGGTCCTGACGCAGGCGGCGGTGAACGATTTTGTGTGTTCGGAGCGGTTGATTCTAATCGCCGGCCGCTATGAAGGGGTCGATGAGCGCTTTATCGAGGCCTTTGTCGACGAGGAGTGGTCGATCGGGGATTACGTGCTGAGCGGCGGCGAATTACCGGCGATGGTGCTGATCGACGCGATCGCGCGGCAGTTGCCGGGTGCGCTGGGTCATCAGGATTCGGCGCGGCAGGATTCGTTCATGGATGGACTGCTCGACTGCCCGCATTACACCCGACCCGAAGTGGTCGATGAGCGTGCGACGCCGGAGATCTTGCTCGGCGGCAACCACGCCGTGATTGCGCGCTGGCGACGCGATCGCGCCTTGGAGCGCACCGTGCGTCGTCGCCCCGAGTTGATCGAACGGCTCGCGCTCGGCAAGCAGGATCTGGAGACGATTGAAGGGGTGATTCGCGCCGCGAATTCGCCGACACAGGACTGATTTAAGAACAGGTGGCAACGATGAACATCATTCAGCAACTCGAAGCGGAGCAGCTTCGCTCCGATATCCCAGACTTCGGACCCGGCGATACCGTCGTCGTCGAAGTCAAGGTGAAGGAAGGCAACCGCGAGCGTCTGCAGGCCTATGAAGGCATCGTGATCGCCAAGCGCGATCGCGGTCTCAACTCCGCGTTTACCGTGCGCAAGATCTCCCACGGCGAAGGCGTCGAGCGGGTGTTCCAGACCCACAGCCCGGCCGTTGCCAGCGTCAAGGTCAAGCGGCGCGGTCGCGTTCGTCGCGCCAAGCTGTACTTCCTCCGTGGCCTCACCGGCAAAGCTGCGCGGATCACCGAAAAGGTCTAACCCGCGCGAGCGGGCCGGGCGCCAATCCTTCCAAGGCGCCCGTCCCGCACTTTCCGCCCCTACTCCGGGCCTTTGTTCAGGCCATTTCTGACTAGCTTCAGACTTCCTGATCCCGCGCTCGTTGGCATTGGCACCAATTTCGTAGGTTGGGCTTCCTTCGTCAGCCCAACCGACATGCATGATGCCACCACCAAGTCCGAATATCGGCACCAGACGCAGGAAGGTATCAGGTAATCTGAAGTTCGCGGGGTCGCGCTCACGGCGCACCGTATTGCGCCACACTGGTGCAGGGTTTTTCGTCTATGCTTGAATGTGTCTGAATCTTAGCGGAGGGCCATTCAACTCGTGTACTCGGCCATCATCAAAGCGCCGTTCGGCGTGATTGGGATTCGCACCGATCATGGGGTCTTGACCCAGATCGATTTTCTTTCAGAGCAGGCGACATTGCAGCCGCCGTTAGATTCCTTCACCAAGCGGGTTACCAGCGTGCTGCAACGATACTTGGGCGATCCCGGAGCAAATCTCGTGGTCGAACTCGCGTTGCGCGGCACGCCGTTTCAGCAGGCGGTATGGGAGGCCTTGCTCGAACTGCCCGCAGGCACCACCATCACTTACGGCGCGCTCGCTGCGCAAATGGGCACCGGCGCGCGCGCGATCGGCGGGGCTTGCCGCGCCAACCCGATTCCGATCTTCGTTCCTTGTCACCGCGTCGTCGCGGTCTCCGGGCAGGGCGGTTACGCCGGCGATGCGCGCGGCGGCTGGGGTCGGATCAAGACCTGGTTGCTTACGCACGAAGCTGGCCTTTATCAAGCACCGGTCGCGGCCCGCGCGCTACGAGAGCATGCGGCGACGGCGCAAATGCCGACACTGATGCCCGAAACGTGATTCGGCCAGCGACCTGAATGCGCGGCGTCAGGAAGCCTTCGCGTGGCGCGGCTCCAAAAGAAAACCCTCGCCGGGGGTTGAAACTGGCGGTGGCAACCCCAGCTTCTATCGGGTTGAAAAATATCGGAGCCGGAGACCATGAGCGTTGAGCCAAACAAGGAAAATCTGAATTTCCAGACCGAGGTCAATCAGCTGCTGCAGCTGATGATCCACTCGCTGTATTCAAACAAGGAGATCTTTTTGCGGGAGTTGATCTCGAACGCCTCGGACGCGTGCGACAAGTTGCGCTTCGAGGCTTTGGGCAACAACGCGCTGTACCAGGACGACCCCGAACTTAAGGTCGATGTCGAGTTCGACCAAGACGCCAAGACCATCACCGTCCGCGACAACGGCATCGGCATGAGTCGCGACGAGGTGGTAGAGCACATCGGCACCATCGCCAAGTCGGGCACGGCCGAGTTCCTCAAGGCGATGAACAAGGAGCAATCCGACCAGGCGCACCTGATCGGTCAATTTGGGGTCGGATTTTATTCGGCCTTTATCGTGTCCGAGCGCGTGGAGCTCTACACCCGCCGCGCCGGATTGCCGACCGAACAGGGGGTGCACTGGGCCTCCACGGGTGAAAACGGCTTCAGCATCGAGAGCGTCGAGCGCCCCCGTCACGGCACCGAAGTCATTCTGCATCTGCGCGAGGAAGAGCGGGACGATCTGCTGAATGGCTGGCGCCTGAAAAGCATCATCAGCAAATACTCGGACCATGTTCCGCTGCCGATTCGGATGCGCAAGGACGACGAAAACGGCAAACCCACTGACGAGTGGGAAATCGTCAACCGCGCTTCCGCCCTGTGGACCCGCGCCAAGAGCGAGGTGACCGACGACGAGTACAAAGAGTTCTACAAGCACGTTGCGCACGACTTCGAGGAGCCGCTGGCGTGGACCCACAACCGGGTCGAGGGCAAGCAGGAATACATCTCGTTACTCTACATCCCGGCGCGCGCGCCATTCGACCTCTGGGAGCGGGACCAAGTCCATGGCGTGAAATTGTACGTCCAACGCGTGTTCATCATGGACGACGCCAAGACCTTGATGCCGCGCTACCTGCGTTTCGTGCGCGGGGTGATCGACTCCAGCGACCTGCCGCTCAACGTCTCGCGCGAGATTCTCCAGCACAACCGCCAGATCGACTCGATCCGCTCCGGCTCGGTCAAGAAGGTGTTGGCGTTGCTGGAAGGCATGGCCAAGAACGAACCGGAGCAGTACGACAAGTTCTGGGAGCAATTCGGGCGGGTGATGAAGGAAGGCGCGGCGGAGGACTTCGCTAATCGCGAACAGGTGCTCAAGCTCCTGCGCTTCGCCTCGACCCATACCGATACCGACGCACAATCCATCTCTCTTGAAGATTATGTCGGGCGGATGAAAGAGGGCCAAAAAAAGATCTACTACATCACCGCCGACAGCTTCACCGCGGCCAAGCGCAGCCCGCACCTGGAGATCTTCCGCAAGCAGGGGATCGAGGTGCTGCTGATGCACGACCGGGTCGACGAGTGGCTGATGAGCTACGTACACGAATTCGACGGCAAATCGTTCCAGTCGGTGGCTAAGGGCGACCTCGACCTCGGTGAGATCAAGGGCGAGGCTGAAGCCGTGCCGGAACTCGACGACAAGGACAAATCGCTGCTCGAACGACTCCAAACCACGCTGGGCGAACGGGTCGAAAAGGTGCAACGCTCCGAACGCCTCACCGACTCGCCGTCCTGCATCGTGATGCACGAACACGACATGGCGCTGTACATGCAGCACCTGATGAAGCAGGCCGGCCAGGCATTGCCGAGCAGCAAGCCGATCCTGGAGGTGAATCTGGCGCACCCGATCCTGCGCAAGCTGTTGCACGAGCAAAGCGAGCAACGCCTGAACGAATGGGCCGGGCTCCTGCTCGACCAAGCAATCCTTGCCGAAGGCGGGCAGCTTGAAGACCCGGCCGGATTCGTCAGCCGGATGAACGACATCATCCTCACCCTCTCCGAGGCGGCTTGAGCCACCGCGCGGGGCACCCCAGGCGTCGCCGCGCCGGGGTGCCCCAAGTTTTGTGATATATTTCGAAAATGAGCAGGGCTTGGGTGTGCAAAGGCGCAACTAACCCACGCGATACCGGCCAATGCCGGTTCCTTTTTTCTTGGTGTAGGCATTGGCGTGAGGCGAGATGAAACAAATGGCCCAGCGTGAAGAGTTCACCGTGATGTTCGCTGACGTGGTCGACAGCACGGGGCTCTACGAGCAATTGGGTGACATTGAGGCGCAGTTCACGATCACCCAGTGTCTCGGGCTCGTGAGTGATCTGGTAGAGCGCAACAAGGGGCGCGTCATCAAAACCGCCGGCGATGACATTCTCTGTATGTTCGATCGCGCCGAGCAGGCGATTTATTCCGCCAGTTCGGTGCAAGAGGCGCTCAACGAGGAGATGGCATTCGAGGACATCAACGTCGCGATGCACATCGGCATCCACTCCGGCCTCGGACTGATCACCGAGGGCGACGTATTCGGCGACACCGTCAATGTCGCCGCGCGGGTGACCTCCGCCGCGCGGGCCGGGCAGATCCTCACCACCCGCGACTCCGTAAGCCGCCTGCCGGACAACTTCGAAATTGCGATGCGGCCGTATGACAACGTCCAGGTCAAGGGGCGCATCCAACCGCTAGAGATCTACGAGGTGCTGTGGAAGGGCACCGGCGATGTGACCGGCGTGATCAATCTCGGCGTCGGCACCCGGTTCGGGTCGGTGCTCACGCTGCGCAATTGCGGCCTCGAGTTCAAACTCCTGCCGGAATCGCCCACCTTCGTCATGGGCCGCGAACTCGACTCCAACCTCACCGTCAACGGCACCATGGTCTCGCGCCAGCACGCGGTCATCGAATACCGGCGTAACAAGTTCATCCTGCGCGACCAGAGCACCAACGGCACCTACGTCCAGCCCCGCGGCGGGCAATCATTTTTCATCCGGCGTGAGGAAGTACCGCTGACCGGCGAGGGCGAGATCAGCCTCGGCAAACTCGTCGACGACCGTCCCGCGCTGAACATCTTCTACCGCTTAATCTAGCCTCGACCCTCATGAAGCGACTGCTATGGTGGGGCCTTACCGCCCTCGTGCTGATCTCGGCCGTTTGGTATTACGGCTACGTCAGCCGTCAGGTCGGCGGCGTACGTCAGGTTACACATCTGCCGTGGCAGATCGAACGCGGCCCCGGCGGCGAAGTGAGTGTTTTTGGCGTGACCCTGGGCCAATCCACACTCGGGGAGGCCGCCGTCCTGTGGCAGGCGGAACCCGAACTCGGGCTGTTCGAGGCCCGCGACGGCACGCGTCAGATCGAGGCCTACTTCGAGAAGATCCGCCTCGGCGTGTTTAACGCTAACGTCATCCTCCACCTCGCCGCGACGCCCGAGCAACTCGCGAGCCTGGCCACCAGCGGGCTCAATCCCAAACCGCAAGCCAGTGGCGCGCGCAAATACGGCATCACCGAGCAGGATCGGCCGGGCCTCGAGGCCCTGAAGGTCGTCGAAATCACCTACATTCCGCAGGCCCAGTACGAACCCGAGATCGTACGCGAGCGGTTCGGCGAACCCACCGAAAGCCACCGCCTCGATGCGGAACGCACCCTCTGGCTTTACCCCACCAAGGGACTCGCAGTGGTGCTCGACACCCAAAAACGCGAGATCTTGCATTATGCCGTTGCTGAGCGCTTTGCCAGCTTGCGCGAGCGGCTCGGTGTCGAAACCCCGCCTGGCCTACCCGACTGACGTCACCTGCGGCAAGCGCCCGCTGACCGAACGCGCCACGTGCCGAATTGTGACGCCGATCGCTTCACGGTCGTCTCCGACTGTCACTCATCCGTAATCTGAGGCACCTTGTCGTTCGCATTCAAAGCGCCAGCCGAGGGTTTCATGTTTAACGATCGTCCCCGCCCCATGAACTCAGTCGCCATCATCGGTGCCGGCATGGCCGGGCTCGGTTGCGCCGCCGCACTCACGCTCGAGATTCCCGAGATCGTGGTATTTGAGGGGCGCTCATGTCCCGGCGGGCGCATGAGCGGGAGTCTGATCAATAGCGAGCGCCACGATGACGCCTGTCTACCCTTCAGCGTTACCGATCCGCTGTTTCGCGAACTGGTACGCGCCTGGCGAAGCGACGGCTGGGTGGAGCCGGTGTGCGGTTGGCGCGGGCAAGTGCTCGACCATCACCTCGTTACCCTCGATGAAGGCGCGCAACGTTACGTCGCCCTGTCCGATTCTGGCTACCTCGCCCAGCGCCTGGCTGACCCGCTGAAACTGCGGCTCAATGCCGATGTTGCCGTGATCGAGCCCGGCCGATCGAGTTACCGCCTGGGCAACGCCCAAGGCCGCATCCTCGGCGAATATGACCAAGTGATTCTGGCCACCCCGCCCGGCGCCGCCGCGCGCCTGCTCGCCGGGCTCGACACCCACCTACTCACCGTGGCCGCATCGATCCCAGAAGCGCCGCTATGGGTCGCCACGCTGTGGTTTGAACGCGATCTTCCGGTCGCTTACGGTGAGATCCAGTTTCCGCAATCGCAGTGCCTCGAACGCGCGCTTAAACTGCGCACCCTGCCTGATCGGCCGCGTGCCGAAACCTGGGTCTTGCATGCCCGGCGCGATTGGAGCGCCGGCAACGCCGAGTTGACCCAGCGTGAGGCCGCCACCGCGCTGGGGTCCGAATTCTTGCGCAGCCTTAAATTGCGCACCCGCCCGAGCGCCGCTTACGCGCGCACCTGGCTGGTACCCACCACGCAACTCCCGCCGGGTGACGGATGCCTGTACGACGACGAGCGTGGGATCGGACTCTGTGGGGATTGGTGCATGAACGGCACCGTCGAAGGCGCCTACCTGAGCGGATTGCTCATGGCCGAACAACTGCTTGCTCGCAATCGCCCCGCCACCCTGCGCCGCGCGTCATCCGCCTGACCAGCCGGCGCCTCACCCAGTCGCGGCGTGATCAATCAGCGCATCGACTTGCGCTGCTTTCCACGTCACGTACTGCGCAGGGCCGACTCAGAGCGGCGCCACGCCAGCGCGCTGGTCGATCGTCTCCGCGAGCGCAAGGGTTTTGACCTTGCGCGCGATCAAGGCCGAGGACCCGAGCACCGCATCGAGGTCTGCCACCGTAATCTCCCGAATAAAGTTCGTAAACGGAATTTCCTCGGTTGGCGGATGCAGGTAGCGCAGGTTGTCGTTTACCACCGTATCGCGCAGCGGCGAATTCATCAGCAGAGTCTGAAAAATATATTCGTCCGGACTGTAACTACGCTTGAGGAAGGCAATATAGGCTGGGTTTTCGGCGAAAAACTGGTCGATGTAATGCACCGCCTCGCGTGTCAGGCTCCACCACAGCCATCCAACGTAAGGCTCGTGGTTGAGCGGCAGTTTGCGCCCGGGTATCCGAATGCGGGCGACGATCCGGGTGTGGAACATCAAGTGCCACTGCTCCATGCGCGTGCGCATGCTCGAAGGGGGTCCCCACTCGGCCCAAACGTGTGGGTCCTTGTCGCGGTGAGCAACATCAATGAAATTCTTCCCTGGGTGATCGCGAAACCACGCCTCGATCTCGGCTACAGGCCGCAGCGGATAACACGAATCCGACAACAGCGTTGCGACATCGAACGCCAAACCCTGCGCTACCGCATAGTGGATCGAATCCAGAATCGAAAACAGGTACCCGGGTTGCCCCCAATAAATCTTGCGCCGCCGCGGCAGGAAGTGAACTCGTGAATCCTCGCCGTAACGTGCCTGCAACTCGTTCAGAACACCGTCGCGACGGGCATCGACATGGATGACAAACTGTGCGCCGTTAACCCCTAACCGCTCGATTTGGCGACTTATTATCTCAGTGCCCGCGTAGGCCCCGATAAAATAAAGTAGTTTCATAGTGGCGCCGATTATCGCACGCGCTGATTCAACCGCAATCGGCGCAAGGTCTTAAACTTCGATCGCAAATCGGGCGCACCAGGCGTCGTCATCCATACTATGACGAATTTTCCAAAATGCCCGCCGCGTTTGCGCATCACTGCACATCAGCAAGGTCGCCGCCGCACCAAAGCCCGGTTCCTGCGCCACGCGCTCAAATACCCGCGCCAGCCGCGGCGGTGAAAAATGCACCGTGGCCACGCGCAAGCGGTTGTGCAGCACCTCAACCCCATCCACCGCGTAGGGGTGGCGCGCCCGGAACAAATGCCTCACCTCACAGCCCGGCACCACCCGCACCTCATACCCCGCCAGCCAAACCCGCAAGCTCAACTCCTCCCCCTCCGAACCCCAGCAGCCCATCCCCTCGTCGTAACCCCCCACATCGCGGAACACACTGCGCTTGAGCACATCGCAGCCGCCCGGCAGCAGCGGCACCGCATAAGGCGCATCGCCCATCCGCGGCAACCATGCCATACGCAAATCCGCCGCCGGCCACGTCGCTCCATAACCGGCCGCTCCAGTCTCCGTCTCCAGATCCACAAACGCAGGCCCCACCAGACCCACCCCAGGCGCCCCCAACGCCGTCACCAATGCAGCCAGCCAGCCGGGCGGACACCAGCAATGTCCATCGAGAAACACCAACACCTCGCCCCGTGCCGCTGCCGCCCCGCGATTGCGCGCCGCCGCCACCCCCACGCCCTCGCAACGCAACACCCGCGTCCGGTCGTCCCCCGCAAACCGCCGCGCCACTGCCGCACCGCTCCCATCCTCCGAACCATCGTCCACCACCACCACCTCGCGCAATGCCGGCCCACTGTTCAGCCACAGACACTCCACCATATCCGCAAGATTCGCCCCCTCGTTGCGAGCGGCGATCACGATGCTGACAACAACAGAGCTACGCTTTGGCATCAGCCAGTCTTAGCACAGATCATTGGCGTAGGCTCAACCGGCGCCGAACGAACCGCCTTCCGACGCGGTTCGCGCGGCGCCACTCGGTCAGGCGACGTCCGCTTCGGTCCGTTTGAACCGGCACTCCCGCGCGAGCGCGTGCAGAAACCGCACCGGCG